>CAYLUS010000001.1:0-11983 GCA_964386975.1 uncultured Methylococcus sp.
TGCAGTCTTCACTGACAGACCGTCTGGTCTGACTTTGCAAATTGCATATGGCGCCCGCCTTAAACGGGCGCTTTTTTTTACCTTGATGCGCGAAAAACGCCAGCGCCTGTTGTGGTCCCGGTTAACCCGGCGGCCAAGTCAAGCGCCTGCCACCGAGGACGTGCAGGTGCAGATGATAAACCTCCTGACCCCCATCGCCGCGGCAATTGATCACCGTCCGGTAGCCGGTCTGACCCAAGCCCTCCCGCTTCGCGACCTCCTGAACCGCCCGAAAGAGAGCATCACCCAGACCCGGTCCTTGCGTTGGTAAATCATCCAGCGTTGGAATGTGTGTCTTGGGAATCACCAGCACATGTGTCTTGGCCTGTGGACGGATATCCCGGAATGCCAGGATGTCATCGGTTTCATAAACGATATCCGGCGTGATGTCACCGGTGACCATCTTGCAGAAAATACAATCCGTCATGCGCTAACCCGCGTTGATTGTTTAAAAAACACGCCGGCCATTAAAGGCGTGCGAGAGCGTTGCCCCGTCCACATACTCAAGCTCACCCCCAAGCGGCATCCCGTAGGCCAGGCGACTGGCCGTCACATGACACTGACTGGCAAGCTCCTGAATATAGTGTGCGGTGGCCTCCCCTTCGACAGTGGTGTTGGTAGCTAGAATGACCTCCCGGACCTCCCCACCGCGTAGTCTGGCTTCAAGCAGATCCAGACGCAATTCGCCGGGCCCGATCCCATCAAGTGGTGAAAGCCGACCGTTAAGTACAAAAAAGAGCCCGTCAAACGCCGTGGCGCGGAGAATCGCCTCAAGCTCCGATGGGCTCTCGACCACACACAGAAGACTGCGGTCGCGGCGTGGACTGAGGCAAACCGGGCAAATGTCTGTCTCACTCAGTGTTTGACATTCACGGCAGTGGCCCACGCGTTCGAGCGCTTCAAGGATGGTCTCGGCAAGGCGCCGGGCACCCTCCCGGTCACGCTCCAAAAGATGGAACGTCATTCGCTGCGCCGACTTAGGGCCGACGCCCGGGAGGCAACGAAATGCAGCTGCAAGTCGGCCGATGATGCCTAAAGGCTGCATGTTTTGCGACTTTGGGTACTAAAACGGCAACTTGAAGCCGGGCGGCAACTCCATGCCGCCCGTCAAACCGGAAAGACGCTCCTGCTTCATCGCACTCACCTTATTCACGGCGTCATTGAAGGCTGCGGCAACCAGGTCTTCAAGCATGTCCCGATCCTCTCCCAGCAGACTCTCATCAATCACCAGCTTCTGAACCAGGCGCTTGCCATTCATCGTGACGGTCACCAGGCCGCCTCCGGATTCTCCCTGAACCTGGGTTTGTGCAATCTCATCCTGAACCTGCTTCAGGTTTTCCTGCATTTTCTGGGCCTGTTGCATCAGACCAGCGAGCGGATTTTTCATGATGTCTCCGAGTTGGGTTTGGAATGTGGGGCGGGCTGGGTGGCATCGGCAGCAATGGGCTTCACACTACCGGGCACCAGTTCGGCATCAAACAGGTTCTTGATCGTTTCGATGACTTCATCCCCTTCAATCGCAGCCCTGATGGCCGTGTCCATGGCATCCTGCTGACGCTGGCTTTGTCGGGCTGGGGTCTCACCCTCCGGTGCGCCGATGTCGATCTGGAGTGTGACGGGATGTCCCAGAAGCCGGGTCAGTGCCTGCACAAGGTTGGATTCCGATCGAGGGCTCTTGAGATGTTCGTGGCGGGCTTCAAGGCGAATATGGCAGACCTCCTGCCGCAGACCCAGCAGCACTGAATTATTTGCCAACTCACGGGCCATCCCGGTCAGGCCCATGGCCTCGATGAGCTGCCCCCAGTCCCGCTTCTCGGTGGCCGCCGAATGGCTGACGGGTGCCGGCTGTGGAGGGGCTGATGGGGCTTGTATCGTTGCCACCGGTTGCTGACCAGAATGCGCTGGACTTTCGGCTTGCGCCCTTGCCATCGTTGCGGCCAGACTCGCCTGAGGCGGTGTATGCGGTTTTTCAGGTGGGGAAACCGAGGCGATCGTGCCACCGGTAGGTCTCTCGAGGTCCGTCCTTTTAGCGGATTCAGCCTGCCGCAGGCTCCTGGGCCTGAAGGCCATCATGCGCAACATGACCATCTCGAATCCCGAGCGTGGATCGGGGGCCAGTGGCAAATCGCGCTGCCCGATCAAACCGATCTGGTAAAAAAGTTGGAGTTCCTCGGCCGAGGTTTTCTGGGATAGCGCCAAAATCCGCTCCGCATCGTCCTCTCTTCGAAGCGTCTCAGGGACCCATTGGGCCAAGGCGGCATGATGCAGGATGACGAGGCAGTGCTGAAGGACATCCTGATAATCAGGTGCATGGGCGTCCATTTCATCGACCACATCCAGAATCCGCGCCGCGTCCTGGTCCAGAAGTGCATCAAGAAGATCAAACACAGGCGCTCTGGAGACCGTTCCCAACATGCCGAGCACGCCCGCTTCCGAGAGGCTCCCGCCGCCATGAGCAATGGCCTGATCCAAAAGACTCAAGCCGTCCCTCAGGGAGCCATCGGCGGCTCGGGCCAGTGCGCGTATTGCATTGGCCTCATGCGGCACATGCTCCTCGAGTAGCACCGCTTCCATCTGGCCTCGAATCAAATCGACGGTCAAGCGTTTGAGGTTGAACTGCAAGCAGCGCGAGAGGACGGTGACCGGAATCTTTTGAGGATCCGTGGTGGCCAGCAGGAATTTGACGTGCGGCGGTGGCTCCTCCAGAGTTTTCAGGAGCGCATTGAAGCTGTGCATTGACAGCATGTGTACCTCATCGATGAGGTACACCTTATAGCGACCCTGCGACGGCGCATAGAGCACATTCTCCATGAGATCGCGGGTATCCTCGACCTTGGTTCTGGAAGCTGCGTCGACCTCCACGAGATCGACAAATCGTCCTTCATCCAGTTGACGACAATGACTACACGCACCACAGGGTTCGCCGCCAGCAGGCTGCTCGCAGTTCATCGCCTTGGCAAGAAGTCGCGCCAAGGTCGTTTTGCCGACGCCACGTGTTCCGGTGAAGAGGAAGGCGTGATGCAACCGATCCGCTTCCAAGGCATGCATCAGGGCCCGTACCACATGCTCCTGTCCCACAATTTCAGCGAATTTGCGTGGGCGCCATTTGCGGGCAAGTGCCTGGTAGGCCATGTCAGTCGCGCTTCGGTTGTTTCATGGGATCCCTCTGCCAAGCGCGCAAATGGATGTCGCCAGGGTATGGGCCCTCGGGCAGAATTGCCACGGCGATAGAAGGGTGGCAGCCCGTACCAGCCACACCCCGGCACCCGAATCAGCCATTACCGTTGCTCCCTTCCGGGCCTGGCGGGGTTCATGGCGTATCGTTGCGAGGGGACCGGCACGGCCTACCGTAGAACTCTGATGAAGATCCCGACTAAGCCGGGATTACATGCAGTGATTATGCGGGAAGCCTTGATGGACTTCAAGCCGGTGGATGCGCAGCGATGCCTTCGAGGTAGTCAACGAGTGCGCAGAGAAACGCAATCCGCGCATCGACGGACTCCAGCGGCACCTGAAACTTGAGCTTCTCAGGCCCATCGAGGGTGTACACCTTGGACCGGTTTTGGATCAGTTCGACCACCCGCATGGGATCGACATTGGGATTGGCGACAAACACGATTCTGCCGCCTGAAGGACCGGCCTCAATCTTGCGTATCCCCAGCACCTCGGCTCGAAGCTTGATATCGGTCACGGCGAAAAGCGTTTTGGTCGGGGCAGGCAACAGTCCAAAACGATCGATCATCTCGACCTGTAGGGCTCGTAAATCTTCATCGGTGCGGCTATTGGCCACACGCTTGTAGAGCACGAGTCGGCCATGGACGTCAGGCAGATAGCTTTCGGGTATGAGGGCGGGCGACTGCACATCAACCTCGGGCCCCTGCTCATGCGGCAGCAGGTCACCCTCAAGACTCTGGCCGGACTTTAGCGCCTTGACCGCTCGCTCAAGAAGGTCCGTGTAGAGGCTGAGACCAATTTCATGGATCTGCCCACTCTGTTCATCGCCCAGCAACTCTCCTGCCCCCCGAATTTCAAGGTCATGCGAGGACAGCATGAAACCTGCCCCAAGCACCCCGGAGGCCTCAATCGCCTCCAATCGTTTGACGGCATCGGAGGTCATGACCCCCTTGGGAGGCACCATGAGGTAAGCATAGGCCCGATGGTGTGAGCGGCCGACCCGGCCCCGGATCTGGTGTAACTGCGAAAGGCCCAGCATGTCGGCCCGGTTGATCACGATCGTGTTGGCACTGGGGATATCAATCCCGCTTTCGATAATCGTCGTGCAGAGTAGAACATTGAAGCGCTGATGATAAAAATCAAGCATGATCCGCTCAAGCTCACGCTCCGGCATCTGGCCATGGGCGATGCGTATATCGGCCAGCGGCACGATGCGCTCAATGTCCCGCTGCATTTTCTCCATCGTTTCGATCTTGTTATGGAGAAAGTAAACCTGCCCGCCTCGCTTGATTTCTCGCAGGAGTGCCTCCTCGACCAGCGCATCATCCCACTCGGTCACAAAGGTTTTGATCGGATGCCGATTTGGCGGCGGAGTCGCGATGATAGAAATATCCCGGAGTCCGGACATCGCAAGGTTGAGGGTTCTCGGGATCGGGGTTGCCGTCAGGGTCAGGAAATCGATTTCGCTGCGCAGCTTTTTGAAGTGCTCTTTCTGCGTGACCCCGAAGCGTTGTTCCTCATCCACGATGACGAGGCCCAGTTGCTTGAAGGTCACCTCCTTCTGCAAGAGCTTGTGCGTTCCGATCAAAATGTCGACCTTGCCTTCGCGGAGAAGATCCATCACCTCCTCTTGTTGCTTGCGACCGACAAAACGAGACAAGGTCTCGACGCGAATCGGCCAGTCCGCAAACCGGTCTCTGAAATTTTGAAAATGTTGCTGTGCCAGCAGAGTCGTCGGCACCAAAACAGCCACTTGACGGCCATTCTGGACGGCGACAAAAGCCGCCCGCATCGCTACCTCGGTCTTGCCGAAACCCACATCCCCACAGATCACCCGATCCATGGGTTGCGAAGAACCCATATCAAGGAGCGTCTGCTCGATGGCAGCTTCCTGATCCGGCGTTTCCTCGAAGGGAAAATCGGCCGCAAACTGCTGATAATCCTCGGTCCGGATGACCGACTCAACGCCCTGACGCGCGGCCCGTTTGGCATAGATATCCAGAAGCTCCGCAGCCACATCCCGCACGCGCTCCAAAGCCTTGCGACGCGCTTTCTGCCATTGTTCGCCACCCAGGCGATGCAAGGGCGCCGTTTCGGCGCTCGCACCGCTGTAGCGTCCGATTAAATGCAATGAGGCGACCGGGACATAAAGAAGATCCTGATTGGCGTATTCAAGCGTCAGGAATTCGGCTTCGCTGCCACCCGCCTCAATACGGGTCAGGCCTCTGAAGCGGCCAACCCCATGTTCCTGATGAACCACCGGCGCCCCAATTTCGAGTTCCTCCAGATTCTTGAGCACCTGATCCAGCGAATGACCCCCTACCTTGCGCCGCCGCCGCTGCTGAACCTTTTCTCCGGATAACTGGGTTTCGGTGATAATCGCAAGATCCGAGGTTTCCACCCAAAGACCCTGCTCCATGGGCGCCACTACCAGGCAGATCGCATCATCGGCATCAAGAAACTGAGCCCAGGTCTCAACCACCCGCGGGCGGATGGCATGCCCTGCCAGAGTCTGAAGCAATGCCTCCCGATGGCCAGCGGTCTCAGCCACAAACAGCGTGCGGCCAGCGCGCTGCCCCATGAATCGCCAGAGCCCGTCTGCATCCTCAGGCGTTCGACCCTGGATGACAAGAGAGGGAAGCGGTTTGAAGGCAAAATCATGAACGCGTTTGTTGCCCCCCTCCGAAGCCGCCTCATTGGCCAAAAAGCGCAGCACTGGATACCCTTGAAGGCGCGCCTGAAGCTCTTCAGGCGTCAGGAAAAGCGCATCGGGTGATAAGGGGGGACGATCCAGGTAGGGTAAGCGGTGCTGATAGCGAGATTCGGTCTCCCCGAAAAACTGTCTGGCGGCCGTCATCACATCCCCTGCCAAAACCAGCGTCGTGCGCTCGGGGAGATAGGAGAAAAGCGGCTCGGTGTTTTCTACAAACAGGGGCAGGTAGTACTCAACCCCGCCCGCAGCGATCCCTTTGCTGACTTCCTGGTAGAGCCGGTTTCCCGAAGCCGCCTCCGGGAAAGACGCCCTGAAGCGCTGGCGGAATCGCTTGATGGCTTCCTCATCAAACGGAAACTCGCGCGCCGGGTAGAGGTTGATGGCATCGACCTTGTCGCTGGAACGCTGGGTCTCGACATCAAACATTCGAATCGACTCGATCTCCTCATCGAACAACTCGATGCGGTAGGGCACAGGACTTCCCATCGGAAAGAGATCGAGAATCGAACCCCTGATTGCAAATTCGCCGTGCTGAACCACCTGTGAAACGCACTGGTAGCTCACGCTTTCCAGACGCATACGGGTTTCATCAAGACTGAGATGTCCGCCCGGCTTGAGATTAAACGTATTTCCGAGAATGTGGGACTTCGGCCCTAGCCGCTGCATCAGGGTTGAGACCGGCGTCACCACGACGCCTTTTTTTACGCCCGAGAGCGCTGCTAGGCTTCGTAAGCGCTCCGAAACGATTTCTGGAAGCGGGGAAAACATGTCATAGGGCAAGGTCTCCCAATCCGGGAAGTGAAGCACCGGCAGACGGGTCCCCAGAAAAAAGCGGATCTCGTGCTCGAGTCGGATGGCTGTCGGCGTGTCCGGGGTGATCACCAAAAAGAACGGATCGCCGCCGGATTGAAGCAGTTCAGCCAGAACCAGTGCATCCCCACACCCCTTGAGCCCCCTGAACGACAGGCTCTGCCCTTTTTCACCCGGGATGGTCGGCAGGTCCAGCGATCTGACCCTGCCGCCAGCAACTTCGACGGAATTATTCATGACTCAGGCTCTAACAGCGCAGCACACCCGGCGGGAGGACAGTTCGCATCCTCAGTCAATGAAGCGCTTGACCAGATCGGTATAGGCATCAATCCGCCGATCACGGAGGAATGGCCAGATCCGACGCACTGCCTCTGAACGCTGGAGATCCAGATCGACGCGCAAAATCTCCGCCGATCCTTCATCGGCGCGGGCCAGAAACTCACCCTGCGGCCCCACCGCAAAACTATTGCCCCAAAACTGGATGCCGGCGCTTTGGCCACTGGGGTCAGGCTCAAGGCCAATCCGGTTACAGGCGATGACCGGCAGACCATTAGCAACCGCATGCCCTCGCTGGACCGTGACCCAAGCTTCAAGCTGACGTGCCTTTTCGCAGCTTGCATCGTCAGGATTCCAACCGATGGCTGTGGGGTAGATGAGTACATCCGCCCCGGCGAGCGCCATCAGTCGGGCCGCCTCGGGATACCATTGATCCCAACAGACCAGGATGCCCAGGGTACCGACAGAGGTGCTAATCGGCTTGAAGCCCAAATCTCCCGGCGTGAAATAGAACTTTTCGTAGTAGCCGGGATCATCGGGGATATGCATTTTTCGATAGCGCCCGACCATCTCGCCATTTCGCTCAAAAACAACCGCGGTATTGTGATAGAGCCCCGGCGCTCGTTTTTCGAACAGGGAGGCCACCAGAACGATGCCCAGGCGGGCCGCAAGACGGCCCAGCCGCTCGGTGGTGGGGCCTGGGATCGACTCGGCAAGATCAAAGCAAGCCGTGTCTTCGGTTTGGCAAAAATAGGGGCCGCAATGCAATTCCGGCAGGATCACCAGTTGAGCGCCTTCGGCCTGGGCCCGAATCACCCACTCCTCCGACTGGCTGAGGTTGTCCTCAAGACGCGCCGATCCCAGCGTCTGCTGAATCCATGCTGTTCGAATGATGTGACTCACGGAGAGAACCTCGCTGCTAGAGGGGAAATTGCATGGTCATGCAATGCAAGCTGCCGTACTGGCGAATCAGGGGCGTACAGGGGATCGGAACCACGTCGCGACCCTCGAACACGGCAGCCAGTCGCGACAGTGCAAGTTCATCCTTGGGATCGCCATAGACCGGCACCAGCACCGCCTCATTGATAATCAGGAAATTGGCATATGTCGCGGGCAATCGATCACCCTCTTCACTGCGGATCGGCCGGGGCATCGGCAACGCAACCAGCTGATAGGAGGAACCCGCCAGATCCCTGAAGGTTTTCAGCTGGTCTTCCATCCGCTGAAACTCCTCATACAAGGGATCCTCCGGGTCATCGCACGCCGTATACGCAATCACTCCGTTGGGTGCAAACCGGGCCAGGGTGTCGATGTGCGCATCGGTGTCATCACCCTCGGCATGACCGTACTCCAGCATCAGAATCTGGCGGACGCCAAACCGGGCTTTCAGCATCGCCTCGATTTGAGATCGATTGAAGCTCGGGTTTCGGTTGGGGTTGAGCACACAGCGAGACGTGGTCATCAGCGTTCCCGCACCATCGACCTCGATGCTTCCACCTTCGAGGACAAAATCGATGGCGTCCATCTCCGGCTGCCCCAGAACATTCGAGGCGTGGAGATGGCCGGCCAAGCGGGCATCATCGGCATGAGGGTATTTATCCCCCCAACCATTAAACCGAAAGTCAAGCCATCGGATCGTGTTGCCCTCACCGACCGACAACGGCGCCGTATCTCGCACCCACACATCGTCATAGGAAATGACGACCGGCCGAAGGCGACTGATGTCACACCCCTCAGCCGCCAGACGCTGCCGGACGGATTCGGCTAACTCCTGACTCTGGCAGGCAACCACCAGTATCTGATGTCTCAACACTTCGCGGGCGATCGCCACATAGGTTTCGACCACCTCAGCTAACCAGGGATTAAAGTCACCCCGCGGAGAGGGCCAGGCAACCAAAACGGCGGTCTGGGGAGACCACTCAGGAATCAGGGACGCGTCCAATGAATGCACCAGAAATAATGGATGAGGTTAGCGAGGCAGGCGGCATCGCAGAAAGGCGCCGATTTTACTCGAAGTTTTCGGGCACAAGGGGCAGGGATCAATCCCGAATCCAGACGTCCTCCAGTTGCGTCGGGACCCTGGGTGACTCCGTATTGGGTGGGTGGGCGTTGCCGACGATCACGGCTCTGCAAATGCGCATCGTATCCAACACCAGTACCCAGGTCACGATAATGAACAACAGGGTCAGACCCGCATCCAGATAGTCATTGAATAACAGGCGTGGCACCTTGGCGAGAAACTCTGGCGCTACCCCTTCACGGCTGGCTTTAAGGGACAGCTCCTGCGCATGGGCCAAAAATCCGACACGCAGCTCCGGGCTGAATAACTTTTCAAATGCAGCTGTCGTGGTGATCACCAGAAGCCAACCTAAGGGAACTGCACTCACCCAGACATAACGGAGTTTGCCGCTTTTAACGAGAATGGTCGTTGCCACACACAAGGCAATACCGGCCAGCATCTGGTTGGCAATGCCAAACAGTGGCCAGAGGCTATTGATTCCCCCCAGCGGATCCATGACCCCATTGTAGAGCAGCCAGCCCCATCCCGAGACGACCAGTGCGCTGCTGAGGATAATGCCCGGGTACCAGGACGTTTGCCCCAGCCGTGGCCACCAGTTTCCGAGAATATCCTGCAACATGAAGCGCGCCACACGGGTTCCTGCATCGAGGGTTGTCAGTATGAACAGGGCCTCAAACATGATGGCAAAGTGATACCACAGCGAGAGCAAGTGCTCGCCGAAGAGGGTGGCAAAAAGACTCGCCATGCCAACGGCCAGTGAGGGCGCACCGCCGGTTCTGGCAAACAGCGTCGCCTCCCCCATCTCCCGTGCCAGGTGATTCATTTGCTCGACCGTCACAGGAAAACCCCAGGCGCTGATGGTTTGTACCGCCTCGGCTGCCTCCAAGCCAACGATCCCCGAGGGACTGTTAATGGCAAAGAAGACGCCCGGGTCCAGGACGGTTGCCGCGACCATTGCCATGATGGCCACAAAGGATTCCATCATCATCGCCCCATACCCGATCAGGCGAGCGTCCCGCTCATTGGCGATCAGCTTCGGTGTCGTTCCCGAGGCAATCAGGGCGTGAAATCCCGAAATTGCACCGCAGGCAATGGTGATAAAGACGAAGGGGAAGAGACTGCCCCCGAAAATCGGGCCGGTCCCGTCGACAAACCGGGTCACCGCCGGCATCCTGACCTCCGGATGCAGCACGATGATGGCAACGGCAAGGGCGGCAATGGTCCCCAGTTTCATGAAGGTGGAGAGATAGTCTCTGGGAGCCAGCAACAGCCATACCGGCAGGACCGCCGCCGCAAAACCGTAGGCAATCACCATCAGCGCCAGGGACTCGCCCTCAAAGTCAAGCAGAGTCCGGAGGCCCGGGTGATTGTCTACCTCGCCCCCACCCCACACGGCGAGAAGTAGCAGGGTGACGCCAAGGGCTGTCGACTCGATGACGCGGCCCGGGCGGATGCGGGTCATGTAAATGCCGACTACCATGGCAATCGGGATCGTGGCCCCAACCGTCGAGGTTGCCCAGGGACTGTGCTTCATGGCGTTGACGACAATCAATCCAAGCACCGCAATCAGAATAATCATGATGCACATGACACCCAGCATGGCTGCACCACCCCCGATCGGGCCCAGCTCGTCACGCGCCATCTGCCCAAGCGACCGTCCATTGCGTCTTAGCGAGCAGAACAGCACCACGAAATCCTGAACACACCCCCCGATCACTGCGCCCACCAGAATCCATAGTGTTCCAGGAAGGTAGCCAAACTGGGCCGCCAGTGTGGGACCAATGAGGGGACCTGGCCCCGCAATGGCGGCAAAGTGGTGTCCAAAGACCACCCATTTGTTGGTCGGAACGAAATCCCGCCCATCGTCGAGACGTTCCGCCGGTGTCGCCCGCCCTGGATCCAGCATCAGGACCTTCGCCGCAAGGAAGGCGCTGTAAAAGCGATAGCCCAGGGCATAGACGCACACCGCGGCAGTAACAAACCAGATCGAATTGACCGGCTCACCGCGGTTGAAGGCAATGCCGGCGAGCGCAAAAACGGCGAGCGATGCAACCAGGAACCAGAAAATCAGCCAGCGTCGGGGGGTATGAAGCATAAAAACTCTTGTTTGATCTGGATCGGCCGGTCTAGACGAGCGCAGTCAGTCCATCCACCAGCCGCTGGCCTCCTATCCGCGCAAGTTCCGGCGTCAGAGAGCCATAGGAGATTCGAATATAGCATTCTTCCGACGGGCCAAAGGCCTCTCCCGGAATCACGGCAACGCCATGTTTTTCCACCAACGCCTGGGCCAGATTCAGGGAGGATCTCTTCGTGTTGACTCTGAGAAAGAGATAAAAAGCCCCATCTGCTGTCGGCAACTCCACCCTTCCCTTCACAGAGGAAAGATGCTGCATCAGCACCTCTCGGGCATCCCCGATGACACCGCGATGTCGGCCGGGATACTCACGACCTCTTTCCAGAGCCTTCAGCGCAAGGCGCTGAGAGGCCCTTGGAGGGCAGATCAGGTTGGTATCCTGAATCTTGAGTATCGAACCATAGAGCGACTCCGGAACCACCATGTAACCGACCCGCCAGGCTGCCATACCAAATGATTTCGATAGCGAATAAAGGCTGATGGTATGCCCCTCGGCACCTTCAATCGATGCCGGCGAGAAATGCGGGACCGCCGCCCAGGTAAAGTATTCATAGGCTTCATCGGAAATGTGAAACAGACCCGCTCCCCGACACAAGCCATTGACGGCCCTCAAAAGGGGCTCAGGATAGACTGCACCGGTCGGATTATTGGGCGACACGGTCACAATGGCCCGGGTTTTCGGGGTAATCGCTGCGGCCATTGCCTCAAGATCGGGCTGATAATCCCGATCGGTCGGCACCGGCACCGGCACCGGCGTGCAGCCCACCATGCGAATGGCCATTTCATGATTAAAGTAGTAGGGCATCGGCAAAATGAC
>CAYLUS010000001.1:12083-60664 GCA_964386975.1 uncultured Methylococcus sp.
CGCACCATAGAGGTGGTCTTGGACCTGCCACTCCCCCACATTGAGCGCATGCATGGCTTCTCGAGGAGGGCCATACCCGACCACCCCTTGCCCCAAGGACAAGGCACCCGGACACTGCTGTAACCAGCCGGCCACCACCGGGATGATCGGGGACTGAATGTCAGTGACGCGCTGTGCGGGAGAAAACAAAACCATGAACCATCTTCAAGAAATGACCTCCCCGGGAAGAGAAGGCAAGACACAAGGTAACACCGCGTAGAATTGGGACAGCGAGCACGCCCTGAGACTGAATGTTTTCGCTCTGTGCTAAAGTTTACTAAATTACTTGGTTTTTAATGATGTCTTGCGCCGATCTCATCATAGCTGCTCCCTGGCTCATTCCCATTGAGCCTCTCGGGGTCGTGCTTGAGGACCATGCCATCGTGGTTGAAAACGGCCGCATCGCGGACGTCCTGCCTAGAGCCCTCGCGCAACAATATCACCCCCAGTGCCCGTTTGAAGACCTCGAGGGACAGGTGCTTCTACCGGGATTGGTCAACACGCACTGCCATGCAGCGATGTCGCTGATGCGTGGCATTGCGGATGATCTGCCACTCATGGACTGGCTGACCCATCACATCTGGCCGCTGGAGCAACGCTGGGTGGGTGACAGCTTCGTCAGAGACGGGACACAACTGGCCATTGCCGAAATGATCCGTGGCGGTATTACCACGTTCAATGACATGTACTTCTTTCCAGAGGTCACGGCACTGGAGGTGACCCGGGCTGGAATGCGGGCCACCCTCGGACTCATTGCCATCGATTTTCCGACCGCCTGGGCGAAGGACCCCGATGAGTATCTGCAAAAAGGCTTGGCGCTGAGAGACGAGTACCTCAACGACTCGCTGGTTTCCTTTGCCCTTGCGCCGCACGCCCCTTATACCGTCTCCGACCCTTTATTTCTGAGAATAGGAACCCTGGCTTCCGAGCTGGATCTGCCGATTCATACGCACCTTCATGAAACAGCCGATGAAATCGCACAAGGGCTCAAACAATTTGGTGTCCGGCCCTTAAAGCGCCTTCAAAATCTGAATCTGCTTGGTCCCGGCTTCATGGCGGTGCATATGACGCAGCTCATCGAGAGCGAAATGGAGTTGCTTGCGGAGACCGGCGCCCATGTGATCCACTGCCCGGAATCGAATCTCAAGCTCGCCAGTGGATTCTGTCCCGTCTCCGAACTGATCGGCCGTGGGGTCAATGTGGGGCTCGGTACTGATGGTGCGGCCAGCAACAATGACCTGAACCTCATGGGTGAAATGCGGACAGCCGCCCTGATCGCCAAAGCCGCCAGCGGCAACGCTGCGGCCCTACCGGCTCCCGAAGCGCTTGCGATGGCAACCCTTGGGGGTGCCCGGGCACTGGGACTGGATCATCGCATCGGGTCCTTGGTTCCGGGCAAGGCCGCCGACTTCATCAGCGTTGACCTTCGATCGATCGAAACAGCACCGGGTTTCAACCCGATCTCGGACCTGGTCTATGCGGCCGATCGCCAGCTGGTGTCCAATGTCTGGATCGAGGGGAAACGGCTTCTCAAGAACCGTCAACTTCTCACCCTTGACCTCGACGAGGTCCGGCAACGGTGTGCCTATTGGCATCAGCGACTCAGCACACATTAAGACCTCGTTACCTTATCCATCCTCCTCGCGCAAGAAACTACCCATGACCACCGCAGAAAATGTCAACGATCACGAAATCCAGAAGTTTGGTGCCTTGGCTGACCGCTGGTGGGATGATCGGGGTGAGTTCAAAACCTTGCATGCCGTCAATCCCCTGCGGTTGCAATTCATTCGGACCCATGCCGAACTGAGGGATCAGCGGGTCATCGACGTGGGGTGCGGGGGCGGCATCCTGAGCGAAGGTCTGGCGCGGGCCGGTGCCAAGGTCACCGGCATTGACCTCGGTGCCGACCTTCTGGAAGTTGCCCGCGCGCATGCAGAAGAGGGGGGACTCTCGATTGACTATCTAAAAACCAGCGTGGAGGCTTATGCAAGCCAACATGCGGAGACCTTCGATCATCTGACCTGCATGGAAATGCTGGAACACGTTCCCGATCCCGTATCGGTCGTCAGAGCGTGCGCCGAGCTGGTCAAGCCGGGTGGGCGACTGTTTTTTTCGACCCTGAACCGCAAGCTCAAGGCCTACCTGCTGGCCATTGTCGGCGCCGAATACCTCCTTCGGATGATTCCCAAGGGGACACATGATTTTTCGACTTTCATTCGCCCCTCCGAAATCGGCCGCTGGGCCCGCGAAGCGGGCCTTGACCTGATCGACATGGATGGAGTGGTCTATAACCCCTTGACCGGTCAGTTCAGCCTGAGCCCGAAAGATATTGACGTGAACTACCTGATCGTCTTCGAGAAGCCCCGTTCATGAGTGCACAAGGCGCCGCATCTCCATTTCGCGTTCAAGGGGTGCTCTTTGACCTCGACGGCACGCTGCTCGACACCGCAGAGGATCTCATGGCAGCCGCCAACCAAGCCCTTCTTGGCGAGGGGCTTCTGCCGTGTCCTGCCGATGAACTCAAGCCCCAGATCTCAGGGGGCGCCAGGAGCATGATCAGCTATTGGCTGGTTAAGTCTCATGAGAAACGGAATGCAGCGCCGTTTCCAAGCGTCAATGTCGTCTCTCTCGAGCATGAATCCCTGTTCGAGCGTCTGGTGGAGCAGATGCTGAATTTCTACGAGGCAAATCCAGCCCGCCATACCCGTTATTTCGAAGGCATGGAGCGGGTGCTCGATGTTCTGGATCAAAAAGGAATTCCCTGGGGGATCGTCACCAATAAACGCAGCCGTTTTACCAACCCACTGGCTCAGGCGATCGGGCTGGATCGACGAACGGATTGCATTGTCAGCGGCGATACTACTGCCGAGAGTAAACCCCACCCTTTACCACTCCTGGAGGCCAGCCGGCGTCTGGGCATTCGTCCGGAAAACTGCGTCTATATTGGCGATGCCGCTCGTGATATCGAGGCCGGACGGCGCGCAGGCATGGCGACGCTGGCCGCGCTTTATGGTTACCTGGCATCGGGTGAAGATGTCGATACATGGGCCGCCGATGACGCGATTGAAGTCCCGGAAGATCTTCTGGTATGGATGGAGAGCTAGTGTATGCAGCCGACACTGGAAGGCCAGGTAATTTTAGTGACCGGCGCCTCGGGGGTCTTCGGAAGGGCTTGCGCCAAGCGCCTGGCCGCGCTCAAAGCCACCGTCATTCTGATGGGGCGCCGAACCCAAAAGCTGGAAACGCTTTACGATGAAATCCTTGAAGCGGCACTGCCAACCCCCTGGCTGCTCCCACTCGACTTTGCACAGCCCGGCGAAAACGCCTTTCTAGACACCGCCGAGATGATCGAGACTCAACTGGGCCGGCTGGATGGCATCATCCACTGCGCCGCCGAGCTCGGCTATCTCTTGCCGCTCAGTGAAATGGATGCCGGACGCTGGCAACGACTGATGGACGTGAACCTAAACGCACCGCTGTCGCTCACCCAGGCGGTGCTCCCTCTTCTGAAGCGCTCGGGTCATGGCAGGGCCGTTTTTATCGGAGACAGCGCAACTGGCAGTGGCAAGGCTTTCTGGGGCGCCTACGGCGTTGCTAAGGCGGGACTCAAGGCCTATGCGGGCATTTTCCAGCAAGAGATGGAAAATTTCGGTCTCAAGAGCCTGTATTTTGAGCCGAACGCCATGCGATCGCCGATCCGCCTTAGTGCTTACCCGGGCGAGGATCACCCCTCACTGCCCTCCCCTGAAGTCCCGGCGCAACGCCTTATTGAGGCCTACCTCGAAGGCCCCTTTCAACCTACCCAATTCCCCGTATGAGCATGAACGGTTACGGACGAGAAAACATTTGCCTTCTCAGAGAGGTCAACATCATCCGCATTCCGGATGGAACACCATCAACGCTGCCTCAAGGCCACATGGTCACTTTGACCCAGTCGCTGGGTGGCAGCTTTACGGTGCTGGATGAGACTGGCCACATGGTTCGTATTGCCGGTGAGGATGCTGACGCTCTTGGGAAAGAGCCGACAATCCAGACCAATCTGGACAGCGGCACGGATCCAGAGACGGTTGAGAAGAATGTCATGGAGGTCTTAAAGACCATCTATGACCCGGAGATTCCCGTCAATATTGTCGAGCTGGGCCTTATATACCATTGTCATGTCACACCTCAGGGGGAAAACCTCAACAATGTTCACGTCATTATGACGCTGACTGCCCCAGGTTGCGGCATGGGACCAGTCTTGCAACTCGATGCAGAGAACGCCATCCGAGGCCTTGAAGGGGTCAAGAATGTGCGTGTAGAGGTCGTTTTTGATCCGCCCTGGTCACGCGAGCGCATGTCAGAAGCGGCCCTCTTGCAACTGGGCATGCTCTAGGCAACGGACGTTCTTTTAGGCCTCTCCACCCACAAGAGCGCCAGCAGGAAACCCAAGCCACTCAGGCCTGCGACCAGGGCGAAGGTCGTCTCACCCCCGAACAAAGACCAGCTCTTTCCGCCCAGAAGGCTCCCCAGCGCCCCACCAAGGCCATAACAAATCCCACTGTAAAAAGCCTGGCCCTTGGCATGATGTGGCCCCTTGAAGTGGCGGTGAACGATCCCGATTGCCGCCAAGTGCGCGCAGCCAAAAGTCGCCGCATGCAGGGTCTGCGCAAGGATCAGGAGCTCAAGCTGACGGGCGCCCAAGGCCATCACCGACCAGCGCAGCAACGCCATCGACAGACTCATCAGCAAAAGACTGCGGCTGCTGGCAGCAACGGGCGCGTAATTCAGGATGAGAAATAGCAGGATCTCCGCAATCACCCCCAAGGCCCAAAGTGCGCCGATCCAGTCATCCGGGTAGCCCAACTGCTTGAGGTAAAGCGAGAAAAATGAATAGTAGGGACCATGTCCGAGCTGCAAAAGGGTTGCGGCCAGAAAAAAAGCCAGCACGCTTTTTCGACTCAGGATCGCCCGAAGCGAGGCGTTGGTATCGGCTTGGGGAGCCGCGGGACGCTCCGGTATGGTCAGTGTCACCAGCACCTGGACCAAGAGCAATGCCATCAGCAATTCAGGGAGCCAGTTCAACAGCGGCCAATGATCCAGAAGCTCACCTAGGACCAAGACCGCCCCGATGAAGCCGATGGATCCCCACATGCGGATCCGGCCATATGCCCTGGCATCAGAAAGATGCCCCAGTGTCACGGTTTCAAAGAGTGGCAGGGTTGCATTCCAGCAAAAGCTGAAAAGGCCCAACGCCCAGAGCATGGGGGCCAGCCCCTTTTTATCGGCAAGAATCAATAGAAAGGCGAGAAAAGCGAGAAGAGAGGCAAGCCGCACAAGCCCGATCGCAGACCCCCGCCGATCGGCAAACCAGCCCCAAAGTCCTGGAGAAAAAATCTTGGTCGCCGGAATGATGGCCATGACCGCGCCGATGCCGACGGCGTCAAATCCGGCCGCTTCAAGATAAAGCGGAAAAAAGGGGACCAGAACCCCGAGCACTGAGAAGTAGGCCAGATAGAACGCCGCGAGGCGGCAAGTCGGAACGCGGCTCGCCATCGCTCCAGGCTCCTGGAATTCCGCTAGCCACCAAGCGGTGTCAGTTTCGGATCAACATCCGCATTCTGTCCCCGATGACGCAGGCAGTGATCCATGAGTACGATCGCCACCATGGCCTCTGCAATGGGCGTAGCCCGGATGCCGACACAGGGATCATGGCGACCGGTGGTGATGAGTTCGACCGACTCACCACGGACATTAATGGCGCGCCCAGGCAATCTCAAGCTGGAAGTTGGCTTGAGCGCGATGCTGGCGACAATCGCTTGGCCCGAGGAAATCCCACCGAGAATACCCCCGGCATGATTACTCAGAAAACCCTCGGGTGCCATTTCATCCCGAAATTCGGTTCCTTTGGCCTCGACACAGTCAAATCCATCACCGATCTCGACCGCTTTCACAGCATTAATGCTCATCAGGGCGTGGGCCAGATCCGCATCTAGGCGATCAAAGATGGGTTCACCCCACCCGGGAGGGACCTGATCGGCAATCACATTAATTCTGGCACCGATCGAATTACCTTCCTTGCGCAGCGCGTCCATGTAGGTCTCAAGCGCTTCCACCTTACCGGCATCGGGACAGAAAAAGGGATTTCGGTTCACTTCCGCCCAATCGACACACTCAATGCGAATCGGGCCCAATTGCGCCAGATAACCACGAATCTGAATACCAAATCGCTCATTGAGATATTTTTTGGCAATCGCGCCTGCTGCGACCCGCATCGCGGTCTCGCGCGCCGAGGAGCGCCCACCGCCCCGATAATCCCTGAACCCATACTTCATGTGATAGGTGTAATCGGCGTGGGCCGGCCGGAACTGAGTGGCAATGTCACCATAATCCTTGGACCGCTGGTCGACATTCTCGATGAGCAGTCCGATCGGGGTTCCGGTGGTCTTGCCCTCAAAGACACCTGAGAGGATTCGGACCTCATCCGGTTCTCGACGCTGGGTTGTATGACGAGAGGTTCCCGGTCGCCGCCGATCCAGATCCACTTGCAGGTCCTGCTCCGTCAGGGCCAGCCCAGGCGGGCATCCATCAACGATGCATCCGATGGCAGGGCCATGGCTTTCTCCGAATGAGGTGACCGTAAACAGCTTTCCTATGGTATTGCCGGACATTGTGGGCCTTTACTCGCAAGATTAAGGGGTTTGGATTGCGCCGGATTGACGCAGATCCTTCAACACGGAGTCGGCGATCAGCTGGTACCCCTTGGGGTTGGGGTGGACGGAATCGGAGTGATATTCCTTGTGCCGGACGATCTGCTCCAAGGCAAACGTCTCGACCGGAATATCGAACTCCCGACCGATCGCCTCGTAAAACTTTGGCGGGGTCCGCATGACACCGAACTTCGGCACGGCGATCAGAAGCACATCAATACCGCGATCCCGCGCCATCTTCACCATGGCCTTGAGATTAGCCGCCGCCTTTTCCTCACTCAGGGAGCGCAGAAGGTCATTGGCGCCATGACAGAGAATCAGGAGGCTGGGTTCATATTCATCCAGCCAGATCGGGAGTCGCTTGAGACCCTCGCCCGAGAGCTCCCCAGCAACCCCGCCATTAATCACAGTCCGCTGGATCAGCGCCTGCAGGCGGGCAGGGTAACTGTCCTCGGGCAACACCCCGATTCCGAACGTAAGGCTGTCTCCAAACGCCAACACCTTGGCATCCTTCGTCAAGGGTTTTTGCTTGGGCATCTGCGTTTTCTGGCACCCAAGAAGGCTGACCAGCACCAGCGCCATGAGCAGGCCAAAAGACCCGGCATGCCTTGGCTGTTTGAATCCCGAAAACACCATGAGCAGACTCAACCCTCGACGAAAACGTCGAGCTGATCCCGCCGCAGAAGGAAAACCCCATCACCTCCACGCTCGAAGTCCAACCAACAAAATTCCACGTCCGGATACCTTGCCACCAAGGCCTCGGCCGCACTGCCGACCTCTACGATGAGAATGCCATTCGGACGCAGGTGCACGGAGGCCCCGGCCAGAATCCGCTTGACGCAATCGAGGCCGTCTTCCCCTGATTCAAGCCCAAGCCGAGGCTCCCTGTGAAACTCCTCCGGCAGCGCCTGCCACTCCGAGAGACTCACATAGGGGGGATTGCTGACGATGATGTCATAGCTTCGTCCCTGAAGCTCCGAGTACACATCGGAGCGTACGGCTTCAACCTGATCCTTGACGCCCAAACGATCGATGTTGATGCGGGCCACCTCAAGCGCTTCAGAAGAGATGTCGGCGGCATCCACCCGCGCATCCGGAAAGGCATGGGCGCAGGCGATGGCAATACACCCGCTTCCGGTACACAAATCCAGGATACCGTCTACGGCATCCGCATCAATCCAGGGCTGGAACTGCTGTTCGATCAGTTCTGCGATGGGAGAGCGGGGAACCAAGACACGCTCATCCACATAAAAGGACAGCCCCGCAAAGGGTGCCTCATGGGTCAGGTAGGCCAGAGGCACACGCTCGTGCAGACGCCGCTCGATCAAATCCAGAACCTGCGCCTTTTCAGCGAGCGTCAGCCGAGCGGCAAAGTAGCCGCCCGGTGTCTCATAGGGAAGCTTCAGGGCAAACAACACCAGGGCGGCTGCTTCATCGAGGGCACTGGCTGTGCCATGGCCGAAGAACAGATTGCTCCCCCCGAACACGCTGGCTGCGTAGCGCACAAAATCCCGAAGGGTCTCAAGACTCTCAAGCGCAGACTGACGATCAAAGTGACTCATGGATACGTCCCGAATCTGGCAAGACCAGTGGTTTCATTGCACCCGAACATCAGATTCAGACACTGGACTGCCTGGCCGGCGGCACCCTTGACCAGATTATCAATCACCGAAAGGACCACCAGCATGTCTCCTGTGGGCGGCTGATGCACTGCAATCTGGCAGCGATTGCTGCCTCGGACGTTACGGGTATCCGGATGAGCACCCTTTGAGAGAATATCTACGAAGGCCGCTTGCGCGTAGGTCGACTCTAGCGTTGCCTGAACCCTGTCAATCGGGGCAGTGGCCTTGAGGTAGAGCGTGGAATGAATGCCCCGAATCATCGGGGTCAAATGGGGAACGAAGGTCAGGGGCACCTCCTTGCCTGCAAACAGACGAAAACCCTGCCGGATTTCAGGCCAGTGCCGATGTCCCTTGACCGAATAGGCTTTGAAACTCTCGCCGGTCTCGCTCATCAAAATGGCCATCTCCGCCTTGCGTCCCGCACCACTGACCCCGGATTTCACATCGGCGATGACAAAGTCATCGCCCACACAACCGGTCTTCAGCAAGGGCAAGAGGGGCAATTGGACGGAGGTCGGATAGCATCCCGGGCAGGCAATCAGATCCGCACCGATGATCGCCTCCCGGTTCCATTCCGGCAAGCCGTAGACCGCCCGATCCAGAAGCTCCGGGCAAACATGAGGCTCCCCGTACCATGTTTCCCATTCCGCCGAATCTTTTAACCTAAAATCAGCAGCAAGGTCGATCACCCGGATGCCCCGATGCAGCAGTTCGGGTGCCATCCGCATCGCCGTCCCGTTAGGCGTTGCGAACAAGACGACGTCACACGTCTTAAGGGCGCCCAGATCCGGTTCCACAAAGGGGAACGAATAGGCGCCCCTGAGGTTCGGGTAGACATCCGAGATGAGGCGGCCGGCATCTCCTCTTGAGGTGGCGGCGACCACCTCCACCTCCGGATGGCCTGCCAGAATGCGCATTAGCTCAACGCCCGTGTAACCGGTGCCGCCGACGATTCCTGCCCGAATCATTGCATACAGCCCTCAGAAATTAGGATTTGCCGACCCCGCCAAATGCCCCCAACGGAGCATTAGCGGCAAGGTCAGTCCGATTCAGCCAGTTGACCTTCGAAGCTTTCGACCAGCGTCTTGAGTTTCTGTCCTGACTTGAAGGTGACCACACGACGGGCAGTGATTGGAATTTCTTCACCGGTTTTGGGATTTCGGCCAGGCCTTTCGCTTTTATCACGTAGGTCAAAATTGCCGAAACCCGAGAGCTTGACCGGTTCGCCTTTAGAAAGCGCCGTCTTGATCTCCTCGAAAAACTGATCGACCAGATCTTTTGCGTCCTTGCGCGTGATCTCGATCTCGGCCAGTAGCCTCTCCATGAGGTCATTTTTGGTTAAGGCCATTTCAGTCCCTCAGCTTGGCTCCATGCCCGGATGCCAGGCAATCCAGAACGATCTTCACGCCTTGGTCGACCCTGGCATCAACCAGTGTCTCGGCGTCGTCCTGCCAGATCAGTCCGAGCGCCACGCTCTTGCGACCTGCCTCGACGCCAGGTCCCCGATAGACATCAAAAACCACGACCTCCTGCAAGAGCACACCGCCGGCATCTTGCGCCGTGTGAACCAGATCAGCCACCTGCACCTCATCGCCGACGATCAGGGCAATATCCCTCCGCATCGAGGGATAGCGAGAAAGGACCTGGAAACGGGGTAATGCTCTCTCAAGCAAGGAATCCTGGTCGATTTCTACCAGAAATGTGGGTTGATCGAGCCCCAGTTTCTTTTCCAGCAAGGGATGAAGCAAACCGATGAAGCCCAGTTGTTTTCCCTCAAGCAGGATACGGGCTGTCTGTCCGGGGTGCAAAGCTGCATGGCTTGCAGGTTCGAATGCAAGGTACTGATGCCGCCCGGTCAATGCCACGAGGGCTTCGACTTCCGATTTGATATCGAAGAAGTCAACCCGACGCGATTTTTGACCCCACTGCTCTGGATCAACGTCGCCTGAGACAAGCCATGCAAGGGTTTTAATCTGTTCCAGCCCGTTTACGCTTTTGATAAAGCGTAATCCGCTTTCAAAAAGGCGAATCCGGGTCTGCTGGCGCCGAAGGTTGCGCACCGCGGTGTCAAGCAAACCTGGCCAAAGGCTGGTGCGCATGACAGCCAGTTCCTGGGATAACGGATTTTTGAGCGCCAGCGGCTCCTGATCGGGCGTTATCTCGCGTTGCAGACCGGCCTCGACGAAACTGTAGGTAATGACTTCCTGATAACCCCGGTCGACCAGCGTGTCCTTGATTCGGTCAAGATCCAGCGTGCGCTCGGATTGGGCCCGCATTTGCGCGGGAATCAGTGGATTTCGGCGCGGAAGACGGTCGTAACCATGAACCCGACCGATTTCCTCGATGAGGTCGGCTTCAAGCGTGATGTCAAAACGGGATGGCGGCGGAATGACTTCCCAGCCCCCATCGAATACGTCAGGATGCATGCCAAGTCCATTGAGAATCGCAAGGACGGCTTCATCCGGGAGGTTCAGACCGAGGAGCTTTTCGATGCGCTGGGCCCGCAGTCGAATCGGCTGGCGACTCGGCAGATGCTCTGGACTGATGCGTTCAGTCAAAGGGCCCACTTGCCCGCCGGCAAGCGTCAGGATAAGGTCAGTCGCACGTTGGATGGCCCGATGCTGCAAGGTAAAACTCACGCCCCGCTCAAACCGATGCGATGAGTCGGTACTCAACCCATAGCGACGGGCCTTGCCCATGATCCGATCTGGCGTAAAAAAGGCGCACTCTAGAAAAATATTACGCGTTTCTGGACCCACCGCTGTGGCACTGCCACCCATGATTCCGGCCAGCGCCTGAGGGCCTTGGTCATCGGCAATCACCAAGGTCTCGCCATCGAGCGTAATTTCCTGTCCGTTTAAAAGGGCCAGCCTTTCTCCGGGCCTGGCCCAGCGTGCATAGACGGTGCCCTGAAGCGTGTCCGCATCAAAGGCATGTAGAGGCTGACCCAATTCCAGCAACACATAATTGGTGATATCAACAATCACATCCAGCGAACGGACGCCAGAGCGACGCAGTCGCTCCTTCATCCAAAGTGGCGTCGGCGCGTTTCGGTTGACATCCTGAATCAGACGGCCCAGATAGCGAGGACAGGCCTCAGGCGCTGTGAGCTCCACCGCGAGCTCATTCGTGTGGACCGGGCTGTGCTCCTTGATTTCCGTAAGGCTCACCGGGAGTCCGTTGAGCAAGGCAACCTCTCTTGCGATCCCCTCGACGCTCAGACAATCCGCGCGATTGGGCGTAAGATCCACTTCCACCAGCGTGTCATCCAGCGCCAGATACGTTCTGAGATCTTCACCGACCGGGGCATCTTCGGCCAGTTCCATCAAACCGGAACTGTCTTCATCGATTCCGAGCTCCTTGGCAGAGCAGAGCATGCCGAATGAGGGAATCCCACGGAGCTTGGCCGATTTGATTTTCAGGTCACCTGGCAGACACGCACCCTCGCGGGCCAAGGGCGCCTTCAGGCCAAGCCGAGCGTTTGGGGCACCACAGACGATCTGAAGGGGGGGTTCGGTGCCGACATTCACCGTGCAGACGCGCAGGCGGTCAGCCTCTGGATGCGGATCGGCGGCGATAATTTCACCGACAACGACACCCGAAAACTCACCTGCCGCAGGCGCAACACTGTCGACCTCGAGGCCCGCCATGGTCAGTTGGTGGACCAGTTCCTGCGTTGAGCGGGTTGGATTTACATACTGCCTGAGCCAGGCTTCACTAAAACGCATGCTTGAGACTGCCTTGAGTGCCTAGAACGGGGCAAACTGCCGGAGAAACTTGAGGTCATTTTCAAAAAACAGGCGAAGGTCATTGATGCCATAGCGCAGCATGGCCATCCGCTCAACACCCAAGCCAAAGGCAAAGCCACTGTAGGTTTCAGGGTCTATGCCGACCGATGCAAACACCTTGGGATGAATCATTCCGCAACCCATTACCTCAAGCCAGCCTGTCTGCTTACACACTCTGCAGCCCTTGCCTTCGCACAATACGCAGGAGATATCGACTTCCGCCGAGGGCTCCGTGAAGGGGAAGTAGGAGGGGCGGAAACGGACGTCTACATCCTTTTCAAAGAAGTGCCGCAAAAATTCGAAGATAACACCCCGTAGATCGGCAAAACTGACGGATTGATCGACCAGAAAGCCTTCGACCTGATGGAACATCGGCGTATGTGTCAAGTCGGAATCGCAGCGGTAAACCCGCCCTGGGGCAAGGATGCGCATCGGGGGACGGGTACTTTCCATCATGCGCACCTGCACCGGAGAGGTATGTGTCCTCAGCAGGGTATGGGCATCAAAGTAGAAGGTATCATGCATGGCCCGCGCTGGATGTGAGGCCGGAATATTGAGGGCCTCGAAGTTGTGATAGTCATCTTCAACCTCAGGACCTTCGACGATTTCAAATCCGATTTGACGAAACAATTCACTGATGCGGCGCAAGGTCAAGGTGACCGGATGCAACCCTCCGGTTTTCTGGCCTCGCCCTGGGAGGGTGACGTCAATCGTTTCATTGGCAAGGCGCTGCAGCAAAGCAGCCGCCTCAAGCGCTTGCTTCTTGTCTTCCAGAGATGCGTTGATCCGGTTCCGGACCTCGTTGATCAGCGCGCCCTGTTCCTTGCGTTCCTCGGCAGGCAGGCCACCGAGCGATTTCATTTGCTCGGTGATCACGCCCTTCTTGCCCAGAAACTGGACGCGGACCTGATCTAGCGCGGCCAGCGAATCAGCCTCGGCGATTTCCCTCTGGGCCTTCGCGAGCACGTCTTCGAGATGGTTCATGACCGGGCTTTAGAGAAAAGTGTATGAGGCGCCCGAGCTCCCATGATCATGGTGAATGACCATGGGCGACTACGGACGTTGGGCGTTAACCCTGAGCGATCTTGGCGAGCGCTGCGAAAGCTTCCTTGTCATAGACCGCAATGTCAGCAAGGACCTTGCGATCGATCGCAACGGAGGCCTTGTTAAGACCTGAAATCAGACGACTGTAAGACAAACCGCACTCACGTGCAGCCGCGTTGATACGCGTAATCCACAGCGACCTGAACTGACGCTTCCTCTGGCGACGGTCACGATATGCATACTGGCCAGCCTTGATGACTGCCTGCTTGGCAACACGATAAACACGGCTCCGGGCACCGTAGTACCCTTTCGCCTGCTTGAGAACCTTCTTGTGGCGGGCTCTCGCGGTAACGCCACGTTTTACTCTGGGCATAGGACCCTCTTCACTTGATATCTTGCGTTAAAAAATTCAGCTGTAAGGCAGCATCCGGGCAGCGCTTTTCACATCAGAGGCATGAATCGCATTCGGGCTACGCAACTGGCGCTTCCGCTTGGTGCTCTTCTTGGTCAGGATGTGACGACGGAACGAGTGGTTGCACTTGAATCCGCCAGATGCGGTCTTCTTGAATCGCTTCGCCGCACCGCGGTTGGTTTTCAACTTTGGCATTGCGCCCTCCAGTTTTGGTACTTGTTGATTCTTAGGATTTTTTCTTTTTTGGCGCCAGCATCATGACCATCTGGCGACCTTCCATCTTTGGAAACTGTTCTACGGTCGCATGCTCTTGAAGATCGGTTTCTATCTGCTTCAGCAGATCCATGCCCAATTCTTTATGACTCAGCTCACGACCCCGAAAGCGAACGGTGACCTTTGCTTTATCACCCTCCTCAAGAAACCGGGTCAGGTTGCGAAGCTTGATCTGATAATCACCCACATCCGTTCCCGGACGGAACTTCACTTCCTTGACCTGAATCTGTTTTTGCTTCTTTTTGGCTGCGGCCAGTTTCTTGTTGAGCTCGAAACGATATTTGCCATAATCCATGATTCGGCAAACCGGTGGCTCTGCCCCCGGCGAGATCTCGACCAGATCAAGTTCCACGTCGTAAGCCATTTGCCGGGCTTCCCGACTCGAGACCACCCCGACCTGATTCCCCTCGGCATCCAGCAAACGTACGCTGGCATACTGAATTTCATCATTCAGTCTCGGCTCTTTTCTATCGGCGCTGATAGCCAGTTCCTCCAGTAAACGTTAATGGTCAACAGCGCGCATCACAGACTCATCTTGGAGCCTCTGAAGCAGGTCGGCCAAACTAAATAATCCCAGATCCTCTCCCTTTTGCGTACGCAGGGACAGGGTCCGGGACTCCATTTCTTTGTCGCCGACAATAATCAGGTAGGGCACACGCTGCATCGAATGCTCGCGAATTTTAAAGCCGATCTTCTCATTTCTCAAGTCAGACTCAGCCCTGAAGCCTGCGCCAGCCAGCGTAGAGACGATTTCCCTCGCCCATTCAGACTGCGCATCTGTAATGTTCATCACAACCAGCTGGACCGGCGCAAGCCAGAGCGGAAAGTATCCCGCGTAGTGCTCGACCAGAATGCCAATGAATCGCTCCATCGACCCAAGGATCGCGCGGTGCAACATCACTGGGGTCCGTCGACCGCCATCCTCAGCGACGTAAACGGCACCCAGACGCTCGGGCATCGAGAAGTCAACCTGGATGGTGCCGCACTGCCAGACGCGATCGAGACAATCAGACAGCGAGAACTCAATCTTCGGCCCGTAGAAGGCCCCCTCGCCAGGCTGGAGCTGCCACTCGAGACCCTTGGAGTTCAGGGCCTGCTCAAGGGCTGCCTCGGCTTTATCCCAGACAGCATCCGAACCGACGCGATTCGCCGGGCGGGTCGACAGCTTGACCCTTACCTGCGTGAAGCCGAAATCGGCATAGACGCGGTGCAGCAAATCAATAAATTCAGACACCTCAGCCTGAATCTGATCTTCCGTGCAAAAAATATGGGCATCATCCTGCGTGAAACCCCTGACACGCATGAGACCATGCAGGACACCCGAAAGCTCATTGCGGTGACAGGCGCCAAACTCAGCCAGACGCAACGGCAAGTCACGATAACTTTTAAGCCCTTGGTTATACACCTGAATATGGCAGGGACAGTTCATCGGCTTGATGGCGTAGTCCCGCTGCTCCGAGGCCGTCGTAAACATGTCGGCCTGAAATTTGTCCCAGTGGCCCGACTTTTCCCAGAGCGTCCGCGCAACCACCAAGGGGGTGCGGATTTCATCATAGCCATTTGCGCGGAAAACGCCGCGCATGTACTGCTCAACGATCTGCCAGAGCATCCATCCCTTGGGATGCCAGAAAACCATGCCCGGCGCTTCTTCCTGCATGTGAAAGAGATCGAGCGCCTTGCCGATTTTTCGGTGATCGCGTCGCTCAGCCTCCTCAAGCCGGGCCAGATAGGTCTTGAGATCCTTCTTGTCGCACCATGCGGTACCGTAGATGCGCTGCAACATCTCGTTACGGGAATCACCCCGCCAGTAGGCCCCAGCGATCTTCATGAGCTTGAAGGCTTTAAGGCGCCCCGTTTCCGGCACGTGTGGCCCCCGACACAGATCGGTAAACTCACCCTGACTGTAGAGGGAGATGGCCTGATCCTTGGGAATATCCCGAATGATCTCTGCTTTGTAGCGCTCGCCAATCGACTCGAAGTAGGCGGCGGCCTCGTCTCGCGGCAGAACTTTACGCTCCACCACCAGGCCGCTGGCCGAGAGCTCCTCCATTTTGCTTTCGATCGCCGCAAGATCCTCGGGCGTAAAGGGACGCTCGTAGGAGAAGTCGTAATAAAACCCGTTATCGATTACCGGCCCGATCGTCACCTGAGCCGAGGGAAACAGAATCTTCACGGCTTGCGCCAAAAGATGAGCCGTGGAATGCCGGACGACCTCTAAACCCTCCGGGTCCCGTGAAGTAATGATGGCGACCTGCGCGTCGTGATCGATCTGGTGAGAAAGATCAACCAGAACACCGTCCACGCGGCCAGCCAGTGCCGCCTTAGCGAGACCTGCACCGATGGATTCAGCCACCCCCATAAGGGTAACCGGCCGATCATATTCTCGGCTTGAACCATCCGGCAGCGTTATTACGGGCATCTAAAAAACCTCACGGACAAAAAAAGCACCGCACTGCGATGCTTTTTTAATTTGGTAGGCGCGATTGGACTCGAACCAACGACCCCCACCATGTCAAGGTGGTGCTCTAACCAACTGAGCTACGCGCCTATAATCTAGCCGGTAATTATAGTGGCTTATTCGAATCTGTCAAAGAAGATTTTCTTAGCCTCGAAATGACGTAGGGGGCCCCCGACTTGACGCCGAAGACCCCCTCTTCAGGACCTGATTACAGGTCCGCCGGGAAATAGATGAGCAGACGCTACATCATGCCGTCCATGCCGCCCATTCCGCCCATGCCACCAGGCATCGGCGCTTCAGGCTTCGGCTCTTCAGCAACCATGGCTTCAGTCGTAATCATCAGCCCTGCCACCGATGCCGCATTTTGAAGCGCACTACGGGTGACCTTAGCAGGATCCAGAATACCGAACTTCACCATATCGCCATATTCACCGGTTGCGGCGTTGTAGCCAAAGTTACCCGAACCTTCTGCCACCTTGTTGAGAACAACCGAGGCTTCCTCACCTGCATTGGCGACGATCTGGCGCAGCGGCTCCTCCATGGCGCGGCGGGCAATACTAATGCCCACATCTTGGTCATGGTTTGCACCCTTGAGATCCTTGAGCTTCTGCAGGGCCCGAATCAGAGCCACACCACCGCCGGGCACAATTCCTTCTTCAACTGCCGCACGGGTCGCATGCAACGCATCTTCAACGCGCGCCTTCTTTTCCTTCATCTCGACCTCGGTCGCTGCACCGACCTTGATTACAGCAACACCACCTGCAAGCTTAGCCAGGCGCTCCTGGAGCTTTTCGCGGTCGTAGTCTGAAGAGGTTTCCTCAACCTGCTTGCGGATCTGGGCAATACGGCCCTGGATCTTGTCGGAGCTACCTGCACCATCGATCAGGGTGGTCTCTTCCTTGCTCACATGAACGCGCTTGGCCGTACCCAAGTCCTCGATCGTAGCCTTCTCAAGCGACAGGCCCACTTCTTCAGCTATCACCGTGCCGCCCGTCAGAATGGCGATATCCTCGAGCATCGCTTTACGACGATCCCCAAACCCAGGGGCCTTGACCGCCGCAACCTTCAGGATGCCACGGATATTGTTGACAACCAGCGTTGCGAGCGCTTCGCCCTCGACATCTTCGGCAATAATCAGCAAGGGGCGACCCGCCTTGGCAACGCCCTCGAGCACGGGCAGAAGGTCGCGAATATTACTGACCTTCTTCTCATAGATGAGAATCAGCGGATTTTCGAGGTCAACCGTCATGTTCTGCTGATTGTTGACAAAATAGGGCGACAGGTAACCACGATCAAACTGCATGCCTTCGACCACATCCAGCGTATTCTCGAGTCCTGAGCCATCCTCAACGGTGATGACACCTTCCTTACCGACCTTGTCCATGGCGTCGGCGATGATCTTGCCAATTGCTTCATCAGAATTGGCAGAAATGGATCCCACCTGAGCAATCGCATTGCTATCCGCACAAGGCACGGAAAGATCGCGAATCGCCTCAACGGCTGATGCCGTTGCCTTGTCAATCCCACGCTTGAGGTCCATCGGGTTCAGGCCAGCTGCGACGGACTTCAGACCTTCGACCAAAATGGACTGAGCAAGAACGGTAGCGGTCGTCGTTCCATCACCTGCGATATCCGAGGTCTTGGAAGCAACTTCCTTCACCAGCTGCGCACCCATATTCTCGAACTTGTCCGCAAGTTCGATCTCCTTGGCGACCGAAACGCCATCCTTAGTGACCGTGGGAGCTCCAAAGCTCTTGTCCAAAACCACATTGCGGCCTTTGGGACCCAACGTAACCTTGACGGCTTGCGCCAGAACATTGACGCCGCGAACCATCCGGCTGCGCGCGTCATCACCAAACCTTACATCTTTAGCTGCCATTGATACTTTTCCTCAATATTGAATCGGCTGGAATTCAAGAAGGCACTTAGCCTTCCAAAACTGCGATGATGTCATCCTCACGCATGACCACAATTTCCTGGCCATCCACCTTCACTTCGGTCCCGGCATACTTGCCAAAAAGAACCTTGTCACCCGCCTTCACAGAAAGAGCGCGAACCTGGCCATTGTCGAGCGACTTACCTGGGCCCGCCGCAACCACTTCACCCCGAACCGGCTTCTCAGCAGCCGAATCAGGAATCACAATGCCGCCCGGCGAGGTGCGCTCCTCTTCCAGACGCTTCACGATCACGCGATCATTTAGCGGTCGAATTTTCATCAAGTACTCCATTCACGTTGATTAAATAGATTGGGGATACCCGCTTGAGGGTTTTATCGTGCGATAAGGCACCAACGGGGTTGATGTTAGCACTCGTCCAATGCGAGTGCTAATAATAATCGAGGCGCCCGATGTGTCAATAGACCGTGAAGGTCACCCGGAAGTGAATTGGGGGCGATGGCTCTGGAATTCAAGTCCCCGGGCGCATTGAGCGGAGGGAGCTCACTCCTTGCCCGGGTGTTTCTCCAGCTTCCGCTGCAGCGTTCGTCGATGCATACCAAGGGCTCTGGCGGCGGCTGAAATGTTGCCGCCATGATCGACAAGAATTTTTTGCAGGTGCTCCCACTCCAGCTGACGCACTGAAAGGGGCTTTTCCTTGATCTCAACGGATTCATCCCCCTGCTCCCGGTGAAGGGCTGTGATGATATCGTCCACATCAGCGGGCTTGGCCAGATAGTGCACTGCACCCAACTTTATCGCCTCGACTGCGGTGGTGATACTCGCGAATCCGGTCAGCATCACAATCCGCGTATTTGCATCGATCTCGTGCAAGCGTTTTACAAGAACCAGTCCTGATTCGGCTCCAATCCTTAGATCAATTACCGCATATTCAGGATCAACGGATTCAGCCAGACGCACACCAGCTTCAACGTCATTGGCCACATGAACCTCAAACCCCCGACGGGCCAGCGCCTGACTTAACACCAATGAGAAGGTGTGGTCGTCATCCACGAGCAACAGTGTCGGCTTTTGCAGCTCACTCTTGATATCGCAGTTCCCTTCCATTCGCTAACCCTGGTTCCAGCCCCCAACAACCGGCAAAACAATACGCGTTAAGGTTCCTGTTGCATCCTTTCGAGGCGTCATCTCAATTTCACCCCCCAATCGATTAATGGTCGCAAAGGCCAGAAAAAGCCCGACACCCAAACCTTGATCCTTGGTAGTGATGGGGTTCTTTCCAATCTGACTGGATACCTCCGGGGAGATACCAGGGCCGCTATCGAGAATCTGAAGCGTGACGCTCCGATAGTCCCAGTTGACAATGAAATTGACCCCTCGCGCGGAGACTTCCGAGGCATTATTAAGAATATTGATCAAGGCTTGGGTCAGGGTCTGCTCCGCCAGAAACCCGGGCGCTGGCTTGGGGCCCGTGGCTCGATAGTCCAGCTTGGCATCGGGTAGTTGGGCTTTCCAGCTCTCGACGACATTGTCCAGATAACCGGTCAAGGAGGTGACATGACCACTTTCGGCCCGGATCTCGCCCGCCGTCGCGGACATCACCGACAATGCCGACTTGCAGCGCGCCACTTGATCGCGAAGGATCTTCATTTTAATTTCAAGTTCGGCATCCGGCGTCCTCGCACAATCCTCCAGTACCTCACCGATCAAGATCGCCATTGTCCCTAAAGGTGTTCCGATTTCATGCGCAGCACCTGCCGCCAGTGTGCCAAGCGATACGAGCCGCTCATTCCTGAGACTCTGCTCACGTGCCTCAGCAAGGCTCCGCTCCCTGGCTCTCAGGGTTTTGGCCATCTCCACCACAAAATAGGCGACCGTCACCGCACTGAAGACAAAACCAAACCACATGCCAAACACGTGAAGATCCAAATCATGCTTGGGCATCATGTTGTGCATGAGTTGGGCATGCGTTCCCTGCAGAACCACCGGCTGGATGTCTGGCAAGGGCTGGTAATAGGTCATCAGCAGGGTGTAACAGCCCGAGGTGAAAATCACCATGTACCAGGTGTATTCCTGCGTCAGGACAGTCGCTGCAATGATGAGTGGCAGCAGAAAGAACCAGGCGATGGGATTGGTGGCTCCCCCGGTAAAGTAAAGAATGGCGGTGATCGCCAATACGTCGCAGGAAAGCTGAATAAAAAGCTCATCCTCTGAAATCGGCTCCGCGGAACCCAGGCGCAACCAGGTCCACCAGTTAAACAGAGAGAGCAAGGTCAGGATCCCCCAGAGCGGCACTTCACGCAAGGGAATATCGAGCCCGTTCAGGCTGATAAAGATGATGAAGCCCTCACCGAAAATCATCAGATTGCGGAGCACGAAAAGCCAACGCAAATTCTGACGGGCGTCTTTTGCAAGACTGATGGGGGTTGGAATACTCGACAGAGGTTCAGGAGTCATGGATGTGAAATCGATCTGGAACCTTGGGGATGCGGCCGGTTTTCTGTGGACCCAGCTGGCTCGCCTGCAGTGAGGGCCCGCAAAGGCGGCCATCGGTTCCTCTTATTTTAAGCCCACAAAAAAAACCCTGCCTTGGCAGAAGCAATTTGAGGAGGAGAAATCGACACTTCGCGCCTAAACGTCTGTCGCTCAGTCGCAATCGACACCGAGACCCTTGAGCCCGCAATAGCCCGAAGGATTATGAAAGAGGTACTGTTGATGATAATCCTCAGCATAAAAAAAGCGACCCAGCGGCTTAATTTCAGTGGTGATATCGCTCTTGATGCCTAAAGATTCGATTGCCCTCTGGTAGCGCTCCTTGCTGCTCTCGACCCGAGGCGTCTGAACCTCACTGGAAAAATAGATGGCTGACCGGTACTGTGTGCCTCGGTCATTGCCTTGGCGCATCCCTTGGGTTGGGTCATGGGACTCCCAGAAAACGCGAAGCAGATGGTCGAGCACTTCAGGTCGTGCCTCATAGGCGACCAAGACAACTTCTGCATGGCCGGTAAGACCCGAGCAGACCTCCTCATAGGTCGGGTTCGGAGTGATGCCTCCTGCATAACCCGTGGCCGTTACATAAACACCAGCCTGTGACCAGAGACGTCGTTCGGCTCCCCAGAAACATCCCATGCCAAAACAGACGGTATGGACACTCTCTGGAAACGGTGGAAGCATGGGAACGCCCAGTACCGCGTGCTGACCCCCGCGAAAGATGGGATCGGTTCGACCAGGAAGGGCATCCTCGGGATTAACAAGTACGTCTTTGCTCCGCATTAAAAACATCAGGCTGCCTCCTATTTACCCATTGCTTCAGACCTGAATCGGAACGGATAATTCAAAGATGACTCAGCCCCCCAACCCGCTTGCGGCATATTACGATCGCTTTCAACGGTTTCAATTCGACGGCCTTGGTATTCGTGGCGAGATCGTCCAACTGCGCAACGCCTTCAAGACCATTCAGGGCCACGCTCCCTATCCCAGCTGGGCGATTCCATCTCTGGGCGAGGCCCTCTCCGCCGCTGTCCTGCTCTCTGGCACTATCAAGTTTGAAGGGGCGCTCATTCTCCAGGTACAAGGCAACGGCGCAATTCCGGCACTGGTAGCACAATGCACTCATCAGCGAACAATCCGCGGCCTCCTTCGTTATAACGACCCGCCCGAGTCGCTGCATTTTGCATCCCTCTTCGGGGAGGCCCGCATGGTCCTGACTATCCAGCGAAATGACTATGAGCCTTATCAGGGGATTGTTGGACTGGAAGGAAATTCACTTGCTGAGGCCATAGAGTCGTATTTCCAGCAATCTGAGCAGTTACCCACCCGCCTATGGCTTTTTTCCGATCAGGACCGCGCGGGCGGGCTTTTCCTTCAGACCCTACCCGGCGTCAATGACCGATCAGAATCTTGGAACCGAATCAATCAGCTGGCGCAGACCGTCACGCAAAAAGAGCTCCTGGAACTCTCCATGGAAGAGATGCTTTATCGCTTGTTCAACGAAGAGCGGGTCCTGCTGCAAGAGCCTGAGCCGGTTTACTTTCGCTGCTCATGCAGCCGGCGACGGATATCAGAGGTGCTTGAGGGCCTGGGAAGAGAGGAACTGGAGTCGATCCTAGTAGAACAGGGCGAGGTCAGCGTCACTTGCGAATTTTGTAATCGCAATTACGCCTTTGACAGCGTCGACATTGAGTCATTGTTGTCAGGACGGCCGGCGTCTCCGACGCATACAAGGAAACAGTAGGATCCGGCCGCACTTGAAAGCGACCCGGATCCTACCGCAAGGCATTCTGCTAGAGCCAGTAGACGAAAACGAACAGGCCCAGCCAGACCACGTCGACAAAATGCCAGTACCATGCCGCCGCTTCGAACGCAAAATGATTGTGAGAAGAGAAGTGCCCGCGCATGCTCCGAATCAGGACGACCAGCAGCATGATGGCTCCGATTGAGACATGAAGACCGTGAAATCCGGTGAGCATGAAGAAGGTGGATCCATAGATCCCGGTACCCAAGGTCAGCCCCATCTCGGTGTACGCTTCGTGGTATTCAAAGCCTTGCAGCACGACGAAAATGAACCCCAAGGCAACTGTCGCAAAAAGACCGATGATGAGCTGCTGACGGTTATCCTTAAGGAGGCCCCAGTGCGCCCACGTCACCGTGGCACCACTGGTCAGCAGGATCAGAGTGTTGATGGCCGGAATTCCCCAAGCCGCCATCGGTTCAAAGTCGCCCTCATGCCCACCAATCCGTCCCGGCCCGTTCGTGGGCCACACATTCTTGAAGGTATCCCACAGGAATTCGTGCGTCTCGATTCCAAGCGTTGAACCCTCCCCTCCCATCCAGGGCAATGCCAAGACCCGACTGTAAAATAAGGCGCCAAAAAATGCAGCGAAGAAGAAAATTTCGGAGGTAATGAACCAGATCATCCCCATTCGAAAGGAAATATCGACCTGATCGCTGTACAGCCCCCCCACACTCTCGCGGACCACCGTGCCGAACCAGAGAAACATCATGTAAATGATCGTTCCGCCGCCGATCCACATCATTATCGGCCCGATCTCAGAACCGTTCAGATAGTTCGAGAACCCCGCAAGGAGAACGAACAGACCGATCGAGCCCAGGATCGGCTGGGTCGCTTTGTGCGGTAGGTAATATGAACCATGTAATGCCATCTTTAGATCCCCTGAACGGTGATTCGAAAATTAACTCTGAATTAGGGTTGACCTATGTCGTAAAACGTATAAGACAGGGTCAGATCGGCCACTGTGCCCGGGAGCTCCGGGTCAATGGCGAAGCGCACTGGCATCTCACGTCGCTGATGCGCTTCAAACGACTGCTCGTCGAAGCAGAAACATTCCACCTTGGTCAGGAACCGCGTTGCCCATCCTGGTGCGATACTGGGAATCGCCCGCCCTAACAGCCGTTTACCCGATACATTGGTCCCAAAAAATTTAACCGTATGGTATTCACCGGGATGTACCTTGAGTTTGGCCACTTCAGGCTTGAACTTGAGAGGCATGGCACCATTGACGGTCGTTACAAATTCGACCGTGACCCAGCGCGACTGATCCACAACATATTGCGTCTGGACTTGCGCCTCGGTCTTCACCTTGCCATTCAAGCCCGTCCACTCACAGAACACGTTATAGAAGGGAACTAGCACAAAACCAAAGCCGAACATGCCGACGACGACTAGGATGACTGGCCAGAGCACCCGGCCATGCGTCCTTTTTTTTGTCTCTGCGGTCAATGCGGTCCACCCGTGTTCACGACCTCGACAATCGTGAACACATAAAGACCGATCGCGAGGAGCGCAAGAGTTACTGCCAATATGAGATTGCGTGTACGCAGTTTCATTGCTGGTTACCTACCTTATTCAAGGATTAAGAGGCAGCTCCCCTGTCGTGCTCGCCCCCCCTCAATAAATGTGCGGAGGATGCTCCCAAGTATGGTACGGCGCCGGTGAAGGCAGCTGCCACTCGAGCCCATGCTCCCGCGCATCCTCCCATACCTCGTCTGTCGCCAGCTCACCGTGACCGGTCGCCGCTCTGTACACGATATAGCAGAGGATCAGCTGGGAAAAACCGAAGACAAACGCCCCAACCGAGGACCAGGCATTGAATTCTGCAAACTGCAGGGCATAGTCTGGAATCCGTCGCGGCATCCCCGCCAGCCCAAGGAAGTGCTGCGGGAAGAAGCAAACATTTACCGAAATCACGGTCAGCCAGAAATGAAGCCGGGCCAGACGCTCGTCGTACATCCGACCTGTCCACTTGGGGAGCCAGTAAAACACCGCCCCGATAATCGCAAAAACGGCACCAGATACCAGCACATAATGGAAATGGGCCACGATGAAGTAGGTGTCATGGTACTGCAGGTCGGCCGGGGATATTGACATCATCAAGCCGGTGAACCCACCCATAGTAAACAGCACGACGAAGGCAATCGCCCAAAGCATCGGGGCCTCGAAAGTAATTGCCCCCCGCCACATGGTCGAGATCCAGTTGAATACCTTTACGCCCGTGGGCACCGCTATCAGCATGGTCGCATAAGTGAAATACAGCTCTCCCTCAACCGGCATGCCAACCGTATATTGATGGTGCGCCCATACGATGAACGAGAGAAAACCGATGGAGGCTGTCGCATAGACCATCGAGCTGTACCCGAACAGGGGCTTTCTCGCAAAAGTTGGAATGATCTGTGACACGATCCCGAAAGAGGGAAGGATCAGGACATACACTTCAGGGTGCCCAAAGAACCAGAACAGATGCTGGTAAAGGACAGGATCTCCACCACCTGCCGCATTAAAGAAGCTGGTGCCGAAATACTTGTCGGTCAACAGCATGGTCACCGCACCGGCAAACACGGGCATGATGGCAACCAGCAGAAATGCGGTAATCAGCCAGGTCCAGACGAACAACGGCATTTTCATCATAGTCATGCCAGGCGCCCGCATATTCAGGATTGTCACGATGATATTGATCGCGGCCAGAATTGAGGAAACACCGAGAATATGAATCGTAAAGATAGTAAAGGGTAGGGCTGCTCCGGTTTGGAGGACCAGCGGCGGATAGAGCGTCCAGCCAGCGGCTGCGGCGCCGCCTTCCATGAACAGGGTACTGACCAGCATGACTGCCGCAAAAGGCAGCAACCAGTAACTCCAGTTGTTCAATCGGGGGAGCGCCATATCTGGTGCCCCGATCATCATCGGGATCATCCAGTTGGCGAGACCTGCGAATGCCGGCATGACCGCACCAAAAACCATGATGAGCGCGTGCAGCGTTGTCATGGAGTTGAAGAACAACGGATCTACGAACTGCATACCGGGCTCAAATAACTCTGCCCGGATGACGAGCGCCATCGCGCCGCCGACCATGAACATGGCCAGTGACGTGATCAGGTAAAGCGTCCCGATATCCTTGTGGTTCGTGGTTGTCACCCATCGCATGAGACCCTTGGCGGGACCATGGTCATGGTGATCATCATGAAGCGCCGTGACTGACATAGGATTCACCTCTTGGATTCAATGGGGTTACTGGTGCGAAGCGACATCGCTCGCCTGGACAACATCACCAGTTGAGTTCCCCAGCGCATTGCGCTGGTAGGTGATGACTGCCGCAATTTCTTCAGGTGTCAGAATGTTTCGGAAGGAGGCCATGAGTGGCGGCTTACCGTTCTGAACCAAGCTAATATGGTTGGAAACCGGACCGTTGGCGATCGCACTGCCTTTAATCGCAGGGAAGAGCCCGCTGATTCCCTCGCCCGTAGCCTGGTGGCAGCTTTGGCAATGGCTTTCATAGACAGACTGGCCTTGGGCCATCAACTCTTCCTTGCTTTTGTGAGGTTGCGTTTCAGCCGATGAGGCGACAGGCTCGGCCTCGGCAGCTGTCGAGGGTGCCATCTCCGAGGCACTGCCCGACTGTGAAGACTGAGCAGGTGTTACTTCGTCGTCCTCATCGTCCTTTGATTTAGCCGCTAGGGCCTTCTGTTCAGTCAGCCACGACTGATACTCTGGCTCCGTCTTGGCGACCACCACGATCGGCATAAAACCGTGATCGCGACCGCACAACTCGGTACATTGACCACGATAGGTACCGGGCTTGTCAATCTTGGCCCAGCCGTCGGTAATAAAGCCAGGAATGGTATCTTTCTTCCAGCCAAGGTCCGGGACCCACCAAGAATGGATTACATCACCGCCGGTGAACAGAAAACGAACTTTTTTGCCAACCGGAAGCACCAGCGGGTGATCAACGTCCAGGAGGTAGTGATCTACGCTTGCAGGACTAATTCCTGAATCAAGCTGGCGGGCCGCATTGCTTTTGGCGTCAAGGGTACTAAAGAAGCTCACCCCCTGATCAATGTATTCGTATTTCCATTTCCACTGGTAACCCGTGACTTTCACCGTCAGGTCGGCACCTGATACATCATAGGCTTTGATCATCACGCGGGTTGCCGGAACCGCCATGCCCATGAGGATAAGAAAAGGAATCACGGTCCAGAGGATTTCCAGCTTGGCATTTTCATGGAAGGTTGCAGGAATCGCGCCCTTGGACTTTCGGTGATTGATCAGCGAGTAAACCAACAGGCCATAAACCAGCACACCAATTGCCACGCAGATCCAGAAGATCAGCATGTGCAGATCATGAATATCCCGACTGAGCTCAGTGACGCCCTCAGTAAGGTTGACGGCATAATCGGCACTGACCGGGCCGACCGCTGAAAACCCTGATATCGCCATCAAAGTTCTAAGTTTCTTCACGAATGCCTCTCATATACACGCAGTTGAACCCGCAAGCGGGTCTTTACTTGTCCAAAATGATTCGGAGTCGGTCATAGACACTTTGACGCTCCGCTTCGGCGAGAAGTTCGCCGACAAAAACTTGATTACCGTGTGAGCCTAAGCTCAATCGCCTAGGGTGTCCTCGGTATGGCGACTTGTTCCAAACCACTCGGACCCAAGCACGCTGGAAAGTCATCGTCTGCACCGGGCCGTCCAAGCAAGACTCATAGCGAATAATCGCCTCACCGATGATCAGCCGTTCCCACTGAGTGCGCCGGGCACCCACGTGCCTGAATGCCCAGAACAGGATCAACCATTCCAACCCAGAAAACGGGAGGACCGGCCATAATCCCCAAACCGCAAAGAGCCCGCCAATACCCAGAACGACGGTGCCGGAGATGACCAGAAACGCGGCCGTCTGTCGGGGCGTCAACGAGCAATTTGGCGCCAGTGTGATTTCGATCGTTTGATTGATCGGGTTTTGCTCAACCTTGATCATGATTCAAACGCAGCAGATTCGGAGATCACTTTAGATCTGATCATGGCTGAACCCGAACGTCTGGCTGATGACTCGTATCAGCACACCCAATGAGCCCACTCTGACCGCGTAGATCCTAGCTTATGGCGTCTTTTGACGCAAGATTTCAACAATTTTCATAGGGTTATTAATGCGGGCTACGCAATCCGACCCAGACTCGTCGCGTAACAGAGAGAACAAGGGAGGGCACCCCAGGCTGACGGCCAGGGCATCCTCCATTTCTAACGAGACTGACCCACCCGGAAGACCATGATTTGCCACCCATCCCAGAAAGGGAACACCGCTTTGCTGAATCAGCGCATGGGTCATCCGCGCATGATTGATCGCGCCCAGCCGAATACCGACGACCATGAGCACCGGTAGTCCCAGATAACGCGCTAAATCCGAGAGATCCTCTGCTCCATTGAGAGGGACAAGCCAGCCACCAACACCTTCCACCACCACCAGATCTGACCGCTCGACCAAGCGCTCATAACACTCCCTGATCCGGTCAAAGCGCACAGGAGAACCGGCTTTTTCCGCAGCGAGATGCGGCGCGATCGGTGGCTCATAGACAAACGGATTAACCCAGTCATAGGGGTGTGGTTCCGTGGCTGCTGAAATCAGCGCCTGCGCATCCTCATTCACCCATCGACCATTGACCCACTCGGCGCCCGATGCAACCGGCTTCATGCCCGCAACCCGAAACCCCGCCTGATGCAGGGCTTCGATGAGCCTGACGCTGACATGGGTTTTACCAATGCCCGTGTCGGTTCCGGTAACGAAGATCCCCCGCCCAGATACTCCGTGGTGATCCATCATGGCAGCGACTGTCTGGCTATACCCAGAACCACATGGAAAGTCGCCTCAATGGAACCTGCGCCCCCCCCTGACAACGCCTGATACTGGGCTAGCATTTGGGCAAAACGCGCCCGCCCCATCAGATGACGAGGGCGATCATGGGTGATGTTATGGGCACCCAAGCCTTTCAGCTCTCGCATAAGAGCCAATGGGCTGGAATAGCTGATCCGGAATTCAGTTTCCGCCAGAAAATCCGGGCGGAGCCCTGCAGTTACTAACGCACTTGAGATGGCCGCATGGGTTTGAAAGACATTGACATGTGACTGGTCATCCACCGATGCCCATGCTGCCCGCAACTCCTTGAGGGTATGAAGCCCAAAAGTTGAGAATCCCAAGATCCCGTCATGCCTGAGAACACGCGCAAATTCACTAAAGGTCTGATCCAGAGAGTGACACCACTGAATCGCAAGATTGGAGACCAGCAAATCGATCGACCGGCCAGTGACCGGCAACATTTCCGCGTCCCCAATCAAACAGGAGCCTCGCAAGCGGCTCCTCGCCTGACGAATCATTCCCTCTGCAATATCCACGGCATAGACATGAGACCCCGGGTTTCGCCGCTCGATTTCGGAGGCCAGAAAACCGGTCCCTGCACCAACATCCAGCACGCTTCTGTAGCCGTTTTCCACCGGAATTCGTTCCAATAATTCAAATCCAATGCGTCGCTGAAACGCGGCAACCCGGTCATAAGCCTCCGCCGCAGCGCAGAAAGATTGGGCGATCAACCGCTTTGAAGGCATTCCGCCGGTAGCACCCTGCAACATCGAATCAGCCCTTGCAATCATGGGCAAATCGCACCACGGCCTCGCACACCTCAGCGGAGTGCGTCAGAAAGGGAATATGTGCAGCATCCTTGAGAAGCAATACCTGAATCTGCGGATTGAGCCTTGAAAACGCCTCGGCGACTTGAGCCGGAATCAACCGATCACGTGCCCCCAAAATCGCAAGCATAGGCAGCGCTGAACGCGAGACCTGATCCCTGAAATCGGCATGCGCCAAGACCGAAAGCCCCCACTGCAGCGCCCAAGGAGCCGGCGCCGGCTGACGGTTCAGGAGGTCATTAATGGATTTAGAAAGATCTCGGGCGCCAGCCTGGCCAAGAGTCTGAAGACTGACAAACCGCCTGAGTGTCTCGCCGTAATCCTCTTGAAGACTCTCTTCCATGCCTGCGAGGGCCGCATGACTGACACCCGGCCATCCAAAACCCCGGGAGAACTTGGGACTCGATGCAATCAGCACGGCTCCCCCAAAATGTGAGGGGGAGCGGGACAGGCTATCCAAGAGCAACAACCCACCTAAAGACCAGCCCACGGCGATCGTACCCTCAGGCGCGATATCCAGAATGCGATTCGAAAAATCCGCTGGACTTTCCGGCTTGAAACCATGACTTCGGCCATGCCCTGGCAGATCAATCGTGGTGACCCGGAAATGCTCGGACAGGGCATCCTTAAAGAAGGACCAGATCTCACTGTGCATCGACCATCCGTGCAGTAGCAACAGATCCGGGCCCTGCCCTGAGCGCTCGAACCACAATCCAGCCTGATGACCTGCCGTGCCAGTCATGCCATGACCCCTGGCGCAAGGTCACTCAATGCATCGAGGAGCTGATCTACCTGCCTTTCAGTATGTCCGGCCGTCAGCGTTACCCTCAACCTTGCCGTTCCCTTTGGAACCGTTGGTGGGCGTACCGGTATCACCAAAAAACCTCTCTCAAGAAGCTGCTGACTCGCCGCCAGCGCCACGCCGTTATCACCGATCACGATCGGCTGAATCGGTGACTCCGAATCAAGCAGATGGAAACCCAAGCCAGAGGCCGCCGCTCTGAAACGATGAATCAGCCGCTTAAGGTACACCCGTCTCCAATCCTCTGTCTGGATCAGGGACAGGGAACGCAAGGTGGCATGGGCAAGAGCAGGTGGAAGCGCGGTTGTGTAGATGTAGGTTCTTGATTTCTGGACAAGGAAATCCAGTAAATCGCGAGGGCCGGCAACAAATGCGCCAAATGTTCCAAAGGCCTTACCAAGGGTTCCAACCAGAAGGGGGCAATCCTCCTGACTCATACCCCAATGCTCGAGGATACCCCGACCCCTCGGACCGATCACACCCAAACCATGGGCATCATCAATCACCAGCAGAGCCTCTCCCTCACGAGAGGACTTGGTCAGCAGAGGCAGATTGGCAAGATCCCCGTCCATGCTAAAAACCCCATCGGTTACCACCAGCCCATGCCGATCCCTCTCGATCACCGGAGAGGTTCCATGCGCATATCGGACCAATCGGGCACCGGAGAGGCGGGCACCATCGATGAGGGAGGCATGGTTGAGCCGATCCTGATAGACGGTGTCATGTCGGGAACAGAGGGAGGAGACGATGCCCAGATTCGCCATGTAGCCCGTCGAAAAAAGGAGCACGGCATCCCGCCTCAGAAAATGGGCCAGAGCCTCCTCCAATGCATGGTGGGGTGTCGCATGACCACAAATCAGGTGCGAGGCGCCGGAGCCGACCCCGTAACGCTGAACGCCCTCTATCATCGCCTCGCGCAGCGCAGGGCTGCTGGCCAAACCCAGATAATCGTTGGAGGAAAAATTGATCAGCGGCCGCCCGTCAACCTCGACGTTGACGCCCTGCGGCCCCTCAAGGGTTCGCCGGACGCGATAGAGCCCTTGCGACCTTAGCCCCTCGAGTTCCTGGGAAACACGGCGCCAAACCGGCTTGACAGACCCCATCTGCCAAGCCCTCTTCAAGCGTCCGCGTAAATCCCGGTCACACGAACGCCAAGGCGCTGAAAGAGCCGCTGATCATGGTCTCCAAGGGGGTTGTCAGTCGTTAGCAGACGCTCGCCATAGAAAATGGAGTTTGCACCCGCCAGAAAACACAGGGCCTGCATCTCGTCGCTCATCTCATTTCGGCCGGCGGATAAGCGTACTCTGGAGGTGGGCATCATCAAGCGCGCAACCGCGATCATCCGGACAAACTCAAACACATCCAGCGCTGCCTTCCCATTCAAGGGCGTTCCCTCGACCTGAACCAGAAGATTGATCGGAACGCTCTCAGGATGGCGAGGTAGGTTGGCAAGTTGCATCAGAAGACCCGCCCGGTCCTCCCGCCCCTCCCCCATTCCGATGATTCCTCCGCAACAGACGTTCAAGCCGGCATCCCGGACCCGCTCGAGCGTATCAAGACGATCCTGATAGGTCCGGGTGGTAATGATTTCGGAATAGTAGGCCTCGGAAGTGTCCAAATTGTGGTTGTAATAATCAAGGCCCGCCTCTTTGAGGCGCTGGGTTTGTGGAGTCGTCAACATGCCCAGCGTGACACAGGTTTCAAGGCCCAGTGACTTGACACCCTCCACCATTTCGCAAACCCGCTCGACTTCACCATCCGTGGGGCTGCGCCAGGCGGCACCCATGCAAAACCGACCCGCACCCTGAGCTTTTGCTCGCCGCGCTGACTCCAGCACCTCCTCAACCGAGAGGAGCGACTCACTCGTAAGTCCGGTCTGATGGTGTGCGCTTTGAGGACAATAGGCGCAATCTTCTGCACAAGATCCGGTTTTGATACTCAGAAGACTGGAGACCTGAATCTCATTGGGATCAAAGTGTTTGCGGTGGAGTTGCTGAGCGGCATACATGAGGTCACTAAATGGCCGGTCAAATAATCCGACAATCTCCTCAAGCGTCCAGTCATGCCGAATGTCGGGATCCTCTACAACCGAAAAATGCGAGCGATCTTCGGAATTGGCGTTGATTTGAGCGGACATTTTCAAGAAACTCCTAATGAATCTGAAAATCAGACTGTGACGAATGAGATCGGTCAACTCAGATTGAAGACCTAGGTTTACTACTGTACAAATATTGTACGAGAGTCTTTGAGACTGGGCCAACCGCCCCCCCCAAAACCGAATCGGTTGGTCGACTGAAGGCGGTAAATAGCCAGGGCGCTTCCCGCCTCATGCCAACACCTACCGAATGCCTCCCCAGAGAGGTCCTCGATGTGAGCAGCCTCGCAATTCACAACTATTCCCGAGCCGGATATCTCGGTAAAGTCGAGCCTTGATTAAACCTTTCCAACGAAAACCCATGAAGCGGAAGAAATGGCAAGCATTGCTCAGGACCATCCCCGGTCTTTTCATTGCCATGAGTTGCTTTGCGGCCCTTGGCGCACCCTCCGCGGGTGGGGAGTCAGCCGGGCCCTGGGAGGGCTACCCCCGGTCCCAACCGACCAGCCGTTACGAGGATGATGTGGGCGCCAATCCGGACTTCGTCTTTGGCGTCACCAAGGCATTTAAGCCCTATGTCGATCCAGACCGATCAGAGGCGGAGGACCTGCCTGACCCCTTGAAGAATGCCGAGTTCCAGAGTTACCACCTGATCGTGATCGTCAGTACACAAAGGGACCCCTTCTGGGGTGCAGGTCAGACGCTTAGGGTATATAAGCGGGGCGAGGGACTGCTTTACTACTGGCTCATCTCCTCCGGCGCAAAGGGGCATGAAACCTCCAAAGGGTATTTTCGTCCGCTGATGTTTTCCTCGCGCCACTGGTCCGGAAAATACGACGCCCCCATGCTCTGGGCCGTCTTCTTCAATGGAGGAATGGCCCTGCACTCATCCCTGGACCAGCGATCCCTTAGCGAGATGGGCCGGGCCGCAGCTTCGCATGGCTGCGTTCATGTCGAGGATTATCGCTCTGAGGAACTGTTTCACCTTGTCGGTCAGAGTGGCTATGGAACTGTCGATGTGGTCGACCGCGCGAGCGGCCGCAGGACCGGGGCGAAAACCCTTTCATACAAGACCTTGATTATCGTTGCGCCCACCGCAAAATGGGGTAAAAGCCAGTCCTACAAAGCATCAACCGCCCCCGCAACGGTGGAAAGACGGTCAGTTAGTGGGCCGCGCCATGTGCGTCCTCTGGCACGACCCGCCGCACCAAAGGCATCAACAACAGGGCGAAGAAAAAAACCCAGCCCAGCGCATGAAAAAGCGCGTTGATCGTTAAGACTTCGGATTCCCGAACCACCAAAGCCGTCAACTGCTTCAGGGCGCCGACCGTCGTGTCACTAACCCCTGCTAAATCCAGTCGCTCCTGCATTTGGTAGAGAAGTGACTCGGGAATCAATCCGCCCTGCACGACAGACTCTCGCAACCGCGCGTAGTGCAACTTGTTCCAATAAATCATCAGCGTATTGGCAACCGCCAAGCCAATGGCCCCGCCAAGGTTTCTCATGAGGTTGTAGAGGCCGCTCGCGTTTTTCACTTCTGCGGCGGGCAGTGTCCCTAGGGCCAGAGAGTTAATCGGCAGGAAGCAAAACATCAATGCGAAGCCGCGAAGGGCCTGAGGCCAGAAAAACTCCCAATATCCATCCTGTTGCGTCAGATTGCCATTCATCCAGCACCCCAAGCCGAACATAAAGAGTCCGGCTGCCAACATCAGCCGGGAGTCCATAACCTTCGCCAGAGGCCCTGCAACAAATGCCGAGACAAACTGAAAGAGACCGGCCACCATGATGTACTGACCAATCTGAAGGCTATTGAGCCCCTTCACATTCGCAAGGTAGACCGGCATGAGATAGATGATCGTATAAAGACCGATCCCAAGAATAAAACTGAAAAGGCAACCCACCGAGAAATTCCAATCTCTAAAGGCCCTGAGATCGACCACTGGGGCTGAGAACGTCAACTCCCGATAGAGCAACAAAATCCCGGATATCACGGCGACCAAAAACAGACCAGCGATCCTTCCGCTTTCAAACCATTGATTCCTGACACCTTCTTCAAGCACGTACTGAAGACTGCCTAAGAATACGACCAAAAACACGATTCCCCGGAAATCGATGGCGTCGAGCAGCTGCCACTCCGGCTCATCGACCCTTACAAACAGCCAGACCAGGACCGTGACCAGAACTCCGGGAAGGAGATTGACCAGAAACAGCGCTTTCCAGGAAATACTGTCGGTGAGGTAGCCGCCCAGGACTGGGCCTGCGGTCGGCGCCACCGTAACCACCAAGCCCACAACGACGACCATCGCGGGTTGGAGCCTCGGCGGAAACAACGAATAGATGACGGAGAAGACCGTCGGGATCATGGCTCCCCCAAAAAAACCCTGAAGACCCCTGAAAAAAATCATGGAGTCAAGGTTCCAGGCCAATGCACACAAAAGGCTCATCAGGGTAAATCCCGCGCACGAAAGTGCGAACAGCCAGCGGGTCGACAAAGCCCTGGCCAACCAGCCGGAAAGTGGGATCACCACGACCTCGGCAATCAGGTAAGCGGTCTGCACCCAGGTAATCTCATCCCGAGTGGCAGAGAGACCTGACTGGATCTGCTCAAGCGAACTCGCGACAATCTGGATGTCCAAAATGGCCATGAAAATGCCGAACACCATGGCAATGAAACCAATCCACTCCCGCAGCGAGAGGGCATACCCATCTGTGCTCGGCGCTTGCCTCCTCAACGACGCGTCCGAATCAGGCATCAAACTCAATGCACCCGAACAATGGTGGTAACCGAAAGACCGGGCCGCAGGCCCTCAAGATCCACTCCAGTCAAAAAGCGGAGCCTGACCGGAACCCGTCTTACGATTTTGGTAAAGTTGCCGGTCGCATTCTCCGGGGGCAAAAGACTGAACTCCGAGCCTGAAGCCGGCGCAAAGCTCACGACCTCTGCCTCAAACGCCCGCCCCGGGAAAGCATCCACCTCAATCTCCGCGTGCTGACCCGGCCGCATGGCGGCGATCTGTGTTTCCTTGAAGTTGGCTTCGACAAACAGGTCATTGTCCGGAATCAAAGCAGCCACGATCAATCCTGGCTTAACCAACTGCCCTTTCTGAAGGTTGCGGTTGCCGATCACACCATCGATCGGTGCGTGGATGCGGGTGTGCCCCAGGGCAATTCGGGCCGTCTCGAGTCGCGCCTCAATGGCGACAATGCGCGCCCTCGCCTCCTCGATTTTGGCATCCAAGGACTGCAGTTGAATGTTTGCCTCCTCCAGAGCGGAACGGGCACCATCACGCATCGCCTGAGCCTGCTTTAGGGCCGCCTCCGCAGAATCTCTCGTTTGCGCCGAAATGGCCCCATCGGTGACCAGATTATTAAGCCGGCGCAGATCCTTCTCCGCCCGATGAAACTCTGCCTCCTTAGTACGAAGATCTGCGGTTTGTTGCTGTACACGACTGCTTTGAACCTTTTTTTCCATCTCAAGGCTTCGGATCACCGCTCTTTCGACACCGACTTCCGCCTCCCCCTGAAGCACCCCGGCGCGTTGATCCGCATCATCGATCACCAGCAGCAGATCACCCGCCTTGACCCGCTGATTATTTTCGAAAAAGACCTCTTTGACATAACCCGACTCCCGGGGGCTGATCGAGCTCATGTGGGCCTTGATGTAGCTGTTGTCGGTAGACTCATAGGGCCACAGCGCCAGTCGCCAGTAGGCCAGAATCAGGGCACCCAAAACCAACACCCCCGTGAGGGTTAAAGCAATTTTTCGAGGGATCATCTGGCTCATTTTTTTACTGAACGGTTTAGTTTAGGATATACGCACGAGAATGTTGTCGCAACGTCCCCTGCCTCCCCCTGCCCATGAGCCTCAGCCCTAACAAACGCCAGGCAATTTTGACGGCCGCACGCAATATTTTTTTGCGGCTGGGCTACAGCGGCGCGAGCATGGAGGCGATCGCGGAAGAGGCGCCTGTTTCCAAACCCACCCTTTACAACCATTTTCACAGCAAACATGAGCTGTTTGCAGCCGTGATCGTTGATCACTGCAGCGACACGCTGATTGCCAGCTTAAATTCTGCCCGTGAGAGCATTCGGGATCCGGCAGAAGGCTTGAAGACCATTGCCCGGTCTTTTGTAGATGTGGTCTATGATCCCGCCTCGCTGGCCCTGTACCGAACCTTGATCGCCGAGCAACAACAGTTTCCCGAGCTTGGGGCCTGGGTTTTCGAATCCAGCGCGCAACCGGTCATTGATGCCATCACGGATTACCTGACGCAGCTTCATGCTCAGGGGAAACTCATGGTCCCGGATCCCTCCCAGTCTGGGCAATTTCTTCTGGGACTCCTAAAAGGCATTCCTCATCTTCGATGCCTGTTGGGCATTCAGAAGACCCTGACCCTCAGCGAGCGGGAGATGCTGGTCGAGGAGGCGCTCCTGCTGTTTCTGAGGGGCCATGGGCATGGCTAGGCGACTTCTTATTTTAAGTCTGGGTGCCGCGCTCGGCGGTTGTGCTGTTGGCCCTGACTATCAAAAGCAAGAACCCCAGGCGCCCGCGACCTGGGTGAATGCAAGGGGCCATTTGGATCATTTCACTCTGGCTGAGGAGAAAAACCTCCAAAAGTGGTGGACCACCTTCAAGGACCCGATCCTCGAGCGACTGATCCAGCAAGGACTCAGGGGGAACCTCGATCTCAAGCAGGCCCTCGCTCGTATCGATCAGACGCGGGCTGAGCGTTCCGCTCAACGGGCGCTTCTGTTTCCGCAAATCGGCAGCGCCACCTTTGGTGGTTACCTCGATAATCTGGTCCCAGGCCAGACCCTGAATGGGAATTCACTGGGATTGATCGCGAGCGGCTTTGATGCATTCTGGGAAATTGATCTGGTCGGTCGACTGCGGAGAAAACTCGAGTCGGCCTCGGCCCTTCAGGATGCGGCCCGCGAGAAATATCAGGCGACCTGGTCTGTCCTGACCGCGGACATTGCGAGAAGCTATACGGAATTTAGGAACCTGCAAAAGCAGGCATCCATTACACAGCGAAATCTTCTGGCGCAGAAGAAAGTCCTTGAGCTGACCCAACGCCTTGAAAATGAGGGCGTAGGAACGCGCTACGATGTATCCCGAGCCAGAAATGAGACCGAAACGACGGCGGCAAAACTGCCGCGCATCGAATCAGAACTGCGCCAGCATCAACATACGCTGGAGGTCCTTTTAGGGCAGAAGCCGGGCGAACTCGCCGCGCTGTTGACACCACCACGGGATGTTCCGCAGGCAAGTGACAATGGCCTGCTTCTCACCCCCGCACAAGCCCTGCGGCTTCGACCCGACATTCGTGAGGCTGAGAGAAACCTGGCTGCCGCCACCGCCAATCAGGGTGCAGCTCTGGCCGAAATGTTTCCCAAGATATCCGTCGCAGCCTTTGTCGGACTGCAGAATTCAGACCTTGAAAGCCTTTTCAGATCCAAGGCTTTCTCTTGGGCCAGCGGCAGCAGCATCATGCAGCCCATTTTTAATTTCGGGCGGATTCGTGCTGGTATCAATCTTGCCGATGCTCGAGCGCAGGAGACCCTGTTGCACTATGAGAAAACGGTGCTGGAGGCGCTTCGCGAGACAGAAACGGCCATGGCGCGCTATCTGGCCGAGCAACAGAGACAGAAGACCCTGGTCAGTGCAACCAAGGAGGCGCGGGAGGCCCTTCGCCTAGCCCAACTCCGCTATCAGGAGGGGGTATCTAACTTTTTAGAGGTACTGGATACCGAACGGGTGCTGCTTGCCAATGAATTGGCCTTGGCAGAGTGCGAGGCGCTGTCCACGCTGCACCTGATCAATCTCTACAAGGCCTTGGGTGGTGCGGGAAACCTGGACCTGCCCAACCCTGAGGACCCTCTGCGGCCTTGGGGTTAAGTTAAAAGCGCTGCAACTGGCGCGTGATCTGAGGGCCGTTCCAGGGAGCGCGGCGCCTTGTCAATCCAGCACCGTTCACACTGCGTCAGCAAGGGCTCGCTCATCAGAATGAGATCGATGCGAAGCCCCAGATTCCGTTTGAACCCATTCATTCGATAGTCCCACCAGCTGAAACTGCCCGGATCCTGTTCAAACGCGCGATATGCGTCCTTTAGTCCGACCTTGAAAAGCGCCCGTAAGGCCTCACGCTCGGCATCACTGCAAAGCACCTTGCCGCGCCAGAGATCCGGTTCATGAACGTCCCTGTCATCGGGTGCGATATTGAAGTCTCCCATCACCACCATGCGCGGGTAACGCCCTCGCTCCTCCTCAAGCCACTCACGAATCCGGAGCAGCCACTCCAACTTATAGGCATATTTATCGGATCCGACTTCACTGCCGTTGGGCACATAGAGATTGACGACTCTGAGGTCACCGATCGTCACCGCAAGAATGCGACGCTGTGGGTCGTTGAGAGCTGGCGGATCAGTAACAACGTCGGTCATGGCCTGTCGACTGAGGATCGCAACGCCGTTATAGGTTTTCTGACCGCTGTAGCAGACCTGGTAACCCAGTTGCTCGAGTTCGACCGCAGGAAACTGGTGATCCTCTACCTTGGTCTCCTGAAGCGCCAGCACATCGGGCGCCTCTTGCGCTAGCCAGTCGAGCACCTGGGGCATCCGGACTCGGAGCGAGTTGACGTTCCAGGTCGCAATTTTCATACGCTCGTTTACTCGGTAACCCGACAGAATCGATAAAAAATCACATGGGCCACATCCCTGTGGCCGGCTTGATTCACAAATCAAAAATCCTTGCAGGAGATCGATACAAGCTGAACGTTATCCGTCGTTTTGTCATTGACAACGCCCGTGGCTCCCTCAAGTGGAGCAAATTCCGTAAACCCGACCAGAAACCCACCATCAACTTTGCCTCGGTTCTGGCGATTCAGACTGACGCTGTAATCATCCACCCAAAGACCATCGCGGCCCTCATTAGTCCCAAAATGCGTGCCCATGAGACTGATTTGCGTTTTACCGACGGTTGATTGTGGGGATCCATCAGTTATGAAAGTCCCTGTACCCACCATTGGAGTCGTAAATACGATTGGGGGATTGGTGGCCTGAAAACCATGCTCCAATGCAGAAACCTGCACCAGATCGCCAAATCGATCAGTTAGGGCATAGTTGGTATGGATCTTGAGCGTTTTCCTCATGGAACCGGGACTCGACTGCCCCAATTGGAAACACTTATCCCCTTTACTCAGGACGATCCCTGCCTCGGCAGGGATTGAAAGACCGATTATGGCAAGCGATAGAACCAGCGAGGAAATCATCTTGTTCATGTTAGGTTATGCTCCGTGTTGACTTATGAGGCAGTCTGACTGCCATCTCTAAGAATACACGCCATCGGTCGTTCGTCAGAAACTGAGGGTTCAACCCAACTTGGAGTCAACCCGCTTCTCGAGTGCCTTAAGACGCGTCCATATTTCGTGTAGCTTGGGCATAACAGCCATGTTTTTGAGGTACTGCTGTAAAGGCTGAACCGGGCCACCGGCATACATGCCCGGCTCGCGAATGCTGCTATTAAGTCCTGCCCGATGCAAAAGCACCGTATCGTCAGGTACGGTCACATGATCCAGGCTCCCAGTTTGCCCAGAGGCAATGACACGTCGACCAAAGCGGGTCGAGCCGGAAAGACCCGTGTGTGCGCAAAGGATGCTGTCCTCACCGATTTCGACATTGTGCCCAAGATGGCACATGGCATCGATCACAGCCCCCGACTTGATATGGGTTGCGCCGTAGGTGCCCCGATCAATATTGGTGTTCGCACCAATGACGACCCGGTCCTCGACAATCACTGAGCCGGTATGCGGGATGCGGTAGTTCTTTCGATTCTGGTCTTGAGCAAAACCAAACCCCTCAGAGCCAATCACGCAACCGGCTTTCAAAATGACGTCCTGCCCGATGCGACAGCCATACCCGACCACGCAACCTGGATGAAGCACCGTGTTGGCACCGATGACGGCGTCATGCTCAATGACGACGTTCGCCATCAAAACGACCGCTGCCCCGATTGAAACGTTTCGGCCAATCACAGCACCCGGGCCGACTAGTGCATCCTCCGGAACCGTGACACTTGAATGAATCACGGCGGAGGGGTGAATGCGTGGCCACTCGGTGTCCCTGACGTTCCGATCCGCATGCGCCTGTTTCAGTAACGCCATTGCAAGCCGAACATTTGGGGCAATCAACACGGCCAGCGCATCGGTTGGACCCAGTGACTCTGCAATTTCAAGCGTGGTCACGATGCCGGCGGGTTTTTGCTCGTGGACACGAGCCAGGTATTTGGCGTGATCGATAAAGACAAGGTCCCCTGGGCAGCATTCTTCAATGGGCGAAATTCGCGAGAACACAGGATCTGGACCCCGATGGGCCACAATCAGCCCCTGACTCTTGTATCGCTCTAAAAGGGATGAGGCGGAAAGATTCATGATAAGGAATGGGTGGGAGCAGTGGTCCCATGATATACGAACCGCATCAAGAGCAAGGCTTCCCTTCGGCTTCGTGTAATATTCAGGTCGTATTTTTTCCATAAATGCCCGATCTAGAAGGCATCAGCCCGAGGAATTTTTATCATGTCAGCCAATCCGCTGGCCGACACGCCTGTGATAGCGTCTTCTCCCCTCCCCAGATATCTTGCCTTTACTCAGGAACTGGTCGCTCGCGGAAAAATGCGCGAGACCGAAATTACGCGCGCCGAACGCTTGGCCGCCCAGACCGATGAGACCCGGATACCGGCTCTTCTCGTCAAGCTTGGCATTCTGTCAGAGCGGGATTCAGCAGAGGTACTGGCGGCCGTAACAGCACTTCCGCTGGTGCAAGCGGACGATTACCCCGACACTTCGCCTCTCCCAGATACCATCTCCTTGCGCTTTTTAAAGGAGAACCATCTGGTTGGCCTGAGCGCTTCGGATCAGGAAGTCACGCTGGCGGTCACGGATCCCCTTGATATTGAATTGGTCGATGCCATGGCCCTCGCCTGTGACAGGGCGGTGGTATTGAAGGTCGGGGTGGGCAGTGAAATTGACCGTGCGCTTGAGACCCAACTGGGTCCTGGCAAATCCCTTATGGGCGAGATTGTCGACTCGTTTGGCAGCGACGAAGATGTCAATGAGGCGGATGTAGAACACCTCAAGGATCTGGCCTCTGAGGCGCCCGTTATCCGAATGGTCAACCTGATCATGCAGCGCGCGGTAGAAATGCGGGCCTCGGACATTCATGTCGAGCCCTTCGAACAGACACTCAAAGTCAGATTTCGGATCGACGGGGTCCTGCGGGAAGTGGAATCGCCTCCGGTTCGCTCCACAGCCGCGGTGATCTCGCGCATCAAGATCATGGCCAAACTGAACATCGCGGAGAGACGGCTTCCGCAAGATGGTCGCATCAAGCTTCAGGTTCAGGGCAAAGAGCTGGACCTTCGCGTTTCTACCGTACCGACAATGCACGGCGAAAGCGTCGTGATTCGACTATTACACAAGGAGAGCATCAAGTTCGACTTCAACTCCCTTGGATTTGAGGGGGGGTCGCTCGACCGTTTCATGGGCGTGCTCGAGCAGCCCCATGGCATTATCCTGATCACAGGCCCCACCGGTAGCGGCAAAAGCACGACCCTTTATACCGCTCTGCACAAAATCAACACGCCGGACCGCAAGATCATCACGGTCGAAGATCCGGTTGAATATCAGCTGGAGGGCGTCAACCAGATCCAGACTAAACCCCAGATCGGTCTTACCTTTGCCGCCGCCCTGAGATCCATTGTCCGTCAGGATCCGGATGTGATCATGATCGGAGAAATGCGCGACATCGAAACCGCGCGTATCGCGGTTCAATCCGCTCTGACAGGCCATCTGGTCCTGTCGACCCTCCACACCAATGATGCCGCCGGTGGCGTGACTCGCCTGCTTGACATGGGCCTTGAGGACTACCTGATCAGTTCAACCGTGAATGGCATCCTGGGGCAACGTCTGGTACGAAAGCTCTGCCCCCTCTGCAGAGAGTCCTATGAGCCGCTCCCCGAGGCCGCCGCGGAGCTTCGGCTCTGGAATTACAGTGATGCACGCGACATCCCGCTCTATCGCCCGGTGGGATGCCAAGCCTGTGATGGCACAGGTTACAAGGGTCGTTTGGCCATTACCGAACTTTTGGTCATGAGCGATGATATCCGGCGTCTGGTCATGACCAATGCCCCCGCTCGTAAAATTGAAGAGCAGTCACTCCTTGAAGGAATGAGCACCATGTATGAGGACGGGGTGCGCAAGGCCGTTCAGGGCCTGACAACGGTTGAAGAAGTCCTGCGCGTCACATCCGAAGGTTAAATCTGCAGCAACCCACCATGCCGCTTTATCACTTCAAAGCCGTCAACCGGGATGGGGAGGTCCTGGATGAAGAGCGGGATGCGGCCAGCGAGGCCGCCCTCCTCGCTAAACTCCAGGAAGAGGGTCTGCTGCCGATCAAGATTCAGCCGGCAGGGGCAGGCACCCTGTCATTTCTTAAGTTGGGTCGTCGACGGGTTCGGATCACGCACCAGCAGGTCTCACTGTTTACGCGGGAGCTGCTGACCCTCCTGGAGGCGGGCCTCCCTCTGGACCGCGCCCTCAATGTGCTTTTGGAACTCAGCGCAAAAGAGCCAGACTTCAATGGAATGATCAGTAAAATTCTTGAGCGGATCAAAGGAGGGGCTCAATTATCCGAGGCCCTTGAGGCACAAGGCCCTGTTTTTTCTAGGTTTTACCTGAATCTCATTCGGGCGGGTGAGGCCGGTGGCGCACTTGAAGTTGTTCTTGAACGGCTCTCTCGCTACCTCGACAGCTCCAAGGAGCTTCGCGATACGGTAACGACCGCTATGATTTACCCGATCATCCTGGTGATCATGGCTATTGGCTCCCTGCTCCTGCTTTTGACCTTCGTGGTCCCCCAATTCACCGAGATGTTTGAAAGCGCAGGCAAGGAGCTTCCGATTCCAACCCAGATTGTCGTAGGCACCGCGGATGTCATCCAGAATTATTGGTGGGTCGCCGTCCCCGTGTTCCTGGGTCTTTCCAGCTGGATTCGCTACCAGCGCTCGGATCCAACGCGGCGATTGATCTGGGATGGATGGATGCTAAAACTGCCGCTGTTTGGCGACCTGATCCTGAAATTTCAAGTTGCCAGCTTCAGTCGGACGCTCTCGACCTTGCTGAGCAATGGCGTACCTTTGCTGGCCTCACTGGCCATCGTCAAGGACACGCTCGACAACAAACTGGTGGCGCAAAAACTGGAACTGGCGGTCTCAAGCCTGAAGGAAGGAGGGCAATTAACTGCACCCCTCATGGAGGCCGCCATTTTTCCATCGCTGGCGATGCAAATGATCAAGCTGGGTGAAGAGTCGGCCCAGCTTCCTGAAATGCTAGAGCGAGTGGCCAGCACCTACGACAAGGAAATCAAGATTTCAATTCAGCGACTCCTGGCACTTCTGGAGCCTATCCTGATCGTCAGTCTAGGCATCATGATCGGTGGGATCATCATCTCGATCCTCATGGCCATCCTGAGCGTCAACGATCTGGCCTTCTGAACGAACTCGCATGAACGTCCCCTTCGTGTGAAAATTGCAATACATCCGTAAATTGACATCTAAAGACCCCTTACGGAGGGGCAAATTCACCCCACGCAAACATGGATTCCTGCATGAAGACAATACAGCTCATCACCCTAAGGCATTCAACCCGAAACATGAGCGGCTTTACCCTCATCGAGCTTCTGGTCGTGCTTGCCATCATCGGCCTTCTCGCGGGCCTCGTCGGACCTCAGGTCATCAAGCACCTTGGCGAATCCAAAACCAAGACTGCCAAGCTTCAAATCGAGGAACTCGCATCTGCCCTTGACATGTATCGCCTGGATGCAGGTCGCTACCCCAACCCGGAAGAGGGCCTTGGGGCACTGGTTGAGCAGCCCGCCTCATCCGCCTACTGGAATGGACCTTACCTGCGCAAGAAGAAAATGCCGCTGGACCCCTGGAATAACGCCTACCACTATGTGATACCCGGCGAGCACGGCAAATTCGATATCTTCAGCTTAGGTGCGGACAACGCCGAAGGTGGCGAGGGCGAGGATCAGGACGTCACGAGTTGGGACTAGACCCATCACAGGACGCATGGGCAGCCCGTTCCTAAGGCCCCATGAATACTGTTGCCCAAGACACTGGGTTGAAAAACGTGAATCAAAGCTGCGGCAGCATGGCTGATTATTGGCCAGGTGGGCGCGGCTTTACGCTCCTCGAAATGCTGATAGTCATCGCCATTTCGGCGATCGTTCTAGCAACGCTGGTGCCTAATTTCGCCCCAGCAATTGCACGAGCCCATCTCATTACCGCCACCCGTGACATTGCCTCTGCACTTCGACTGGCCCGTGCCTTGGCGATCAGCCAGGGGCAGGACACGACCCTTGAAATCGATACCCGCGAGGGGACCTATCGTATTCCAGGAAAGCCCAAAACCTATGCGCTTCCCTCCGACATCGAATTGGGCCTCTTTACCACCTCGACGGAAACTCTCGACGAGGGACGTGGACGTATCCGGTTTTTTGCAGATGGCTCAGCCACAGGCGGCCGCGTCACCTTAAATGGCGCAAAAACCCAACGATTTATCGACATCAACTGGCTTACGGGTGAAATCAAAATCACGGAACCCGATCTCACGGGATCTTAACGGACGACCGGGCTCATGGGGCTTCTCGCTCCTTGAAATCTTGGTTGCCCTTGCGATCCTGGCGCTCTCTCTGGGTGTTCTTCTTCGAATTTTTGCTGGCGGCGGCCACATCGCCAGAACCTCTGATGAGTATGCCAGAGCCGTTCTGACCGCCGAGTCACTAATGAATTCTTTCGGAGCCCAAATCCCGCTCACCCCAGGAATCTCTCAGGGCGATCTGCCGGAGGGCTATCACTGGGAATTGAAAGTCATGCCCTACGTTTTCAACCCATCACTTCTGGGGGATAGCGCGCAGAATGCGGTGGGAGTGGCCCTCCCTTACACGCTTGAACTTACCGTGTCCTGGGGTGGCGAAGAGGATCCCCGTGCCTTTAGCCTCCAGAGCCTCAGGTTAATCCCACAAAAACCCTCTGGCGCCAAATTCCAGTGAAGTCACCCTGCAGCCATGGCTTTACCCTGATCGAGGTCCTCATTGGTACCGCGCTTCTGGGAATGATGATGCTCATCCTGACCGGCAGCCTGCGAGTAGGTGCCGAAAGCTGGGACAAGGGTGAAAAACGACTGGAGGAAGCGAACCGGCTTTTCACCGTCGAATCCTTCCTCGCAAAGCATGTTGCAGGCCTTCTTCCTCTCTCTGGGGTCAATCGCCGCGGGGAAATGGAACCGGCCGTCCTCGGGAATGTGCATTCCCTGACCTACATCGCGGCCCTGCCGGATCAACTCCAAGGCGGCGGCATTTTCAAGTTCAACTATTACCTTCAGGAAAAAAATGGGAACCTGGCGCTCAGAGTCGCCATCGTGCCCTACATTTCCAATCCGGTCCGTGAGATGGACGACCTTCCGGCACTCGATGACATTGTCGTCGTCGATCAACTTAGGGATTTTAAAATCAGCTATTACGGCAGAGTCTCAAGAGCCGGCAATCCCTACGCCACCCAGGATGACCCCCTCAAATGGACGAACGTTTGGCGAGATTATCAATTTCCACAACTGATTCGCATGGAAATTACCCGGGAGGGCGAGGACCCCTGGCCTCCACTGATGATTGCGCCCCGAACACAGATGCTGAGGTGAGACCGCTTGAAATCGCCCCCCGCCCGACAGAAAGGGATGGCCCTGATCATGGTGCTCTGGGTCATCAGCCTGATGACCATCATGGCTGGCAGTTTCTCCCTGACCACCCGACGTGAAACTGAACAGCTCACACATGCGCACGAGAGAGCCAAGGCCACGGCGCTGGCTGAAGGGGCCATCAACTATGCCATGTTCATGCTCAGCCTTCCCAACCAGCAGTTCCGTTGGAAATCCGATGGCACACCCTACCTCTGGCAGTTCGAAAAGTCCGTGGTACGGATTCGTATCCTCGATGAGGGCGGTAAGGTGGACCTCAATGCCGCCCAGGAGCAGACACTCAAGGCAACCTTGCGTTTTGCGCTTGGCAATGAGGAACAGGCAAATCGGCTGGGAGACATCATCCTCGACTGGCGCGATCAGGACGATACCCGGCGTACCAGTGGCGCAGAAATGGACGACTATCTGGCACTTAAAAGCCAGAGTCCGCCTCAAAACAGGAACTTTCTGATTCTCGACGAGCTACGGGGAGTGCTAGGCATCACACCCAAAATCTACCGCCAACTGGAAAACTGGTTTACGTTATACTCAGGTAGTGATGGATTGAATACATCCAAGGCATCGCCCGAGATTCTGATGGCGCTGATGCGCGGGGACCGTTCGGCTGTGGAAAGTTACCTCGTGCAGCGCCAGCAGACGGCGCCTGGCCTGCCCGGACCGCAACTGCCGCCGATTGCAGGACTCCCAAACTCGAGTGTGGCGGATGCTGCCTTCAGTGTGATTGCTGAATCAGCCATCGGAGACGGCCAGCGTTTCGGCGTGATAGCCACCATCCGAAGAGGCGGCAGTAATGGATCACCCTTCACCTACCTCCGCTGGAAGCCTTACCAACTCCCGCCCGAGCGTCCTGAAAACCGCCCAATGTGATCGGATAGTTACGCCCCTTCAGCCTGATGAATTCGCTGTTCAGCACTGACAAGTCTTTGGACGCCCACGCCAGGGATCTCTGGCAATGGTGGCTGTCCGAAATCAGTTCCATGGTGCCTCCGAAGTTGCTCCGTTTCCTCGGGGGGCCCGGCGAGCAAGTGATTCTGGAGTGGGACCATTCCAGACTTCGAATTTTCCATGCAACCCCCCTCGGTGAAACTGAGATTTTGGGGACAGAAAACCGGCAAGACCTTCTCGAAAAGCACCCCGAATGGACAGAAACCCGCGTCGCGCTGAGACTGGCAGAGGAGCAAGGACTCAAGCGGCATTTCAAACTGCCTTTGGCTGCTGAAGAAAATCTCAATCAGGTCGTTGCCTTTGAAATGGACCGGCTGACGCCATTTAAAAATGACCAGGTCTACAGCGCGACCACGGTTCTCTCAAGGTCCAGAGCAAACCGCCAGATTGAAGTGGAACTGGTGCTGACTCCCAAAGAGAAGCTGGACCGACTGATTGAAGACCTTGCGCAACGGGGCTGGCGTCCTGAAACCGTCTTTCTCAAAGGAACCTATAAAGTAGCGAACAGCGACCTACTGCCCGAGCGGCTCAAGCCCAAAAAAAACGAACTGCCGCAAATCTTGAATCTGACGCTAGCCAGCACGATAAGCGCCTTCCTGATTTTATTGCTCATTCTGCCTCTCTGGTCTGCCCGGGTCGAATCCAATCGCCTTCGGGGCGAAATCAAAAAAACCAGCAAGATGGCTCAGGAAGTGGAATCGATGCGTGAGGAATCGGACAAGCTCCTCCATCAGGCACTTTTCCTTCAGGAAAAAAAACGCTCTGAACCGCTGCTGCTTGATACCCTTGAAGAACTCAGCCGCGTCATTCCTGACGATACCTGGCTCAATGGGCTGCAGTTTGCCAACGATCGGGTCATTATTCAGGGGCAATCACCCTCCTCCTCCAGTCTGATCAAGCAAATCGAGGCATCCCCACACTTCAGAAATGTCAATTTTGTGTCCCCCGTCACCAAAGATGCAGGTAACAACCTCGAGCGGTTCCAAATCGCCGCCGATGTCGTGAACGGGAGGTTTTCTGAAGAAGCTCATTGAACGGCTTAATCAGCCGATCACCTTTGACAAATCAAGGACCAGCGCCATTGGGGTCTTGATCGCCCTGCTTTTGTTGGTTTATCTGATTCTGTTGCTGCCGCTACAGATCCTCACCGGTGATTATCGGGACACGGCGGAGAATCAACGCTTTAAGCTACAACGGCTGAAGCAGGCGGTCAGCGAAAAGGATTTAATCCTTCAGCGCTTGGACAAGATCAAGGCCCTCTCTCAGGGAAATGAGGCCTTCCTGCCCACTGGCGCGCCATCGATTGCAAGCGCCGAGTTGCAATCCCGAATCAAGCAGATTGTTGGCCAGGCGGGGGGAGAACTGTCTAGCACCCAAGTCATACCCGAGCAAAACGAGGAAAACGCCATCCGGATTGGGGTCAAAGCCCGGTTAAATGCTTCTACACCCACTCTGCGCCAAATTCTTCACGATTTTGAATCCGGTAAGCCCTATCTGTTCATCGACAACCTCAACATTCGGCCTATTCGGCAACCCCGAAATCCGAAGGACAAAAATGCCGGTGAGGACGACAAACTCAGCGTCGATTTTGACGTGATCGGTTACATGCAGGCGCCATGATCGAATTTCTCCTCAGTGACCGGCTCCGTCCTTATCGACTGTCTGTGGTCCTTGGCGCGGGGGCCCTGCTCTTGGTCATGCTTCTTGCTCTGGAATGGTTCCTCATCAAACCTTCCCCG
>CAYLUS010000001.1:60764-62590 GCA_964386975.1 uncultured Methylococcus sp.
GACCGGGTTCGACTCCAGCAAGGGGGCATCGAGGAAGACCTCCTTCTGGTCAAAAAGCACCCTAAAGGAACAAACCCGACCGCACAGGGAACTCCCGCAGCCAACCACACGGCTCAGCAACCGCAGGCCGCAAACCCGGCCACAGGTCAAGCTGTGATGCCGGCAAACGCACCGATGGGCCAAAACGGCGTTCCGGCCCCCTCTCGTCAGATGGCGCCACCTAAGAGAGCATCGGACGATGACGACATGATGCCATCTGAAGAAATGCAGCCGAATGATGCCTCACAGGCCAACGATCCAGGTGGATCCGATGAATCCATGGAATAGGGCGGGCTGCCGCCTCAATAAAGGACCCAACCAGCCAACGACCGGCTCATGCGCTAACATAGCGCACTCGCCTACCTGATGCCCATGCACACGAAGTTACACCGCATTATCTTGCTGCCACTGGCAGTCAATCTCCTGTTCTCAGGTTGTGAATCGCTCGCCCCTGAAGCGATCCGGCGCACGCCTGTACCCAAGAACCTTCGAATCGAGCCTGTCAAGAAGAGCGAGTTCACCAAACCCCCCACATCGACTGCCATTCTGGGTGACAAGCCCCCTCAGCCCCCCGAGTACTACCCGGCCAGGGGCAGTCTTCTTGGCGGAGAGGCACCGGCGCACCCGACCCATGGCAAAGCAAACCTCCTAGGCAAAAGCGGTACGACCATGAGTGCTGCGCCGTCGGAGGCCAGCAGAGGAAACAAGGAAGGGAAGTACACCTTGAACTTCGATGATGCGGAGCTCAACGAGGTTGCCAAGACCATTTTGGATGAAACCCTCAAGATCAATTACGTGATCAGCCCCAAGGTCACAGGACGGGTCACGCTGCAAACTACCCGTGCCCTGACCGATGAAGAGCTGATCCCGACCCTTGAAACTCTCCTGAAGCTTAATGGGGCGGTCCTGATCAAGGACAACGGACTGTATCGTATCGAGCCTGAGGCTGGGGGTATTGTCGGAGCACCGGGGGCCAGAGTGGGAGTGCCGGGACAAAAGCTTCCACCTGGATTCCAACTTCGCTTGGTTCCCCTTCGCTATGTCGGGGTTGCCGAAATGCAGAAGGTTCTTGAACCCCTGATGCCGCCAAAATCCATTATCCGCGTTGATACTTCGCGCAACATGCTCTGGCTTGCAGGCTCTTCGGAGGAACTGAGCAGCGTTTTAGAGACGGTTCAACTGTTCGACGTTGACTTCATGCGCGGCATGTCCGTCGGCATTTTTCCGCTCTCCAATGTTGAACCTGCGCTGATTGCAATTGAAATTCAGAAAATTCTGGGTGATACGAATAAAGGACCCATCGCCGGCCTCTTGAGAATCCTACCCATCGATCGACTCAACGCAATCATGGCGATCACGCCGCAACCACGGTATCTCGAAGAGATTGCAAATTGGGTTGTCCGATTGGATCGTTACAGTCAAAACCGCATGGGATCCATCCATGTGTACCGGCTGCAAAATGTCGATGCAATTGAAATGGCCAAGACCTTGAGCAACATCTTCGGGGGCAGTGGCAGTCAGTCTGGTAGCCGCGCATCCCTGAGGCCGGGTTTCCAGGACAGTAGCATCGGTGCCAGCAGCGCCAATACGCCCAACTCCGGGGGCAGTGGCTTCAGCAATTCATCCGGCGATCTCGGCTCCAGCCCTTCTGGCGATCTGGGCTATGGGACCTCCAGCGGCGGCTTTGGCTCCAGCATGGGCCCCAATACCGGGGGGGGCTTCAATGGTGGCGGATTCAATTCCGGCGGCGCCCTTTCTGGGACTGGCACCACCGCTGGTGGGCTAGG
>CAYLUS010000001.1:62690-152966 GCA_964386975.1 uncultured Methylococcus sp.
TCGCTCACGGATAGCCTTCAATACGGCATCAAGTGGTACTTCCAGCAACAACAAAATAATTTCGGCCTGTTCGGCAAGGATCTGATCTCCAATCAAGCCATCGCGGCTGGCGTAGATGCCGCAACCCAAACCGCTCTTTATGGAAGTTCCTCGACCTTCGCCTACGCTTTCATGGCCAAGGATGTAAAGATTCTGCTTGAAGCGCAAGCGGACAAGGGCAAGGTCAACATGCTTTCATCGCCCTCGGTCATGGTGCAGAACAATCAGGAAGCCTCCATGCGAGTGGGCGATCAGGTACCCACCCTGACCGGCTCTGTCTCGAATACCATCAACACCAATAACGTGGTTCAATCCATTCAGTATCGGGATACCGGTGTATTGCTGAATGTCAGGCCGCGGGTCAATGCCTCGGGTCTGGTGAATCTGGATATCATCCAGACCGTCAGCAACGTGACTGCCGCGAACCCGGTGAGCAATGCGCAAATCAACTCCCCGACGTTTGCGCAACGGCAAATCAAGAGCAACGTGGCTGTTCAGGATGGAGAGACACTGGTTCTCGGAGGGCTAATCAAGGAGGACACATCGAATCTTCGATCGGGCATTCCTCTGCTCTATGAACTTCCCGTGATTGGCGACCTGTTCGGCAGCACCAAGATGAACACCCTTCGACAGGAACTCGTGGTTCTTCTGACGCCCCGGGTGATCGACAGCCAGCGCCGCGGGCGTGAGATCACCAATGAGTTCCGTCGCCAACTGACCGGACTTTACGACCCCAACCCGAATACCGGCGGTAGCCCGGGAACGGCCATGACTCCCTGACCCGCACAGCCACCAAAACTTCCATGAAAAAACACCTCGCTCTCACAGTCCTGCTAGTGCTCAGCGGCGTTTCGGCCACACTCTGGGCGGAGCCGGACGGCGAGGCGCAACTCAAGGCCACACAGGACCACCTGCTAAAAATGCATGACCTATCGACGCGAATCCTTGCCTGCAAGGAGCCCCAACAGAGGGAGCGACTGAAGGCCGAGCAGCGGGAACTGATGCGCGCCTTTGACCAGGCTCACCAGCATCTCGTAAAAAACCATCTCGAGAACATCAGGAAGTCCCAGCCGACCCCGAAGTGATGTCCAATGCCATCACCGCATCCTCGTAAAAGAAACCACACCCTGCATCAGTGGTTTCGTAACGGATGATGTTAAAGCCCGCCCTCTGATAGGCCTTGATCGCCCTTTGGTTCTTGCGAAAAACATATAACCAAAGGTGCGAGCAGCCTGCCTCGATGCAGAGGCTCTTTAACGCTTCAATGACTCGCTGCCCATGACCCTGCCCCTGGTCTTGGGGCCGAAGATAAAGCTTACCCAGGCGAGCCGTTGCTGATGAGGGGTCTAGCCGAAGCGAGCAGAATCCAATCCGCTCACCGCCTTTTACAACCCAGAAATAACGACCGCCCTGCTGCATGTCTTGCAACATGGCCTCCTCGGAATAGGCCGCCGCCCAGAAATGCGCTGCCTCCCCGGGAGCCAGAACCTCTGGCACATAGGACTGAGCCCAGATCGTCTTGGAAAACGCGGATACCTGCGCCAGTTCAGATGGCGCCAAGGGGGTGAGGGTAGCCCCCAATCGCAGGCCGTTCATGCGGGATTCCCGCTTGGAATAAAAAAGCACTCAAGTTGAAATCGCGCGGCAATCTCATCCATCAGTGCCTGGATACCGAACTGTTCGGTTGCGTGGTGTCCGCCGGCAAACATATGGATACCCGCCTCCTGACTGTCATGCCAATCATGCTCACTGATCTCCCCGGTGAGATAGCCATCCAGCCCCTCCTTCAGGGCCAAGCGCCAGTCCTTGTTCGCGCCTCCGGTAATAATGCCAAGGGTCTGAACCACCTGACCCGGGTCCGGTGAAGCCAGAATGACCGGGTGATCGAGTATCTTCTCCAGCAGCGCTTGCAGGGATTTCGCGCTCAGACCGGGGGAGAAATGTCCCTTTACACCCGTCGGCGCACCCTGATGGTCCCCAAACGGCGCATGACCAGCAAGACCGATGCGCCTTGCAAGCTCGGCTGCGTTGCCAATCTCCGGATGGGCATCCAAAGGCAGGTGGTAGGCCATAAGACTGATATCGTGGCGGACCAGCGGGAACACTCGCCGCGCGTATGGCCCTGTCAGCACTTTCGGCTGCTGGAAATTCCAGAAGAGTCCATGATGAACAATCAGGGCATCGGCTTTCAATCGTACCGCCGCCTCACTCGCCTCGCGTGTCGCTGAAACGGAAAAGGCCACTCTGGAAATGCGCTGACTCCCCTCAATCTGAAGACCATTAGGCCCGTAATCGGTATAGGCACCCACGCCCAGTCGATTATTCAGGTAATCGACCAGCAGATCCCGCTCCACGGATGCTCTCACCATTTGTCACCCTCCCTATTTTTCAGCCCCTTGTGGGCAACCACTGACCACGCCCAAGGCGCTTGGCACCTGATAGCGCAGCATAAGTGGCCTTTTGACCCCTCTCGATCGCCAGCGCAAGCGGCATCTCAAGCGCCATAAAAGCCGCAATACTGGCCGCAAGCGTGCACCCTGAGCCATGATAATCGTACGGAAGCCGGGCAAAGCGATAATCCTGACGCGCGCTGGATCCATACCAGCGATTGACGACTTGGATGCTCTCTTCATGCGTCCCGGTAATCAGCACGTTCGGGCATCCCATGGCCTGAATCCTCACTGCGGATTCATCCAGCATCTCCACACCCGCAAGACGCCTGGCTTCAAGGCTATTGGGAGTTACCAGCCGTGTTTGCGGCAATATGCGCTCCGTCAGAACCTCGAGCAGGGCACGTTGCGCAAGGTCACGCCCCCCACCCGCAGCCAGGACCGGATCAAGAACCACAGGCACGTGCGCATGGTCCTCAAGGATCGATGCAACAGCCAAGGCGATCTCGGCCGAACCTAAAAGACCGATCTTGAAGACATCCACGGTGCAGTCTTTTAGGAGGCAATCGGCCTGTCGCAGAAAATGCTGCGGGTCTTGCGGATAGACAGCAAGCACATCCTGCGTATCCTGTGCAGTGAGTGCGGTGATCAGCGTCAGGGCATGCACACCCTGCGCCCGGATGGATTCAATGTCCGCCTGAATGCCCGCACCGCCGGTCGGATCATGACCCGAGAGGCTGAGTACAACAGGCGGTCGCCTCGAGGAGGTATGCGTTTCGTCTGGAAAAATAGTCATGCAAAATGACCCAAAACCAGTAGAAGACCGTGGATCTCCAGGAACATCGCGATTCTCAAGTTGACAGCCCTCAGGGTGCTCGGTAATTTTAAAGGTTATCTCTTATATAATTATGTCCTCCCGAGCAGCCCCCGAGTCTAGGATGGAAGAATTTCAACGCATCAAACGCCTGCCACCCTACGTCTTCAACATCGTCAATGAACTCAAGGCCAAGCAGCGAGCAGACGCGGTCGATATCATTGATTTCGGCATGGGCAATCCGGACCGGGCCACGCCCCAGCATATCGTAGACAAACTGGTTGAGGTTTCCCAAAAGGGCGCCGCACACCGTTACTCGGTCTCAAAAGGCATCATTCGACTCCGCAAGGCCATCTGCGGATGGTACCTGCGCCGTTTTGGAGTCGAACTGGACCCGGACACCCAGGCCATCGTCACCATCGGCTCCAAAGAGGGTCTTGCCCATCTGGCCATGGCCACCATGGGGCCCGGCGATGCCGCGCTGGTACCCAATCCTGCCTACCCGATCCATCCCTATGGCTTCGTCCTCGCGGGCGCCGACGTGCGGCACGTGCCATTGGTCCCCGGCGTGGACTTCTTTGAGGAACTTGAAAAGGCCATCAAGACATCCTGGCCCAAACCCAAAATGCTGGTGCTTAACTTTCCCGGCAACCCGACGACCCAATGTGTCGATCTCGAGTTTTTTGAGAAGGTGGTTGCCCTCGCGCGTGAGTACAAAATCTGGGTGGTCCACGATATCGCCTACGCCGATATCGTTTTTGACGGCTATGTCGCGCCATCCATTCTTCAGGTGCCAGGGGCAACGGATGTTGCGGTCGAATTTTTCACCCTATCCAAAAGCTACAACATGCCCGGCTGGCGCGTCGGGTTCATGTGTGGCAACCGGGAACTGGTCGCTGCCTTGGGTCGCATCAAGTCCTACCTTGACTACGGTACCTTCGCACCCATTCAGGTCGCCGCCATCACGGCACTGGAAGGTCCTCAAGACTGCGTCCAAGAGATCTGCGACATTTATAAAAGCCGTCGCGATGTACTTTGGTCCAGCCTTGCATCGATCGGGTGGGAAATCGAAAAGCCCAAGGCAACCATGTTCATGTGGGCACCGATACCGGAACAATACCGCCATATGGGCTCGCTGGAATTTGCCAAAAAGTTGCTCCTAGAAGCTCAGGTTGCGGTATCGCCGGGCATTGGATTTGGTGAGTTTGGGGATGACCATGTCCGTTTCAGCCTCATTGAAAATGAGCACCGGACTCGCCAGGCCGTCCGGGGCATCAAGAACATGATGCGCAAGGACAGCGCTGTCTAGCCACCCATTCCATCGGCCCCTTGTCCACAGAGGATAAATACGTGAAACCCGTCAAAATCGGTCTGCTCGGACTTGGCACCGTGGGTGGTGGCACCGTCACCGTCCTTAAGCGCAATGCCGGCGAAATCACCCGCAGGGCCGGTCGCGAGATTCAGATTCTGGCCGCTTCCGCTCGTGACATCCGGCGCAAGCGGGATTTCGACATGCAGGGGATCGCGCTCTATGAGGATCCTTTTGACGTTGTCAATCACCCAGATATCGATGTTGTCGTCGAACTAATGGGCGGCATTACGCCTGCCAAGGAATTGGTCCTCAAGGCACTTGAAAACGGCAAGCATGTCGTGACCGCAAACAAGGCCCTGATCGCCCTCCATGGGAATGAGATCTTTCAAAAAGCCAGCGAAAAAGGACTCATGGTCGCCTTCGAAGCAGCGGTGGCCGGAGGAATTCCAATCATCAAGGCGATCCGAGAGGGCCTTGCAGGCAACACCGTCGAGTGGCTGGCAGGCATCATCAACGGCACGTGCAATTTCATTCTGACGGAGATGCGCGACAAGGGCCGAAGCTTTGAGGATGTCCTTCACGACGCACAAGCCCTGGGCTATGCCGAACAAGATCCAACTTTCGATGTTGAAGGCATTGATGCGGCGCACAAACTCACCATTCTGGCTTCCATTGCCTTCGGTATCCCTCTTCAGTTCAACACCCTGTATATCGAGGGGATTCGCTCGGTCGGCGCACTCGATGTTCGCTACGCGGAGGCGCTGGGCTACCGCATCAAGTTACTGGGCATCGCCAGACGCCGGGAAAACGGCATTGAACTCCGTGTCCATCCCACCCTGATACCCGAGCGTCGACTGATTGCGAGCGTCAATGGCGTAATGAATGCCGTCCTGGTCAAGGGCGATGCCGTCGGTCCCACCCTCTACTATGGCGCCGGCGCCGGGGCTGAACCGACCGCCTCATCCGTGGTCGCCGACCTCGTTGATGTGGTCCGCACGATGACGTCAGACCCCGAAAACCGGGTTCCACACCTGGCATTCCAGCCCTCTGCCATCACGGCGCTTCCGATCCTTGGAATCGAGGATGTGCACACCGCCTACTACCTCCGCTTGAGCGCCAGTGATCAGCCCGGCGTTCTTGCAGACGTGACCCGGATTCTTGCCAACCATGGCATCAGCATCGAGGCGGTCTTGCAGAAGGAGCCACCCGCAGGCGAGTCGCAATTGCCAGTCATCATGCTCACGCAACCGGTGGTCGAACGCGAGATGAACGCCGCCATCGGCGAAATCGAGGCGCTTTCGACGATTCAAGCGCCGGTCCGAAAGATTCGCGTCGAAACGCTGGGCTAATCAGTCGCCCGGCACACGTTCCACCCCATACTTCCCCAGGTAATGACTTCAACTACCCGCTATACCGGCCTCATCGACAAATACCGTGACCGCCTGCCGGTTGCCCCATCCACGCGGGCAATTAGCCTCTGTGAAGGCAACACGCCCCTGATTGAACTGGTCAACCTTCCGCGCCTGGTGGGCAAGAACGTCAGAATGTTCGTCAAATTTGAAGGCTTGAACCCAACGGGTTCATTCAAGGACCGGGGCATGACGATGGCGGTCACCAAGGCGGTTGAAGCAGGCAGCAAGGCGATTGTCTGCGCCTCCACCGGCAATACCTCTGCGGCGGCGGCAGCCTATGCCGCAAGAGCGGACATCCGCTGCTTTGTCCTCATTCCCGACGGCAAGATTGCCCTTGGAAAATTGGCCCAGGCCATGATCCACGGCGCCAAGGTGCTCCAAATCCAGGGCAACTTCGATGATGGCATGCGACTGGTCAAGGAGATCGCAGATCATGCGCCTGTCACCATCGTCAATTCCATCAACCCGTATCGGTTGCAAGGACAAAAAACCGCCTCGTTCGAAATCATCGAGGCGCTTGGGCGGGCCCCCGACTACCACTGCCTTCCGGTCGGCAATGCCGGCAACATCACAGCCCACTGGATTGGCTACACCGAAGCGACTGTCGCCCCCGGGCACAAGCCGACGGATGCCTGTGCCTTCTGTGAAGGACAGTGTCAATACACTGCAATCGGCCAACTCGCTTCGAACCGGCCAGTCATGGTGGGTTATCAGGCCTCTGGCGCCGCCCCCTTCCTGCGCGGTCATATGGTCGATGCGCCTGAAACGGTCGCGACCGCGATCCGCATCGGTCATCCTCAGTCCTGGACTCAGGCTTGGGCCGCCCAGAAAGAGTCGGGAGGTTGGTTTGATGAGATCAGCGATGCTGAAATCCTCAGCACGCAGCGGCTGCTCTCAGAACGGGAAGGGGTGTTCTGCGAGCCGGCATCGGCAACCTCCGTTGCCGGTGCCCTCAGGGACATTCGCTCCGGTAAAATTGCAGAAGGAAAGACCGTGGTTTGCACCCTAACCGGCACAGGACTCAAAGATCCGGATACGGCCATCGGGCAATGTGACACACAACCCAGCAAGGTCCCGGCAACCCTGGATGCTGTGAAGCACGCCATTCTCGAGTCCATGTAAAGTCCGGGGCAAACCGCCGCACCGGCGTTCGATGCGGCTTAGGCCTTACGTAAAAAGCAGGCTTTCAGCAGATAACTGGTCTGGTCGATCTTGACGTCGACCTCGTGGTCGCCGTCACGCAAACGGATATTCTTGGCCTTGGTGCCCTTTTTCAAGGTGACCGATGACCCTTTGACCTTGAGATCCTTGATCAGAAGGACAGAATCACCGTCTTGAAGCCAGTTTCCATTCGCATCAAGCACCCCGTCCTGGTCCGCGGGGTCAGCCTCCGTTGATTCGACCTGCCATTCGTGAAAGCAGTCCGGACATGCAAACTGCTGCCCATCGTGATAGGCATTCCCCATCCCGCAGGCCGGGCAGACAGGACCTGTCACGGCAGTTGCACGACTGGTTTGGCGCTCCAGCCCGGCTTTTGGTGCTCCGCCACGACCGCCGTATATACCCCCCCCCTGACGTTGAAGCGGGCGGTTAAGCGCATGAATCGAGGCGATGTCGCACGAACCAAATCATCCAAAATCCGGTTGGTCACGGCCTCATGAAAAGCGCCTTCGTCGCGGTAAGACCAAATGTAGAGTTTCAGGGATTTCAATTCCACACAGTGTTGATCGGGTACATATTCCAGGTGCAGGGTGGCAAAATCGGGCTGACCGGTCTTCGGACACAGACAGGTGAACTCCGGCATGTCAATCCGTATGGTGAAGTCCCGTCCAGGCTGGGGATTGTCGAAGGTTTCAAGATTTTTGGTAGGTTGAGCGGTGGTCATGGGGACAAAATAGTGGGTAAGTGAGACCCGGTGCATACCCTGCAACCCGGGCCAAAAGAGGCGCTAACGCAATCGGCTATAATAACCGATCTGCACCCTTCCAGCCCCCCATTTCCCGCCCTACTGTGCGTCTCGATCGAATCAAACTGTCGGGTTTCAAATCGTTCGTGGACCCCACAACGATTCCGACGCCCGGAAACCTGATCGGGATTGTCGGACCGAACGGCTGTGGTAAATCCAACATTATTGATGCCGTCCGCTGGGTCATGGGAGAGAGCTCCGCCAAGCACCTGCGGGGCGAAAACATGGCGGATGTGATCTTCAACGGCTCGAGCAGCCGAAAACCCGTAAGCCTTGCATCCGTCGAACTCGTTTTTGACAATTCGGAGGGCAAGGCACCCGGGGAATACGCCCAGTTCCATGAAATCTCGATCAAACGCCAAGTCTCCCGAGACGGGCAATCCACCTATATTCTTAATGGTACCCGTTGCCGCAGAAAGGACATCACTGACCTTTTCCTCGGAACCGGACTTGGCTCTCGAAGCTATGCGATCATTGAGCAGGGCACCATCTCACGTCTTATCGAGGCAAAACCGGCAGAACTTCGGGAGCTGATCGAAGAGGCGGCAGGCATTTCCAAGTACAAGGAACGGCGCCACGAAACCGAGCTACGAATGGGTCATACCCAGGAGAATCTCGCCCGCCTTCTGGACCTGCGGGAAGAAATCGCAAAGCAGCTGGAAAGCCTCAAGCGCCAAGCCAGAAAGGCAGAAAAATATACCGCGCTAAAAAACGAAGAACTCATCACCCGCGAGCAGTTGCTGGGGCTCAAGTGGCGCAAGCATCACGAGGAGTTTAGGGGGCTTCAGGAGCGGCTGATCGGCATTGAGACGGACTTCAGGGCGCAGTCCGAAGAAGACTATAGCCTTAGTGAATCCCTTCAAGCGCTGCGCGACGACCAAGAGTCTCTGCAAAGGAAACTCAACCAGGAACAAGCTGATTTTTATGAAGTCAGCTCGGATATCTCTCAACTGACCCAAACCCTTCGTCATGCCCGGGAGAACGAGGAGAACCTGATTCAAGAGCGCGAACGTCTCATCGAGGAAGAGCACAGCATTGCGGCCATCGTCGAGGATGACACCATCCGGCTCGAGGCGCTTCGTGAAGAAGCCGAACAACTCCTGATCGAAATTGAGCAGGCCGCATCTGGGGAGGGACGTCTCATATCGGTCCGCCAGGAGGCCGACAATCGCCTCAAAGAGGCCCGTTTGGACGTCACTCGGATGGAGGCAGAACGATCCAGATTCGCCAGCCAGGAATCCACGGAGGCCTCAAGAATCCGTCAGATTGAAATCCAGCTTGAGCAACTTGGCCAGCGGCGAGAGCGACTGACCCATGAGAAGAGCGCACTGGAGGGAAGCCTTGATTCTCAGGCACTGAACACCCTCGAGGCGGATCATGAAAGGCTTGAGGCCGACAAAATTGAGACGCTGACACAACAAAGCGACCTGCAACAGACCATCTTGGGCTTGAGGGATCACGCTTCGGAGAGCCTTCGACAGCTTAACCTCGATCGCACCGCGCTCAATACCCTCAAGGGCCGCATCGCCTCTCTTGAAACCCTTCAAGAGCACGCCATGGGCAAGGACCGCGAGGCGCTTCAGACCTGGCTGGTCGAGATGGGACTGGAGACCAATGCGCGGCTGGGCGAAGTCATCGATGTCGAAAGCGGGTGGGAAAATGCGGTTGAAATCGCTCTGGGTGATCACCTCGAGGCGCTTTGCATCGGAGCACTTTCGGTGATCGCCCCCGCGATCGAAAACCTGAAAGGGGAATCGCTCTCGCTTATCGAGTCTGGGCCCAAACACCGGATGCCAGCAGTAACTGAGGCAGGTTTGCCTCGCCTGATCGACAAGATCAAGGGGCCCGTGGACCTCTCCCCGCTACTGGGCCACATTTTCTGTGCACCCTCCCTTCAGGAGGCAATCGTCTGGCTGGACCGACTGGAAGGTCCCGCCAGCATGATCACCTCTGAAGGTATCCGCATCGGCCCGGGTTGGCTATCCGCTGAGAAACCCGAGGATGGGCATGCCGGACTGATTCAGCGGGAGCGCGAAATTAAGGCAATGAAGGGGGAACGCGACCGTCTCGAAGGGGCGATCGGCGCGCTTGAGCAGCAGCGTGAGTCGATCGAGGAGGCACAGCGGAAAGCGGAGCAACAACGCGAAGAGGTCCAGCAGGCTGAACGCCAGATTCATCAGGAATTGGCGCGGATCCGGGCCGATCTCAGCGCCACGCGCGCACGCCACGAACAATCCACCAAGCGCCTTGTCAACATCAACCTCGAACTTGATGACATCCAGATGACCTTTGAGGAGCAGATCGAGTCGCTGGAAAATGCCCGACTCCTTCGAGAGGACGCGACCACCCAGATTTTGGCCCTGAGCGATGTTCTGATCGGGCGGAGCGAGAGCCTTGAACGTGAAGAGATTGCCTTAAGCCGCTCTGATGCCGAGCTTGTCGAAGCAAAATCGCTGCACGGTCAACTCAAAAGTCGCCTTGAGAGCGCAACGGCCAGCGAACGGCTGACCGCGCAACATCTGGAGCGAAGCCAAAAACAGTTGGAATCGGTGGTAGAACGGCTTCGAGCCCTCGACATCAAGGCATCACACACCCTGAAGCCCTCTGAAGATTCGGAAGAACGACTTGAATTGCTGCAAGCCAAAAAGGGCCTTTTGGAGAGTAGTCTTGGGACCCTGCGTCAACGGCTCAATGACGTCGAGGGCGCCCTTAGGGGCGCCAGCGAAGCAAAGTTAAATAACGAGCACCGCCTGACCCAGACCCGCGAGCAGGCCGAACGTATCAAGCTGGATTTATCGGCCAACGAGGTCCGTCGCCAAACGGTGCTGGAGCAATTCGAAGAAACCGGATCCGAACCCGATCAGGTGGTCGCCAATCTGCCCCCTGAGGCCAATGAAAAGGTCTGGCAGGACAAGGCCAACGAACTGGCCAGCGAAATCGCTCGTCTGGGCGCCGTCAATCTGGCGGCAATGGAGGAACTGGTGGCTCAGGAGGAACGCATGGCCTTTCTGGAACAGCAGAACCTCGATCTCAGCGAATCGCTGGACACCCTCAAGGAAGCCATCGAAAAGATTGACCGGGAATGCCGCACCCGCTTCAAGGAGACCTTCGACCTCATCAACGCGGGTCTTCAACGCATGTTTCCGAAGCTCTTCGGAGGGGGGCAGGCAAGCCTCGAACTGACGGACAGGGATCTTCTGGAAACTGGTGTTACCGTGATCGCGCGCCCGCCCGGGAAGCGGAACAGCTCCATTCATCTGCTTTCAGGGGGCGAAAAGGCCCTGACGGCAGCCGCGCTGGTCTTTGCCATTTTTGAGCTGAATCCGGCCCCCTTCTGCCTGCTGGATGAAGTGGATGCGCCTCTGGACGATGCAAACGTGGGGCGTTTCAGCCAATTGGTCAAGGAAATGTCCGAAAGGGTACAATTTCTGTTCATTTCGCATAACAAAGTAACCATGGAAATCGCTCAGCACCTTGCCGGCGTCACCATGAAAGAGCCTGGCGTGTCCCGGATCGTGGCCGTGGACATCGATGCGGCGGTTGATATGGCCACGGCCTAACCCTGGACCTCAAGATGGATAGAGATACCGTTCGCCTGATCCTGCTGATTGCAGGTGCCGTGATTCTTGTCGGAATCTACCTCTGGGGCCGCTTTCGAAGCCGAACTAACAAGGACGGTAGCTCCGCAGGGGACACTGAGGTGACCGATCTCAGCGAAGGCGAGTCAGACGAGGACTTCGATTCAGGGGTAGATGATTTTCATGATGGCGTCCGGGTCATCCCCCCCCGCTCGGAGCAGCGTCATACGCCACAGGGTCATGGCAATCGCGAACGCATCGAAGAGGGCGAAGAAGATCATGATTTCCCCGATGCGGATGTCGCAGGCGAAGAGCCTGAGCTGGAGGCCGAAAGCGAAGGCGCCCCCTTCCTGATTCAGGTCAGTGTCATCGCAGGACCCGGCCGAGCCTTTCAGGGCCGCGAACTGAAACAGGCGCTGCTGGATGCGGACCTCCTTTTTGGTGACATGGGCATCTTCCACCGCTTCAACCAAGACCTGACACAAACGCTGTTCAGCGTTGCCAGTCTGGTTGAACCCGGCACTTTCCCGATTGATGACATGGATGACTTCGAGTGCCCCGGCATTGTCCTGTTTTTCCAGACGGCCCGTGTCACAGACCCGCTTGCAACCTATGACGACCTCGTCAACACCAGCCGTGAGCTGGCGCATCAGCTGCATGGCATCCAGTGGGATGAGACACGGCAGGCCCTAAGCGCCAGCAAGATTGCACGGATGAGAAACCTCTTGAAGCACGCCCCGCAGCATTGACCAGAGAACAGAAGGAGGCGGATCAGCGCCGGCTCCAGGCGCTTCGAGAGCAGATTCACTTCCACAACCAGCGCTATCACCAGCTCGACGATCCGCTGATTTCCGACGCGGAATTTGACCGGATGATGCGAGAGTTACTGGCGCTGGAGGCCCGCTACCCGGAATGGGTCAGTGAGGATTCCCCTAGCCAGAGGGTCGGGGCAGGCCGACAAAAGGCGTTCGCCGAGGTCACCCATGCGGTTCCCATGCTCTCGCTGGAAAACGCATTCTCAAGAGAGGATCTGGAGCAGTTCTGCAACCGCTTGATCCAGAAACTCACGGCCGCCTCTTTGCAATTGGTGGCAGAACCCAAGCTCGACGGACTTGCCGTGAGCCTGACTTACCAAAACGGGGCGTTGACGCAGGCAGCAACTCGGGGCGATGGGCAAACAGGCGAGGACATCACCCACAACATCCTGACCCTTCAGGACATCCCCCGTCAGCTGTCCAGCCATGATTGGCCGCCACTGGTCGAGATCCGGGGTGAGGTCTTTATGCCTAAATCGGGGTTTGAGGCCCTCAACGCACGTGCAACCGCCCGTGGCGAAAAGCCCTTTGCCAACCCACGAAACGCGGCAGCGGGCAGCCTGAGGCAACTGGACCCCAAGATCACGGCCGACCGGCCACTTAGTTTTTTTGCCTACGGCCACGGCCTTTATCCGACAGAAGCCCTGCCCGCCACCCACAGCGAACTTCTCTCCCAATTCAAAACCTGGGGCATTCCCATCAATCCCGAAATGCGGATTGTGGCTGGCGTTGATGCATGCTGGGCCGTCTATCAGGACCTCTTGCTCCGAAGGGAAAATCTCCCCTATGAGATCGATGGTGTGGTCTTCAAGCTCAACCGGTTTGACGAACGGGAAACCATGGGTTTTGTAGCGAGGGCACCGCGCTGGGCCATTGCTCAAAAGTTTCCCGCCGAGGAGGCGACCACGCAGGTTAAAGCGATCGACGTACAGGTCGGACGGACCGGCTCCTTGACCCCGGTTGCACGTCTTCAACCCGTGAGCGTGGGTGGCGTCACGGTCACGAATGCCACACTCCATAACCTCGATGAAATCCATCGCAAGGATATCCGTATCGGAGACACCGTCGTTGTTCGAAGAGCGGGCGATGTGATACCCGAGGTGGTTCGGAGTCTTACTGAACTCCGGCCCCGCGATACGCAGCCATTCGAAATGCCGACAGACTGTCCAGCCTGCGGCTCACAGGTCGAATTCACCGAAGGTGAGGCGATTGCTCGCTGCACTGGAGGGCTCTTTTGCCCGGCCCAGCACAAGGAGGCCATTCGCCACTTTGCCTCCCGCAAGGCCATGGACATTGAAGGTCTTGGAGAAAAACTGATTGATCAACTGCTGGAAAAAAGAATCATTGAGACCGTCGCTGATCTGTACCGTCTTCAGGTCGACCACCTCGCTCCCCTGGAGCGCATGGGCACAAAGTCCGCCGAAAATCTGCTCAAGGCGCTCGACAAAAGCCGAACGACCACACTTGCCCGATTCCTGTTTGCCCTTGGCATTCGTGAGGTCGGCGAGGTGACCGCCAGAAATCTGGCGAAGGCCTTTCCGCGGCTTGATACCCTCATGACAGCCGAGGTGGATGCGCTGGAGTCGATACCGGATGTCGGGCCCACCATGGCACGGCACATCCAGACCTTTTTCAAACAGGACCATAACCTTGACGTCATTCAGAGACTGATTGATGCCGGCATCGCGTGGCCACTGGAACCCACCGGTGAAACCCTCTCCGATCAACCGCTGGCTGGAAAAACGTTCGTCATCACCGGCACCCTCCGCCGGATGTCCCGCGAGGAGGCCTCCGAACGGATCCAGTCGCTGGGCGGCAAAGTCACCTCAAGCGTTTCCAAAAAAACCAGCTACCTGGTTGTCGGCGAGGAGGCCGGGTCCAAACTTCAAAAAGCCGAAACACTGGGTGTCCCGATCCTGAATGAGGATGACTTTCTTGGGATGTGCCAGGTCGCCGAGGACCGCTAGAATATTCACCATGAACCCGACCCCTTCTCTTCAACGTCTCGGCATGGCACTGCTCCTGGTGACACTGTCCGGTTGCACCACCACCATGCTTCAGACCCAACATCGGCCAGATCCGAATCACAAGAAAGTGTGTCCGACGGTCTATGCCATGACCCGACTGGACCTCGCCGGTTTAGATTGGGCTTTTTCAAATCAAACCAAACCGGAAAGCCCCTGTTTGCAACTGTATTTTCCCAAAGCGGAAAAAGATGGCTTTTATCAGAACTCCGTGCGCTGGATGAGTCCCTTGATGATCCTGAGCCTACCGCCGGGCATCATTTTCGATACCCTCTTTCTTCCGGCAACGCTCAGCAACCTTGATTAATCAGTCACCGGCCCGCGAATCCCCACCCCACCAACAAGCTCAGGTTCGATGCGCACAGCGCCCTCCAAGGACAATGGCTTTCATGATGCCCACGTGCGTCTGATCTTTGAGAGTTTCCACCGTCAAACAGGGATTGCCTTGGCCGCCCCACTCGATCCTCGTGCTCCAGATTTTGCAGAACAGGTCTTTTTTGCGCCTTTCGCACTGCTTTCGCATGATGCATCAGAAGATCCGGTATTTACCTACGCCAACCAGACTGCACTTTCGCTCTTCGGTCTCAGCTTTGAAGAAATCACGCAGTTGCATTCCCGGCTGTCAGCCGAACCAGGGCTTCGCGAAGAGCGAGAGCGGCTGCTTCGGGATGTCAGAGCAAAAGGCTATTCTTCAGGCTACCGCGGCATCCGTACAGGGAGGAAAGGACGGTTTGAGATCAATCGGGCATCGGTATGGAACCTTCTGTCTCCAGAGGGCAACCGCGTTGGCCAGGCCGCCTGGTTCGATCAGTGGTGCTGGCTGGATGGTCCCGACCCCCAAATGAATGGGACTCGGGACGTCCATAGGCACAACCCCTGATCAGCAGCTGAATACAATCCGGCCTTCCGCCGCATCGGCCGTCACCACATCGCCCGACCCGATGCGACCCGCCAGAATGTCTTGGGCCAGCGCATTCTCAAGCTCCTGCTGAATAGCGCGCTTGAGGGGCCTTGCGCCAAAGACCGGGTCAAACCCGACCTCACCCAGAAGGTCGAGGGCTGCATCCGTGACCTGAAGGGTGATATCCCTCTCCTGAAGTCGGGCCTCCAGCTGGGCAATCTGAATTTTCGCAATCGAGCGGATCTGCGCCTTCAGCAAGGGATGGAACACCACGGCCTCATCGATACGGTTGATAAATTCCGGACGGAAGTATTTGCCAACGACCTCCATCACGGCCGCCTTCATCTCGGCATAGCGGTCATCGCCCGCCAATTCCTGAATGCGATCCGAACCCAAATTCGAGGTCATCACGATCACGGTGTTACGAAAATCCACCGTTCTGCCATGCCCATCGGTCAATCGTCCGTCATCGAGAACTTGCAACAGGATGTTGAAAACGTCCGGATGGGCTTTTTCAACCTCGTCCAGAAGGATGACCGAATAGGGACGGCGCCGCACCGACTCCGTCAGATAGCCTCCTTCCTCGTACCCCACATAGCCCGGGGGCGCACCGATCAGGCGAGCCACTGAATGCTTTTCCATGAATTCGGACATATCGATCCGGATCATGGCCTCGTCGGTATCAAACAGGAACTCCGCCAAGGCCTTGCATAGCTCCGTCTTGCCAACACCTGTGGGTCCGAGAAACAGGAATGACCCGTTGGGTCTGCGCGGATCGGAGAGGCCGGCCCTTGATCGGCGAATTGCATCTGAGACCGCCTTGATGGCTTCCTGCTGCCCCACAACCCGCTGGCCCAACTCGACTTCCATCTGCAGCAACTTCTCGCGTTCTCCCTCCAGCATCTTGGCCACCGGTATTCCGGTCCATTTGGAAACGACCTCAGCGATTTCCTCGTCAGTCACCCGATTCCGAACCAGCGTTGCCTCAACATTCTCGACTTCATTCGATGCATCAAGCTGCCTCTGCAAGTCTGGAATCGCCCCATACTGAAGCTCCGACATACGCGCGAGATCACCGGACCGTCGCGCCGCCTCAAGATCCAGCTTGGCCTTCTCCAGTTTTTCCTTGATGGCCGTATTTCCCTGCAGGGCTGCCTTCTCCGCCATCCAGACTTCTTCCAGCTCGGCGTACTCGCGCTCCATCTCACCGATGCGCTCCTCCAGTTCAAGAAGTCGGCGTCGTGAGGCCTCATCGGTCTCCTTCTTAAGGGCCTCCCGCTCAATTTTGAGCTGAATCAGGCGTCGATCGAGACGGTCCATCGCCTCCGGCTTGGAATCAATTTCCATGCGGATACGACTGCTGGCCTCATCCACCAGATCAATGGCCTTGTCAGGGAGGTTGCGATCGGTGATGTAGCGATGAGAGAGCGTCGCTGCAGCAACAATCGCCGGATCGGTGATGGTGATTCCGTGATGCACCTCGTATTTTTCCTTCAGGCCCCGAAGAATGGCGATGGTGTCCTCGACACTGGGTTCATTAACGAGCACCTTCTGGAACCGGCGCTCGAGGGCCGCATCCTTTTCGATGTACTGCCGATACTCATCGAGGGTGGTCGCACCAATGCAGTGGAGCTCGCCGCGTGCCAGCGCGGGTTTCAGCATGTTGCCCGCATCCATGGCCCCATCCGCCTTGCCGGCGCCCACCATCGTATGAAGTTCGTCAATGAAGAGAATGACCCTGCCCTCTTGCTTGGCGACATCGTTGAGGAGCGCCTTCATTCGCTCTTCAAATTCACCCCTGAATTTGGTACCTGCGATCAATGCCGCCATGTCCAGCGCCAGAAGGCGCTTGCCCTTGACCCCCTCGGGCACTTCACCATTGATGATCCTGAGCGCCAAACCTTCAACGATGGCGGTCTTGCCAACGCCAGGCTCACCGATCAGAACGGGATTGTTCTTGGTTCTCCGCTGCAGCACCTGAATCGTCCTGCGGATTTCATCGTCACGGCCGATCACCGGGTCCAGCTTGCCCTCCTCGGCACGCAGGGTCAGGTCAATCGTGTATTTCTGCAGTGCACCGCGCTGCTCCTCAGCATTGGGATCGTCCACTTTCTGACCGCCTCGCACGGCATCGATGGCGGTCATGAGGCTTGCCGTTGAAAGCCCCGCGCGCTTGAGTGCATCGCCAACAGCGCCCTTCTCATCCAGTGCTGCAAGCACAAAGATCTCACTACTGATGAACTGATCACCCCGCTTTTGGGCCAATTTATCGGTTAAATTCAGGAGTTTAAGGAGATCACTGGAGATCTGAAGATCGCCTCCGGTACCCTCGACCCGAGGCAGCCGGTCCAGTATCTGGCCAAGGGCCGTCCTGAGCGCCGGCGCATTGACGCCCGCCTGGGTTAAAAGCGGCCTGACAGTTCCCCCCTGCTGATCGAGAAGCGCAATCATTACGTGAACAGGCTCGATGAACTGCTGGTCGGATCCTAATGCCAGACTTTGGGCATCTGCCAAGGCCGATTGAAACTTGCCGGTCAATTTATCCATTCTCATAATCTTGAAGTCCCCCTGGTTCGGTTCGGTCTATGATGGGGTTATGGGGATCACGCGGGCCATTCTCAAGTTTTCGGATGGTCTGATCCACAAACTCACCCCATTGGTGCGGAAATCGCCCGATTTTGGATGCCTGATGCTCTGACATGAAGACCCCTGAACGAATCCTCGTCATTCGCTTAAGCGCCATTGGCGATATCGTCATGGCCTCCGGCCTGATTCCGGCCATGCGCAAGCGCTGGCCCGAAGCCCACATCACCTGGCTGGTCGAAGAGCCAATGGCCGAACTCTTGCGCGCCAACCCCAGAATCGACGCCGTCAAGGTCCTCCCGAGAGCGCATTGGCGCCGCCTGCGGAAGGCGGGCCACTATGGCCTTTTGCTCAAGGAGTTCCAGCAGATGCATGCATGGCTTCAGGCTCAGGCGTTTGATTGGGTGGTCGACCTGCAGGGCCTTCTCAAAAGTGGCGTTTGGGCGTTTCTCAGCCGGGCTGCCCGACGCGTCGGCCTGGGATCCAGGGAGGGCAGTCAGTGGCTGATGACCGAGACGCTTCCCCGCATCATGGATGACCCCCGGATCGGCAAAGAGTATCGGGATCTGAGCCGTTACCTGGGTGCAGACCCAGATGACTTTCGCCTCGACATGGTGATCTCGGATGCCGACCGAGCCAGCGCCAAGGCCGCCTTGAAAAAAGTCGGTATCACGGCAAGTTATGGGGTGATTGCGCCACTGACGACCCGCCCGCAAAAACACTGGCCCGACGCGTATTGGGGGCAACTGGCCAAACTCATAGGACCGCAGAGGCCTCTGATCATGCTGGGAGGGCCTCAGGACCTTGAGCGAGCGCAACGCATCATCGCGCTCTCACCCTATCCCTTGCTGAGCCTCGTTGGACAGACCCCTTTAATGCAGAGCGCTGCCATTATCGAATCGGCCCATTATCTGGTCGGCGTGGACACCGGACTGACCCATCTCGGCATTGCCCTTGGAACGCCCACCATCGCCATCTTCGGCTCAACCGCCCCTTATCTGGATCCCCTGAGCGACAATGCCCGGGTGCTCTATGAACCAAGGGACTGCTCCCCCTGCCATCGACACCCGAGCTGCGACAACCGGTTTGACTGCATGCGGGCACAGACGCCCGAGCGGGTAGCACACGCCCTGACCGCTGTCATTGACTAAAGCCTTGGATCATCGCCACCCAGTTTTCCAGAAAATTCCAAAAGCCGACCAGGCGCTGCGGTAAAATCGCCGGATGCAAATTGGCCCTCACACTCTCCAGAACCAGCTGATCCTCGCACCCATGGCAGGGGTCACAGACCGCCCGTTCAGATCCCTCTGCAGGCGGATGGGTGCTGGCATGGCGGTGGCTGAAATGGTCTCTGCCAACCCACGGCTACTTCATGGACGAAAGACGCTGCTGCGGACGGATCACCGGGGTGAAACCGGTCTTCGGGCAATACAGATTCTGGGTAATGACCCCGAGGAAATGGCGCTCGCCGCAAAATTCAATGCGGATCGTGGCGCACACCTCATCGACATCAATATGGGATGCCCGGCCAAAAAGGTTTTGAAAAAAGCTGCGGGTTCGGCACTGATGAGAGATGAAGTGTTGGTCCGACGCATTCTCGAAAAGGTCGTCCATTCGGTCGACATTCCCGTGACACTCAAAATGCGAACCGGCTGGGATCTGGAAAACCGCAATGCCGTTACCATCGCGCGCATGGCCGAAGACATCGGCATTCGCGCCCTTACTGTCCACGGAAGGACGCGCGCCTGCGGGTTTTCGGGATCTGCTGAATACCTTACAATCCGGGAGGTGAAACATGCGGTCAAAATCCCGGTGGTCGCCAATGGAGATATCACGACCCCGGAAAAAGCGCGTTTGGTGCTCGAACAGACCGGGGCAGACGCTGTGATGATTGGCCGTGGCGCTCTGGGTCGGCCGTGGTTCTTCCAAGAGCTGATTGCAAGCCTCACCCCTGAGTCGGCAGCACCCGCCCTTTCCGCAGGGGAGAAAAGACGCATGATGCTGGAACACGTCATCGCCATCCATGACTTTTACGGCGAGAACGAGGGAGTGAGGATCGCGCGCAAACATGTGGGGTGGTACCTCGACCAGCTGCCGGCCGGCAGCGATTTCAAGTCGCTCTTCTACCAACAAGTGACCGCTGAAAAGCAGATTTCACTCATCCACGATGCGCTGGAGAGTCAAGGGCAGGGCGGCCCCTTCGGGCGTTAGCCGGATCTTGAGAGAGTTGAGGCATTGACGGCGTCAAAGACCCCCCCCCACCCCTCCGAGCCGGAGTTGGGCCAGCTGGTCCGACAGGCCCTCAAGGCGTACTTTGATCGCCTCGACGGACATCAGGTGTCAGACCTGCATGCGCTGGTTTTGCGCGAGGTTGAACAACCACTGATCCAGGCTGTCCTCGAACACTGTGATCATAACCAAACCAAGGCAGCGCAGATCCTTGGCTGGAGCCGCAGTACCCTGCGCAAAAAAATGAGCCATTACGGCATTGACTAACGCGCCAAGCGCACACATCCCCTGCCATGAACCACTCCATCCAACGAGCACTGATCAGCGTTTCAGACAAATCCGGTCTTCTCGACTTTGCCCGTCGCCTTCGGGAGATGGGCATCGAAATCCTCTCTTCGGGGGGGACCTATCATGCCCTTGCCACGGCCGGGATTGCGGCGACCGAAGTGTCTGATTACACCGGTTTTCCGGAAATGATGGGAGGAAGGATCAAGACCCTCCATCCCCGCGTCCACGGCGGCATTCTGGGGCGACGAGGCACGGATGAAGCCATTATGGCCGAACATGGCATCCAGCCGATTGACCTGGTCGTGGTCAACCTCTACCCGTTCGAAGCGACCATCGCACGTGAGAATGCCTCATTTGATGAGGCCATTGAAAACATTGATATCGGTGGGCCCGCCATGCTGCGGGCCGCAGCAAAGAATCACGACGCAGTCACGGTGGTTGTCGACCCCTCCGACTACCCGCGGATCCTCTCAGAACTCGGCACCCATGCGGGCTGCATTTCGCCCAAAAGCCGTCTGCGCCTGGCGCAAAAATGCTTCGCGCATACCGCCGCCTATGATGCCGCCATTGCCAACTATCTCTTCAATGTGACCGAGCCGGGAGGCTTTCCAGACCCACTCCTGCTGAAATTCAAGCATGCCCAGAAAATGCGCTATGGTGAAAACCCCCACCAGCAGGGTGCATTCTATGTTGAATCCACGCCGGCGCCCGGCAGCATTGCGCAGGCTCGCCAAATTCAGGGCAAGGAACTGTCCTTCAACAATGTGGCCGATGCGGATGCCGCCCTCGAATGCGTCAAGGGGTTCGAAACCCGACCGGCCTGCGTGATTGTCAAACATGCGAACCCCTGTGGCGTCGCTACGGGCAACTCGCTGCGGGCGGCCTACGAACGGGCCTACGAGACGGATCCGACGTCCGCCTTCGGTGGCATCATTGCCTTTAATTTGGCGCTGGATGCGGACACTGCCAAGGCCATCATTGAACGCCAGTTCGTGGAAGTCATCCTGGCCCCGTCCATCCTGCCGGAGGCGCTGCCCGTGCTGGCCAGCAAAACCAATGTCCGTGTGCTTGAGACGGGCCAATGGCCCTCTACCCCCCGCCCTGAATGGGATTTCAAGCGGGTCTCAGGAGGATTGCTGGTACAGGATCGGGACCTTGGCCGAATCCATCCCGACGATCTTCGCATCGTCTCCAAAAGAGCGCCCGACGCGCGCGAACTGAAGGATTTATTGTTCGCCTGGCACGTCGCTCAATTCGTCAAATCCAATGCCATTGTCTATGCCAAGAATGGCCAGACCATGGGCGTTGGTGCGGGCCAGATGAGTCGCGTCTATTCGGCACGGATTGCCGCCATCAAGGCACAGGATGCAAAGCTCGAAGTGCGGGGTTCTGTAGTCGCCTCCGATGCCTTCTTTCCGTTTCGAGATGGCGTTGACTCGGCCGCGGCGGCGGGGGTGACGGCAGTTATCCAGCCAGGCGGTTCGGTCAGAGATCAAGAGGTGATCGATGCGGCCAATGAGCACGAGCTTGCCATGGTGTTCACCGGTATGCGCCATTTCAGACACTGAATTTCAGACCCAGCGAAAGGCAAGACCCCATGCGCAATGAGGAACTGAGCGAGCAGACCGACCTTTGCGTCAAATGCGGCCTGTGCCTGCCCCATTGCCCCACCTACCGGCTTTCGGCCGACGAGAATGAATCCCCCCGAGGAAGACTGTCGCTGATTCAGGGTTGGGCACGCGCCGAACTTGAGGCCGATGAGAAACTGCTCGCACATACACGTGAGTGCGTCCTGTGCAGAGCTTGCGAGGCGGTCTGTCCCGCCTATGTCCCCTATGGCTCGATCATGGATCGCTTCAGGTCCTTGAATCCCCTGCCCGATAACGCCCAGACCCAGGATCAAAAAACCCGCATGACCCTGGTTCAACAAACCCTGGATGGCCCATTCAAACGCCTTCTGCAGGGGGCTTCCCGCTCAGGCTCTCTGCGTAAGGCAGCAGACTTGCTCGGCTATGGCGACCTGACTCAAGGTCTCCCCGAACCCAACAACGACACACTGCCTGCCGCCGGATTGCATCCAGCAAAAGGGCCTTCTCTTGGGAAAGTGCAGCTCTTCATGGGCTGTACGGCGGAAATGCTGGATCTGGCAACGGCGCGCTCGGCAGTCACACTGCTGACCGCCATGGGCTATGAGGTTGAAATACCCAGAACACAAACCTGCTGCGGCGCTCTCGATCTGCACGCCGGCCGACATGCTGCGGCATTGAGCAAGAGCGAACAGAACCAGACTGCATTTGGCGCCGAGGAAACGACTCCCGTCGTTAGTTTTGCATCGGGCTGCGCAAGCACATTCCGTGATCTTAGCCCCTCAGCCAACCCATCCTCGCTTGGCGCTCGGATGGAGGACATTACCGCCTTCATTGCGCGCGCTCCCGGGCGTGAACGTTTGCAATTCAGAGCGCTTGAAACGACTGTTTGCCTCCACTCGCCTTGCACGCTGAAACATGTCCTGAAGGCCGATCGATTCGCCGGCGAACTGCTGCGCACCTGCCTTGAGGCGCCGATTACGGCGCTTCCAAAGTCGAGCGGCTGCTGTGGCGCTGCGGGAAGTTACATGATTGAGCATCCGGAGACGTCCAGAGCCTTGCAACGTGAGGTCGTTGATGCCATCGTCGCCAGCGGGGCAACCCTCTTGGTTACCTCCAACCCGGGTTGCGCCAGTCACCTAAGGTCAGGTGTTCGTGAGCGCGGACTGAACGACATGGAGGTACTGCACCCTATAACCCTTCTGGCAAGGCAACTGGAGGCTTGATCCGGAGCCCCCATGGGGCCGGTCATCAGCGCCGGAGCTTGTAGTTCCTTCCGTAGAAGATTTCCGCCATTTCGTGTTTGAGTTGGCGCTGGATAGCAACCCGCTCATCCGGAGTCAGGGCATCCTTGTCGGTTTCAAACAGATAGTTATCCAGTATGAAATCCTTCAGGATCATCTTGGTATGGAAGAGCTTTTCCTGATAGACGTTGACGTCAATCATCTGGTAGCGCTCTGCCGTGAGATCGGAAATGTAGTTCTGAATAGAGGTGATCTCATGGTCAATGTAGTGCTTCTGCCCACTGATATCCCGGGTAAAGCCACGCACACGATAATCCATGATCACAATGTCCGATTCAAAACTGTGAATCAGATAGTTAAGGGCCTTCAGGGGTGAAATGCGTCCGCAGGTCGAAACGTCAATATCGGCCCTAAACGTACTGATTCCGCCATAAGGATGGCTCTCGGGATACGTATGAACCGTGATGTGGCTTTTGTTCAGGTGGGCCACCACGGAATCGGGCATCGGGCCCGGCTCTTCCATGTTTCCAACCGGCGGCGCACTGTCACCCTCTGAAATCAGCATGGTCACACTGGCACCTTGCGGCTCATAGTCCTGACGCGCAATGTTGAGGATCTGCGCCCCGATAATTGCATTAACGTCGGTCAGGATCTGGGTCAACCGCTCGGCGTTGTACATCTCATCGATGTACTCGATATAGCGACGTTGCTGCTGCTCCGTCTTGGCATAGCAGATGTCGTAGATGTTGAAGCTCAACGATTTGGTGAGATTGTTGAACCCGTGCAGTTGAAGTTTTTCGAGATCCATGGACCTTCGATCCCCCCCTCGCAGTGAAATGTGGTCAGAGAACCGGCGTCAGACGCCGGTGAAAGAAATTCGGGGGGTTTGCCCCGTAGAGGTCTGGCCTGATCTCACGAGAGATCGACCAGTTCGAAGTCATGCGTAATGGCCGCAGTCTTGCCCAGCATGATCGACGCGGAACAGTATTTTTCGGCTGAAAGCTTAACTGCCCGCTCAACGAGCGCTTCATTCAAGCCTTGACCACTGACCACGAAGTGCAAATGGATTTTGGTAAATACCTTGGGGTCTGTCTCCGCGCGCTCGGCCTCGAGTCGGGCCTCGCAGTGGGTCACCGGATGGCGTCCTTTCTTGAGAATGTGAACCACATCGAATGAGGCACAACCGCCCATACCCATCAGCAACATTTCCATCGGACGAACACCGAGGTTGCGACCGCCGGATTCCGGAGCGCCATCCATGACTATGGCGTGACCACTCCCAGATTCGGCCAGGAACATGGCTTCTTCGACCCATTTGACGCGTGCTTTCAACGAGGTTCCCCGCAGGAAAAATAGCCGCGTAATTTAGCACAAGAATATGGTAAATGAGCGGTTTTTTTGCCCCCTGGCAAGAAATCAGGCCGCCTCCGCAAGTCCGCTGTGCCGCAAAAGCGCCTCGATCGAGGGTTCCCGTCCACGAAAAGCCACAAAACACTCCATCGCTTTCCGGCTACCCCCCCGCTCGAGGATACCCTCGAGGAACCGGCGACCGGTGTCGGGATCAAAGATGCCTTTCTCCTCAAATAGCGCAAAGGCATCACTGGAGAGGACTTCTGCCCATTTATAGCTGTAGTAACCAGCCGCATAGCCCCCGGCAAAGATATGCGAAAACGCATGCGGAAACCGGTTGAACGCTGGTGGAATGACCACGGATACCCGCTGCCTGACTTCGTCGAGAATCTGATAAACCCGCCCGCCGGCCGCGGGATCATATTCCGCATGCAAACGAAAATCGAAGAGGGCAAATTCGATCTGTCGCAACATCTGCATGCCGGATTGGAAGTTCCGCGCCCGGATCATCTTTTCGAGAATCGCTGACGGCAGTGGTTCGTGCGTCTCGTAGTGACCGGAGATCAGTGCCAGAGCCTCAGGCTCCCAGCAAAAATTCTCCATGAACTGACTCGGCAGTTCGACGGCATCCCATTCCACCCCGTGAATGCCTGACACCCCAAGATGATCAACCCGAGTCAGCATATGATGGAGCCCATGACCAAACTCATGGAACAGGGTCTGAACTTCATCATGTCGGAGTAAGGCGGGCTGATCACCCGTGGGTGGAGTGAAATTACAGGTAAGGTAAGCGACTGGCACCTGTACCCCATCGGCTCGCTTCCTGCGCGTGACGCACTCATCCATCCAAGCGCCACCCCGCTTTTTCTCCCGCGCGTAGAGGTCCAGATAGAAACTGCCGCGCATTTCGCCCTGGGCATCATGAATATCGAAGAATCGGACATCTTGATGCCAGACATCGACCCCCATGCGCTCACAGATCCGAAGACCATAGAGGCGAGCGACTACCGCGAACATGCCCTCAACCACCGTGGGCGCAGGAAAATAGACCCGAACTTCTTCCTCGGACAAGTCGTATTTGGCCTGTCTTAATTTTTCCGAGGCATAGGTCCAGTCCCACACGGTCGGCGCCTCGATGCCAAGCTGGGTTTCAGCGAATTCGCGTAACTCTCTCAGGTCCCGGTGCGCGTAAGGTAGGGAGCGATCAGCAAGGCCCATCAAGAAAGCGATGACCTCCGGAACGGAGGGTGCCATCTTGGTTGCGATCGAGAGTTCTGCGAAATTCGAGAATCCAAGCAGATTGGCCTCTTCATGCCGCAAGGCCAGAATCTTTTCAATGATTTCCGAGTTATCCCATGTACCCGCATTCGGCCCCTGATCCGAGGCTCGGGTCGCATAGGCGGTATAAAACAGCTCACGCAGCGACCGGTCGTCCGCATAGGTCATGATGGCAATGTAGGAGGGAAACTCCAGGGTGAAGAGCCAGCCGCTCTCACCTTTGGCTTCGGCTGCCTGCTTGGCCATCGCCAGGGCAGAATCGGGAAGGCCCGACAGCCGCTGCGGGTCCGTGATCAGGTGACTCCAGCCTTGGGTGGCATCCATGACATGGTCTTGAAACTGGCTGCCCAATTTAGACAACTCCAGTACCACCGCCTTGAACCGCGATTTGTCTTCACTCGGAAGGTCAACCCCCGAGAGCCTGAAATCCCGGAGCGCATTGTCAATGATCTTTTTTTGGGCTTGATCCAGATGCGCGTACCCGGGACTCTCCCTGAGACCACGGTAGGCCGTATAGAGCGCCTCATTCTGGCCGACTTCCGTTGCGTATTCGCTGAGTAGCGGAAGGCACGCGTTATACGCCTCGCGAAGTGCCTCACTGTTCTTGACCGAGTTCAGGTGGCTGACCGGTGACCAGCCGCGATTAAGCCGATCATCCAGATCCTCAAGCGGCTCAACCAGTTTCTCCCAGGTGACCGGCGGGTCTTGGCTGAGCACCTTGGCGATACCCGCGCGGCCCTCCTCAATCAGTTGCCGGACCGCAGGTCCTACATGATCTGGCGAAATTCTGGAAAAGGGCGGCAGGAAATGGTCTTCAAGCAAAGGATTGTTCATGGCGGTTGCTGCAAGGAAAGCGGATCAGTCACCTAGTCTGTGACCTGCCAGCCCAGGAAATGGTTCACCCAGCCCGCGCGAACCATCCTCAGCTCAGCCGCTTGTGCATCTCCAACACATTGCCCTGATCGGTTCTTGAGTAGCTGACGCTGTCCATCAGGGTTCGAATCATGAAAATCCCGCGCCCACGCTCGCTCAGGGGGTCCAATTCTGGCTCCGGCACCTGGTCAAGATCAAAACCTTGCCCATGATCAAAGACCTGAATACACAGGTCATCGTGTTCAATGAAGATGCACACGCGCACCGTCTGATCGCAATTTGCCGAGGAATGCTCGATTGCATTGACCATGGCCTCGGTCAAGACCACATTGAGATGGTACGCCAGGGCATCACGATCGCCGTCATAATGGTCCAGAGCCCGCGCAACTTCCTCGGCAATATTGCCGATCAAGCTCAGATATCGCTTCTTGTTGGGGACCACGATATCGAGATGTATGTCATCACCTTGCTGCATGCATCACCCGTGCGTGTCCAACTTTGCCAATGCCTCCTCGACTGTGGCAGCGATCGTAAACACCCGATGCAATCGGGTCAGCTCAAACATCGACTGGACCCGTGGCTTCAGCCCTGAGAGGATGAATGCACTGGATCGAAGGTTAGCGCTTTTATATCCCGACAAGAGCGCGCCAAGTCCCGAGCTGTCAATGAAATTGACCGCGGAGAGATCCACCACCAGCTGCTGCCCCCCCTTTTCCAGGAGGGAGAGAATGATTTCCCGAACCTCCCCGGAATTGGCGGCATCAAGCCGCTCTTCCTTGAGGGTCAGCAGCGTCTTGCCCTCGCGGGTTTCGGTTTCAATCTGCATATGTGCGTTCCAGAAAAGGCTTCAGGCGGACTTGTCAACCGGATCCACATCTTCGCAGACCAGGATCTTATCGACCCGATTCCGATCCATATCCACGACCTCAAACCGGAGATGGCTCCAGACAAATTGATCGGCCGCCTTGGGCACATCACCCAACTGCTGCATGACGAAGCCCCCCAGCGTATGGAAATCCCCGTCGGTGTTAACCGGGGCATCCTCGAGCCCGAAGATTTGCCGGAATTTTTCAATGCTGAGGGTGCCATCCAGGAGCCAGCTGCCATCGCTACGCTGGACAGCTTCCGGCCCCTCATCCTCTGCCTCGTCCGAGGGAATCTCGCCGACAATAGCCTCCATCACATCCTTGAGCGTCACAAGACCTGCGACCTCCCCATATTCGTCCACCACCATCGCCAGAGAAATCTTGGACCTTCTGAACTCTTCCAAAAGATGCACCGGCGAGAGCGATTTCGGAATATAGGTGGCCGGTCGCAAGGCCGAATTCAATTTAAGATCCTCACCGGCCAGCGCCCGGCGCATCAGATCCTTGGCCGTAATCACCCCGATCACATTATCAAGCCCGTTACGGCAGACCGGGATTACTGAGTGTGGCGTCTCGATCAGTCGCTTGCGCGTCTCTTCCTTGGCGCTGGCAATATCCAGTGAATAGATGTCCATGCGAGGGGTCATGATGGCACCCACCTTGAGGGCATCAAGGCGCATGACGTTGGAGACCATGGCCTTTTCACCCTTGTGGAATACACCTGCCTCAGTTCCCTGGTCAATCATCAACCGGATTTCTTTCTCTGTGATCAGAGGCTCCTCCGACTTCTTGGCCCGAAGAACCCAAAGAAACAGATCCGTCGACCAACTCAGGAGCTTAACCAGCGGAAACGCCACGACCGAGAGGGCACGCATTGGCCGCGCCATGGTCAGGGCAATCTTCTCGGGTTTGAGCAAGGCCAGGCGCTTGGGAACCAACTCCCCAATCACCAGGGAAAAATAGGTAATGCCGACCACCACAGCGGCCAGGGCAATACCCTCACTGTAGGTCGCAAGCAGCGGGTACGTATCAAGGCGCTGTCGCAGCGACTCGGCCAGCGCAGCCTGGCCGTAGGCGCCACTCATGATTCCAATCAGCGTGATGCCGACCTGAACCGTGGAAAGGAAATGACTGGGACTGTTAGCGAGCTCCAGCGCCGTTTTGGCACTGGGCACCCCCTCATCGAGGGCCTGTTGAAGTCGAATCTTGCGGGCAGAAAGCAGCGCAATCTCGGACATCGCAAAGAGGCCATTCAAAATGAAAAGGCCCAGCAATATGAGAAGATCCATTCAGTGAGGACGTTGTTAGCCAGCAGCTAGGTTATAGGATCACTCTCTGGGATGCAAAAAGCATTCGAGTCCTCCTTTGGCACGTCGCTGAAGGCACACGGTCGAGCGGGCCCGGCCATCTGGCCCATCAGGCCCTAAAGGCGGCCGTCGACCTCATCCGGGGCAAATAGATATTTGACATCAAAGACCACAGCCCCGGCGGCGCCAAAACTGCGCACGCGTTCAATGCCCCAGCTGCGGTAACTGTCATGCGAGACCGCCATCACCACGGCGCTGTAAGCGCCCGACGCCGGCGCCTCGATCAGCTCCACCCCATATTCATGACGCGCTTCAGCGGGGCTGGCCCATGGGTCATGGATCTCGACCAGAGCCCCATACTCCTCCAGGGCCCGAACGATATCAATGACGCGGGTATTTCGAAGATCCGGGCAATTTTCCTTGAAGGTGAAGCCCAGAATCAGAATCCGGGAGGGATTGAGGGCAAGTCCGCGCCGGCTCATCAACTTGACGATCTCAGCTGCCACATAGGCGCCCATCCCGTCGTTGATCCGTCTGCCGGCCAGGATCATCTCGGGATGAATTCCGATCTCCTGCGCCTTGTGGGTCAGGTAATAGGGATCAACGCCGATGCAATGACCGCCCACCAAACCGGGCTGAAAGGGCAGGAAATTCCATTTGGTGCCGGCTGCCCGGAGAACATCCTGGGTATCGATACCCAGACGCTTGAAGACCATCGCCAGCTCGTTTATCAGGGCAATATTGACGTCACGCTGGGTGTTTTCAATGACCTTGGCTGCCTCGGCCACGCGGATACTGGGCGCCAGATGCGTGCCCGCAGTGATGATGGATCCGTACAATCGGTCGACAAACCCAGCCGCTTCGGGGGTCGATCCCGAGGTGACCTTCTTGATGTTCGCCAAGCGGTGCCGTTTGTCTCCAGGATTGATGCGTTCGGGGCTGTAACCACAAAAGAAATGGCCTTCGGCAAAGCGCTCGCCTATTTTTTCCGTTGACGCATAACGAAGACCTGAAAGGGCCTCAAGGATCGGGACGCAGTATTCCTCCGTCGCTCCAGGATAAACGGTCGACTCGTAAATGACGGTATCACCGCTCTTGAGGACCCGTCCGATCGTCTCGGAGGCCTTCCTTAATGGCGTCAGATCGGGCCGCTTGTAGCGATCGATTGGTGTTGGCACCGTGACAATAAAGACATCGCAGGCAGAAAGGGCCTCAGGATCATCGGTAAAGGTGAGCTGATCGGCCTGATCAAACTCCTCCGGCTGGCTCTCAAGGGTTGCGTCATGGCCCTTGCACAACGCCTGGATGCGCTCACGGCGCACATCAAAGCCAATGGTGGGATAATGGCGACCAAACGCAAGCGCCAGTGGCAAACCGACATAGCCAAGACCAATAATCGCAAGCCGGGGCGATGCAGATCCGAAATCGTTCATCTTTATTCCTGAATAATCCTCAAGGCGGCGGCTTGGCCTCTCATCCCCACACGTCGAACGCGGCCCGCATGGACAGTACGCCGTCTCCCGATACCAGCCCCAAGGTTACCAGAAGTTGACAGCGTCCCCCTCTGCGCAACCGCTTTCCCATCCGAAAGCCCATCGCATTCGTCATTTTCTGCAACCCGCGGTCATTGCAAGCTATGGCTTCATGGCCCTTTTGTTTCCGCCGGGATTTGCGCTCCTGGTGGCCATCTCGCTGCTGGCCTGTCCCTCGATCTGGGTCGCGGAACTGCGCTCGCCCCGCAAAGGAGTCGCCACGCTCTGCCTTAGCGCCCTCATGCTGATCCTGCTGCAAACCCTCGGTCTTGACGTCCCCGCCTTCGAAACACCCCGGATGCGCTGGGAGGATTTCTTCAAATGGCTGTTGCTGTTGCTTGGATTTTTCCCGCTGGCCCGGTGGATGGGTGGCTCCCCGGAGCGCATTGGCCTCCTGCTCGGTTCCGCGCTGGCAGGATTAATCACTGGCCTCCTGATCGCCGGCAACCTCGGCAAGATCCTCGCCTTCCGGCACACCCTTCAGACGGGCTTCCAGCTTCTGGCTTCAGTCGCAGGGTTCGCCTCCGGAATGGCGATTTTGGGCCTCATCCAGTTTGCTCCGCGCCTATTCAGACAGGCCCAACCCTTAAAAGGCCGCCTGATACGGGGCGTGACCTTAGGTCTTGCGATGTACCTGTCGCTTTACATCCTGGTGGCCTCGGAGTCGAGGGGGACGTACCTGGGATTAGTTCTGGTACTGCCCTACGCTCTCTGGCAGCTCCATCGATCCAACCACCAGCTGGCGCCTCAAGCCCGGCGCCGCATGGGTTTTCTGCTTGCCGGAACCCTGATCCTCATGGGGCTTGGCGCCTATGCCAATCAAGCAGCCTTTCGACATCGGCTTGAACCCGACCTTCGGACCCTTTCGGCGCTGATGCAGGGGCAATATCATGACCTGACGCAGGTCAATCAGACGGAGTCTTCCCTGGCCTACCGATTCCAGGCCCAAATAGCTGGCTTTCAGGCTTGGCGGGAGCGACCCTGGCTGGGCTGGGGTCCCATTTCCAGTAAGGCGCTGATCCTGAATACCGGCGATCCATCGCTTCGCCTCAGCCATTCCAGCGGAAAATGGTTATCCCATTTTCACAGCGGCTACACGGAACTGCTCGTGCGATTCGGTCTCACCGGGCTGCTTTTGCCCCTTGGCGCCGCACTCTGGCTGAAGCGCCGGGGCCCACAACTGCAGGCGAAGGCGCCCGAGGACTTTCGGATTTTCGCCACCAGCGGCGTGCTTCTGCTCCTGATCTGGGGAATCAGCGGCGTTTTTTCCTCGGATGATGCCCGTGCCTGCATCACCATTGTGTTCGCGGTCAATCTCTCATTGATGATTGGCGAAAAAGACACGACCACCCGGATGGCATCATCTCAATGATCACCAAGGCCTCCAAATCAAGGCGTCAGACCTACATGGATGCCATTCTCTCCTCGGTGGTCTGGACCCTTTTGGACCGGGGCACCTCGCTGCTCAAGCATGTCTTCATTGCCTCCGCCTTGGGCCTCGGAGTCGAACTGGATGTGTTTTACATGGCGGTTGGACTCATCAGTGTCTTCGTCTTCAGCTGGTCACGGATCGCCGATGTCATTGCCGTGCCTCGACTCATTGAATTGATTCGTGAGGGCGATGAGGAGAAGACGCTTCGTTTTACCGGTGACCTCTTCAGTCTCAGCGTCGGATTTTCGGTGCTGCTGGCCATCCTGATGACCTTGGGCTGGCCGCTGTGCGTTCAACTGGCCTGGGGCTTTGATGCGCAGCGCAAGGAACTGCTCGAACAGACGATCTACCTTGCTGAACCGCTGTTGCTGCTGTCCATTCCTCTGAGAATGCTGTACTCGTTCGCAAAGGCTTACCGGCGTTTCTCGATCAGCTACCGCAATGAATTTCTGATTTCGGTGGTCATGCTGGCTTGCATTGCGGCCTACCCCCATGCGCCTGGCGTCATGATCGGATCATTCAGCCTTGGCATGACCCTCGCGTTCATCCTGGCCATCAGCACCCTGGGCCGGGAGGTCCGACTGCTGGGCTGCCCCTGGTCATACAACGTGAGGCAACTCCTTCCTCTGGTGCCCGCTCTGGGGCTCGTCTACGCAACCCAGTACCTCTATTCCATGGTTGACCGTCAGCTGGTTTCCTTTCTACCTGAAGGGCTTGTTGGGGCCATTGCCTACGGCTGGACCATCATCAATTTTGTACCGGCGCTACTGAGACTGGATGGCCCCTTCATCACGATTTATTCGGAAGCTGCCAAGGATCCTGAAAAAAAGGCCCACAAGTTGAATCAACTGATCTCCGGTGCCATTGCCATGGGTTCAGTCATCAGCATTCTGTGTTTCGGGTTTGCCGAGGATTTTGTCGGGCTGTTTCTGGAGCGCGGGGCATTCACACGCGAGGATACCCTCAGGGTTGCTGGATGTACGAGCTTCTTCGCCTTCTCGATTCTCCCCATCGTCCTGATTGGCCCCATCGGCAATGTCTTCCAGGTGGAAAACCGGCTGCTGCTCATCACCAAGCGGGTGCTGTTCGGCCTGTTTCTGAATGTGATCTTTGGCGTCATCTTCCTGTTTGGCCTGAACCTCGGCGCCGAGGGGGTTGCCCTGGCCACCTCGATCAGCCAGTGGGGCATGCTGTTAAGCTCGCTTTGGTCGGTTTCCCGCCTCGGCATTCCGGTCGCCTTCAAGCGTCATACCCGCTGGCTGCTGCGAAGCCATATCGGCGGCTTCCTCGCCCTGTGGCTGGTTGAACCCCTGAAAAGCCTGGATTCGTCCTATTGGATGCTGTTTCCAGAATCCTTGAGCTTTCTTTTACTCGCCAGCCTTCCTATTTTGATCGGCCGCGGCGAGGAGAGCCGATTTGCCCGGGCGCTGGCACGCCAGTCCTTTCAACGCTTCCTACCCGGCCGCTCATGACCCAGCCCGTCATTACCGTCATCACACCCACCTACAACCGAGCACCCCTGCTGCCCAGGGTATGGGACTCCCTCAAGCGGCAGACCGAGGCGCGCTTCGAGTGGATCATTGTCGACGATGGCTCCACGGATGCGACCCGATCGCTGGTGGCGTCTTTTGACGATCCGAGGATCCTCTATGTCCATCAACCGAATCGCGGGCAGAATGCGGCGCGGCAGCATGGCGAAACGTTCATGCGCAGTGATTACGCGGTGTTTCTGGACAGTGATGATGAGCTCTTTGATGGGGAAACCCTGCGGATGATGCTCGACGTCATTCGTGAAACCCCTGAGGATATTGGCGTGGCGGCTTTTCAGGTGGTGACCCCCAATGGCGGAGCCGGCGCGTCGGATTTTGCCGAAGACCGCATGGTCCTGGGTTATGAGGATCTGGTCTGTGAATGCAAGGCCAGAGGCGAAGCCTTCAGGATCTTCAAGAAAAAAGCGCTGCTTTTTCATCCTTGGTGGGTAGAAGGGCCGGGTCTCCTTAACATTCGCTACTATGGCATTGCCACTCGCTTTAACTACCTTTACGTCGCCCGTCCCGCGCTGATCTATCACACCAATCATGGCGACAACCTGACCGGACCCGGCGCCTATATCCGGAGATCCGGTGCCATGACCGAAGGTTTGAAGCTGCTGATCCGAGACCATGGCGACTGCATGCGGAAAGCCTGTCACCCGATTCTGGGTGCAAAGCTGTATGACGCAGCCATGAATTCGGCCATGGCCGGCAGGTCGCTGGATGCGGCCCGTTTTGCAATTCGCTCAATGCGCGAAAAAGGTCCCATTGCCAACAACAGCCGCCTGCTGCTGATCCTGCTGCTGCCGCTTGCCCTTCGACACCGGTTGTTTATCTGGCGTTCTCATCGGAGCGGCATTCGATGAACCGAGAACCCAACAGTGCCACCCCTGAAATGAACCCGAGCAACAACTCGCCTGCCCGCATGATTCCAAGACCCAACTTCTTCATTGTGGGCGCACCCAAATGTGGCACCAGCTCTCTTGCGCATTGGCTGGGCAGCCATCGCCAGATCTTCTTTGCACCCGGCAAGGAGCCGCATTTCTTCAACACCGACGAGCATCGGAGCTACACGGTACTGAAGGACTATGAGGCGCTCTTCCAGCCTGCTGGGCCTGAACATCGGGCGCTGGGTGAGGCCTCCACCTGGTATTTGTATTCAAAAACGGCCATTGCCAACATCGAGGCGTACAACCCGAAGGCACGCTATATCGTCTGCCTCAGAAATCCGATCGAAATGGCCCCCTCCCTGCATGAGCAGAAGGTATTTCTGGGATATGAAAACGAACCCCGTTTTGCAAAAGCCTGGGCCCTGAACGCGGAGCGGGCCAGAGGCCGGGCAAAGAGCATCTGGTGCAAGAATCCGCGGCATCTGGACTATGGTAGTGCCTGCAAAATCGGCGAGCAGCTGGCGGCGCTGCTCCGCATCGTGCCACGCGAGCGGGTCATGACACTCCTGCTCGAGGACATGAAGCAGGATCCGGGCAAAGCGTATCGGGACACGCTTGCATTTCTTGGGCTCGAGGACGATGGTAAGACCGATTTTGATGTCATCAATCCTGCCAAAGAGAGAAAATCCAAGCTGGTTCATTACTCCATGCAGTCGCTGATCCGCCTGAAAGAACTGCTCGGACTCCGAAAAAGCTTAGGAATACTGACGGGCTTCGACCGTTGGAATGTGAAATTCCGTGACCGCGCACCCATCGATCCAGAGCTCCGACGCACGCTCCAGGCGCATTTCAGGGAAGATATCCAGACGCTCTCAGCGCTTCTGGATCGCGATCTCTCACACTGGCTTACGCCTTGATGATGCTTAACACTCATTCGCCTTGCATGACATACCGACGTAGCTGATGTCCTCGACCAATCCCAACATCATTCCCCATGTTCCCTTGATCAGCCGCGAGGACCGTGAGGCCCGCCAAGGCCACCGGGCCGCCGTTCTCTGGTTCACCGGCTACTCAGGTGCTGGGAAATCCACCTTGGCGCACGCTCTGGATGCGGCCATCCATGCAGAGGGCATTCATTCCTATGTCCTTGATGGTGATAATGTGCGGCACGGCCTGTGTTCTGACCTCGGATTCAGCCTGGAACACCGCTCCGAGAACATCCGCCGCATCGGGGAAACCGCGAAACTCTTCATGGACGCCGGCCTGATCGTCCTGACCGCGTTCATTTCGCCACTTCGGGCCGACCGGGACCGGGTCAGATCGCTGTTTAGGCCGGGAGACTTTCTGGAAATCTACTGCGAGGCCAGCCTTGAGGTCTGCGAGGAGCGCGATGTCAAAGGTCTCTATGACCGGGCACGAAAAGGACTGATCAAGGACTTTACCGGGATCTCCTCACCCTACGAGCCGCCACTGCATCCGGATTTGGTGATCAAGACCGGCGAGCGCGACCTCGGCGCATGCGTCAAGGAAACGCTTGATTTTCTGGTGATGCGCCAGATCCTTGGACCGGTGAACGACCCCAAGGCCCGATGAGCCCCATCCTCAGCATCGTCACCCCCAGCTTCAATCGCGCCACACTGCTTCCCAGAACCTGGCGCTCGATTGCTTGCCAGAGTGAAGCGCGGTTCGAATGGATCGTGGTGGATGACGGATCCGACGATGCGACCCCCGAGGTCGTTCAGGGATTTTCCGATCCAAGAATCCGGTTGATTCGCCAGAGCAACCTCGGCTGCAACGCTGCACGCATGCGGGGGGAAAAAGAGAGCACGGCGCCCTTTGTGCTTTTTCTGGACAGTGATGACGAGCTGTATGAACCCGAAACGCTCAAGCAGATGCTCGATACCCTGAAAGCGGCACCGCCAGGGGTTGGGGTTGTCGCCTTCACGGCCCTCACACCGGAAGGGGGATCAGGCGCCTCCCGCCTGCAAAGCCCCGAGATGATCCTGCGCTATGAGGATCTCCTTTTTGGGCAGAAGGTCCAAGGCGAGATATTGAGACTGTTTCGGCGGGAAGCGCTTCTGGGAACGCATTTCCAGACCGACATCCCCGGCTGGGAGGCCCTCCGCTACTTCGAGATTGCCCGACGTTTCCAATTCCTGATAGTCGACCGGCCCGGCCTGATCTATCACATGAACCATGGAGACAACCTGACCAGCGCCCGGGCGACCCTTCAACGGGCCCCTGGAATGACCAAGGGCTATGCCCTTCTTTTTAATACTCACGGCGACGGACTGGCAAAAGCGCCTGCCAGAGTCTTAGGCACGCACCTGTTTCATGCGGCCCTGAACTGCGCCATGGCCAATCAAAAGCAAGAAGCCCTTCGCTACAGTTTCGACGCACTCCGGCACCAAGGCCCAAGAGCCCAGGTTTTCGCGCTCTTGGCCAGCCTTTTTCTTCCTGAGGCTTTCAGACATTGGCTATTCATCCAGCGATCGAAGGCCCGGGGAGTCCTGTGACCCCTCGCCGTCTCCTCATTATTTCCAGCGGTCTCCCAACAGGAGGTGCTGAGCTCCGCTTGCTTAGCCTGCTGGAAACGCTGGACCGTGGGCAATTCGAGCCCTGTGTTCTGAGCCTTTTGGATGCGGGCGACATTGGACCTCGCATCCGGCAACTGGGCATCGCGGTCGAAACGCTGAATCTTGGGGGCATAGCCAGTCTGCCTCGGGCTATCCTCACGCTGGTGTGCCTGCTAAGGGGCTTTCGACCCGAGCTGATTCAAGGCTGGATGTACCATGCCAACCTCGTTGCGCTGATGGCAGGATTGATCACCCGGGGCTCCTGCCCGGTTTTCTTTGGCATTCGCAACGCGCTGGGCAACTGGGATCAGGAAAAAACCGCAACCCGCCGGGTAATCCGATTGAATGCCTATTTCTCCCGATTTGCCGCAAACGTGATCTTTCCCGGCAAGGCCTGCGCCGAACAGCACTGGGCGCTCGGTTTTTCAAAGGCCAACAGCCGCCTGATCGAAAACGGCATCGATTGCCAGCGATTTCAGCCCGACCCGGAGGACCGCTGTGCCATTCGAAGCGAATTGGGTCTTGAACCTTCGGACCTGGTGATTGGTTTTGTCGCTCGCTTTCATCCCGTCAAGGACCACGCCAGTTTTCTGTCGGCTGCAGCCCGGGTGGCCGTCACCCACCCGAACGCCCGATGGCTGCTCTGCGGTCCCGACATTGACCACCAAAACAGCCATCTGGTTGATCTCATCGATCAAGCAGGCCTTCGCGACAGCGCCCTCCTTCTGGGAAACCGCAAAGACATGCCTCGCATCTACCGGGCCCTTGATTTACTGGCTCTGACCTCCATCAGCGAAGCCTCGCCAGGGGCCGTTGCCGAAGCCATGGCGTGCGGAATTCCCTGCCTTGCAACCGAGGTCGGCGGCTGCCCGGAAACCCTGGGTGACACGGGCTGGCTGGTACCGCCCGGAAACCCGGATGCCATCGCCGAGGGTCTCAACACCGCACTTGCTGGGGGACGGGAACAACTCGAGCGCGAAGGCGCTCGCGCTCGCGGCCGGGCCCTTGACGCGTTCGACCTCCATTCCATGACGCACCGCTATGAGGATCTGTGGCAATCACACCTCAAGGTCTGATGCCGAAAAAAATGGGACAATGCGCTTGTGATCCTGACGTGCAGGGCCCTGCCGGTCCTTCCGACCCGTCCGATCCGTTCTAACTGACCTGGAGAGCCAACCGCCTCATGTGTGGATTTACCGGATTTCTTGACCGAACCGCCCGGGAACTGCCCGAGGCATTGGAGGAAACCGTCAGACGGATGAACCAAACCCTCTTGCATCGGGGACCTGATGATCAGGGAATCTGGACGGATGCATCGCAGGGGATTGCCTTGGCACACCGCCGCCTCTCGATCCTGGATCTCAGCCCGGAGGGTCACCAGCCCATGATGTCGCGGAGCTCCCGCTATGTCATTGCATTCAATGGGGAGATCTATAACCACCTTGAATTGCGAGCCACGCTGGACACCGAGGGAACATCACCCCTCGTGCACCCCCTGGCCGACGAGGCGGCCAGAGCACCGGTGCACGGCGCCTGGCGGGGCCGCTCCGATACCGAGACGCTGCTGGCAGCGATTGATGCCTGGGGTATTGGCGAAACCCTCAAGCGGAGCGTGGGCATGTTTGCCTTCGCCCTCTGGGATCGGCATGATCACCTCCTTTATCTGGCCCGCGACCGTCTGGGCGAGAAACCCCTCTATTATGGCTGGCAGGGCGATTGCCTGCTGTTCGGCTCCGAACTCAAGGCTCTAAGACAACATCCGGCGTTTCAGGGGCAACTGGATCGGGGCGCGATGACCCTGCAGATGCGCCACGGATATGTGCCAACCCCGTACTCAATCTACCAGGGGATCCACAAACTTCCGCCCGGCACGTTCGTGGCACTTGGAGGCCATCGTCCGCAGGCTCAGCCGGTCACCTACTGGTCGGCATTGGATACGGCCTTGAAGGGGCAGATGCAACCCTTCCAGGGTTCCGATCAGGAGGCCGTCGACGCCCTTGATTCGATGCTTCGAAGGGCTGTTTCAGGACAGATGGTGGCCGATGTCCCGCTGGGGGCCTTTCTCTCGGGCGGCATTGATTCCAGCACGATTGTCGCCCTGATGCAGGCCCAGTCTGCGCAACCGGTCAAAACCTTCACCATCGGCTTTAACGAAGCGCAGTACAACGAGGCAACCCATGCCAAGGCGGTTGCCGCGCATTTGGGCACCGACCACACTGAACTGTATGTGACGCCTGAAGAGGCCATGGCGGTCATTCCGGATCTCCCTGCACTCTATGACGAACCGTTTGCCGATTCTTCTCAGATTCCCACGTTCCTGGTGGCAAAGTTGGCTCGGCAGAACGTCACTGTCAGCCTCTCGGGAGACGGCGGGGATGAACTTTTTGGCGGCTACAACCGGTATTTTTGGACCACTCAGTTCTGGCGCAAGATGCGACGGGTGCCCAAGGGGCTTCGCTCCAGCATCGCTGGCCTTCTGACGGTGATCCCCCCTCACCTTTGGGATGGTCTGTTCAGAACATTCGGCTTTGCCCTGCCAGCCGCCCTTCGCTATGCCTCTCCCGGTGACAAGCTCCATAAGCTCTCGAGCTTTCTCGGCGCCAGCAATCCTGAAGCCATCTACCTTGATCTTGTCTCTCTCTGGAAAGACCCGCGCCGCTTGAGCCTTGGAACCCCGGAGCCCGCCACGCTCCTTAATGATCCCCATCAATGGCCGGAACTTCGGGAATTCGAGCACCGCATGATGTATCTCGATACCGTCAGCTACCTGCCTGATGACATCCTCACCAAAGTCGACCGTGCGGCGATGGGCGTTAGCCTTGAAACCCGAGTACCGCTGCTGGATCACCGCGTGGTTGAACTTGCCTGGCAACTGCCACTGGCGATGAAAATCCGTAATGGGCAGGGTAAGTGGGCCTTAAGACAAGTCCTGAACCGCTATGTCCCCGAAGCCCTGACCGAGCGTCCAAAAATGGGATTTGGTGTGCCGCTGGACCAGTGGCTCAGGGGCCCTTTGAAACCGTGGGCTGAGGCGCTGATCGACAAGCAGCGCCTCAAGTCCGAGGGCTTTCTCAATCCCAATCTGGTCAGGGATCGCTGGAATCAGCACCAGTCAGGGCGTCATAACTGGTCCTCTCTTCTGTGGAACGTTCTCATGTTCGAGGCATGGCTCGACAGGTCGCGCTGATCCTGAGATTACGCCATGGCGATGACTTCCCCTCCTCCAAAGCTCCTTTTTTTCGTGACGGAAGACTGGTACTTTTGCTCGCATCGACTGCCGCTGGCAGAGGCCGCAAAGGCCAGAGGCTTCGAAGTCGCTCTGGTCACGCGCGTTCAGGCGCATGGCGATGCCATTGAAGCCGCCGGCATCCGCCTGATTCCAATCCCGCTTTCACGCGGCGGACGCAACCCGATGACCGAGTGGCTTACGGTCTGGCGCCTGATGCGCATCCTCCGGCACGAGACACCCGACCTCCTTCACAACGTAGCCCTGAAGCCCGTGCTCTATGGCAGCCTTGCCGCTCGACTCAGCCGGACCCGTGGCGTCATCAATGCATTGGCTGGGCTTGGTCATATCTTTGCCCTCGAAACCCGGGCCGGACTTCTAAGGCGGCTGGTTACCCTGGCATTTCGATGGCTTCTTAAAGGGCACGGTGCCGTCATCGTCCAGAATCCCGATGACCGCCAACTGCTGCTTGCATCGGGGGCCGTTCGGGCGGAGGACGTCACCCTCATTCGGGGTTCCGGTGTTGATCTGACGCGTTTCCAACCCTCCCCGGAGACCGAAGGGCCGGCGCTGGTCCTGTTTGCCGCTCGTCTTCTCTGGGACAAGGGCATTGGTGAATTTGTAGCAGCGGCAGGTCCTTTGAAGGCGCAATTTCCCGGAACCCGCTTTGTCATCGTCGGTGAGCCTGACCCCGAAAATCACTCATCGCTGGCCCTCTCCCAACTCGAACAATGGCAACGCGAGGGGACAATCGAATACTGGGGAAAACGCCATGACATGGATGCGGTTTTTCGGGAATGCCATCTTGTCTGTCTGCCGTCCTATTACGGTGAGGGCGTACCCAAGGTGCTGCTCGAAGCCTGTGCCGCGGGCCGACCTATCGTGACCACCGACATGCCCGGCTGCCGGGAGGTCGTTACCAGCGGGGACAATGGCCTACTGGTTCCCCCAAGAGATGTATCGCGCCTGATTGATGCCCTGAGCGAGCTGCTCAGCAACCCGGCGCTTCGGCACCAGATGGGTGCCCGGGGTCGTGCACGAGCAGTGGCCGAATTTGGAGTCGAGCGTGTCATCGATCAAACCCTGAGCCTTTACCAGAGCCTTCTGGAGCAACGCCGCCCCAAGGCGCCTGAGCATCAAACGTCATGATTCAACCAATGAACGCGTCCGACGAATTCGAATGTCTTGCCGAACAACTGGTTCTCGCCGGTCGCCTGATCGACCAAAAGGGCTGGGTACCTGCGACCAGCGGCAACTTTTCAGCCCGACTGGCGGATGGTCGGGTTGCCATTACCGTCTCAGGACGACATAAGGGCCGTTTAACCCCGGACGACATCATGCTGGTGGATGCAGATGGACAATCGCTTGACGGCAGAACCTCCTCCGCCGAGACACGCCTGCACACGCGACTTTACCAACGCTACCCGGACATTCGCGCCGTCCTTCACCCGCATTCTCCGGGATCGACCTTGATCTCAAGACGCTTCAAGGGCAGCCTCGCGCTCTCGGGCTATGAACTGTTAAAGGCCCTTCCGGGAATCACGACCCATATGTCCCAGGTGACAGTCCCGATCTTCCCGAACGATCAGGATATCGGGCGACTGGCAGAGGGGGTGGATGTCTGGCTTGAAGCGCATCCCAAGACCCCGGGGTACATCATTGAGAGCCACGGGTTTTACACCTGGGGTGATTCTGTAGAGTCGGCGCTTCGCCATGTCGAAGCGCTGGAGTTTCTGTTCGACATCGAATTCCGTTTAAATGGGAATCCAACGCCATGAGTATTTTGACCATTCATGAGGCTGCAAGGCCTGCGCAGTTCGAACGCATTGACGACCCCGCCGTGATCGCCGCTCGCCTTGGCGAGATCGATGTCCTTTTCGAACGCTGGAACACCAAACTCGAGATTGGCGCCTCGCACACTCAGGCGGAGATCATCGAGGCTTACCGCTCCTCCGTGGACCGGCTGATGGACCGCTATGAATTTCAGTCCGTTGACGTCGTCAGTCTCACCCCTGAGCACCCCGACCGGGACGCGCTTCGCGCGAAATTTCTGAGCGAGCATACGCACGCCGAATTCGAAGTCCGTTTCTTCATCAGGGGTCAAGGCCTTTTCTTCCTGCATGAGAAGGATCGGGTTTTTGTGGTCCTGTGCGAACAGGGCGACCTGATCAGCGTGCCTTCGGGCATGCGGCATTGGTTCGACATGGGACCCCATCCAGACTTTCAATGCATCCGCTTCTTCACCAACCCCGAAGGCTGGGTTGCCCAATACTCGGGCGATGCCATTGCCGATCGGTTCCCCCCCTTCGAGCAGTATCTTCGAGCAGTCTCATGATTCGCTGTGTACTGACTGACATTGAAGGCACCACCTCCTCCCTTGCCTTCGTTAAGGAGACCTTGTTCCCTTACGCCAGAAGCAAGCTGGCCGATTTTGTCAGAACCCATCGCGAAGAGCCGCAGGTGGCCGCCATGGTGAATGCCGTTGCAACGGAGGTCGGACGGCCTCTGAGCCTTGAAAAGACCATCGAGCAACTGATTGCATGGATCGATCAGGACCTCAAGATTACGCCACTGAAAAATCTGCAGGGCCTGATCTGGGCATCGGGCTATGAAAACGGCGACTTCAAGGGGCATGTTTATGAAGATGCCAGCCGCCAACTCAGACACTGGCATCAGCGGGGCCTGAAACTCGCGATCTTCTCCTCAGGCTCTGTCAACGCCCAGAAACTGCTGTTTGCACACAGCGATGCTGGCGACCTGACGCCCCTGTTCACGGCTTATTTCGATACCACCACCGGCGCAAAGCAGAGCCCTGAGGCCTACGAACGGATCGCGCAGGTCCTCGGAAACCCACCCGGGGAGATCCTTTTTCTCTCTGACATCGAAGCTGAGCTCGATGCGGCAAGGGCTTCCGGCTTCAAGACCTGCCATCTGATTCGAGATCGTGCCAGCGAGGCGTCAGGACGACATCCTGTGGCACATCACTTCGATGAGATCGTCATTTAGCATCGAGCAAAAGACCATTTCTCCAGACGAAACAGGCTTCTGATCCGGACCGGCCCCATGTGGTCGGGGTGACCTGTATTAAACAAGCGTTTTACTGGCATGGTATGTGCTAAATCAAATAGGGGCGCGAACGCTTGATCCGGTCAGCGTGGGTCAGTACAGTGAGGACCTTGCCTTGGGACACCGCTCCCGCCCTTGCATCCAGAAATTCCCCACACACTCCTTCGTTTGTCTTCCACGGAAGCCGGGTGGCGGAGAATTCCTTGATGCTCATGCGCTAACACGATGTCAGAGAATACGAGACCGTTTTGCCTATGAGCCAAAAGACACAGAATTGTGGGCGCACCCGCGTCACTTCACCGGCCACGCTTTCTCGCCGGTCATTCCTGACCCGCTCCGCCACGGCCGCCGCAGGCTCGCTGCTCCTGCCCTCAGCCAAGTCGGTCGCCAGCATCCTCTCCAGCGAAAGAACGCTTCACTTTCACAACGTCAACACGGACGAGGAACTGACGCTCAGGTGCTGTCCTGAAAAGGAATATGACCGCGACACCCGGATCCGCTTCAGCAGCCTCCTTCGCGACCACCATGCCGATGAAGTCCGGGAGATGGACCCGGGGCTGATTGATATCTTTTTTGCGCTCACTGCGTTTACAGGCGCCAGAGGCAGCTTCAAGATCCTGTCAGGCTATCGCTCACCGGAGACCAACAGCTGGCTTAAAAGCTTTCACCGTGGCGTCGCTGAACACAGCATGCACATTGAAGGGCGTGCCGTGGATATCCGCATGGACGATGTCAGCGTTCGGGAAATTCGAGCAGCCGGACTGGCCTTGGCCATGGGCGGCGTCGGCTACTACCCGCGCTCGAACTTCGTCCACCTGGACACCGGCAATATTCGGACCTGGTAAGGCCTGCACGATGAACATTGACGACGACGGCAACATGGAACTCTCCGCCGAGGAGAACCAGCGCCTCATGGACCAGCTTGAAATTGCCCCCGAGGATTATGAGGATCCACCGGTGGAAATCGAGTGCACGAGCATGGAAGATCATGCCGCCACATTCAAGGCCGTCAACACTCGAACTGGAAAATCGATCGTTCTGGTGTTCGATCTCCTCGAGAATCCTTCTCGCTAACCCGCCCCCTCAGGACCCATAGGGAAACCCCCGAGCCAGCAATACCTGGAGGGTCCGGTCATGCCCGTAGATGTCCTCGTAAAAGCTGATTCGGCCTTGCGGGTCCGCCATGACCGTTGAATAGAGAATGTAGACCGGAATCGCCCGCTTGAGGTTGATGGTCTTCGTCACCTCGCCATTTGCAAAGGTTTCGATCCGCTCCCGACCCCAGTCGCCGTTCTCCTCCAGCACCCACTGCGCGAGCGCCAAGGGGTCCTGGACGCGAATGCAGCCATGACTGAAATCCCGCCGGTCCCGATTGAAGAGGCCCTTGCTCGGCGTACTGTGCAGATAGACGTTATTGGTATTGGGAAAGGAAAACTTGTAGAGCCCCAGCGCGTTCTCCGGACCCGGCTTTTGCCGCACCTTGACGGCGCCCGCAGCCAGCCGCTCGATCGTGTCATGGCTCGGCTCCAAAGCCTGGGCGCTCTGGGCAAAATTCGCGACAATCTCCATGTTGTTTTTGGTGAGGTAGCTCGCCTGCTTTAACAACGCGGGCACGATCTCCTTGGTTGCAATGGCCTCAGGAACATTCCAGTAGGGCCTGAAGGTCACCGTGGTCATCTCCGAATGAAAGACCGGCGTGTTTCTGCCATCAATGGCCTCGCCGACCACCACATTCATCTGCAACTCATGCTGCCCGATCCCCTCACCAGCGCGGGCGCCGTAGAGCTTGAAGGCCGGTATGTTGACGATGAGATACAGCCCCTTCACGTTTGCGGGTAGCCATCTCAATCGCTCCAGCCCCAACTGAATCTGCTTCAGCCGGTCGGGAACGGGGACCACCAAGCGGGAAAGCGTACCCTTGCCGATCACCCCATCATCACCGATTCCGTGGCGAATCTGGAAAGCCTTGACTGCGGCGACCAAGGCCGGATCGTAGACTTGGGACGCATCGCTACCGGGCCCCAAGGATGCCGGAAAGTCTCCCAGCGCCGTCAGCAACTTTCTGAGTGCGGGCACATCCGGATGCGACATGCCGGGCGTGAACTTGGCCGGAAAGGCAAAGCGGGCCTTCGGGATCTCTACCGCCAATCGGCGATAGCGCACCAGCGCCTCCTTGAGCGGCCTGTAGATTGGAAAATCCGGCTCAAGACTCGCCAGAAGACCCTTCGGGTTGGCTGCCTGCGGCAATTCTCGGAGGGCCTTGAGGACCAAAGGCCGCCTCGGCTCCACATCGAGCGCAAAACCGACACTTTTTGGATTGATGCGCCCGAGGGCAACGTTACCGGCATAGCGACTGACGGCCACACTCATGGCGACATCAAAAGCCGCCGATTCGTGAGGCGCTGACCGCAGCGCGGGTGACTTGATCCACTCTGAAAGCAGGCCCACATCGTAGTCAGCGGCATTCAGACCGACATCATCCGCGAGGGAGAGCACCTCCAGAATGGCTTTCGCCTGCGCAGTCGGAACCCCGTCCCGGGTCCACAGTGGCACATCGGCGGGCATATAGAGTGCCGACAGGCTCTTGGATACATCCGCAAAGTTGCCCCAGCGTAGCCTTGCGTGCTTACCGGATTTCAGGATCTGCTGGATCTCACTGCCGACAGACTCAGCTGACGCGAGGGCTCGGAGTGGGAACACCAACAAAAGTGCGGCCAGCAGCCCCAGAAAAAGAGTCGGTCGAGGCAAGGCTCCTGAATCAAGGCGGGTCATGGCGGCTCGGAATGGGAAATGGAACTGCCACTCATTATAGGCAATGGTCTGACCTCGCCCATTTCCTGACAACTTTACTTGGTTTTTAATGAGTACTAAAATGGTCCTAAATAGAGGCAGACGACCATGCTCCGTATCAGCAAACTTAGCGACTACGCCATCATCGTGCTCGGACACATGGCCCGCGATCCGGATCGGGTCTTTGCGGCCAATGATCTGGCAAGCCAGGCCAAAATTGCCCCGCCGACGGTCAGCAAAGTCCTTAAAGCGCTGGTCAAAGCCAAAATCGTTCACTCGACCCGAGGCGCGAAGGGCGGCTACCAGCTCACCCGTGCGCCTTCTGCCACCCCGATTGCCAGCATCATTGCCGCCCTGGAAGGACCGATCGCGCTAACCGAATGCGGTCTTGGCAGCACCCGATGCGAACAGTCCGGGTCCTGCGATGTCCGCGGCAACTGGTCCGTTCTCAACGGCGCCATTCAGACCGCTCTGGAGTCGGTAACTCTGGAGGACATGGCCGTGCCCATGAAAAAGGCACCGGAACGTTTCCGCATCGTCATTCGCAACCTTGCCCAGCCGGCCAGCGGCTGTATTTCGGAGTAAGCCTCGATGTCAAGCTCACAAGAGACGCTCGACCACCTGATCCAGAAGGAATATAAGCCCGGGTTCGTGACAGACCTCGAGGCCGATACCCTTCCGCCCGGCCTGAACGAAGACGTCATTAAGGAGATCTCAAGACGGAAGAACGAGCCTCAATTCATGCTCGAGTGGCGGCTTGAGGCCTACCGGCACTGGCTGACCATGAAAGAGCCGGAATGGGCCTACGTCGAATACGAACCCATCGATTACCAGAGCATCAGCTACTTTTCGGCGCCCAAAGTCAAAGAAGCGCCAAAGAGCCTTGATGAGGTTGACCCTAAGCTCCTGGAGACTTACAAGAAACTCGGTATTCCCTTGTATGAACAGGAGCGGCTCGCCGGTGTTGCCGTTGACGCCGTCTTCGACAGTGTCTCGGTCGCAACGACGTTCAAGGACAAACTCAAGGCCGCCGGAGTCATTTTCTGCTCCATGTCAGAGGCCCTTCAGGAGCACCCTGAGCTTGTCCGGCAATATCTTGGAACCGTGGTACCACCCTCGGATAATTTCTTCGCCGCCCTCAATTCAGCGGTGTTCTCCGATGGCTCTTTCGTTTTCATTCCCAAGGGTGTCCGCTGCCCGATGGAACTGTCGACCTACTTCCGGATCAATGCCGCCAAAACAGGCCAGTTCGAACGGACCCTCATCATCGCAGAGGATGATAGCCATGTGAGTTATCTGGAGGGATGTACCGCCCCCATGCGCGATGAAAACCAGCTGCACGCCGCGGTCGTCGAACTGGTGGCCCTGGACCGTGCCGAGATCAAGTATTCGACCGTACAGAACTGGTATCCGGGGGATGAGGAAGGCCGCGGCGGCATCTATAACTTTGTCACCAAACGGGGCGATTGCCGGGGGCAGCGATCGAAGATTTCCTGGACTCAGGTCGAAACGGGATCAGCCATCACCTGGAAATACCCGAGCTGTATTCTCAGGGGCGAGGCGTCGGTCGGCGAGTTCTATTCGGTCGCCGTCACCAACCATCGGCAGCAGGCCGATACCGGCACCAAGATGATCCACATCGGCCGCAACACGACCAGCACGATCATCTCCAAGGGCATTTCAGCCGGCCGTGCACAAAACAGCTACCGTGGCCAGGTCAAAATCCTCAAAAGCGCCGAAAACGCCCGCAATTTCACGCAGTGTGATTCCCTGCTGATCGGCGATCGTTGCGGAGCGCATACCTTTCCCTATGTCGAAGTCCGCCAGCCCAGCGCCCGGCTGGAGCACGAGGCTACCACCTCAAAAATCAGTGAGGATCAGTTGTTCTTCTGCCAACAACGCGGACTCTCCGCAGAGGATGCCGTATCCATGATCGTCAACGGCTTCTGCAAGCAAGTTTTCAAAGAGCTGCCGATGGAGTTTGCGGTCGAAGCCCAGGCCCTGCTTGGAATCAGCCTAGAAGGCAGCGTCGGATAGATACTTCCAAAGAGAGACCATTGAACCATGTTAAGCATCCAGAACCTTGAAGCCTGTGCGGACGAGAAACCGATCCTCAAAGGCATTTCCCTGAACGTCAAGCCGGGCGAGGTGCATGCCATCATGGGACCCAACGGGTCCGGCAAGAGCACGCTCTCCCACGTCCTGGCCGGGCGCCCCGGCTATACCATCACGGGGGGCAGCGTTCGCTTCAATGACCAGGACCTACTGGCCATGAAACCGGAAGAGCGCGCCTGGCAAGGCCTGTTTTTGGCCTTTCAATACCCGGTCGAGATTCCCGGGGTCAGCAATATCTATCTTCTGAAAGCGGCCTTGAATGCGGTCCGAAAACACCGGGGCGAACCCGAGGTTGACGCCATCGAGTTCCTGCAATTGGTGAAGAGCAAGATCAAGTCCTTGGGACTTGACGAGCAATTCCTTTACCGCGGCGTCAACGAGGGCTTCTCGGGCGGCGAAAAAAAGCGCAATGAGATCCTGCAGATGGCGATCCTTGAGCCCTCTCTGTGCATCTTGGATGAAACTGACTCAGGACTCGATATCGATGCCCTCAAGATTGTTGCCGATGGCGTCAACAGCCTTCGTTCAGACGGTCGCGCATTCATGATGGTGACGCACTACCAGCGGCTCCTCGACTACATCAAACCTGACGTGGTGCATGTGCTCGCCCAGGGGCGGATTGTGCGCTCGGGGGGCCCGGAACTGGCGCTTGAGCTGGAGGAAAAGGGATACACCTGGATCGAAACCGGCACCCAGGGCGAGGGACATTGACGCCATGGCAAACTCCACCTTTCCCTCAGCACAGGCCAGATGGCTCGGCGGCCATGCGAGCGAGAGCCAGAAAAGCGCTCGGCTGGCATTTGATCGCGTCGGCTTTCCAAGTGCCCGGGATGAGCGCTTTCGCTACACCCCGCTGATTGCTCTGACGCAAAAAGCCTTCCTCGAGCCAGTCCCTGAACCAATTGAACTTCAGGGCTTGCAGGCGCTTCCCCTTGAAGATGCAATCCAGCTGATCTTCATCAATGGTCATTTCTCGGGCGAACATTCCTCCAGCCTCGCGGACTTGCCGAAAGGGCTCAGGATCCGCATGGCTGCCCAGGACGAGACGGCAGCCGCGCGCCTTTTGGAACCACCCACCAGCGAGGCTCTGGCCCATGGTTTCGAACTGTTCAGCCGCGCCTACGCCACCGATGGCAGCCTGATTGAAGTCGAAGCCGGATGCGTGATTCAAACCCCCATTCATCTCCTGCACCTCGTAACCCTTTCCGACCATTATTTTGCTTACCGGCATCATGTCCGTCTGGGTCGGGATGCCCGCCTTAGCCTGATCGAGTCTCATACCGGTCAGCATGACGAGAGCGCACTGACGGTCAGTGTCACCACCGCAAAATTGGACGAACGCGCCCAACTGGATCACCTCAAGCTCCAGAAAGAGGGCAAGGGTACGATTCATTTTGGCGCCATTGATGCTGATCAAGCCAAGGATGCCCGCTTCAATCAGCGTCATGTCGCACTGGGTGCAAGCATTGCCAGAGCTGAAATCCATGCGCGGCTTGCCCAAGGCGCAGACTGTCAGCTCGATGGCCTGTTTGTCGCCACTGACAAGCGCCACCTCGACACCCAGACCTTGCTTCACCACACAGGCCCCGGAGCAACTAGCCGGGAACGCTATCGCGGGATAGCCAATGGCCGGGGACGTGGCATCTTTACCGGCCGCATCGTCGTCGACCGGGCGGCACAAAAGACCCAAGCCGAGATGAATTGCAAGAACCTCTTGCTCTCGGATCAGGCGGAAATCGACAGCCGGCCGCAATTGGAGATTCATGCGGATGATGTCCGCTGCGCACATGGACTGACCGTCGGTCAGCTCGATGAGAATGCCGTCTTCTTCCTGCGCTCCCGTGGCATCGAAGAAACCGAGGCTCGTCAGATTCTGACCCGCGCCTTCGCAGCCGAAATCATCGAAGAGCTTCAGCCGGCACCGCTGAAGCAGGTCATTCTTGCAGACCTCCTTCACCATCTCGACCCACAGCCAGAATGAACGCAACCGGCACTTTGCATCAAACGCTGGACATACAGTCCATCCGGCGTGATTTTCCGATTCTCGCCCAAACTGTCCACGGGCATCCACTGAACTACCTGGATAACGGCGCATCCACTCAAAAACCACGCGCCGTAATCGACGCCATTCGCGATGTGTACGAAAACGACTATGCGAATGTCCATCGAGGGGTTCACTCGCTCAGCCAGCGGGCCACCGACCGCTATGAGGCAGCCCGCAGCAAGGTCAGGCAGTTCATCAATGCCCGCCACGATCATGAAATCATCTTTGTTCGGGGAACCACGGAGGCCATCAATCTGGTCGCCCAGAGCTTTGGCAGAAGCCGCATCGGGCCGGGTGACGAAATCCTGATTACCGCCATGGAGCACCACTCCAACATTGTCCCCTGGCAGATGCTCGCGCAGCAGACCGGCGCTCTTCTCAAGGTCGTCCCGATCACGACTACCGGAGAACTGGATCTTCATGCGATGGAGCAGCTCTTGGGCGAGAAGACCCGGCTGTTCTCCTTCGTTCATGTCTCCAATGCGCTCGGCACCATCAATCCAGCCGCTGAAATGATTGCGATGGCCCACGCGCGCGGTATACCGGTGCTCCTCGATGGCGCCCAATCCTCGCCGCATATGCGGGTCGATGTCAGCGCGCTGGACTGCGACTTTTTTGCTTTCTCCGGCCACAAGGTCTACGGCCCCTCGGGTATCGGCGTCCTATATGGAAAAGAGGCGCTGCTCAAGGAAATGCCTCCCTACCAGGGGGGCGGCGACATGATTCGCTACGTGACGCTGGAAAAATCCGAATACAACGACCTGCCCTACAAGTTCGAAGCCGGCACCCCGAGCATCGCCGACGCCGTGGGTCTGGGTGCGGCAATCGACTACCTGAGCGAAAAGGGTCTTGATGCAGTTGCTGACCATGAACATCGGCTTTTGACCCTGGCGACGGAATTGGCGCAGAGCGTGCCGGAGCTCAGGATCATAGGTACCGCGCGAGAAAAAAGCGCGATCCTCTCGTTTACCCTTGGACGCATTCATCCCCACGATATCGGCACGCTTCTGGATCAGTTAGGCATTGCGATTCGCGCCGGTCACCACTGTGCAATGCCCGTCATGGACTTCTTCGGCGTTCCGGCGACGGCCCGGGCCTCCTTTGGCATGTACAATACCGAGGACGAGGTGCACCACCTGTTTGAGGGGCTTCGCGAAATCATCGCGATGTTCAACCGCTAGACCGCACCATTACGCATATCAGGCCATGCTCGACCAAATCCGCGACCTTTATCAAGAAGTCGTTTTCGATCATAACCGCAACCCCCGTAACTTCAGGGTCATGGAGGATGCAACGAGAACGATCGAAGGCTTCAATCCGCTCTGTGGCGACCGCATCACCCTTTATGCCAAGGTTCGCGAGGGCGTTATCGAGGATGTCAGCTTTCAAGGCTCGGGCTGTGCGATTTCCACCGCCTCGGCATCGCTCATGACCGAGATCGTAAAAGGTCAATCCGAAGAGGAAGCCCAGCATCTGTTTGATCTTTTTCATCGCATCACCACCGGTCAAGAGGGTGATGACGTCAATCTGGATGAAATCGGAAAACTGGCCGTGCTGGCGGGTGTTCGCGCCTACCCGGCACGCGTCAAGTGCGCGACCTTGCCCTGGCACTCCCTTCAGGCCGCACTTCAAAACGAACACGCTTCCGTTTCTACGGAATAACGATGGCGAAATGGATCCCTGTCATTCGGGAAGGCGCTCTCGCGCCGGGTGAACATGTCCTGATCGATGCTGACGGCATTCAGTTGGTGGTCTTCAACAGCGAGGGCCATTATTTCGCGATCGAAAACCTGTGCAGTCACGACGGCAATCCGATCAACGAGGGCCGCGTTGAAGAAGGTGAGATCATCTGCCCTCGACATGGGGCGCGGTTCTGCCTCAAAACCGGCCAGGTTCTCGGCCCACCCGCCTATGAGGATATTCCCGCACACGCGGTAAGGGTCCACGATGGGCAGATTGAGGTCGACTCAGATCCCAGCTAGGGGCCGCCCCGTCCTCACATTCGGCCGGGAATTGAAGACCGGCCTGTATAATTTACGAACACACACCGAGTAAGGTTCATGCGCGAACTTAATCCCCTTTATAACCAGATCAAAGACCTCAAGGGCCGTGACGAGTCCCTTAGGGGGTATCTTTGACTTTGAAATCAAAGAAGAACGGCTTACCGAGGTCTTAAGGGAGCTTGAGGACCCCAAAATCTGGGATGATCCCGAGCGCGCCCAGGCGCTCGGCAAGGAACGCAACCAGCTCGAAGGAGTCGTTGATACGCTGAACCGCATTCGCCAAGGTATCCTGGATGCGGAGGAACTGCTGGAATTAGCCGTTGAAGAGGACGATGAGGCGAGCGTTGACTCGGTTGCCAACGACCTCGAAGCCTTTGAGACGGATATTGCCGGCCTTGAATTTCGCCGGATGTTCGCCGGAGAGATGGATCCCAATAACGCATTCTTGGACATCCAGTCAGGATCCGGCGGCACTGAAGCCCAAGACTGGGCTGCCATGCTCGAGCGAATGTATCTGCGCTGGGGCGAAAGGCGCGGCTTTAAGACCGAGCTGGTCGAGGAATCCGCTGGCGAGGTCGCTGGCATCAAAAGCTGTACCATTCGCTTTGAGGGCGAATACGCCTATGGGTGGCTTCGGACCGAAACCGGTGTTCACCGGCTGGTCCGAAAGTCGCCGTTTGATTCAGGCAATCGACGGCACACCTCGTTCTCCTCCGTGTTTGTGTCACCTGAAGTGGATGACAATATTGATATCGATATCAATCCTGCCGACCTCAGGACCGATGTGTATCGGGCCAGCGGTGCCGGCGGCCAGCACGTCAACCGGACCGAATCTGCAGTTCGCATCACGCACATACCCAGCGGTGTGGTTGTCCAATGCCAGAGCCAACGATCCCAGCATGCCAATCGCGACTGGTGCATGAAGCAGCTCCGCGCCAAACTTTATGAGCTGGAAATCCAGAAACGAAACACGGAAAAACAGAAACTGGAGGACTCTAAATCGGACATCGGTTGGGGCAGCCAGATCCGCTCCTACGTCCTTGATCAATCCCGCATCAAGGACCTTAGAACCAATGTAGAAACCAGTAATCCGCAACCGGTGCTCGATGGAGACCTTGATCTTTTCATCGAAGCCAGTCTTAAAAGTGGTCTTTAAAAGAACGGCATGAACGACTTCTCCGACGAGAACAAATTAACCCTGCAACGCCGCGAAAAACTCGCCCAGATTCAGGAGACAGGGGCCAACGCCTATCCAAACGACTTTAAAAGGGATCGTCTGGCGGATGAGCTGCATCAGGAATTCGGTGCCCTTGAGACCGAGGCACTGGAGTCGATGGCAACCGCTGTGAAACTCGGCGGCCGCATCATGACCAAGCGGATCATGGGTAAGGCATCCTTTGCCCACCTCCAGGACATGTCCGGGCAGATGCAGCTGTTCTTCCAGCGCGACAGTCTGCCCGAAGGCGTTTATGACCAATTCAAGAGCTGGGATCTGGGTGACATCATTGGGGTCGAGGGCCAGCTATTCAAAACCAAGACCGGCGAACTCTCGGTCAGAGTCAACAAGGCGAGACTCCTGACCAAATCGTTGCGGCCACTGCCGGAGAAATTCCATGGCCTGACCGATGCCGAGACCTGTTACCGGCAACGCTATCTGGACCTTGTGATGAACCCGACCTCGCGTCGCGTGTTCCTCATACGCAGCGCCATCGTGCGACATATCCGCGAATTCCTGAGTGAACGGCAGTTCCTCGAGGTGGAAACGCCCATGATGCAGGTCATCCCCGGTGGCGCTCGCGCCAAGCCGTTCGTGACGCATCACAATGCGCTGGACATGGACCTCTATCTCCGCATCGCTCCAGAACTCTACCTCAAGCGGCTGGTGGTGGGTGGCTTTGAGCGTGTCTTTGAAATTAACCGGAGTTTCAGGAACGAGGGGCTGTCGACGCGGCACAACCCTGAATTCACCATGATCGAGTTCTATCAGGCCTACGCCGATTACCGGGAGCTGATGGATCTGACCGAGGAATTGATGCGCTCCATTGCGACTTCGATTCTCGGATCCACCGATGTGGTCTATCAAGGGACAACCTATGATCTCTCCAAGCCGTTCCGCCGAATGACGGTGCTGGAGTCGATCCTCTTCTACAACCCCGACATCTCGCTGTCCGAACTGGAAGACCGCAGCCTCGCTGAACAGCGAGCAAAATCCTTGGGCATCAAGATTGATGCTGCAGACGGTCTGGGCAAAATACAGACCGAAATATTTGAAAAAACAGTCGAAGATCGGCTGTTTGAACCTACGTTCATTACGGCCTACCCCGCCGAAGTTTCACCGCTCGCCCGTCGCAATGATGACAATCCCTTCATCACGGACCGCTTTGAGTTCTTTGTGGCCGGTCGCGAACTGGCCAACGGGTTTTCCGAATTGAATGATCCGGATGATCAGGCAGAGCGTTTCAAAAAGCAGGTCGAAAACAAGGATGCGGGCGATGAGGAAGCAATGCACTTTGACGCGGATTACATCCGCGCGCTCGAGTATGGCATGGCGCCGACCGCGGGCGAGGGCATCGGTATTGACCGCTTGGTCATGTTCTTTACCGATTCACCCTCGATCCGCGATGTCATCCTGTTCCCGCATATGCGCCGTGAGGCCTGATCCCCGCCAGCGGCTTCGGAACCTACCGTGATGATCTGAGATTCCCCTGTTCATCGACCAGGGGAATCTCAAACTCCCTCAAGACAGCATCAATGGCAGTGGCCTCTTGCTTGAGAAGCCCATCCAGCTTCTCCTTCCGGTCTTTATCCGGTATTCGCACACCGACAGACATCGGGAAATCGAAGCGAATACCTGCCTCTGTCTTCATGGGAATCAGGACATAGTTTGCCGGCTTTTGCCGCCCCACATGAGCCGCTATAGGTCCCCAGACGATCGCAAGATCGATCTTTTGATCCTGAAAATCCTGAGCCAGCACTTGCGCTGAATTCTGGGTGACATCACCCGTCATGCTCTGGTAAGGAATGCCTTGATTGACAAAGCCATGCTTCAAAATCCAGTCAGTGCCCGGCTGACGGTCATACATGGCAAACCGCAGCTTGCTTTTGACCGTATCCGGGAGCTGATCCAGATCCGCTGGCGCCTTGATTGCATCCAGGCCCGTCCCTTTGCGAAGGATCAGAACATAGGTCGAACGGTAGTAGGGCGCCGTGGAGGCCACCATTTCTGCACCGGTCGGAATCCCCATGATCACATCACATTTGTACTCCTCGGAATCCGGAAGCTTAGCCTTGAGCGTGTTGCGAATAAACCCAAGCCGCTGAGGAAACCAGGTGTATTCGACCTTCTGATCCAACGATTTTGCAAGAAGATCGGCAATTCGATTCTCGAAGCCCTTGCCGTCCTTAGTCGAATAGGGGGGGTTATTCGGGTCGGCACAGACCTTGAATACGCCGGCCGCCTCGATCTGCATTGACATCACCAACGTCGCTGCAAGGCACGGCACCTTAAAGAGAGTCATTTTGTTCATTTCGATCACTCCGATTCGAGACCCCAAAACCAAGGGGCTAAAACGCAAGAAGCCTCACCCGATGACGGGCGAGGCTTCCTGACGTGTCAGACAGTCGGTGGAGCGGCCTTGACCGCTCCACGCCAGGTCTTAGTTCGGCAGAGCGAATACCGTGAAGACACCGCCCAGCTTGGTGTGCTGACCGAGGCTCTTGTACGCGCCTACAGCACCCAGGCCTTCGCTGTCACCTTCAAGGCCAGCTGCCATACCGACACCGGCCCAGCCACCGATCCCCGAAAGGACACCGATGTACTGCTTGCCGTTGTACATCCAGGTGCTGACGTTGCCGATGATGCCAGAAGGCGTCTTGAACTTGTAAAGTTCAGCACCGGTGTTGGCATCACGCACCTTGAGGTAACCCTCAAGCGTACCGTAGACAACGATGTCGCTGGCGGTAGAGACCATGCCGCTCCACAGGGAGAAAGGCTCATCGATCTGCCATGCGATCTTGCCGGTAGCAGGATCCCATGCAGTAAATGAACCCATGTGCTGCTTCTCTTCCTTCTCGCCGGTCTTGACGTTTGCCTTGGCCGGATAGATGTTCAAAGTCGCACCAACGTAGGGCTGACCTGCGGTGTACTCAACCTGGAAGGGCTCATAGTCCATACAGGTGTGGTTGCCCGGGATATAGATGAGCTTGGTCTTCGGTGAGAACGTGACCGGCGGCTCGTTCTTTGATCCCATAGCAGAAGGACAGATACCCTTCTGATTGTGATCTTCGCCACCCGCCTGGGTTGAGTACTGAGTGACAACCTGCGGACGACCGGTCTTGGCATCCACATGAGAAGCCCAGTTGACGGCCTTGTCGAACTTTTCGGCGACCAGAAGTTCACCCGTGATACGGTCCAGGGTATAGCCGAATCCGTTACGGTCAAAGTGGGTCAGCAGCTTGGTATGCTCCTTGCCATCCTTGTCCTTCATCGGAAGGTCAATCAAGGTCATTTCATTGATGCCGTCGAAATCCCACTCATCGTGGGGCGTCATCTGGTAAACCCACTTGGCAGCACCGGTGTCTGCATCACGAGCCCAAATGGTCATGGACCATTTGTTGTCGCCGGGACGCTGGACCGGGTTCCAGGTGGACGGGTTGCCTGAACCGTAATAGATCAGGTTGGCTTCCGCGTCATAGCTGTACCAGCCCCAGGTAGAACCACCACCGGTTTTCCACTGGTCACCCTGCCAGGTTTTCAGAGAAGAATCCTTGCCGACCGGGGCCATCTTGCCATCGGTCCAGGTCATGGTCTTCTCAGGATCCATCTTCATGTCAGCGTCAGGGCCCAAGCTGTAGACACGCCACGCCTGAGTGCCATCCTTGATGTTGTATGCCGCAATGAAGCCGCGGACACCGAACTCACCGCCGGAAATACCGACAATGACCTTATCCTTGACGATAAGAGGTGCGTTGGTGTTGGTCATGCCCGCCTTGGGATCACCATTCTTGACTTTCCAGACGAGCTTTCCGGTCTTGGCATCCAGAGCAACCAGCGTTGCATCGCCTTGTGCCAGGAATACCTTGCCATCGCCATATGCGAGACCGCGGTTGACCACGTCACAACACATGACGCCAATGACCTGCGTGGGATCGGTTCCCTTGTCAGGCGCATAGTCATATTCCCAGACCACGCTGTGCGTGTCCTGGCTCAATGCGTAGATCTTGTGGGGGTAACCCGTGTGGATGTAGATCAGACCGTTGACGACCAGAGGACCGCCCTCATGACCACGGAGCATGCCCGTTGAGAACGTCCACATCGGCTGGAGATTCTTGGCATTGTCCTTGTTGATCTGAGTCAGGGTGCTGAAACGGGAACCATAATAGTCGCCGCCCCAGGTTGCCCAGTTCGCGGGATCGCGAGACAGTTTCTCGACCTCAGCATTGGCGAATCCAAGTGCTGGCGCCATCAACGCCGACGCGACGGTCGTCGAGAGCAGCAAACTCTTGAGAGAGTTTTTCATCGTTTATCCTCCTTAGATAAGGCAAAAATACGTTTGCAAACGCTTACGCTTATTTACACCTAAGCTTAACGGGCCACTTTGTTCGCCAGTTATTTCTTTGAGACAACGGGAATAATCCCGGGGCGGCCGTCTGGTTGCGTAAATTGAAGGATTTCGGGCCAAAAGTCAATGTCCATGCGCGGTTAAAGCGGTTGCGGATCGCGGATCGATGACCGAGAGCCAGATCCGGCGCCAAAGAGGCGAGAGGATCGATTGATTTGTCCCTCTGCTGCGATGAGAATGCCCCTCTGAATCCTTACCAACGTCCCGATTTCGAATGCAGCGCATCCTCATTCTGATTTGCCTCAGCGCCCTCACGCCCTTCTCATCGATGGCCGACGAACCCCTGCAGCTGGTTGAAATTGCCCCCGGAAACTTTGTTCATCAGGGCATTCACGCGCTCACCGACACTGTTAATCACGGTGACATTGCCAACATCGGCTTCATCATCGGCGACACCTGCGTGGCCGTGGTGGATTCGGGTGGCAGCCCAAGACAAGGCGAGGCGCTGCGACGGGAGATTGCCGCGCGGACATCGCTTCCGGTCTGCTATGTGATCAACACCCACGTGCATCCCGACCATATTCTTGGGAACCTCGCCTTCAGGCAGCCGGGCACCCACTTTGTCGGTCATCGCAAATTAGAGTCGGCAATGGCCTCGCGGGCACCCTACTACACCGAAACGGCCCGCCGGGAAGCTGGAATCGAGCTACATCCTGAGCATTTCGTGGTGCCTGATCTCCCGGTTTCACAGGTGACCGAACTGGATCTTGGGGGACGCAGGCTGCAGCTGACGGCACATCGGACGGCGCATACGGACAACGATTTGAGCATCCTTGACCTCAAAACAGGAACCTTGTGGCTTGGCGACCTTCTGTTCATGGGACATCTTCCGGTGGTTGATGGCAGCCTGCTTGGCTGGCTGAGAGAAATCGATGCCCTCAAAACAGTGTCCGCTGCTCGCGTGGTTCCGGGTCATGGCCCCGTCCAGGCAGCCTGGCCGCTCGCCCTTGCGGCGGAAGAGCGCTACCTCCAGAATCTTGCTGATGCCGTCCGCCATGCCATACAGTCCAACTGGACTTTGGAACGTGCCGTTGCTGAAATCGCCGCCATTGACCGGCCTGACTGGCAACTTTACGAGCCGTTCCACAAGCGCAATGTATCGGGCGCTTTTGCTGAAATGGAGTGGGAGGGGGAATAGCCCGTTCCACGCCAAAATCGCCACCCCACTTTAATGGAGTCACCCCTCATGAACCGATCGCGATTGTTTCTCATCCTGGCCTTGATGACGACCGCACTCTCAAGCGGGACCGCTCTGGCGGAAGGTGAAGACGAATCCGCCTGGAACTCCAGGCTGAAACAACAGTTCTTTGGCGACAAGCGCATCGATGAAGACGGACAGACGCTGGAAATCGTCGCGCCCTATCGCGCCGAGGACCCGGCCCTCGTGCCCATTCAGATCCTCAGCAAATTCCCCCAGTCTTCCGAAAGGGCCATCAAGAGCATCACGGTCATCATCGATAACAACCCGGTGCCGTTCTCGGCACGGTTCGATTTTGGCCCCCTCAGCAGCAAAGCCGACATCGCGACCCGCATGCGCTTTAATGCCTATACCTACGTTCGAGCGATCGCCGAAACGCAGGATGGTACGCTGCATATGGCAAAGGCATTTGTTAAAGCCAGCGGCGGATGCTCAGCACCGATAGGCACTGATGCGGAAGCTGCAAAGGCGCGCATGGGTAAAATGAAGTTCAAATTCGAGGGCGAGAAGGCCGTCCTGAACCAACCCAACGCGGTTCAGCTTCTGATCAGCCACCCCAACATTACGGGCATGCAAATGGATCAGATCAGCCGCATTGTCCAACCGGCCCATTACGTGACGGATTTCAAGGTCAGCTTCAACGCGGAACCCGTACTGAGCATCAAGGGCGATATTGCAATCAGCGCGGATCCCAATTTCCGGTTCTACTTCACCCCCCGCCAGGCCGGCGAACTGAAAACCGAAATCCGTGACAATCTGGGCAACGACTTTATCGGCACCCAGCCTGTCAGCCCCTAGGCTCCAGAGGACTCAGGGGCCTTGGCGGCGCGGCGTCGCTCCCGCCACTCCTGTGTAATCACATAGAAGACCGGCACGAACGGTATGGCGAGGATGGTGGATGCCAGCATCCCGCCAAATACCACCGTGCCAATGGCTTGCTGGCTGGCTGCTCCGGCCCCCCCCGCCTTCAGCAGTGGTACCACGCCGAGAATGAAGGCGAATGAAGTCATGATGATGGGGCGGAACCTCCGGCGTGTCGCCTCGATAGCCGCTTCCTGGATGGTCAACCCCTCTTCACGGAGCTCGCGCGCAAACTCGACGACCAGAATGGCGTTCTTACTGGCCAGCGCGATCATCAGCACGAGCCCTACCTGGGTATACAGGTTGCTATCGAACTGGCGGACAATCAGCGCCAAGATCACCCCCACCAGCGCCATCGGCACTACCAGAATCACGGCCATGGGAGAACTCCAATCTTCATACTGTGCCGCCAGCACCAGAAACACGAGGAGAATCGAAAGGCCGTAAACGAAGTAGGCGGTATTTCCCAGCTGCTTTTGCTGATAGGCCGTGGCCGTCCACTCCGAACTCATCCCCTCAGGCAGGGTTTGATCCGTCATCTGTTCCATCAATTGGATGGCATCACCGCCACTGAAACCGGGCGCAGGCGCCCCAAACAAGGGTGCCGCCGGGTAGAGGTTGTAACGCGACACCAGCTCTGAACCGACGCGACGATTCACCGTCAGCAGGGTACCCAGCGGGACCATGTCGGCGTTCTTGTTGCGGACGTAGAGGTTCTTGATGTCATCAAAGCTCTGCCGGTAGGGCGCATCGGCCTGCACATAGACCTGAAAGGACTGGTCAAACTTGGTGAACAGATTGACGTAGGATGAGCCGAGAAAAGACTGCAGGGTCCCAAATACGTTGTCCATGGGCACCTGCAGCGACTGCGCCTTGGTGCGATCGATATCCAGAAACAGCTGTGGGCTTTGCGCACTGAATGTCGTTGCCATGAATGCCAGCCCGGACTGCGCAGCTCCTGCTCGCTGAACCTCCATCATGACCTGCTGCAACTCCTGCAAACCAAGACTGCGGCGGTCTTCGATCATCATCTGAAGCCCACCGGCCTGGCCCAGACCTGCAATCGGTGGCGGCGTCACCACGGCGACTCGCGCCTCCTGCAGGGCATCCATCCGTTGTTTCAAATGACCAATGATGGCCTTTTGAGACAATGATTCCCCGCGTTTTTCCCAGGAATCATAGATCGCGAAGATGCTGAAGGCATTGGAGAGATTAGCGGCATCCAGCATCGAGAAGCCCCCGATGGTCACCCAGGACTCGATTCCCGGGGTGGACTTGAGGATTTCATCAATGCGCGCAACCGTCTCCCTGACGCGGGGCTGGGCAGTTCCCTCCGGTAACTTGCCAACGATGATGGCATAGCCCTGGTCCTCGATCGGCAGAAACCCGGTCTGGTGATGCACGAACAGATAGCCGCCGAGCAGGATGACGCCGGAAAACACCATCGCCATCAGGCGGGTTCGTGCCACCATCCAGCGGACAATCCGGGTATAGCCTGCCTCCACGCGCCCGTAAAATGCATTAAATGCCCGGTAAAAGGCATTGGGTTGATAATCCTTGGGGCGAGGCTTCAGGTAAAGCGCGCACTGCGCCGGCTTGAGGGTCAGGGCATTGATGGCGCTGATGATGGCCGTCGAGGCGATGACCAGAGCAAACTGGCGGAACAACTGCCCGGTAATGCCCGGCAGAAAGGCTGCAGGAATAAAGACGGCGGACAGGACCAGCGTAATTCCGATGACAGGCCCGGTCATTTGGCTCATGGCCTTGATCGCGGCCTCTTTGGGCGTCATGCCCGCTTCGATATGGCTGGAGGCGCTCTCGACAATGACGATCGCGTCATCGACGACGATGCCGATCGCCAGAATCAGCGCAAAAAGCGTCATCAGGTTCACCGAGAACCCCATCATCGCCATGGCCCCGAATGCCCCAATAATGGTCACTGGGACAGTGGTCGCCGGCACCAGCGTTGCGCGCCAGTTCTGCAGAAACAGGACCACCACGGCCAGCACCAGAAGCCCGGCTTCATACAAGGTCTCGTAGACAGAATGAATCGATTGCTCGATGAAGTCCGTCGTGTCGTAGTGCACCCCGTAAGTCAACCCTTCCGGAAAGTGTTCGCTCAGCGTCTCGACCTCGGCACGGATGCGTTTTCCAAGATCAATCGCGTTCGCCCCAGGCAGGGCATACACCAGAATTTGGGCAGCCTTATGGCCGCTGATACCGGCAAAGTTGGTGTAGGCCTGCTGACTCAGTTCGACCCTTGCAACATCCTTGACACGAACGATTTGCGCGACGCTGCCATCAGGCCCCATGGTGGACTTGATGATGATATTTTCAAACTGCGAGGCATCCTCAAGCCGCCCGACGGCATTGATGGTGAGCTGATAGGGCTGATCATCCGGCGCCGGCGGCCCGCCCAACTGCCCGGCGACCACCTGGTTGTTTTGCTGGCGGATGGCATCTGAGACATCCATGGTCGTCATGCCGTAGTACTTGAGCCGCTCGGGATTCAACCAGATTCGCATGCTGTAGGAGCCTGCCCCGAGCACCTTGATCTGACCCACGCCAGGAATGCGGCCCAGCGGGTACTGAAGGTTGATCAACGCGTAGTTCGACAGGAAGGTTTCATCAAAGCGCTCATCCTCCGAATAGAGACTGACCGCCTGAAGGATATTGGTCGAGACTTTGCGGATGTTGACGCCTTGCTTTTGCACGCCCTCCGGCAACTGCGCCAGCTGGCCATTGACCAGATTCTGGACCAGGCTCAGCGACGCGTTGAGATCCGTACCCACTTCGAACGTGATGGTCAGGATGTACGTTCCATCCGAGCCGCTGGTCGAGTACATGTAAATGGATTTCTCGACCCCATTGACGCCCTCCTCGATCGGGATGCCGACCGTACGGGCAATCACCTCGGCACTCGCGCCCGGGTAACGGGTGGTAACCTGAATCGTTGGCGGAACGATATTGGGATACTGCGCGATGGGCAGGTTCATCAGGCTGACCAGCCCGAGAATCACGGTGATGATCGCGATTACATTGGCGAAAATGGGTCGCTCAATGAAGAATTTGGAGATCATTTTGACGGCTCATCCTGGACCGGATCGACCGGACGCCCCGGTATGGCCCTCAGAAGACCGTTGGTAATGACCCAGTCCGTCTCCTGAACGCCCTCGTCAATGGCGATCTTGCCACCTAACTGGGGACCCGGAGTCACCGCCCGACGCGCGACGATGTGTTTGTCATCGACCACCAGAACATAGGCGCCACCCTGATCGTAGGCAACCGCCTCCTGGGGCAACACCAATCCACTTTGAACGCCCGGACGATCGCCTTTGATCCTGACGAAAAGCCCCGGAAGAATCTTGGCATCGGGATTGGGGAGCGTTGCCCTGAGCTGGAGGGTACCCGTCGCGTTATCGACCTGAATATCGGCATAATCGAGCATGGCCTGGTGCGGGAATCCCTCTTCATTGGCCAAACCCACCCAGACCGGCACATTGGGCGCACGGTCCTCCACCTTGCCTCCGGACTCAGTCTGCGTCTGTACCCGGCGGATCTTTAAGAGCTCCTGCTCACTGATGGTGAAATAGACGTAAAGCGGATCAATCCGGTTGATCTCGGCAAGCACGGTCTCTTCACTGTGGCCGACAACGTTACCGGGATCCCTGAAGCGGCGGCTGACCCGGCCGCGAAATGGCGCCTTGACCGTCGTGTAGCTGAGATTGAGCTTGGCAATGTCGACCTGGGACTCGGCCGCCATCACCGATGCCATGTCGGAATCACGCTGATAGTGCCAGCGGTCTACATCGGTCTGGGCCGCTGCATCCTGCTTGAACAAACCCGTAAACCGCTTGAATTCGGTCTCCGAATGCATCAACTGGGCCTTGGCGGACAGAACCTGCGCCTGGGCCTCTTTGAGCTTGGCCTTGTAGAACTCCTGCTGGATCTGAAAGAGCACCTTACCCTCGTCCACCAGGTCCCCTTCCTTGAACAAGACCTTTTCCAGATATCCCTCAACCCGGGCCCTGAGCTGAACGCTATAAAGTGGCTGGGTATTGCCGGTGAATTCCAGACTGTCCCTAAACTCCTGCATCAGGGGATGTGCAACCGTGACCTTGGGAGGCGGTGGCGGCTTGAAATCATTCTGGTTGCCACAAGCCATCAGCATCGAAACACCCAACCCTGCCGATCCAAGGCACACCCAGATCCGGGGAATTGCTCGCCATACCTTCACTTCGAACTCCTCCCAAAATACATGGGGTCCCGTTGCGTACTCCGCTGTGGGGCTACCACTGCGGCGCCCTCACCGTTCCTTTGGCGGGACCCTTGCCGTCTGGCACGATGTCCAAAAGGCTTCCCCATCCCGTGCGATTTTCCATGGCGGACTGAATTTCCGGCGGAATGAATGACTTGCCCTCTCGAATCTGCCAGCCACCGCCCATACCCCGGTAAACCAATACCAGGCTTGAGGCCACCTCACCCAGCGTTGTAGCAAAATCTTCCTGCTGCGTGAGGAGCGATTGCTCCGCCGTCAGAACCGTCGTGAAATCAGCAATCCCCTCCCGGTATTGGACGGTCGCGAGCTCCAAAGAGCGCTTCGCAGCCGCCGTGCTTTGTGCGAGAAACTCAGCCGAGTCCTGTCCTTTGAGGAAGAAGATCAGCCCGTCTTCGACCTCTTTTTGCGCCTTAAGCACGGTCTGCTGATAGTCCACCAAGGCTTCCTGGTAACGCGCATCCTGACCTCTGACCTGATTCGTGATTTGTCCGTAGTTGAGGACATTCCATTGAAACGCCGGACCAAACCGGTAGAACTGATTGCCCCAGGCAAAAATATCACTGAGGCTATGACCACTGGCATTGGAGGAAACAAAGGCGAAGCTCCCGCTGATTGAAAAAGCGGGATACAGGTTGGCCTTGGCCACGCCGACCTGGGCAGCCTGCGCGTGCGCATAATTTTCAGCCTGGCGGACATCCGGCCGGCGCCGCAAAAGATCGAGCGGAATCCCAACAGCCACCTGCACCGGGGGCACCGGGATAGCCGCGACTTGTTTGCCGGCGCCGAGGGGCTTTTCAAGATCATTTGGCGCCATGCCCAACAGCACCGACAACGCATTCTTGACTCGCCGAAGTTCGGCCTCAAGCATCGGGATCTTGGCCTGCGTGCTGCCTAACACGGTTTTGGCCTGCTCCACGTCTCTCCGCGAAGAGCTTCCGCCCCGAAATTTGGCCTCGGCGATCCGCAGACTCTCAAGCTGCACATGGACGTTGTTGTGGGCAATTTCAATTTTCTTTTCAATGGTTCGAATGCGGATGTAGGCGACCGCCACATCCGCAGTCAAGGTCACCAGCACGTTGTCATAAGCCGCAACCGAGGCCAGCAGGCTGGCATCGGCCGATTCGATGGCGCGGCGCAGTTTTCCCCAGATATCCAACTCCCAGCTCAAGGTCGGCCCGATCCGATCCAACCAGAGGCCCGTGACCGAGCCGCTACCATCCGTGGATGGAAGACGCTCGCTCAGGCCCGACTTTGGGAGGTGAATATCCCAAACCAGGCCATCCAGCTTCTGCTCCTGAGGCCAGAACTGGCCGATACTCACACCCAGTTGCGCCTGTCCCTGGAGCACCCGCAACCCGGCAGCGCGCAGGGTCAGGTTCTGCGCGTAGGCTTTTTCAATGAGGCCATCGAGGATGGGATCCTTGAAGGCTTTCCACCAGGTCTTGGCATCGGTTGACTGGCTGGTGATGCGGGTATCCTCAAGATCCCTCCAGGCTGGGTTGATTTGCGTATCAGGCTTCTCGAAATCAGGGCCGATCAAGGTGCATCCCGAAAGCAAGAGGCCCAGCAGCGGACTGATTCGCAGAGGGCGAAAGCCACACCGCTTTTGATCCGAAAATCCTGCCCTGACCCATGGCATCAAACGCACGCGCATCCCGTCTTTCTCGCTAACGATTCGATACAAGAATCTGGAAACTGCGGCCCTGAACGGCATGCAGCGGACCTGATGGTACCCTTCTGGCATGGCCGCGATCGACAATGTCATTCGGCGCTGCCAAGGCCGTATCTACCAGAAGCTGCCATTCGCTCATGATGGCAACCACCGGCAACTGAAAATCCAGGGTCTCAGGGGTCGGATTGGCCATCAGGCAGAGGCTGTAATTCCCGGCATGAGGGTGCAGATGGCAACCTATAGCGGCATCCGTATGCCAGTCGGGGGCCTGTCCCTGGGACTGAAACCAGGTAATCTCATCGGGATCATAAAACCGATCACTGGAGAGCACCGGGAACTGCCGACGCAAGGCAATCATCTCTCTGACAAAACGGACAAACTCGGCATTTTTTTCCACCAAGTTCCAGTCAAACCAGGAAATTTCGTTGTCCTGGCAATAGGCGTTGTTGTTGCCGTTCTGGGTTCGCTTAAACTCGTCCCCCCCAAGCAACATCGGCACCCCCCGGGACACCAGCAGCGTGGTGATGAAGTTCTTGATCTGCCGCCCGCGCAGGGTCTCAATCTCGGGATTATTGCTGGCCCCTTCTACGCCATGGTTCGCGCTGTAATTGGCGGAACAGCCATCCCGATTGTCCTCACCATTGGCGAGGTTCCTCTTCTGTTCGTAACTCACCAGGTCATAGAGCGTGAAGCCGTCATGGCAGGTCACGAAATTGATGCTGTTGACCGGCGCTTTGCCGCTGTGTTCGTAGATGTCCGCGCTGCCACACAGGCGACTGGCAAAAGCGCCAGCCATGCCCGGATCGCCCCGCCAATAGCGACGGATATCATCCCGGTAGAGGCCATTCCACTCCGACCAGCGCTCGCCAGGAAAACGACCCACCAGGTAAGCCCCGCCGGCATCCCACGCCTCCGCAATGAGTTTGACGTCCCGAAGAATAGGGTCTTCTGCAATTTGCTCCAGAAGCGGTGGGTTAGCGACCAAACTGCCATCACGATCGCGGCCGAGGATTGAGGCGAGATCAAAACGGAACCCATCCACGTGCATTTCAACGACCCAGTAGCGGAGGCACTCGAGAATGAAATTCCGTACCACCGGGTGATTGCAGTTCATGGTGTTGCCGCAACCGGAGTAATTTTTGTAATAGCGCCGGTCATCCTCGAGGATGTAATAGATGCTGTTATCCAATCCCCGAAAGTTGAGGGTGGGACCCGTCTCGTTGCCTTCGGCGGTGTGATTGAAAACCACATCCAGCAGCACCTCGATTCCCGCCTTGTGCAAGGCCTTGACCATGGTCTTGAATTCATCGACCTGGCAGCCAGGGTAGAGCCGCGTGCTATAGCCCTCGAAGGGCGCAAAAAAGGCAATCGTGTTGTAGCCCCAGTAATTAGTGAGGGGAACCCCTGTCTCAGGGTTAACCACTGTCACCTCTCTGGGATTGAAGCTTTGCAGGGGCATGAGCTCTACGGCATTGATGCCGAGCGACTGCAAATAGGGAATCTTGTCGATGACGCCAAGAAACGTTCCGGGGGATTGGCTCTCCGACGAGGGATGAATGGTCAGCCCGCGGACATGGGCCTCATAAATAACAAGGCTTGACCAGGCGTGATGCAACGGCCGATCATCCTCCCAGTCGAAGGTGCTGTCGGTCACAAGGCACTTGAGAAGGGCGGGCGCCTGCAATTCGCGACCGGCGCGAACCGAGCGATCGCAGATTCGACCAAAATCAACCCGATCGGGGCTTACCAGCGCTGTTGCACAGGGATCCAGGAGAGGAAAAGACGCATCAAACCGGTGCCCTTTCTCGGGCACGTGCGGACCTGCCACCTGATACGCATACACCGTGCCACGACCGAGCCCTTGGACCCGGATATGCCACATATCGCCAGTTTTGTTACAAGCCGGGTCCAGCGCGATCACTTCGACCGGCAAATCATCCGAGGGCGCCGCATAAAGCAGCAGGGAGACGCGTTCGGCATGTCGGGAAAACAGGGCAAAATTGACGGCATCACCGATGATATGAGCGCCTTGAGGCAACGGCGAACCGGGCGTGCAGCGCGAGGGCCATTTGGGCGTAACCCCGTTATTCACGATCGTTTTCACGACAGGGCCAGATGCGCAACCACCGGCACGATTGTCCACTCAGCGCGAGGCACGCTGAATTTCCGCCGCAATCTCCCGATTCAGCTTTTCAAGACAGCCATTCAATGCTGACACGATCAGGCTGTAATCGCTGACAGAAGCCGGCTGCCGACAAGAGAACCGATGAGGCACCAGCCCCGCCTGGCCAGACTTCAGGGACCACGACGCATCGAGTCGGGCCTGCCCGGCTGCGTCAGCATGCATTTCCTGAATACTGATACCCACGACCACGTCCGGCTTGGCATCCCTGCCCCACGGAGCCATGACAATTTTTTCCGTGGGAATGAGGAGACTGAGATTCTGCAGGGTGACCCGAGCGACATTCTCATCAAGCCGCTCTGCCCAGCGGTTGTCCTCCGAGACCTGATAGCCGTGACCATTCAACGCGGTGACAATTTGGGGGCGGTCAAGGTAAGCGGGAATTCTGACCGGCGTCATGCCGACCAGGAGCGCCGCAGGCCGGGGGGCGGCCGAGAGGCTGGCGCTGGCATCGATCGGCTTGAGCATGAAAAACTGGTCTGACCCGGCTGACCGCATGCAGCCTGCCATGGCCAGCATCCAAACCGCCAGCACACCGACAACGGGTGCCTTGCTCATCACATTGAAAAAAGGAACGGCCAACAGCCTGTCTCCCGATACGTGCGAAGGATCTTATATGCAAAGGATACCATGCCGGCATACTTAGCCCCGAAGCCCAAGACGGTCTAAGGCTTTTTGCCAAACAACAGCGAGTCCGGGTGTCGCTCCAAGTAATCCGTCAGGTTGCGAATCGAGCGCGCCGCCCGCTCCAACGCGACCAGTGTCGACTCAAGGGCGGCATCATCCGAGGTCACGTCCGCGACATTTTCAGCCGCCGCCTGTGTCGATTTAAGGGTATTTTCTGCAGCGACCATCATCGGTTTTGCATGCGACTTCATCGTGTGGGCCGCAGAGGCCACATCCTCTCCGGCAACACTCAGGTTGTTCATCAATCCCGGGAGGCGTTTCTCCACTTCGGCCAAAATCCGTTGCGTACTTTCAAGTGATTTAGCCAGGGCCAGCTGCGATTTACGCGCATCCTCGGAGCCCATCAGGCGGTGAAGTTCTGCCAATGAGCCTGCCAAATCCTGGGCCATCGACTCCAGGGGCAACTGGCCCAGCTTTTTTATGATGTTCTCCACCGACCCCAAAACCTCATCGACGGTCGGCGGTATGGATGGCACCTCGGCGGCCCCCTCGAAGGCGAGCCCCGTGAGCCTGGGCGGCTGATCGGGATAGAAATCAATGTCCACAAAGAGCAGGCCGGTCAGCAGGCTTTGCACCTCCAGCCGCGCACGCAAGCCAGCCTCAATCAGCTGATTCAGCTCGATTTTCCGACGATCCAGGTTGATTTTTGCAAGGTCAATCGGGGCGCCGTCCGGATTCGCCAGCCGTGATGGCTCGATCTCCAGTACGACGGGCTTCATAAGCCGCTTCCGGTCACGGTCCAGCTGCAGGTTAATGGATTTGACCACCCCAACCTGAACCCCCTGCACTTTGACCGGGGCTCCCACATTCAATCCATTCAACGAGGAATCAAAGTAGACGACCCAGTGAATCTTGGGCTTGAACATCTGCCCGCCGCCAAACACCAGAAGGGCCAGCACCAAAAGGGCCAACCCGCCAACCAAAAAGCCGCCGATCAGCGCGGGATTCACCGGTTTACTCATGAGGACACTCCATTCACGACACCTCGACGCGCTGAATTGTCTCGGGTCAGGAACCGAACCACTTCCGGATTATCCGTTGTTTTCAGGATCTCCTGTGGCGGCCCTTGGGCAATAATGCGCCGGGTCTTGGGATCCAGAAAGATGGAATTGGTCCCAATCGCGAAGATACTTGGAAGCTCGTGGGTCACCAGGACAATCGTCGCGCCAAGACTATTCCTCAGGCTTTCAATGAGATCATCGAGCATCTTGGCGCTGATCGGATCCAAGCCCGCAGAAGGCTCGTCAAAAAACAGGATCTCGGGATCCATAGCAATGGCACGGGCAAGTCCCGCTCGTTTCTGCATGCCACCGCTAATCTCTGATGGATAATAGTCTTCGAAACCCTTCAAGCCGACCAGTGCCAGCTTGTAGGACACCACTTCCGCCATCTGCCGCGGGCTCAGTGCCGTAAACGCACCCAGTGGCAGCGCGACGTTCTCTGCAAGTGTCAGGGAACTGATCAACGCACCGCTTTGAAATAACACACCGATTCGGCGCATGATGCGATCACGCGCCCCGGCGGCCTCGCCATAAAGGCTTTCACGGCCGTAATGAATGGCGCCCTTTGCCGGGGCATGCAAACCGATGAGATGCATGAGGAGGGTGCTTTTTCCGCATCCACTGCCGCCCATCACCACAAAGATATCGCCTTTGTGGACGCTGAAGTTCATATCCTCCTGAATGACAAAATCGCCAAATGCCATTTTGAGATGTTCGACCTGAATGACGACATCCGGATCCATTCAAGTGCGTCCTATATGCCCAAGCGATTACAAACCAAGGTAACGAGGGAGTCCGCAACGACAATAAAGACGATGCTGGTTACCACGGCCGAGGTCGCGGCCTGACCCACCGATGAGGCACTTCGCCCACACTGGACGCCGCGTAGACAACCTGCGATGGCGATTAGGACCCCAAACAGGCCACACTTGAAAACACCAATGAAAAAGTCGGTCAGTGTCACCGACTCCATGGTCCGATGGACGAACTGCGCGAGGGGGATATCAAAAAATGAGATAGCAACAACGGCGCCACCCAGGATTCCCATCAAATCCGCATAAAGGCAAAGAAAAGGCATGACAAAAATCAGAGCCAGAAGCCTGGGCAACACCAAAAAGTCGACCTCAGAAAAGCCCATGACTCGGAGCGCTGGTATCTCCATGTTCACGTTCATGGTCCCGATCTGGGCAGCAAAAGCGGCACCGGAACGCCCCGCCATGATGATCGCAGTCATCAAGGCCCCCATTTCCCGCGTCATCCCTAAAGAAACCAGATCCGCAATGTAGAGCTGGGCGCCAAACAGCGCCAACTGGACCGAACCCACGAATGCCAGAATCAAGCCCACCAGAAGACTGATGAGCGTGATGATAGGAAGGGCCGAGGGGCCACAATCCTCCACCTGAGTGGCAAGGTCAATCCATCGAAAGCGCGCCTTGCCGTGGAAAAAGGCCCCCATGGAAAGGGTACTCTGGCCAATGAAGCGAATCAGATCATGGGCATCCTGCGTCATCGAGGAGCCCCATGCGCCAACCGAAGTTAGCCAAGACTGTGGCGTTTGTGTCCGGATTGCGTCCGCGCGCTCCGGCACGGCCGTGGCGAGGTCAAGCAAGGACTTGACGCTATCCGGCATCGAGGCGAGATCACAGGAAATATCCCGGCTTCGGCACGCCTCCTGCAAATCCAGGATCGCGACCACCAGCAACGAATCCCAGCGCACCAATCCCCCAGCATCAAGAAGCAGGCGCCGGACCTGGCCTTGGGGGCCAAGCGCCTCAAGAATCGCCCCTAAGGGCATCGCAGATGCGTTGGCGACGGTCCATGACCCGCGAAAATCGAGCTGATAGGTGCCCTCGGCAAGTGGCTCCAGAGACCAATCCGGAACACATGAGGGCGCTTCGAGCCGGAGCTTATCCATAGGCCCCATCATACACGTTGGGATTGGCGGATCTGTGCGTTTTGCCAACGGGCCAATTGGGGCAAAAGCCAAGCAAAAAGTGGATCGAATCGATTACAATTGGGGAGGCTGTCCCCCCTTAAGACAGGAGCTTTGATTGTCCGGCCACCACGACATATTCATCTGTCATGACCAGGCATCAGCAACTCAGGTCAAGCGTCTCTCGGCTGCGCTCGCGGCCCGGGGCCTCTCTGCGTTTGCCCATGAAGGCACGGCGAGCCCTGACCTCGCCCCCAAGCTTGCGACTTCCAAATGCCTGCTCCTCTGGGGGAGCGAGGCCAGCTTCCGTTCGCGTGGCTGCCAAATGCACCTGGCGATGGCTTTCCTGGCTTCACACGCATCGGCCAGTTCAGGCTTGAGCCGGCTTTTGATCATCAACGCTGAGCCGGGTCTCAAACACATCTATCCCCTCCAGTTTCGATCTCGGGTTATCGCCAGCGCGCCCAGACTTGAATCCGGTCTGGACCACCCTGCGCTTGCAGGACTTCTGGAGCAGACCTGCAACTTGCTGCCCGGAACCCTTGGCGATTTCTACCCGGACCCCCAGTGGGGCTGGAGGCAGCCGTTTGACCGGCTGAGCCAGGCTTCAGACTATTTCGAAGGCCGAGAGCGCGAGATCTGGGACATCCATGAGGCGCTCACATCCGGGACGACTGACTCTGGCCCGACCCATCGTACCGCGGTTATTTCAGGCGCATCCGGGGTCGGCAAATCCGCACTCGCCAGAGAGTATGCGTTCCGTTTTGGAAGGGCTTTCCCTGGGGGGATCTTCAGGATCTCGGCGGCCGGTGCCCGACCCGCCATTCGTCTTCGCGATCTCGACATCAACCGGGTCCTCAAACCGCAACTACTGGCGCTGATCCGGCAACTGATCCCGCAAAGTGAACTTCATGAAACCGATTCACTGGCGGCGATCATGAGCCAGCTCGGCAACCATCTGCATGAGTGCGGACGCCCATTTTTATGGGTCGTCGATGATCTACCAGAAGGCATTAATGGCCCCGTGCTGCGCCAATTTTCAGCACCCTCGACCGCTGAAGGCTCAGGCCACGGATCGACTCTTTTTATCTCCAGAAGCCAACGCTATGACGCCCGCTATGAACCCATCCATCTGCCGCCACTGGATGAATCCGCGGGACTGCAATTACTGACCCATGAGCGGATTCCATCCCGTACCGATGAGAGGGAAGCCGCCTACTGGCTGCTTGAGGAGCTTGGCCGGCACCCGCGCTTCGTCACTCTGGCTGCGGTGCTTGCGGAGGAGGACCCCAAGCACCGGCGCACGGCATTTCACGGCCTGATCAACAAGCTCACCCGAAAAAGCAAAGTCGCCGAAGAGGTTGCCGTCGAATTTGTCCGGGAACTGCCCTCAGACAGAGCGAAGCTCTGTGCCAACGCCATGACCGAGGCCCTTCATACGCTCGAGGGTTCGGCCAGAGACATTTTGAGACTGGCCGCGGGACTGGCCAGTGACCCGCTTCCGCTGGAATTCATCAGCCGCTGTCTGGTCCTTGGTGGCTTGAGCCCCGATGAACGCCAGGAAGATCTCTTCACCATCTTCCTCAACGAACCAGAGGAGGTACCTCTCAGCGAGGAAGCCGCCCTTGAATATGTCCGCCGGGGGGCCCTGATACTGGCTAGGCTGGGCCTTGCCGAGATCACCGATAACGCGATTCGGGTCTATCCCCTGGTCAGCCGCATCCTCAACAAGGTCATTCCGACAAGCCCGAGACAGCAGCTCTTGAGAGAGTCTGCGCTGCAGGCCATCTACCTCCTTTCAGAAAAAGCGGCCGGCCAGTCGCAATGGCAGCCCCTGACCGCGCTTGCGCCACACGGACGCCAGTTGATCGGGGATCTGAGGGACCGGGCGATCGAGCCGGAAGACTCCCCGCCGGAAATCACCGGCAGGATTCGTCTGGCAATCCACCTCGCCGACCTTGACCTGCTCCTCGGTGACCGTGAGCAAGCCATTACCCTCTACCGATCGGCCAGCGCCTATCTGATTCGCGTGATGGCCATCGATCCGCATGACAGCGAGCGACAGCGAGACTTTGCCCGTATCCAGGAACATCTTGGCGACCTTTTGAGTGAAGACGGCGATCTGGCAACGGCGTTGGACTACTACCGAAAAGGCTTGGGAATTCGTACCTTCATGGCCAAGCAGGAACACCTCGGGCCTGAGCGAATTGCCGACCCATTGAGGCTCCATACCAAAATCAGTGACTTGCAGCGACGCATGAAGGACCCGGAGGGTGCGCTGCAAAGCCAGCAGGCGGCACATGCATTACTGCTGAAAATGGCTGATCTCGCCCCGGATCAGCCAACGGTCGACTTTGATATCGTCCAAAGCCACCTCAACGCGGCCGAACTGAACATCACGCTCAACGCGCTTGATACGGCGATCCAGGAGCTTAAAAAAGCCCTTCCGCTGGCCGAAACCCTCTCACAGAGGCATCCAAACGAGGTCCGATATCAGAGAATCCCTGCCCTTGCACACAATCGAATGGGGGACATCCTCAGGGCACGGGACGACCTTTCCGGCGCTCTTAACCGCTATCGGATGGGCCTTGAGATCTATGAACAAATCGTCAAGCAACATCCAGAAGACGCCGAGAGCCAGCGCGAGAGAGCAACCTGCTACAACAGCCTTGGCGATACACTTCTGAAACTGGATGACCCTCAAGAAGCGGACCAGCATTTCCTCAAATTTCTGGAAATCGCCTCTCAGCCGGTCAACCAGAAGGCCTTCCAGGGGTTACGGGCCCGCGCCATCGCGGCAGTTCAAATCAAGCTGGGCCAAAGCCGGGAGGCAGACAAGTCGCTGACGGCCGCGCATAACCGCTACCTTGCCGCCCGTAGCATCATCGAGCGACTGGCGATCGATCACCCCGAGCATGCAAAACTCCGTGAGGATCTTGCCTGGCTGCGTGAAAAGATGAGCCGGATCAGCGAGAAAATCGAGGCCGAGCACCGTCGCATTGCTCGCAACCAGGCGGAAATCCAACCGTAGCCGAGTAGCGGCCCGCAATTGCGTTGTCAGCCATGCACCGATTTCGGGATAATGGGCTGATTGCATCTCTTAACCTCTGTTATCCCCCGTCTTTATGAAGAAGCATCTTCAAGGGCTCCTTGAAACCTCGGTGAACCGATTGAAAAGCGAGGGAGTCCTCCCTGTCGATCTGGTACCCACATGCCTTGTGGAACGTGCGCGCGACCCAAAACACGGGGATTTTGCGACCAATCTCGCAATGACTCTGGCCAAGCCCGCAGGCACCAACCCCCGACTGCTTGCCGAGCGACTGATCGCCGCTCTCCCACAGGATCCGGCAGTGCTGAAGGCCGAGATCGCAGGGCCCGGCTTCATTAATCTTTTTGTCGACCCCAAAGCCCAATATGCTGTCATTGAAGAGGTAATCAACGCTGGAGATGCTTATGGCCTCAGCGGCGTGGGTAAAGGTCTCAAGGTTCAGGTTGAGTTTGTTTCCGCAAACCCCACAGGCCCCCTGCACGTCGGACATGGCCGCGGAGCCGCCTATGGCTCGGTGGTCGCAAATCTTCTGGCGGCAGCCGGTTTCGATGTCCATCGCGAATACTACGTCAATGATGCCGGACGCCAGATGGACATTCTGGCCACCAGCGTCTGGTTGCGGTATCTCGAAAATCAGGGTGAGCAGATCCCCTTTCCCAGCAATGGCTACCGCGGAGATTACGTTCGTGACATTGCCCGGCAACTGGCCCACGAATTCGGCGAACAACTGAGGCATCCCGCGGCCTCGGTTTTCATGGGATTGCCAGCGGACGAGCCGCAAGGCGGGGACAAGGAAGTGCACATTGATGCCCTGATCGACCGCGCCAAGACCCTGCTTGGGGCAGAGACCTATCTCAGCGTCTTTGATGCCGGCTTGAACAGCATCCTCAAGGACATTCAGGAGGACCTAATTGAATTTGGCGTCACGTTTGATGCGTGGTTCTCCGAGCGCAGCCTCACCGAGGCCGGCGCCGTTGAAAAGGCGCTCAGTCGGTTGCGTGATGCGGGCTACCTCTATGTGAGTGAGGGTGCCACCTGGTTTGCTTCGTCGCGGCTTGGGGATGAAAAAGACCGCGTTGTGGTACGCGAAAATGGTCAGATGACCTATTTCGCATCGGACATTGCCTACCACATGCAGAAACTCGATCGCGGTTTCGACAGGGTCATCGACGTCTGGGGCGCAGACCATCATGGCTATGTGCCCAGGGTCAAAGCGGCCATGCAGGCCCTTGGAGGAGATGCGGGCAAACTGGAGGTCTTGCTGGTCCAGTTCGCGGTCCTCTACAGGGGCTCAGAAAAAGTCCAGATGTCGACCCGATCCGGTGAATTTGTAACCCTGAGACAACTGCGCGATGAGGTCGGACGGGACGCTGCTCGCTTTTTTTATGTCATGCGCAAGTCAGACCAGCACATGGATTTCGATCTCAAACTGGCTACCTCCAAGACCAACGAAAATCCGGTCTACTATGTTCAATATGCCCATGCGCGGGTCTGCAGCGTATTGCGCCAGTTGGACGAGAAGGCCCTTCCGCGAGACAGGGCAAACGGACTGGCGCATCGCGATCGCCTGACAGAAACCCACGAAATCGCTCTGGTCGCAACGCTTGCCCGTTATCCTGAGGTGGTTGAGCAAGCTGCGCTTCAGTATGCACCGCATCATCTGGTGCACTACCTGCGTGACCTTGCCGGTGAACTGCATACCTATTACAACGCGCATCAGTTCCTGGTCGAGGACGCCGCCCTGCGTGATGCCCGCCTCAATCTGATTGAGGCGGTCAAACAAGTCATTGTCAATGGCCTTGGCATTCTGGATGTCGGTGCTCCGGAGTCCATGTAAATCATGGCCAGAGACCTCAAGCACCGGATTCCATCGATCCGTGACCAGTCTCCTCAGCGTAAGCGAGGCAATGGCCTGGCCCGCCCTTTAGTCGGGCTGGTGGTGCTTTTCGTTATTGCAGGGGGTTTTTTCTCTCTAAATGGCCCCAAGACTCCGCCGGGACCGGGACCTGAACCCCAAGCCAAAGCGCCCGCACCGCAGCCACTGGAACCGCGCTTTCGCTTTTTCAAGCTACTCGAAGACCAAGAGATTCGCATCAGCGAAAGCGAGGTCCACGCAGAACAACGCGCTGAGCGCATGGGTAGGCCACCCCGTGAGGGCGAATTCTTCGTTCAGGCCGGGGCTTTTCGCGACCGAAACACGGCCCAAGCCCTCAAAGAAACTCTGGTAGATCTCGGCAAGCTAAAACCTCACCTTGAGGAAATTCGGCTGGAATATGCCACCTGGTATCGGGTTCGACTCGGGCCTTACCGGAACCTTCGGCAGGCGAATCAGGTCCGCTTGTTTCTCAAGGAGCGATCCATCGACAGCATCCTTCAGGGCCAGAAATAGGCCGAAATCTCCACCCTTATCTCCGGGAGTACACCATGCGCATCCTGCATACCATGCTTCGTGTCGGCAATCTGGACCGTTCACTGGCGTTTTACACGGACGTTCTTGGCATGCGCCTGCTTCGGCGTCAGGATTATCCCGAAGGCGAGTTCACCCTTGCCTTCATCGGTTATGAGGAGGAAAAAGACGGCACCGTGATCGAACTGACTTACAACTGGGGCACCGACCACTATGAGATCGGCACTGCATTCGGACATATCGCTCTTGAGGTCGAGGATGCGCAGAAAGCCTGCGAACTCACCCGGGCGCGTGGCGGTAAAGTAATCCGAGAGGCGGGGCCGATGAAATTTGGCCCCACCATCATTGCTTTCATTGAAGACCCGGACGGGTACAAGATTGAGTTCATCCAAAAACACTGAAGCACCGGCGAGAGGACTCGGAACGGAGAGCGACCCAGCGTCGATCGAGGGTGCTGCGCGAGCGCTCCAAAGAGGCGAACTGGTCGCATTTCCCACCGAGACGGTCTACGGGCTTGGCGCCGATGCTGCCAATCCGGAGGCGGTCTCAAAAATCTTTACCCTCAAGCAGCGTCCCTCCAACCATCCCCTGATCGTCCATATTGGCGACCCCGATCACCTGCACCACTGGGGCCGGGACATTCCAAAAACGGCCGAAAAATTGATGGCGGAATTCTGGCCTGGCCCTCTGACCCTGATTGTCCGCCGAGGCTTGACACCAATGGCCGTCACAGGAGGCCAGGACAGCGTAGGCATTCGCATGCCGTCCCATCCCGTCGCTCTCGCCCTGTTACGTCAATTTGGCGGCGCGGTTGCGGCACCCTCGGCCAATCGCTTCGGCCGGATCAGCCCGACGCAGTCTCGGCACGTCCGCGAGGAATTCGGGACAAACCTTGAGACCATCCTCGAGGGGGGGGCCTGCGCGGTCGGACTTGAATCCACAATCGTCAGCCTGATCGAATCCCAACCCCGGCTACTTCGTCCTGGCCACATCAGCCGAACCGCCCTCGAGACGGCTCTTGGCACCCAGATCATCGAGGGGCCCTCGGCGGAATCAACACTCCGAGCCTCGGGTCTTCTGGCCTCACACTATGCACCAGAGACCCCGATGCGTCTGGTTGATGCCCCCCTGGCCAGAGACTGGATCGAAGCATCCCCGATCCCAAAACACAAGATTGCTTTTCTGGCACTGAATGACTCTCTGGCGGTCCCGCCCGCTGCCTGTCATACCGTCGCCATGCCCGGCGACCCCGAGCACTACGGCCAGCAAATCTATGCCACGCTTCGCGCCCTCGACGGCCCGGCCTTTGATCTGATCCTTGTGGAAAAACCGCCTCAGACCGAAGCCTGGCAGGCCATCAACGACCGCCTCACCCGGGCCAGCCACGTCGACTGATTTTCACTCAGCCTCAAAAATCATCCATGATCAGCCTCGAAGAACTGGCCCGCTACATCCCGAACGCCCGCCTGATCGGTGACCCCAAGACCTGCGTCCGGGCAATCAGTACCGATACCCGAAAACTGGCCGGGGGGCCAACCTTTTTTGCCTTGCGGGGCGATCGGTTTGATGCGCATGATTTCCTGGAGGAGGCCGTTGCCGCGGGCGCCAGTGCATTGGTGGTTGATCGCGAGGTATCCACACGCGTTCCGCAAATTGTGGTTCCCGATACACGTCAGGCTCTGGCGGACGCAGCACGGGGCTGGCGCCAACGCTTCAGCCTGCCACTGATCGCCGTCAGCGGCAGCAACGGCAAGACAACCGTCACTCAAATGCTGGCGGTGATCCTTGCAAAAGCCGTGGGAGAGGCGCAGCGACTGGCGACGGTGGGCAACTTCAACAATGAGATCGGTCTTCCCTTGACCCTGCTTCGACTGCAACCCGAGCACCGTCTTGCCGTGGTTGAAATGGGCATGAACCACCCCGGAGAAATCGCGCGGCTGGCTTTCGTGGCCCAACCCACGGTAGCGCTTGTCAACAATGCGCAACGGGAGCATCAGGAATTCATGGGATCGGTTGCGGCAACCGCCTATGAGAATGGCGCATCAATTGAGGCACTGGGTCCTGATGGCATTGCCGTTTTTCCGGCAGATGATGCCTGTGCGCCCATCTGGAGGGAATTGGCCGGCAGCCGGTCCATCCTCGATTTTTCGAAAGGGGGTCAGGCCGCCGTGACCTATCAAGCCGACGAATGGCCCAAGGGCATGCGCCTTGCACTGGACACCCCCAATGGCCGAATCCAGGTTAACCTTGGCCTTTCAGGCGCCCATAACAGTCACAATGCGGCGGCAGCCGCATGCTCAGCGCTGGCTGCGGGGGTGTCTCTGGATGCCATCGCCGCTGGCCTTGAAGCCTTTGAGGCCGTTCGGGGCAGAGGCGTTCAGACTGAGCTTGTGACCGGCACACTCTTGATTGATGATGCCTACAACGCCAATCCAGACTCGGTGCGCGCGGCCATCGATGCCCTCAAATGTCGTTCGGGTAGCCGAATTCTCGTACTTGGGGACATGGGCGAGGTCGGCGATCAGGGACCTGCCTTTCACACGGAGATTGGCGCCTACGCCAAGGAGTGCCGCATCGATCAATTGTTCACCCTTGGCGACCTTGCAGCGCACAGTTCCCGGGCCTTTGGCGCGGCCGGCGCCGCACACCACGCCTCGATTGAAGACCTTGTCAGCGCCCTGAAACCCCTGTGCCTGGACGCGACCACGGTATTGATCAAAGGCTCTCGTTTCATGAAGATGGAACGCGTCATTGAGGCGTTGACCCACGCGCCCCTTAATACACCAGCGCCCTGACACCCGCGATGACCGCCGCTACCCCAGATCCTCTGCTGTGCAAATCCATTGAATCCCTGCGGTTTCAATGCAGCTATACCCAGGCGCTACCTGAAGACCCCTCCAGCGACCCGAGCCCCCGCCAGGTGGACCTGGCCAGCTACTCAAGGATCATGCCTGAGCCTGCACTCAACCCCCGACTGATCGCATACTCCAGCGTCCTCCTTGGGGAACTCGGTCTTGCCCCCGAAGCCGCTTGGCACCCCTCATTTCTTCAGGTTTTCTCAGGGCAGCGCATCCTGCCAGGCATGGAGCCGCATGCCTGCCGTTACGGCGGGCACCAGTTCGGTCATTGGGCAGGGCAGTTGGGTGATGGGCGCGTTGTTAATCTTGGCGAATGCATTCCCCCGTCAGGACCGCCCCAAATGCTCCAGTTGAAAGGCGCCGGGCGAACCCCCTATTCGCGCTTTGCCGATGGCAAGGCTGTCCTCAGGTCTTCGCTCAGGGAGTTTCTCTGCAGCGAGGCGATGCATCATCTTGGAATCCCGACCACACGGGCGCTCAGCCTGGTCACCACCGGCGAAGAGGTGATCCGCGACCTTCTCTATGATGGACATCCGCGCAGCGAACCCGGCGCCATCGTCTGCCGGGTCGCACCCTCCTTCCTGCGCTTCGGTCATTTTGAAATTCATGCCGCCAGGGGTGAGGAAGACTCCCTGCGGCAATTGGCAAGGTATGCCTTGAACCTCAGCGCTGGCAAACCCATCGATTCACCGACACCTTCGGATTACGCGACGTGGTTCGAGGGCGTCTGCAGCCGCACAGCTGAACTGATGATTGCCTGGCAGCGCGTTGGCTTTGTCCACGGCGTCATGAACACCGACAACATGTCGGTGCTGGGATTGACGATCGATTACGGCCCCTATGGCTGGCTGGAGGCCTATGATCCCGCCTGGACACCCAACACTACCGATGCGGCCGGTCGCAGGTATCGATTCGGCAATCAACCGGATGTAGCCCTCTGGAACCTCTCATGCCTGGCCGGCGCCCTCCTGAGCTTGGTCGGGGACAAGGCACCTTTGCTAGAGGCCCTTGAAACGTTCACCCGCACCTTCAAGGGCGGCTGGCAGAGGACAGTGCTCGAAAAGATCGGCCTCAGTCACTGCTCGCCGGAGACCCAAGCGCTCGTCGATGATTTGTTCTCGCTGCTGGAGGCCGCCGAGATGGACATGACGTTGTTCTTTCGCCTACTGATGGCGTCAACGCATGAACGGGACCTGCAGAGTCCTTGCCCAGAATCAGCCGATCTGGCGTCTATCAGCTACCGCCAGGAGCCCTTTGATGAGAGCATGCGGGCACGCTGGCGGGCGTGGTTCAGCGCCTACCATGGCATGCGCATGGCCGAATCGGCATCGCCTGAAGCCGCCATGACCCGCATGCAAAACGCCAACCCCAAATTCATTCTGCGCAACTATCTGGTTCAGGAGGCGATCGAGGACGCTGAAGCGGGCGACCTGGGCCGCATTCGACGCCTTTACGAGCGGCTGCAATCTCCCTATGCGGACCATCCGGATGATGGGCGCTGGTGTCAAAAACGGCCCCCATGGGCAGATCACAAGCCCGGGTGCTCCATGCTCTCCTGCAGCTCCTGATGCAGGCCATTGACTCTGGGAACAGGCTTATGTGGCAGAGCGCTGCCGGCCCTTCTCAGAGTGACCGATCCAGCGGACCCCCACACCCAGGACTTGAGCAGCAAATTGGGGCAATGGCAGAGCGCTGGAGGCATCACATGATCAGCGATGCGGCCTTTGCCTGCCTTTATTTTTTAGCCTGGCAGATCGAGCGCCATGGCAAGCGATTCGCCTCCCGAAAATGCCAGAGCGCTGCAAAACCGGACTCTGGGAAATGGCTGGATGCCTTTGAAACCCATACGGGCCGAACCTTGGATCGGTTGCTGTGGCACATCACCCGGGACTATGGTTTTTTGAAAGTATCCAATCAAGCCATCGAAGGGCTCCATGGCTGGTTGCAAGGGCACTATCGAATTCGGCTCTTGAACACCATTCCAAGCCCAACCGAGGTTCTGGCCCTTCAGGCAAGCGGCATTCGACCGGTCACGCTCATCAGCCAATTCCCGCGCGCCTATCAACCGGTGCTTCACAAGACCGATGCACTGGCGTTCATGCTGCATGATCTGGAGCATGCAGCCCGGTTCTTCGAGGACGCCACCAGCCACCGGATGCAGCGGCATTTTTTTACCTCGATGGAAGCCGCCTTGAGCGCGGGTCTATTCAGGGACTACCTGGCCGATCCGGTATTTTCAGAGCGGATGGACTACCTCATCAGCGACATGAACACGCATCCTGTCCACAGCATTCGCTTTCTCCATGCGGTTTTGATCGAGGGCTTATTGCGAAGGCGTGGGCTTGAACCGACCCAAAGTCTCGAAGCGAGCGATCGTGCGACAATCCTGGAGTTGCTGGAGGCACTTTCTGACCTCTGGCAATTGGGCTGCGCCGCGCGAGGCGCCTTGATGGCCCTTGAGCACGGTCAATTCGGACCCAAAGAATCAAAGGCCCTGGAGCGGGCCTTTGAGATTCCGGGCGCTGAATAGCGCCCAGATACGAGTTTCAGAGCGGATCTAGATGAACTTCGCCATGGCGGAAGGGAATCCAATCCTTGTACTCCGGGCGGTACTGAAGCCCGTAAGGTGACTTCAGGTAGACCTTGGGCGGATTGTCCTGATTCTGCTGGCACTTCTCGATGTCAACCTTGCCCGAGGGCAGGAAAATCTTGTCCACGACTTCCTGAATCGAGACCTCCCGATTCGCCTCCTTGCAGTACTCACGAGCGCTGTCAGAAAGAGCCCAAGCTTCCTCAACCAGAGCAAAATAATCGATTTTTTCGGACATCTCTGCGTCTCCTTCAACGCCAAACTACCAAAACATTGAGGGCTCAGGGCATCATTTCGATGCGTTTAGCTCAAGCCCACTTCACCGTCAAAACGTTTGCCATAGTGTTCGACCAGATCAATAAATTCATGCTTGTTGAAACCGATCATTTTGGCGACCGAAGCCAACGTCCATGCCGGCTCACCGGTCGCATTCAGAAGTGCGTCAGCAGGTGGCAGGTACCCGTTGCCGATCAACCAAAGTATCTTTTGCGTATTCTTGTCCATGGTATTGGGATCCTGAGACAACACCCGCGAAACAGCCAGGCTCGATTTCAGGGACTTGCTTACGTTCAGTGTGGGCCTCGCTGGCAGGTTCTTAGGTCGGGCAATCGGCCCTTGTACACTTAATACTTGGAATCATATGGGCAACGTTGTACAAGCTCAACCGGGAAGATCCGACCTGCAACGCAAGTGTCTGAAAATTCGAATTTTATCTGTCACCAGCCCGGATGAGGGGGGACTGATGGAGTACTAAAAAATGGAGCCGGCGAAAGGATTCGAACCCTCGACCAACTGATTACAAATCAGTCGCTCTACCAACTGAGCTACGCCGGCAAATACGGAGAATCATGATGTGTGTCCTTATTGTATCTGCATGCAGCCGACAAGAAAACTCGAGGCCTCCTCCATGAACACCGCAAACCTTCTGGATTCGGCCATCATGGCCCCCACGGGCTTCCTGCCCCATGGCATCTGCCTCACCTGGAAAAGCGGCCTGATCTGGCTCCACGTGGTGTCAGACGGGTTGATTGCCGCCGCCTATTTTTCGATCCCCTTCGGCCTTGCCTATTTTGTTCACGCCCGCAAAGATTTGGAGTACCGCTGGATCTTCATGCTGTTTGCCGCATTCATCCTGGCCTGTGGCACGACGCATCTCTTTGATATATGGACCCTTTGGCATCCGGACTATCTGCTCCAAGGGCTGATCAAGGCGATGACTGCAGTGATTTCAGTGACCAGCGCCATCCTGCTTTGGCCCGTCATAAAAAAAGCCCTGAGGATCCCTAGCCCCCGCCAACTTGCCCTAATCAATGATGCGCTGCAGTCGGAAATCGAGATGCGCCGCGAAACCGTCAAGGAGTTGCAACATGAGGCCAAAGAAAGGCAGGCGCTCGAGCGAAAGTTAAGGGAAAATCAGGCGCGTCTGGAAGCGGTTCTCGATACCACCGTGGAGGGCATCCTCTATGTCAATCCAGACGGCAGCATCGAACTATCAAATGCTGCCGCCATGCGGCTGTTCGGCCTTCAGGAAACGGACATCGGTCACCTGGACCTTCATGACCTGATTCTAGAAAAAGACTTCAAGCCCTCGCAGGCCGCCAAGGGGAACCCCAACGACGAGCCGGTCGCGCTGACCGGCAGGCACCGCAATGGCGCCTCATTTCCGATTGAAATGTCGATCGGACAGATGCGCAGCGGCATCACGGAGGCAGCCCACCATGCCTGCGTGGTCAGAGACCTGACCGAGCGCCGGAAGACCGAAGCGCTGGTCAGGGAGAAGGAGAGCCAGCTCAAGGAACAACAAAACCAGCTCGCCCACATGCAGCGCCTTTACACAGCAGGCGAGCTGGCCGCGATGATGTCCCACGAAATCAACCAACCGCTGGCTGCCATCGTCAATTATCTGGGGGGCGTCAGTGTCCGGTTCAGGGAACTGCTCGACACCAATCCTGATTTTGACCGGGCGCTGGAAGAGAGCATTCGCATGACCAAGCGGGTCTCCCAGATCATCCAAGGCATCCGGAATCTGGTACGCAAGCGCCAAAACCCCGGGGAAATCGTGGATCTCAAGGCGCTCCTTGAGGAGACGCTCGAACTGCTCGGCAACGAACTCAGGAAGCGTCAGATCTATTCCCAGATTGCCATCGAAACGCCATCTTCCCAGGTGTTTGGCGAGCGCGTTCAGCTCCAGCAACTGTTTTTGAACCTCATCATGAATGCCGCCGAGGCCTTGGAACAAACCCTGAGTGAGGCGCGCCGACTTGAAATCACGCTGACACTGCCCTCAAAAGACATGATCCAGGTCGCCGTAACGGACAATGGACCTGGCATCCATGAAGATGCCGTGCAGAAACTGTTCGAGCCTTTCTACTCCACTAAATCAAACGGTATTGGCCTTGGACTCTCGATCTGCAAGAGCATTGTCGAGGCCCATGGCGGGGAGATTGCTGCTGCTTCCATGCCGCATTACACCCGCTTTACTGTCCAGTTACCACGAACCGGAAATCAAACATCATGAAGCAGCAGGGGACCGTGTATGTGGTAGACGATGATCCGGATATGCGAAACTCTTTGCGCTGGCTCATCGAATCCATTGGTTTGGAGGTAAAGGCCTTCGACTCGGGCGAGGCATTCATCGGTTTTGCGCCCCTGAGTCGCCCCGCCTGCATCCTTCTGGACATTCGCATGCCAGGGATGGGTGGAGTCCGGATGCTGGACCAGCTCTCAAGACAAGCCTCCCCTCCTCCGGCGATTATCCTGACCGGCCATGGCGAAATCCCCATGGCGGTCCAGACCATGAAACTCGGGGCCTTCGATTTTTTGGAGAAACCCACCAGTCCCCACGAATTACTGGAGCGCATTCAGGATGCGCTGATCCACGATGCGCGCAATCAAACTCGGGGCCGCGACCACTCCGAGTTCGGCCACTGCCTTGAAAACCTGACTCCCCGTGAAAAACAAATTCTTGACTGCCTGGCAGAGGGCAATTCCACTCGGGAAGTGGCAGAGTACCTGTTCATCAGCGAACGGACGGTGGAAAAACATCGCGAGCGGCTGCTCGAAAAAACGCAGACCAAGTCAATGGTTGATTTGATTCGTCGTTTACTCGAGTTTCGTCAACAGAGATAATTACGGTTTGATTTCTAATCCCGATGTCTCGCTGGCGCTCACCCCCGCCCAAATCCTCGCCCTACATCACTGAACAGGGCGCTCTTCAGCTGGAGTCCGAGCTGAAAGCCCTGTGGGTCAGGCGCGGCGATGTCACCCAACATCTGGCGGCGGCGGCTCAGGAGGGCGACCGGTCTGAAAATGCGGAATACATCTACCGCAAGAAGGAACTTCGGGAAATTGACCGACGCATTCGCTATCTGCAAAAACGCTTGCCGGCCCTGACCATTGTCCGCCAATCTCCGGACCGTTCGGACCGGGTTTTTTTCGGGGCCTGGGTGACGCTGGAAGATCCTGAGGGGGAGCAAAAATCCTATCGGATCGTTGGTGCTGACGAGATCTGCCCCGAAAAGGGCTGGATCAGCATTGATGCCCCGCTCTCTCGCGCGCTTCTGAAACGGGCGCTGGATGAAGAGGTGGCCGTCGCCACGCCCTCAGGCACGCGTTACTGGCTGATCACCGAAATCCGTTACGAACCCACCGCCTAAGGAATCGCCTGTGCCGCTTCGAATTGCTCTTGCTCAAAAGAACTTCCTGGTCGGCGATCTTCAGGGAAACACCCAGATCATCCTCGACACCCTGGACCAGGCCCGAGACCAACTCAAGGCCGATGCTATCCTTTTTCCAGAGCTGGCTCTGACCGGTTACCCGCCTGAGGATCTATTGTTGAGGCCGGCGTTCCTGGATGCCGTCGAGGCGGCCCTTCAGCAGATTACCCTGCGCGCGCAGGGTATTGTCGTGATCTTAGGTTACCCGGAGCGCTCGGATGGTCACCTCCATAACAGCGCGATCGCCATCAGCGATGGTCAGGTGCTTGCAAACTACCGCAAACAAAAATTACCCAACTACGGCGTTTTTGATGAAAAACGCTACTTCAAAGCGGGGCACTCAGCCGGCGTCTTTGCCCTAAAGGGACACACCGTCGGGCTGACCATCTGTGAGGACATCTGGCACCCGGACCCCATTGAAGCTGCCGTCAAGGCGGGGGCTGAACTGATTTTCAACCTCAATGCATCCCCCTTTCATATCGGCAAGGCCCAGGAGCGGGAGGCCCTCTTGAATCGCCGGGCATCCGATCACAGGACCCCGATTGTCTACCTCAACCTCGTCGGCGGGCAGGATGAACTGGTTTTTGACGGAGGCTCCTTTGTAACCAACGCCAAAGGTGAAATCATCCAGCGCGCCAACGCCTTTCAGGAAGCGCTGCTGTTGACGGAATGGGATGAGAACGCCGGTCAGCTTGAACCCATCCCGGCGACCTCTCTCACCCCCCCATTGCAAGCCGAGGCCGCGACCTATGAGGCACTGGTCCTCGGGCTTCGGGACTATGTGACGAAGAACGGCTTCAAGGGTGCCGTGCTCGGACTTTCAGGGGGCATCGATTCTGCCCTGACGCTGGCACTGGCGGTTGATGCCTTGGGCAAAGCGCAGGTTGAGGGGGTCTTGATGCCCTCGCGCTACACCGCCAACATGAGCAATGAAGATGCCATCGCCGAGGCAAAGGCGCTGGGATGCCAGCACGCCGTGATCCCGATTGAACCGGCTTTCAAGACCTTTCTTGATCTTCTTTCCGGGGTGCTTAAGGACAAAGCCTTCGATGCCACGGAGGAAAATATCCAGGCACGCTGCCGAGGGATTCTGCTGATGGCCATCTCCAACAAAACCGGCCGTATTCTTCTGACGACCGGCAACAAAAGCGAGATGAGCGTGGGTTATGCGACACTTTACGGGGACATGGCCGGCGGATTTGCGCCCTTAAAGGATGTCCCGAAGATGATGGTCTACCGACTGGCTGCCTACCGAAACCGGATCGCCCCGGTGATCCCTGAACGCGTCATGACCCGCCCCCCCTCGGCCGAGCTACGCCCTGACCAGAAAGACGAAGACTCTCTTCCGCCCTACCCAGTTTTGGATGCCATCTTGGAGCAGTATGTGGAGCACCACCGCTCCGTCAACGAAATCATCGCCGCAGGCTTTGAACCGGAGGTGGTTCGAAGGATCACCCGGCTGGTCGACCTGAATGAGTACAAGCGACGTCAGGCCCCACCCGGCGTCAAGATCACCCGCCGCGCCTTTGGCCGAGACCGGCGTTACCCCCTGACGCAGGGCTTCAAACCCTGAAACCTGCCTAACCCCCTTGAGACGATAAACCCCTTATGCACGACCTCATTCTCTGGCTAGTCAACACCATTGGCAGCATGGGCTATTTGGGCATCTTCCTCCTGATGGCCATGGAAAGCTCGGTCTTTCCCGTGCCCAGCGAACTCGTCATGCCGCCAGCCGGATATCTGGTGCAGCAAGGGCAAATGGATATGACTCTGGTCATCGCCTCGGGGACGCTGGGGAGTCTGTTCGGTGCTTACGTCAATTACTTTGTTGCCGCCTGGCTCGGACGTCCGCTGGTCATTCGCTATGGCCGTTACGTTTGGATCACCGAGGAGCACTTCAACACCGTTGAGCGCTTTTTCTTGAATCACGGTGAGATCTCCACCTTCATCGGCCGTCTTCTGCCGGTGATTCGCCATCTCATCTCCATCCCGGCAGGGATCGCTCGCATGAACCATTGGCGCTTCAGCCTCTACACCACCGTCGGCGCCGGACTCTGGGTCACGACGCTCGCATGGATCGGCTACTTCATCGGCGCTGAGAAGGAACAAATTCTGATTTACTCCAAACAGGCCGTGCTTGCCGCAATTGCGCTCTGCGCCTTGAGCGGTGCGGTTTATATGCTCAGACAGCGCCGCAAGCAACGCGCCTGATTTTGCTGACCTCATCCACCCCACACGCACATCGGCATGAACCACGACTACAACGCGTCCTCGATTGAAGTCCTCTCAGGTCTGGACCCGGTTCGCAAGCGCCCCGGCATGTACACCGATACCTCACGCCCAAACCATTTGGCGCAGGAGGTCATTGACAATAGCGTCGACGAGGCACTGGCCGGGTTTGCCAAAAACATCGAGGTCCGGCTTCTGGCCGATGGTGGCGTTGAGGTCCGCGATGATGGCCGTGGCATGCCCGTCGACCTTCATCCTGAAGAGGGGGTTTCCGGGGTCGAGGTCATCCTCACCAAACTCCATGCCGGCGGCAAATTCTCCAACAAGAGCTACGGCTTTTCAGGCGGCCTTCATGGCGTCGGCGTCTCGGTCGTCAATGCGCTCTCAGATGTCCTGGATGTAGAAATCCGTCGCGATGGCAAAATCTATGACATCGGCTTCAGGCGCGGTGAAAAGGTCAGGGATTTGTCGGCGGTTGGAACCACCACCAAGAAGGATTCGGGAACGACGGTTCGCTTTTGGCCGGAAGGGCGCTATTTTGACTCCCCCAAAATTGCGGCGCCACGACTGAAGGCCTTGCTCAAGGCCAAGGCCGTCTTGTGCCCGGGGCTTCGAATTGCGCTGATGGATGAGAGCACCGGTGAATCGGAGTCCTGGCACTTTGAAAACGGACTGCCTCAGTATCTTCTGGAGCGGATCGGCAACCTCGATTGCCTCCCTGAAGATCCCTTTATCGGTTCGCTTGAGGGCCAGACCGAGGCGGTCGACTGGGCGGTCGCATGGACCCAAGGCGCGGCTGATCCGGTCAATGAAAGTTACGTCAACCTTGTACCCACCGCCCAAGGCGGGACCCACGTCAATGGACTTCGGACCGGCCTGACCGAGGCCGTTCGAGAATTCTGCGAATTTCGGAACTTGATTCCCCGAGGCATCAAGATCGCCCCAGAAGACGTCTGGGACGGCTGTCACTACGTCCTGTCCCTCAAGATGCTGGATCCACAGTTTTCAGGCCAGACCAAGGAGCGGCTGAGTTCAAGGGAATGCGCCGCCTTTGTCTCAGGGGTTGCCAAAGATGCGTTCAGCCTATGGCTGAATCAGCATCCGGCGGTTGGCGAGCGACTAGCCGAATGGGTGATCGAAAGCGCCCAGAGACGCTTGAAGGCCAGTCGCCAGGTGACGCGCAAGAAGATTACCAGCGGACCGGCCCTGCCTGGAAAGCTCTCGGATTGCGCAGCTCAGGATTTAGGGCGCACCGAACTGTTCTTGGTCGAGGGCGACTCCGCCGGGGGCTCCGCCAAGCAGGCCAGAGACAAGGACTTCCAGGCCATCATGCCGTTGCGTGGCAAAATCCTCAACACGTGGGAAGTCGACTCCTCAGGCGTCCTGGCCTCCCAGGAAGTGCACGATATCAGTGTTGCCATTGGTGTCGACCCAGGCTCTGATGACCTCAGCGGGTTACGCTATGGAAAAATCTGCATCTTGGCGGATGCCGATTCGGATGGCAATCACATCGCTACCCTGCTCTGCGCGCTTTTCGTCAGGCACTTCAGACCCCTTGTCGCCTCAGGCCACGTGTTTGTCGCAATGCCACCCCTGTACCGGATCGATGTTGGCAAACAGGTGTTCTATGCCTTGGACGAATCCGAGAAAAAAGGCGTTCTGGACCGTATTGAGGCGGAGCATATCCGCGGCAAGGTCAATGTCCAGCGCTTTAAAGGGCTGGGCGAAATGAACCCTTCCCAACTTCGCGAGACCACCATGAGTCCTGACACGCGGCGACTGGTGCAACTCACCATTGAGATCCCCCAACAGGCTGAGCAACGCCTCGACATGCTGCTTGCCAAGAAGCGCGCATCGGACCGAAAGGCCTGGCTTGAGGCCAAAGGCAATCTGGCCGAAGTGTGAATCACAGGCCCAAGCGCGTCTCTTGGC
>CAYLUS010000002.1:0-132343 GCA_964386975.1 uncultured Methylococcus sp.
ATTTGATGGAGAGGTTGCCCGAGATCATGTTGATGATGTTGCTCGGGACGAAGAAGGGGGAAATCCGCCGAGGGCCACCTTTCAAAAAGGCATTGTGGCCAATTTCGATACCCGTGATTCCGCCGATGCCTGCACCAATGGCCACGCCGATCCTTTCACGATTTTCATCGGTGACGTCAATTCCGCTGTTTTCAAATGCCTGACACCCGGCAGCAAGACCATAATGGATGAAGACATCCATTTTTTTGGCCTCTTTGTCGCTGATGTAGTCAGTGACGTCAAAATTGCGCACACTCCCGCCAATGCGGCTTGAAAATTCGGAAACATCGAAGACCTCGATCGGTCCGATGCCACTGCGGCCATTGACCACACTCTCCCAGGATGCCTCTGCCGTCAGTCCTACAGGAGAGACAGCACCAAGGCCCGTAATAACCACTCGTCGTTTTGACACAGTTCAGCCCCCAACAAAAAACCTTCGATCAGAAACCAAAAGCCCCGCCAAGCATTTCGCTGGACGGGGCTCTGGAGAGACCGTCAATTAGACGTGAGAATTGATGTAGTCAATTGCCTGCTGAACGGTCGTGATTTTTTCAGCATCTTCGTCAGGGATTTCACATTCGAATTCCTCTTCGAGCGCCATGACCAGTTCGACCGTGTCCAGAGAATCAGCGCCGAGATCGTCGACGAAAGATGCTTCGTTGGTGACCTCTTCCTTCACGCCCAACTGCTCTGCCACGATCTTCTTAACACGCTCTGCTACATCGCTCATTTTTTATCCTCAGTCGTTAATCTTTTATTTGAGAAGTATCTCGATTTTAGATGCAATCATATCGATTACAAGGGCGCCGGACCAAAATAAAACCGACGTCCACACCACTCGGCGCGCATTATGCCATATACATGCCGCCGTTGACGTGCAGCGTTTCGCCCGTGATATAGCTCGCATCCTGCGAGCATAGGAAACTCACAGCACCTGCGATTTCCTCAGACTGCCCCAACCGGCCCAACGGAATCTTGTGAAGCAGTGCCTCTTTAATGTCATCCGATAGACCACGGGTCATGTCCGTATCGATAAAGCCCGGTGCAACACTATTGACAGTGATGCCCCGTGAGCCGATTTCCTGAGCAAGCGACTTGCTGAAGCCAATAATGCCCGCCTTTGCCGCCGCGTAGTTGGTCTGACCCGCGTTGCCGGTCGCACCGACAATGGATGTAATGTTAACGATCCGACCTTCACGCGCCTTCATCATGCCCTTCATGCAGGCCTTGGAAAGCTTGAAGACGGACGATAAGTTTGTGGAAATAATCGCGTCCCACTCCTCGTCTTTCATCCGCATCAGGAGATTGTCCCGGGTAATGCCTGCATTGTTGACCAATGCCCAGGGGGTGCCAAATTCGCCAGTAACCGCTTCGATGAAGCGCTCGATCGCACCCGGTTCTGTTACGTTCAGCTCGCGCCCCACGCCGCTCAGACCGGCTTCCTCAAAGTTGATGGTAATCGATGAGGCACCCGAATCAGTCGTTGCCGTCCCCACCACCATGAAACCATCGCGTGCCAGACGCTCTGCAATGGCGCGACCTATTCCCCGGCTTGCGCCGGTCACAATGACAAGCTTTTCGCTCATGCAGCAAGACCTCGGGCTTTTTCCAATGAAGAAGAATCAAAAATATTTTCAATCCTGGCATCAGGTGCAATGCGCTTGATCAAACCCGCCAGGGTCTTTCCAGGCCCACATTCGACATAGGTCGTAACGCCACGATCTGCCATTGCAAGGATGGTTTCAGTCCAACGCACGGAACCGAACAGTTGCTGCTCAAGCGCATCACGAACGGCATCTGCGCCTTGATGGGCCGCTACATCCACGTTGTGAATGACGGGTTGTTGCGCTGGCGAAATTGCCGTTTCATCCAGCAATCGCCTGAATTTCTGGGCGGCCTCTCTCATTAACGGACAGTGAGAGGGGACGCTGACCGGTAAAATCACAACCCGCTTGGCGCCAGCTGCTTTTGCCAATTCGGCCGCTTTCTCGACCCCGCCCTTGTGACCTGCAATCACAACCTGACCAGGGGCGTTGAAATTGGCAGCCGTGACCTCCTCGCCCGGGGAAGATGCCTGCGCACAAATGGCAACCAGCGCCGCATCATCAAGGCCGATGACTGCCGCCATCGCGCCGATGCCTGCAGGAACGGCCTCCTGCATGAAACGCGCTCTTTCCGCCACCAGTCCGACTGCCGCTTCAAAGGAGATCACCCCAGCGCAGACCAAGGCCGTGTATTCGCCGAGACTATGACCGGCCATCACGGCAGGGCGGAGATCGGTCAAGTCACACCAGACACGCCAGGCGGCAACCCCAGAAACCAGCATGGCGGGCTGGGTATTCTGCGTCGCATTCAGTTGCTCTTCAGGACCCTGGGTTGCAAGCGACCAAAGGTCATATCCGAGGATCTCTGAGGCCTCTGCAAAGGTCTTGATCACGATGGGATGGTTGGCACCAAGATCAGCCATCATTCCAACGGATTGAGACCCTTGGCCAGGAAATACAAACGCCAAACCTGAATTGGTACGTATCATGCTTCAAAAAGGATTTTAGCTACGACTTAGTAGCGCAGAAGAGCCGAGCCCCAGGCGAATCCACCACCAAAGGCTTCCATGAGAACCGTCTGACCCCGGACAATGCGACCATCCCGGATGGCCTCATTCAAGGCAAGAGGGATCGAGGCCGCGGAGGTATTGCCCTGTCGCTCGACAGTCACGACAACACGGTCCATCGACATGCGCAATTTTTTTGCCGTCGCGGTGATGATGCGGATATTGGCCTGATGGGGAACCAGCCAGTCGATATCGGCCTTTTCAAGTCCGCTGTCGGCCAGGGTCTCATCCACAATTCGGCCCAGGGTGTTGACGGCAACCTTAAACACCTCATTGCCCTGCATCTTGAGATAACGACAGGCGGCGGCATCTTCCGGATGACTCGCATTTGGATTCGGGACGTAGAGGAGATCCTGATACTGGCCGTCGGAATGAATGTGCGTGCTCAAAAGCCCTGGCTGCTCGGAAACCCCAAGCACGACTGCGCCGGCCCCATCGCCAAATAAAATGCAAGTTGACCGGTCCGTCCAGTCCACAAGTCGTGAGTTGAGTTCGCTGCCCACCACCAGAACATGTCGGGCACTGCCAGCACGAATGTACTGATCGGCGATACTCAACGCGAAAATAAAGCCAGAACAGGCAGCCTGAACGTCAAAGGCCGCGCCCCGGGTAATTCCCAATCGATGCTGAAGCAGACAGGCTGTACTTGGAAATACGCAATCCGGCGTTCCGGTTCCTACGATGATGAGATCCAGATCCTGTGGGTCAAGACGGGCCGCTTCGAGAGCTTGGCGGGCCGCCATTTCTGCCATACTCGATGCGGTCTCACCGCGCCCGGCGATCCGCCGTTCGTGAATACCGGTCCGCTCTACGATCCATTCATCGCTCGTATCGACCTGCGTTGATATTTCGGCATTGGTCAGGACTTTATCCGGGAGGTAGCCACCGGTACCCAGAAGACGAGCAAAACGATTCACGCCCTACTCTCCTTTGCAAAAATCTCGGCAACCCGCTGGCCGATCCGGACCGGAATATCCATCTCAATCTCCAGCATGGCCACACGGATGGCGTTGGCAAAAGAGACACGATCGGCATTGCCATGGCTCTTGACCACAATGCCCCGGAGTCCGAGGAGGCTGGCGCCGTTGTAACGGCGCGGATCAAAGCGACGCTTGAACATTTTGAGGACCGGCAGAGCAAGGATCGCCAACATGCGGGTCAGCAGATTGCGGTCGAATTCATCGCGTAGCGTCCCGGTGAACAGCTTGGCAAACCCCTCAATGGCCTTGAGGGCGACATTGCCGGTAAAGCCATCGGTCACAATCACATCGACTGTGCCTCTGAAAATGTCATTGCCTTCGACAAAGCCAACGAAATTCACATGCGTGTCAGCCAGCAGCTTGGCTGCTTCCTTGACCTGTTCGTTGCCTTTGATCTCTTCCTCGCCGATATTCAGGAGGCCCACTTTAGGATGATCCTGATTCTCGACCGCCTTGACCAACTCGTAGCCCATGACGGCAAATTGCCGGAGATGCTCTGCGGTGCAGTCGACATTCGCGCCGAGATCCAGCACATGGGTGTGGCCCGTTCGCGAAGGAAGCATGCCGACAATAGCAGGGCGATCTACACCGGGTATCGTCTTCAGCACGAATTTCGCGATAGCCATCAAGGCGCCGGTGTTGCCTGCGCTGACACATGCCTGCGCAGTGCCTTTCTTGACCAGATCAATGGCCATCCGCATCGAGGAGTCCTTCTTGCCACGAAGCGCCTTGGAGGGGCTTTCGTGCATCTCAACCACCTCGCTGGCATGGTGGATACGAATCCGTTCACCAAAGGCGTTTTCCTTGCCGGCCAGCGTTTGACGAAGACGCTTCTCATCCCCCACCAGTATCAGGTGTAGGTTCGGGTAGCGCTTGGCACTGTCAAGGGCCGCCGGCACCGTGACATCTGGCCCATGATCACCGCCCATGGCATCAAGGGCAACCGTCAACACTCGCGACATGTTGGCGCGGCTTCTCGTTATTTTAGCGAGGGGAAAGCGAGGGCATCAGCCAGAATTTATTCTTCGCTGATTTCTTCAACCGGATTTGAAATGACCTTGCGGCCACGGTAGTAGCCGTCTGCACTGACATGATGACGACGGTGCGTTTCACCGGTAGTCGGTTCAATCGAGAGAGCGGCGCCCGTCAAGGCATCATGCGAACGACGCATATCACGCTTGGAACGGGTTTTGCGGTTTTGCTGAACAGCCATTCGTTACTCCTTAAGAGGATGATTTAGTTTTTAAGCGGGCCAAGTCGGCAAATGGATTGGGTCGCTCCGGTGTCGGGTCAGCCGCCTTTGGCAGGCGACAATTCGGATGTTGGGGAACGGCAGGGATTGCCAACAACAATTCATCCTGCACGATGTCCGCAATGGCCACCTCTGCTCCGGGATCTACCAGAAGCGCTTCCAGCGCAGCGGGGAGCGCAACGGCTGCATCCACCGAGCTTACGATACCCAGATTCAGATGACTTGATACAGGCCAATTTATGGGGCCCAGGCAGCACTGACACTCAAGGGTCAGTTCCGCCTCGACAGTTCCTTCAACAACCGGAATACGACCTGACTTGGAGAAAACCAGCTCGACTTCCACCTGACCGCTTGGATCGAGGACCACTCCCTCCAGTCGGTCCAGCCGACTCAAGGGGATTGACCCAACAAGACGTCTCCGCTTTTCAGCAAAGGCAACGGGGTCTACGACCTCTGGCAAACGCTCAGGCATAATCGGCGAATAATACTGGGTAACTCATAACTCTGTCAAAAGCGATGTAACCGACGACCATGGATGAAAGGATCCTTGAAACCACACCTCCTGCGCTGATCCTGGCTTCGACCTCCCGCTATCGGCAGGCGGTTATTGGCAAATTGCACCTGCCCTTCACTACGGCATCCCCACAGGTGGATGAAGCCGCGCTTCCCGGGGAAGCACCGAAGGCCATGGCTCAACGACTTGCCTGCCTGAAGGCGCAGGCGATTTGCAAACCCGACCTCCATGCCTGGGTCATCGGCTCTGATCAAGTTGTCTGCCTCAACGGCAAAATCCTCGGCAAACCCGGATACGAGGCTCAAGCACGGGAACAACTCACCGCCATGTCAGGCCAAGAGGTACTTTTTCACACTGCGGTCGCCCTTTGTGATACCAGAACCGGCCGAACCGAGTGTGCGATCGATACGGCACAGGTTACCTTTAGAACACTCAGCGTCGGTGAAATTGATCGTTATCTCAAGCAGGACCAACCCTTTGACTGTGCGGGCAGTTTCAAATCTGAAGGCTACGGTATCACGCTAGTGGAACGAATCCGGACCGATGACCCCAACACGCTCATCGGGCTGCCCTTGATCCTTTTGGGCAACATGCTGCGAAAGCGCGGCTTCAACGTTCCTTGATGGATTAATTGAAGCGACCCCAGAAACTCAAAACCTTTGACACATAGCCTTGGGTCTCGGCAAAGGGAGGTATCTGGTTGCCAAATTTCATAACATTGCCCTCCCCGGCGTTATAAGCGGCAACCGCAAGCCTTACATCGGACCGAAACATGCCCAGAAGATCCCTGAGGTAACGCGCGCCGCCAAAGACATTGTCCTCCGGATTGTAGGGATCCCTGACCCCATATCGTGCGGCCGTTCCGGGCATGAGTTGCATGAGCCCCATCGCTCCCTTACTGGATACAGCTTCGGGGTTATAGGCCGATTCTGCACGAATGACGGCATGCAGAAGTCCGGGATCAAGGCCATGGGTCTGCGCTGCCCGATTCACTAGATCATCAAACTGAAGCTTTCTAAGTTGAGCCGGAATATCCAAGCGGGAGGGGCCTGGCGCTTGCGCGATGGGACGGTAATTGCCTCCATTACCCAGCACGATCAGCCGGGGAGAACCCGGTGGGCCCTGGATTTCCCGGCGCATACCGCGTTCGAGCACCTGCGTCTGCACTTTCTTGGAGCGAATCACTAGCTTAAAACCTGCACCGTTGGGGTTATCGGTGTAGACAACCTGACCGTTACGTCCTACGAATTTATAGACATCGGCGCTGACGGGCACCTGAAAAGACGCCAGGATCAATCCAAGACACCCGCAAAAAACCTGCTGCACGCTCAAACCAACCTCATGGGGCACTCAAGAACCGTGATCTTTTGCCATTACGCCACGCTAACAGAAACCATTGCGGATGCCGCGCCAGCCTTTTGGCGAGCCTCTTCAACAGAGTCAGCGACCGCCAGCGCGACGCCCATCCGGCGAAACTCAAAGGCCTGCGGCTTGCCAAACAGGCGGACCTCGACTCCCGGCACATTTAAGGCTCTGTCGACCCCCGAAAACACGACCCCATCGGCGTCGGTACCGCCATAAATGACCGCGCTGGCCCCGGGCTGCCTGAGCGCGGTCTCCACCGGGAGCCCCAAGATCGCTCGGGCATGCAGTTCAAATTCGTTCTGGCTCTGACTCACCATCGTCACCATCCCCGTATCGTGGGGCCTTGGGCTCACTTCGCTAAACCACACCTGATCACCTTTCACGAACAACTCGACCCCAAACAAACCGCGCCCACCCAGATTATCCACAACGGCATGGGCGATCCGTTGCGCCTCGGCCAGGGCCTTGAGCGACATCGCCTGGGGCTGCCAGCTTTCGACATAGTCACCGCGCTGCTGAAGATGGCCAACAGGCGCACAGAACGAAATTTGCGGCTCCCCCTCAAGGTTACAGGAGCGCACCGTCAACAAGGTGACTTCAAAATCAAAGGCAACAAGACCTTCGACGATGACCCGGGTATTTTGAACCCGCCCCCCTTGCTGCGCATGAAGCCAAGCCGCATCGATGTCCGACGCTGACCGCATGCAGGACTGACCTTTTCCGGAGGATGACATGATGGGCTTAACAAAGCAGGGAAAGCCTATCTTTTTCGTGGCCTCTCTCAGGCTCTCAAGCGATTCTGCGAACGCATACGGGGAGGTCGGAAGCCCAAGCGTCTCTGCCGCAAGTCGCCTGATGCCCTCCCGGTTCATGGTCAACTGGACTGCCCGCGCGGTTGGAATCACATGCGCGGCAGAGGCACGTTCAGCCTCGACCAACACCTCGGTTGCAATCGCTTCGATCTCAGGCACGATGAAATGTGGTTTTTCCGAATCAATCAGTCGCCGAACTGCAGCCGCGTTCGTCATGTCAACAACATGGGATCGATGCGCCACCTGCTGAGCTGGGGCATTCTCGTAACGATCCACGGCAATGACCTCAACTCCGTAGCGCTGAAGACAGATCACCAATTCTTTGCCAAGCTCACCGCTGCCGAGCAACATGACGCGCGTCGCACCCGTGCTTAGCGGTGTTCCGATCTTCACCATGGAATTACCTGTTCTGATTATCTATTTCCGCAATTCGTCAGTTTAACCCGGAGCCATCTCCACCTGCATTCGACTGACCACCGCTATAATTCAAGCAGCTCTTGAAAAGAGCGCCCAGTTTCCTCTTATTCATTCCAATTGACAGTTAGCATGAGCCTTAAAGCCACCCTGATCCGCTCCGCCCTGAATCTGACACCTGCGTTCCTTGTCACACTGATCGCCAATCTCATCCTGCGCGGGATCGCCCAGCTCACTTTTTTTGATCTCAATCTGGACCGCCGGATTCTCTCGGTTCGATTCAGGCTTTATGGTGAAGCCGACTCCATCGACCTGGTCCTCGAGAATTTTCGTGTCATCCAGCATGAAACAGGACTTTATTTCATGTTGAGCGCAGCGCGCTCGAACCGTCCCTGGCTCGTCAATCTGTTCGCTCGCGTCACTCAGCGCGCCCTACCAATTCCGGACCTACCGGTACTTCGCCCCTATGTCGGCCTGATCCTGGAGTTGCTCGGAGAGCGCAGCCAACCGGTCCGGCAAATCGCCAACAGCAAGCGCTAACTACGGGATTTTGTCTCTGCTTCGAGTTGCGCGAAGGCCTCAGCCATTCGTTTGGCGGAGACCGGTACAGCGGTCTTGAGTTGCTGCGCAAAAAGCGAGACGCGAAATTCTTCAAGTTGCCACCTGAATGGCTCCCGCTCCGGCTGGCGGCTGGCCCCGCCGGTTGAAACGGATTGCCAGTAGCGATCCATGTATGGCGCGATTTCTTGCAATAGCCGGAAGTCCTTCTGGGGATCCTGAGGGGCCTTTTGCAGCCGGTGGAGGATGGCCTTCAGGTAGCGGGGATACTCGCTCAGCGCCGCAAACGGAGTGGTAATCAGAAATCCCCGGTACATGAGTAATTGCAACTGCTTTTCGACATCGGTCTTGAGGGCGCCTGCCGGAAGACCATTAAGAAGCGGTTTCAACTGCACAAACTCCTGGAAGAGCCGCTGAATCCCCTTGAGCAGGCGATCCGCCTCCATCATCAGATGGACCCGTCCTGCCTTCAAGCACTGATCAAATGCCTCCGCATCCCGGATTTTCTCCGGACAGTCAAGAAACGCCATCATGATCAAGCGGTCGATCATGTCCTCCTTCAACACACGATCCTCTGTCATGACCTCATGGGTCATGGGATGCGCCGGCAGACGCACGTAGGCCAGTTCTGCCATTGGATCAACCGAGAAGTGCTTCCTGAGGTACTTCACATCTTTCGACAGCGCCAGACGAGCCAGACGAACCAGCCCACGCTCATGCTGGATCAAGGCTTGATCCGGGGACTCAAACACGTTAACGCCTACACTTTGGCCCTCATCAACAACGGCGGGATAACCAAAAACCCGCTTGCCTTCCAACTCACCGTCAAAGATCTTAGGCACAGGCCCGAAGGTCCATTGGAGACATTTCGTTTCAAGGAACGCCTTGCTGGCAATCACCTTGAAGTTTTCGCCAGCGTCTTTTTGATGGCGGGCCTTGAGTTGCTCCAGATCACGCGAACGATCCATGATCGTTTGGTTTTCGTCGATGAGAGCAAAATTCACCTTGAGATGATCAGGAACCAGTTCCTCCCGAAATGCCGTGGGTGAAACTGCAATCCCGCCTGTTCGTTTGAGGGCCCACGACAGTCGCTCATGGAGTTTACCCTCACCAAAGTCCAGCATCGGCAAGACCCGATCCGCATGCTCTGGAACCGGCACAAAATGAATACGAAGCGTCTTGGGCAAGCACTTGATCAGCGCGATCAGCTTTTCTCTCAGCATGCCCGGCACCAGCCAGTGAAAGGGTTCGGGATCCAAGGTATTGAGAAGATGAATGGGTATCAGTGCTGTGACCCCATCGTCCTCATGGCCCGGTTCGAACCGATAGCGAAGGTCGACTCTCAAGGGACCTACCTGGATAAAGTCTGGAAAGTTGGCTTGGTCTAGGGATTCATCGACGCGGGCAGTAATGTCGTTTTCGGTGAGCGTGAGAAGCGCCGGATTTTGCGCCTCGGCGCCCTTTCGCCATTTCTCAAAGGTAACCCCACTAACGACCGTCTCTGGAATCCGGGCGTCAAAGAAATCAAAGAGCCAGGCCTCATCAACCAAAAGATCGACCCGCCGGCCTTTCTGCTGAAGATAATCCGCCGCCTCAAGCAGACGAAGATTGCTCTCGAAAAAAGGGGCTCGACTATCGTAGTCCATCAACACCAAGGCATGCCGAATAAATAGCGTTCGGGCTTCCTTGGGGTCAACCCGCTCATAGGGGATCTTGCGACCGGATTGTATGGTGAGTCCAAACAGTTGTGTCCTCTCATGCACTGCGACTCTCGCCGCTTTACGCTCCCAGTGTGGCTCGTAGTATTGATAGCGGACCAGATGCCGCCCCACCCGTTCAATCCATTCAGGCTCGAGTTTGGCCACCGTCCGGGCATAAACACGGCTGGTCTCAACTTGCTCTGCAGCAACCAGCCACTTTGGCTTTACCTTGAATAAGAAAGAGCCAGGATGGATGAACAGCTTACCTCCGCGGGTTCCGGTGTACTCGTTTTGCTCCTGACGAAGACAAATGTGGGACAAAAGACCCGACAGGAGCGCACGATGGATTTCAGGGTAACCCGCTGCAACCATGTTCGGCTTCAGCGCCAACTCACCCTTGATGACATCCATCACCTGCCCATGAATGTCATGCCATTCGCGCATCCTGACATAGTTCAGATAGGAGGCCTTTGCATACTGGCGGAGTTTGGCATTGGACAGATGCTGGCGTTGCTCCTCAAAGTCATTCCACAACTTTAATAAGGCCAAAAAATCGGACTGATCGTCCTTGAAGCGCGCATGCTTCTGATCGGCTTGTGCGCTTTTTTCCAGCGGGCGCTCGCGAGGGTCTACCACGCTGAGCGCTGAAACGATGATGGCAATTTCTGTAAGACACCCTTCCTCCGCCGCTGCAAGAATCATCCGTCCCAATCGAGGATCAAGAGGCAGTTTGGAAAGCCGCTGACCGATGGTGGTCAACTTGAATCGCTCATCGAGCGCATTCAGTTCCTGAAGCGTCTTCAGACCATCCCTCACCATCCTTTCATCCGGCGGCTCCAGGAAAGGGAACCTTGAAATATCACCCAGCTTGAGGGCATGCATCTTCAAAATTACGGCCGCAAGGTTGGTTCTGAGAATCTCAGGGTCGGTGAAATCCGGCCGATTCAGAAAATCTTGTTCACTGTATAGCCGTATCGCAATGCCTGGACCCAGACGACCGCAGCGGCCGGAGCGTTGATTGGCCGATGCTTTTGAGATCGGCTCGATCGGCAGCCGCTGAAGACGACTTCGGTGCGAATAGCGGCTGATCCGGGCTTTCCCAGTATCAATCACGGAGCGGATACCTGGAACCGTCAAGGAGGTCTCGGCCACATTGGTCGCAAGCACAATTCGGCGTTGCCCCTGCGGCTTGAACACTTTCTCCTGTTCAGACTGCGATAAACGGGCAAACAAAGGCAGCACCTCGCAGCGCGCGCCATGATGTTTCCTTAAAAGCTCCGCAGTTTCACGAATCTCACGCTCACCGCTAAGGAAGACCAGGATGTCTCCCGGCTCCTCGCGCCAGAGTTCATCCACTGCATCGAGGATTGCTGCCTGCTCAATAGAGTCGGTTTCGTCCTCCTCCGCTTCATCACGAAAATCAGGGGGCCGATACCTGATTTCGACCGGAAAAGTCCGACCCGAGACGTTCAGCACAGGGGCCCCATGAAAGTGCCTGGAAAACCGATCCGAGTCGATCGTTGCTGACGTGATAATGACCTTAAGATCGGGTCGCTTGGGTAACAGCCAGTGAATGTATCCCAGCAGAAAATCGATGTTGAGGCTGCGTTCATGTGCCTCATCAACGATTAAGGTGTCATAGGCACTCAGATACGGATCCTGCTGTGTTTCAGCCAGCAAAATACCATCTGTCATCAGCTTGATTAGGGCCTCTGGTCGAGTCTGATCCTGAAAACGCACCTTGTAGCCGACCGTCTGTCCGGTCTTTTCTCCCAGTTCCTCAGCAATCCGGGCAGCCACCGTCCGGGCAGCGATCCGGCGTGGCTGGGTATGACCTATCCATCCGGAGGCTCCGCGACCGGCCTCAAGGCACAATTTCGGGAGCTGTGTCGTTTTTCCCGAACCGGTCTCACCACAAACGACGATCACCTGATGGTCAATCAAGGCGGCAAGAATGTCTTCCTTGCGCTCGCTAACCGGAAGCTCCGGATAGTCAAAATGGGGCACGGAGGCTTTTCTAGAGAGGAATATTGACCTTGAGATCTCCATCCGCGCCACGAGGTCAGCCAGATGTTGGTGATTGGCGGTGGCATCCCCGGATACCCCTTTTGCCAATCGATCAAGCTGTTGCTTGAAACGGTGGCGATCTCGACTCAGGCACTCCTGAAGTTGCGCCCGGAGTTGTTTAGGGTCATGGAACATAGCCAAAGCGTATCGATCAAGCGGAGGGATAATTTGGCTTGGCAGATGAGCCAAGCTGCATGTTTCAGACTCGTTGAATAAGACTCAAATGTAGTCCATTCGTTCTAGAATGCACTATGCCTATTCAAATCCTGCCACCACAGCTTATCAATCAGATTGCCGCGGGCGAGGTAGTGGAAAGGCCTGCATCTGCCCTCAAGGAACTTCTGGAAAATGCACTGGACGCCGGCGCCAGCCATGTTGACATCGAAGTCGAGCAAGGTGGCCTGCGACTGCTGCGGATTCGAGACAATGGTAGCGGAATCGAAAGGGATGAGTTGCAACTGGCCTTATCTCGTCACGCGACCAGCAAAATTTCAAGCCTTGAGGATCTTGAACGCGTCATTAGCATGGGGTTTCGTGGTGAAGCGCTGCCAAGCATCAGTTCCGTCTCGCGTTTGATTCTGACTTCTCGCAAAGCAGGTGATAAACATGCATGGCAGATCAGCACCGATGGCGGCGAAACGGTGTTTGACCTCAAGCCCGCCTCCCATCCGGAGGGAACGACCGTTGAGGTGCGCGATCTTTTCTACAACACACCCGCACGCAGAAAGTTTCTGCGCTCTGAGAAGACCGAATTCCAGCACATTGAAACGCTGGTTCGTCGTATGGCACTGGCAAGACCTGATGTTGGAATTTCGCTTAGCCATAATCAAAGGGAGATCCTAAACCTCCAAGCCGCAGCGAATCGCTCGGATATTGAGCAGCGTTTGGGTCTTCTTCTCGGCGATGGATTTCTCGAGCAGGCAATCCCGCTGGATTATTCCGCCATGGGGTACAGCCTTCGGGGTTGGGTCGGGCTTCCCACCTACTCCCGAGGGCAGCCGGATCAACAATATTTTTATGTCAATGACCGGCTGGTGAGAGACAAACTCGTTGCCGTTGCTATTCGGCAGGCCTATCAGGATGTTCTCTATCACGGTCGTCATCCTGTTTATGTGCTGCATCTGAACCTGGATCCCTCCGAGGTCGATGTGAATGCACATCCGACCAAAATGGAGGTCAGATTCAGGGAAGCACGGGCAATTCATGACTTCCTCTTCAGCGGAATCCATCGATCATTGGGTCAGTCTATTGCCGGCAGGCAAACCACGATTGAGAACGCTCAACCGGACATCCCAATGGACCAAGCAGGTATGGGGTTTGAGCAAAGGGTGACCGCGCCGGATTCAAGACCGGGATATTCTCATCAACCTCATTCTCGCCCCCCCCGACAAACGGCACTTCCTTTGAGTGTTGATGATGCGTTAGCCACCTATGGGGCACTACTAAACGCGCCAGCAACTCCAGAAACAGTGGCGCCCAGTGATCCAAACGGAGCTGAGATGCCTCCGCTGGGGTATGCAAAAGCCCATATTCACGGTGCTTTCATCGTCGCTGAAAACGTGCAGGGCCTCATTCTGGTTGACGCTCATGCCGCCCATGAGCGCTGCACCTTCGAGAGATTGAGACAGGCACAGAGTCAAGGGCGGATCCCCTCTCAAACCCTGTTGCTGCCCCTTTCGATCCACGTCACTGAGGTAGAGGCCGAACTGGCCATGGAGCATGCCGAATCACTCGATCGCCTGGGATTGCACCTGCAACGGGTCGGCCCTACCACCTTGGTCATCAAGGGCTTGCCTGCCCCGATCCCCTCCACAAAAGGGCTAGAACTCGTGAGGGATCTTTTGTCTGACCTCTCATTTATCGGGCAAAGCCGGCGATTGGAAATGCATCTGGATCAGATTCTTGCCTCGATGGCCTGTCATGCTTCGGTCAGGGCGAACCGGACTCTGTCCATCCCTGAAATGAACGCGCTTTTGAGGGAGATGGAGGCTACCGATCGGAGTGGCCAATGCAACCATGGCCGCCCGACCTGGGTTCAGCTGAGCTTGAAGGAACTCGACAGCTTGTTCCTCAGGGGTCGATAAAGTGTTCTGCCTCTGAGAGATGGCACCACTTATCTGCATTTAGTGTTAATATTATCGGCTAACCGGAGAGGTGGCCGAGTGGTCGAAGGCGCACGACTGGAAATCGTGTATACGGCAACGTATCGAGGGTTCGAATCCCTCTCTCTCCGCCAGTTTTATCGATAAATCAGGTGCTTAGGCGCTTTTTGAAAGCATCGATATCCAGCCAAACGAGGCCTCTTCAGGGCTTGGCAGTAAGGTTTTCAAACCCTCATGGAGCCCGATCCCATTTTTGCAGGGAGAGATCAGAAAAGGGATTGAGCCATCAATCACAAAAGAAAGCTGGCATTTGGGCGCTTATGGATTTTTCAGCACCTTGATTCTGGGGTTAAACGACAGGGGCAACTCGCAAGCCCCCCCCCAAGAATACCTGGACAAAGCTGTTCAGCATCGAAATCCGAATTGATAGAGGAAGCAGTTTAGGGCTCACCTTGGCCGATGCCCGGGGTGCTGAATCCGACCGCTTGTAAAGGCTTTTCTGGTTGACGAGTCCAATCGGTGTTTTAACCACTGATCTCAAAGGGTTGATGCACCGGCAAAAAAATGCGCCCGACCAGCATAACCCCCCAATGCTGAGGTTCAGCGCATTGGTTTTGAGGGTATACACTGCATACAACGCTCGGTAATAGCGCTTGAGGCTGAGCTTTTGGCGGACCCCTCAGTGCGAGAAAAATTGAGGCAACGCGTCTACGATCTTTTCAAATGTCCGTGTGGCAACAGACATGTCAAGAGATGACCCATTTGCCAGAACCACCACCACCGCCCCCCTCTTCGTGTCGTAAGATAAAAACGCTTGTGCTCCGAAGATAGCCCCAGTGTGGGAGTAGCTTGTAATCCTGCCCGATCGCCGATCCCTCATGACTATGACTCCAAGACAGTAGCGCGCTGAAGAATTCGGGTCGTTACCATTAATCTCTGGACCGCATGATTCTCCCCTTAGAGTCTGCATTCTTGAACCCAAAATACCCCTGCCCGTCCCAAGGGCAATCGCCCAACGATGAGCATCATCAAGCGTTGAAGCGACACCGCCCGCTGCCCATGCCTCCGACGTGCTCCACTGGGTGGTATCGATCAGCCGGTCCGAGACTTCGTCGGCATAGTAAAGATGGGTAAAGGGAGCCCTGAGCCCGCCGCGTTGAGCAAGAAAGGTTCGGCGCATACCAAGAGGCCTAAAAAGACGTTCACTCAGGAGCCTTTCGTAGCGCTTTCCGGTTACTTTTTCAGCAATCTCACCCAAGAGAATGGTATTGGTGTTGGAATATGCATATTCGCTCCCCGGATCTTGAAACACTCGAGGCAGGGATAATCCGTAAGAGGCAATCAGTTCGTGCTGAAACACAAAATGGGGGTTCCTGACCAGCGTCTCGGGAAAGCTCCTAAAAAAATATCCTTGAAGGTAATCAGCTATTCCGCTTGTCATGTTGAGTAACATGGCTACAGTAATCTGATCGCCCTCGGGTGCTGAGGGATACCATTTTGACAGACGGTCATCCAGGGATAGCTTGCCTTCCTCGACCAGCTGCAGGATCAGGCTAGCTGTCATGGTCTTGGTTATTGAACCAATCGGTTGCTGCATACCAATCCGCATTGGCAGATTGCGCTTAATGTCGGCAAGCCCAAGGGCAATTTTCCACTCGCCATGACCCGGAACCCAGAGTCCGACCTGGATCCCCGGCGTTTGTCCAGCCCACGCCTGATTGGTAACGGAAATGAGGCTCTCTTTGATCGAATCCTGGCCGGCTTCGGCCCGAATTGAAAAAGTGATCATAGACACAACCGCAAGAGCCAGTCGCCGTCCCGCAGGGCCAGAAAACGTAAGCATGGTTATCATCGATAGAGTTGATTAAGACAAAATCAAGTTACAAAGAGGATCCATCAAACCTCAACAAGCCCGAAGATTCCAACAAGGTCCGTCTCCTGTCAAATATAAGTTAATCTAGTGGTTTGATGGTTCTGTGATCCTTGGTTGATCCGGAGCGCCCTGACCGAAATCAGATCAAGGACGAGTCGCAGCATTCAGTTCTGGAACTCCTAACTCTCTGAGCAAAGAGGTAGTTCTGGGCCTATTTCTCTGAAATAAGGCTTGAAGAAGGAAGGCCAGGCCCCCTGCAGGGAGATCTGCACTGTGGTCCTCGATGATCAGGAACTCCTAACTGCCTTCAGCATAAACATCACCTCATCACGAAGGGATACAAATCAGTCGGGATCAATTCGGCAATTCTGAGCCTCTGAGAGGCATAGCATTTTGAGCTGGAGATCCCTGCTTCGATGAGGATGATTGATCGACCGACATTTTGAGCAGGACAGTTTAGTCTTTGAAATTTCGCCAAAGGCGGTCTATTTGGTCGGCATTTTTGTTGAGAGCATCCTTTTCCCCTCCCAATAACCTCGCCCAGCTGCCTCATTCAGCCAAGGGACCCCTTTGATTTTCAAGGCTCAGACTAATCTTTAGATCACGCTGCTCTCGAATCGGTTGCTGATTTCCCTGATGCAGGCCATGACCCCATGCTGTTCAAGCAATCGCCTTCTGTAACTCGCAAGCACCTGTTACTTTCTGCAAGGTTGGTTCCGCCATAACCGGTTTTCTGGGATTTGGTGGGCAGGCTCTTCGGAGGACTCCTTGCATGAGCATTTTCTGCAGGCTGTCAACACCGAGCCCAACATGCAGGCGGTTGGGCAAAGAATCCGGATTCCGAAAAAAGGCACCCTCACCATCCTCGAAGGTCCAAAACAAGGGGAGGCTTAGCCGCCCAAGGCCCTTTAAGCGTGCCAAAACTCAAGGTTCTCTAACAAGGCGAAGGCTCTACAAATGACAGATGAAAAAACCGATCAACAACGAGAAATGCTCTCTGTTTTCGAGCAACATGTTCGGGCAGAGATTGACGGCGACATTGAAACTACGATGTCCACCATGGCATCCCACCCCCACCTCATCAATATCCCAACTCAGATGGGTGGAGTTGGGCACGAAGGGGTCAAACAGTTCTATATCAACCATCTTGTCGGGAAATTCTTTCCACCAGATATGCAGATGGAGCGTATCTCAATGACCGTCGGCGCAGATCAAATCGTCGATGAACTCATCATCTCGTTCACGCATACGTGTCCGATTGATTGGATGCTCCCTAATGTGGCTCCGACCCAAAAACGCGTCGAAGTCGCTTTTGCCGTCATCGTCGGTTTTCATGAGGGCAAGATCACGCACGAGCATATTTATTGGGACCAGGCGAGTGTTCTCGTGCAAATCGGCCTTCTGGACCCCTCCCATCTTCCGGTAAACGGTGCTGATGGGGCAACGCGCATCCGTTTTGCAAAGCAACTCAAAGCAAACTAATCCCATCGTTGCACGAGATTGAGATTCACTCTCAACAAATGGCGCGAGGCCGTTCAATTTTCCCAATCAAGGCGATTCCATTGAACCTTGGAGAAAGGCCTAGGTCTCATTTTTGGGGCGGGAAAAGATATAGCTAATATGTAAATCGCTCCGTAGTAATACGTACAACTACTTTCGAAAGGAGTGTAATAATGTCTCAAAAAAAATTAACGGCAGCAGCCGGATTATTTTTAGGAACCATCAGCACTGGAGTCCTCGCTGCGAATAGTGTAGTTCTGAAATCTGATGATTTTGTCGGCATCACGTTTTGGTTAATTTCAATGGCACTGGTTGCAGCCACCGCATTCTTCTTTCTTGAAACCCAGAGGGTTGAAGGGAAATGGAAGACATCGCTCGTAGTATCAGGACTGGTAACCATGGTGGCTGCCGTCCATTATTTTTATATGCGTGAGGTCTGGATTCAGACGGGTGATACGCCCACCGTTTACCGATACATTGATTGGCTGATTACCGTACCGCTCTTGATGGTGGAGTTCTACCTGATTCTCGCTGCAATCACCAAAGTTCCCGACGGTGTTTTTTGGCGCCTTATGGCCGGTACCGTCGTTATGCTGGTCAGTGGTTACCTGGGCGAATCAGGGGTGATCGGACACGGTATCGGCTTCTTCTTCGGCATGCTGGGATGGCTTTATATCATTTATGAAATCTTCTACGGGGAAGCCGGTAAGATCAATGCTGCTCAGGCATCACCCTCGGTCAAGAAGGCGTTTGAACTCATGCGCTGGATCGTCACCATTGGCTGGTCAATCTACCCGATCGGTTACTTTGTAGGCTATCTTGCCGGGGTACCTGCTTCATCCAGCATGGCGGGGCTTAATATCGTCTATAACCTTGCTGACGTGGTGAACAAGATTGCCTTTGGCGTGATTATATGGACAGCGGCAACCGCCGAGTCCTTCAAGAAAAATTAGTCTTTGACTATAGCGCGGGGTGATGATTCACCCCGTTGCTAAAAACGCTGGGGTTAAAATTATGAATAATAAGAATTATTGCCCAGACCCAGGGATTATGGGGTTAAATTCGGACCAAGTGATCAAAGACGTATCAAATTTGGTCATTAACGTTATTGGATACCAGTCAAGTCCGGTATGTCATGATAAAGGAATTGTCTGCGAAGGCTCATATCTACATTTTCAGGGCGGTGGCAAATATACACGTGCCCTGCTTACGGCCGAAGTCGGCCATTTACTCGGCCTAGGCTATAACCAGATGCTCTCATTAGGGGCGGCAGTCGAGCTCCTTCACAATGCCTCCCTCGTCCACGATGATATTCATGATAAAGCCGACACCCGGAGAGGAAGACCAAGCCTTCGGTCGTCTTTTGGGGATGATATAGCGATTCTCGCAGGTGACCTTATGATTTCTGCTGCCTATGGAGTTATTGCAGGCAGTGGGCTCACTCATACTCAAGGCCGCATTATTCAGTTTATGCATCAGACCGTTGCTGATGTCATCCACGGGCAAGCAGAGGACCTCCAAAGCAGATCACGAAAAGTCTCCCTGAATGAGTACGAATCCATCGTGACGGCAAAATCAGGCGGACTGATCCGTCTTGCGATGCAGTTACCTTTTATTGCAGCAGAGTTTGACATTTCAACAGTCTCCCTCGCCGCAGAGGCTGCCAATCAATTAGCCGTCAGTTACCAGATCGCTGATGATCTGATGGACATTGACGAAGATGCCGGCAAATCCCAGAGCACAAAAAATCTCAACATCTATCACCTGCTCCGGGTTCAGATGGGACCTGAGGAAGCCTACCACTCAGCGAGGCAAATGGGACTGGAGCATCTGGCACAGTCAAGATTGCTGTGCATGTCGCTGCCCCTCCGCTCAGGTGAACCCCTGATCAGACACTGCTTGGAACTCGAAGCCTGCCTGGACACCAGACTGGCAGCATGAAGAAGTCCGCAATCGTCATCGGTGGGGGTTTTGGTGGTATGGCTGCCGCTATCCGGGCAAAAGCCTTGGGCTATGAGGTGACATTGCTTGATCGAGGAGCAATGTTGGGAGGTAAAGCCTGCGTCTATGAGCGTGAAGGCTTTAGACATGATGCTGGGCCTACCGTGATCACCGCACCCTTCCTGCTCGAAGAACTCTTCTCGCTGCTCGGTGAAAATTTCAACGATCACGTCAAACTGGTTCCACTTAATCCTTGGTACCGTTTCTATTTTAGGGATGGGAGCACGTTCAATTATGGCGGCACTGTCGAAGATACCCTGAACGAGATACGTAAGTTCGACGAGCGGGACGTAGAGGGCTATCAAACCCTGCTCTCGCAATCCGAGCGCCTCTATGATGTCGGCTTTACCCGACTTGCAGCCCAGCCATTCCACAAAATTGGCATGATGTTGAAACAAATTCCTGATCTTATCCGCCTGAGAGGCGACAAGACCGTTTGGAAGTTAGTTTCAGAGCATCTCCGGAGTGATCATCTGAGAAGGGCATTTTCCATTCATCCACTGCTCGTTGGCGGCAATCCTTTTGACACCACCAGCATCTACAGCCTGATTCATTTTCTCGAGAGAAAATGGGGTATCTACTTTGCCATGGGTGGAACGGGTGCAATTGTTGCCGCTTTTGATGCCCTCATGTCACGCCACGGCATACAGGTCCGACTAAGAACGGATGTCAAAAAACTCCTGATTAGTGAGGGCAAGGTAACGGGCGTGGAACTAAGCACGGGGGAAAATCTCCACGCCGATGTCACTATCGCCAACACGGATGCCCCCTACCTGTACAACCATCTCATCGACCCGCATTCATCTTCGTGGACTGAACGACTCAAAGTCCGCTCAGCACACTATTCAATGGGTCTTTTCGTTCTCTACTTTGGCACGAAAAAGACCTACGACGATCTGGCGCATCACACGATTTGGATGGGGGATCGGTTTGAGGGGCTGCTCGATGATATTTTCAACAAGCGAATTCTTCCAAAAGATTTTTCTCTCTATATCCATCGCCCCACGGCAACAGATCGAAGCTTTGCACCCCCGGGTTGTGACAGTTTCTATGTCTTGTGCCCCGTCCCAAACCTGAAATCTCAGATCAACTGGGCGATTGAAGGGCCTGCGCTTCGTGACCGAATTGTTGAGGCACTTGATCAGACCATCATGCCCGGCCTTAGCGATTGCATCACAGCTGACTTTTTCAAGACGCCCGAGGATTTCAGACAATCCCACCTTTCATTGCACGGCGCCGCATTTTCAATCGCCCCGATTTTCACCCAGTCTGCCTGGTTTCGTTTTCACAACAAGGCTGATGGAATCCAGAATCTCTTCCTCGTCGGGGCCGGTTGTCATCCGGGGGCGGGGCTTCCGGGCGTGCTCTGCTCTGCCAAAACCCTTGATCATTTCCTGGGCAACCAGGCCATATCCCACTGACCATGGCCCCCAACGCAAAGGCTAAGGAATCACTGAAGACTGGCAGCCGTAGTTTTCACTTTGCGAGCCTCATCCTGTCACAACCGGTTTCTGAGCGGGCGGCTCGACTGTACCGGTTTTGCCGGCATGTGGATGACCTCGTAGATCTGGCGACCGATCATGCAGTTGCCAAGCGCAAGATCGACGCCCTGATCGCCAGTCTTGAGAATAATCAAGGGGTTGACGAACTCAGTCTGGATGCGATCAACCTATTTCGTGAATGCGGCATTCCTCGATGGATTCCAATCGAGCTCATCAAGGGCGTTCAGTCTGATTTTGATCAGGTGCAAATCCAGACGGAAACGGATCTCATTCGTTACTGCTTTCAGGTTGCCGGTACGGTTGGCTTGATGATGTGCCACATCCTCGGTGTCAGGAGCGAGGAGGCCCAACGTCATGCCGTCGATTTAGGGATTGCCATGCAACTCACAAACATCATGAGAGATGTGAGAGAGGACGCCCATCTCGGTCGCCAATATTTGCCATGTACTTGGGTCAATGGGCTTACCACGACTGACTTCCTGAGCCAGGACCCTGCCGTCGCCGAGCAGGTTGCCATCGGCTTGCGACGCATGCATGTTCTGTCAGAAACCTACTATTCAAGTGGTTTTCAAGGCCTCCCCTTCATCCCTCTGAGATCGCGCTTTGGCATCTTGATCGCCGGACGGATCTATAAAGCGATCGGGCACCTCATCAAGATCCAAGGTTATGATTACCGGAATCCCCGTGCGGTGGTGAGCCTTCCCCAAAAGCTTGGGATTGCCGCTTGCCAATTCATTTTAGCGCCGCTGTCCATCCCGTTCTGGCTCCCTCCCAGGCAACATGAAAACCGACTTCATCAGGCCCTCAGCATCTATCCGATTTCCACCCTCCCCCCATACAAAGTTTGATGTCCTTATTTTGGGTGCGGGCTGTGCGGGACTTTCCCTGGCCCTGCGGCTCGCTGAAGACCCCAATTACAGGGGGCGAGTCCTGCTGGTCGATCGTAGAGTTGAATACCGTGCCGACAGGACTTGGTGCTTCTTTCATCCTCTGGATTCGGACTTGCTGCCAGATGCGGTGATCGAGCGGCAGTGGCAATGGGGGCGGATATCCAACAAGGACCATCAGGTCCGACTGGATTTTGCGCATCAGCCGTATACCGAACTCAGTGCCCTCTCATTTTATGGATCTGCACTTGAAAGATTGACCCAAGATGCCCGCTTTTCCCTGGCATTTGGCCATTCGATTGATGATTCCGCCATCTCACCGCGAAGCGATAACACGCAGGTCCGCATCGACGGGGAGGTCTATGAGACCCGCTGGCTTATTGACAGCCGCCATGATGGCAGTTTGAGTCAGAGAGATGCCGCCTTGTGGCAGGTCTTCATGGGCTTTGAGCTTGAGACAGAAACCGCGCGTTTTGAAACTTCCGAAGCCGTTTTGATGGACTTTCTGGAAGAGGACGCATTTCCGGTGAGTTTTCTCTATCTGTTACCGCGGAGCCCGCACTGTGCGCTTATGGAGTACACGGTTTTTTCTCGCTCATTTATCCAACCCGACCAACTAGAAGCTGCGCTGCGAGGCGTTGTGAGAGACCGCCTCGAGGGGCTTCCTTACAAAATTCTGCGCACCGAGGCTGGCGTGATTCCCATGGGGATGCAAACTGGCCCTTCAGCATCACCCGGATGGATAGAAGCCGGCCTTCTCAACGGGGCGGCTCGACCGAGCACCGGATTCGCCTTTCTCAGAATTCAGCGCTGGTCACGGGAATGTGCGAAGGCCATCACTCAGGGTGCCTGTACGCCAACGGTGATCCGAGATCCCATGATGACATCCATGATGGATGGCTTATTTTTAAAGGTTTTGGGGAATCGCCATTCGCGCGGCGCGGACATACTGACTCAACTGTTCAAGCGTACCCCAACACCGTCTCTAGTCCGATTCCTGAATGATGAAGGCAATTTCATCGACCATCTCAAAGTCATTTGGGCCATGCCAAAAATCCCCTTTTTCAGACAGCTTTTTGCCCTGTTGCACCCATGAGGAAAAGGCACATGGCACTGAGCCCTGAGAGCCTCTATACCGTCCTACTCGGAATGCTTTTCGCCCTTCAGGCAAACATCCAGGATCCCGGGATTCCTTTCCTCACCGTCGTTCTCCTTTTAGTTTTCATCCTTGGGATTCCTCATGGTGCTGCCGATGCCCTGATCTTTTACCGCCTTCACCATCCACGTGGCTTGAGCCAATGGCTTGCCTTTGGTGGCCTCTATCTCAGTGCAGCAGGTGCTGTGGTCATGACGTGGATGTTCAGCCCTTCGCTGTTCATTGGCTATTTGTTCGTGATTTCCGCCATTCACTTTGGTGAAGATCTTGAAGAGAAGGTGGGCTTGAACTTGAGGATTGCCTACGGCGCATCGATTATCTTCGCACCTGCTTTACTCTTTGAGCAGGACCTGAGCCTGATTTTTAAGGCCTTAGGCGCCGGCACCCACGGACCCGATTTTGCGGAACTGGGCAAATATATTGAATGGATCGCTCTGGCGAGCCTTTGTTTGGTTGTGCTCTCTCGAAGGGCGTATTGGCGCGTGCCACTGATTCGGCAGTTGGCCCTGCCTCTGATCACGCTGGTCTTTGTAAAGCCGCTCGTCGGCTTCACCCTGTATTTTTGCCTCTGGCACAGCCGACTTCATTTGGCGCGCCTCCGGCAGGAAGGCATTCTGGACCGATCGCGCACGACTCTTCTGTATCTCGGCTTACCCGTTGCATTGACCGGCATGATGGTGCTTGGGACCCTGGTTTACGGTCGGGCGATTGATGCAGGTGCGCTCTACCAGATCCTGTTTGTGGGCCTCGGTGCCTTGACCCTTCCCCATTTCGTGATGGTTCTCACGCTGAATCCCCGAGGCCGTGCAGATCCCCTGCCCCCATCGCATTTCAAATAAAGACAGCGAGACGGATCTCGTGATTCACTCCCCGCACAGCATCATTCGGTGGATGCGAGGCCTCACGCGGGGCGCTCAAGTCAGTTAAAAACTAGGCGCGGTCAATCGCGAAGCTCAAGACCTGTTCGATGCTCTCAGCTCCAACCAGAATCATCAAAAGTCGATCAAGCCCCAGCGCGATGCCCGCGCAGGGTGGCAAGCCGGATTCAAGACATGCCAGAAGGCGCTCATCCATGCCTGGAACCGCCATTTCAAGGTTTTTTCGACGAGCGAGATCGGCCTCAAATCTCGCGCGTTGCTCCACAGGGGAAAGCAGTTCATGAAACCCGTTGCCAAGTTCAGTCCCATTCCAGAATACCTCCGCCCGCTCGACGAATCGCACATCAGTTGGGCTGATCTGTGCCAGAGAGGGTAATATTGCCGGGTAATCGTATATCGAGGTCAGACAGCCCTGACCCAAGCCCGGCTGAATAAAGTGACTGAAGAGGAGATCCAGCCAGAGGCTACGATCTTCTCCACACAGGTCGGACGCCTCCGGCAGTCCCCGTTGATTCGCGACCTCCCTGAATACACCCACACTGGCCTCCAAGGGATGACACCCGAGGACGCTCTCAAACCGTTCTGCATAGCTAAACCGCTGGGGTGACTGAAGCGCCAGCCCAAAGCGCAACGCCAGTGACCCAATCAGGGCTTCAACTTCAGCGATCAAGTCGGAGAGGGAAAACGCAGGCCGGTACCATTCAAGGAGGGTAAATTCAGGATTGTGGTATCGTCCGCGCTCCTCATTTCTGAAGACCTTGGCGATTTGATAGATGGAGCCGGCCCCACCCGCCAACAGGCGTTTCATCGCAAACTCAGGGGATGTCTGGAGATAAAGCGGTACGGGTTCTGGAACCCCCGGCAATCGAAACTCTGTTTGAAACGGCGAGAGACCCGGGTCAGTAACCGATCTTTGGGCAAGCACCGGCGTTTCCACCTCCAGTACGCCCCGCTCGTCAAAGAAACGACGGATCGCGCTGTTCATCATGGCGCGGGCCTTGAGCATGATCAGCTCGCAACTCGGCGTCCACTCCTGGTGGGTGGAATCTTGATTGAGGTTCATCTGTGCAAAGGCCCGTATACACGGGCCTCTAGCTGTAACACGATTGGGATAGCTTATTTCACGCGCGAAACGTACTCGCCGGTCCGTGTATCGACCTTGATAATTTCATCAGTTGCGATAAACAGGGGGACTCGAACCACGGCCCCAGTTTCAAGGGTCGCCGGCTTGCCGCCACCGCCTGAGGTGTCCCCACGAACGCCCGGATCGGTCTCGACAATCTTAAGCTCGACGAAGTTGGGCGGCGATACCGCAATCGGTGCGCCGTTATACAGCGTGACCTGACAGATATCCTGTTCCTTCAACCACTTCTTGGCATCGGCAACGGCATTGGCGTCCGCCCCATACTGCTCAAAGGTCTCAACCACCATGAAATGCCACTGTTCACCGTCGTTGTAGAGGTACTGCATGTCAGTATCTACCACGTCCGCGGTTTCCATGGTTTCGCCGGATTTGAACGTTCGCTCAATCACACGGCCGGTCTTCAAGTTGCGTAACTTGACCCGGTTAAAGGCTTGCCCCTTGCCTGGCTTAACAAACTCGTTTTCAAGGATGGTGTAGGGGTCACCATCCATCATGAGCTTTAATCCGCCCCTGAATTCGCTTGTACTGACTGTCGCCATGCGTGCCTCTTGCTTCTAAATACGTCAGGATAAACACCTCATTATAATGGTAACTGAGCCAGAATCCTCTAAGCCCTTGCTGGAGAGAGGCCATTCTCCAGAAATTTAAAAAAATTCCCCTGCATTTCAAGATGGCCAATTCGTGGCAAGAGGAACTCTCGGCATCATTCGGGACCACCGAGCAACTTCTTGATTTTCTCAAGATCGAGGCGGGCAAGATCCCCCTGCTTCCCCAAAGTGCCAACCCTTTCCCGTTGAAGGTGACCCGAAGCTTTGCCTCACGGATAGAGAAAGGCAATCCCGACGATCCGCTTCTCAGGCAAGTTTTGCCGATCGAGGCCGAGCGCGAGAATTCAGCGCTCTTTCTGGAAGATCCCGTTGGCGATCTAAAGGCGATTAAAACCCCAGGGCTTTTGCAAAAGTACGAGGGACGCGTGCTGCTTGTCCTGACCGGTGCTTGTGCGATTCATTGCAGATACTGTTTTCGCCGGTCTTTTCCCTATTCAAGCGCCCAACTCAACCGCAGTCTCGAAGATCAGGCAATTGAATTCATAAAGCAGGACAGCAGCATTCATGAGGTTATCTTGAGTGGCGGGGACCCGCTGTCGCTGAGCGACCAACGCCTTCAAATCCTGATCGACCGACTGAATCGAATTCCAAGCCTGACAAGGCTCCGTTTTCATACGCGCCTGCCAATCGTGCTGCCAAGCCGTATCGATGAGGCATTTATCGCGCAAATCAAAACCAGTCGCCTGCAATTGGTCTTCGTGATTCATGCAAACCACCCGAATGAACTTTCCGATGAAGTTGCAGGCGCCATTTCGCGACTCAGCCGGACGGGCGCCACCCTCCTGAATCAAGCCGTTCTTCTCCGTGGCGTCAATGATCATGTTGATACGCTGCATGCATTGAGCGAGCGGCTACATGCCCTGGGTGTCCTCCCCTACTATCTGCATATGCTGGACCGTGCCAAAGGCACCCGTCACTTTGAAGTCGGTGAAACGGAGGCACAACAACTCCATCAGGATCTCATGCGAAGGCTGCCAGGGTATCTCGTTCCTAAATTGGTCCGAGAGGTGCCTGGAGACCCTTACAAGCGTCCCGTCTGATGCGTACGCAGGTAATTTGAACCCCCTGAAATTGAAAAGGGCGCCCGAAGGCGCCCTTTTTTAATCAAGATCTGAGTCTGTCTTGATTATTCGTCCTCAGCAACGGCCTTCATGCTCAACCGAACTCGACCCTGTCGGTCGATTTCCAGAACCTTGACGCGCACGATGTCGCCCTCGGCCAGACGATCGCTGACTTTCTCGACATGTTCATCAGAGATCTGCGAGATGTGGACCAAGCCATCCTTACCCGGAAGAACGGTAACGAAGGCGCCAAAGTCCATAAGTCTTGCGACCTTACCCTCGTAAATCTTCCCAACTTCAACTTCAGCGGTGATCGCCTCGATACGCCGGCGCGCCTCATCGCCCGCCTCACGATCCACGGAGGCAACTTTCACAAGTCCGTCATCGGTGATATCGATGCTGGCACCGGTCTCTTCGGTGATGGCACGGATCGTCGCGCCCCCCTTGCCGATCACATCACGGATTTTGCTGGGATCAATGCTGAAACTAATGATCCGCGGGGCATAATCTGACATCTCCTTCCTTGGTTCAGGCAAGGCATCGGCCATCTTGCCAAGGATATGCAAGCGACCTTCTTTTGCCTGCTCAAGGGCCTTGCGCATGATTTCCGTGGTGATGCCATCAATCTTGATGTCCATCTGCAGGGCGGTAATCCCGTCGCGGCTGCCAGCCACCTTGAAATCCATGTCGCCGAGGTGATCCTCATCGCCCATGATGTCGGAAAGCACGGCAAACCGCTCATTCTCCTTGATCAGACCCATGGCGATACCGGCCACAGGTGCGAGCGTCGGTACGCCGGCATCCATAAGTGCGAGGCTTGAGCCACAGACTGAAGCCATGGAACTGGAACCGTTGGACTCGGTGATCTCTGAGACCACACGAACCACGTAGGGAAATTCTTCCTGATCGGGCATCACTGCCTGAACGCCACGCTTGGCAAGCCGCCCATGGCCTACTTCCCGCCGCTTGGGTGAACCCATCATGCCGATCTCACCGACACAGTAGGGGGGGAAGTTGTAGTGGAACAGGAAAGTTTCCTTGTATTCCCCTTCAATGGCGTCAATCACCTGGGCATCACGACCAGTGCCAAGCGTTGCAACGACCAGGGCCTGAGTTTCACCACGGGTAAAGAGGGCTGAACCATGGGTTCTAGGAAGCACGCCGGTGCGAATCGTAATGGGCCGAACCGTAGACAAATCACGTCCGTCAATTCGCTTGGAGTGATCGAGAATGCGCGCCCTGACGGTGTCATATTCCATCTCCTCGATGACCCCTTTGACGGCCTTGGCAGAATACTGCGCATCGGCGGTCAGCGCCTCAACTGCCTTGGCTCTTGCCTGCTTGAGCGCAGTCTGACGAGCCAGCTTGTCGGCAATCTGATAGGCCTCAAGCACGTCTGATCCAATTAGCCCGACGACTGCATTGGTGAGCGCTTCATCCTTGGCCGGCGCCTTCCAATCCCACGCAGGCTTGCCCGCTTCGCGCGCCAGCTCACGAATGGCCTGGATAGCCGTCTGCATTTGTTCATGGCCGAACATCACAGCACCCAGCATTTCGTCCTCAGACAACATGTCGGCTTCAGACTCAACCATCAATACGGCATTTTCGGTACCAGCAACCACGAGATCCAGCAGCGATTCATCCAACTGGCTGGCCGTCGGATTCAACACGTACTTTTCATCAATAAAGCCAACCCGTGCCGCACCAATCGGACCCTTGAAGGGCATTCCAGAGAGCGTCAGGGCAGCAGATGCGCCCAGAAGGGCGGCAATGTCAGGATCAATTTCCGGATTCAGCGACATCACTGTCGCCGTGACTTGAACGTCGTTATTGAAGCCTTCCGGGAAAAGCGGTCTGACAGGCCGATCGATGAGCCGCGCCGTCAGCGTCTCTTTTTCAGAGGGCCTACCCTCGCGCTTGAAGAAACCGCCCGGAATCTTTCCAGCAGAATACGCCTTCTCCTGGTAATCCACGCGCAATGGGAAGAAGTCGGTCTCGGGAGACGCTTCCCGCTTGCCCACCGCCGTAACGAGGACAACGGTACCGTCCATATCGACCATAACGGCCGCATCCGCCTGACGGGCGATCTCACCCGTTTCCATCGTGACGAGGTGCTCGCCGTACTTGAACTGTTTCCGGATTGGATTCACGTGAAATACCTACAAGGGGTTGAATTAGCGACGCAGGCCGAGTCTCTCGATCAAGGACTTGTAGCGTGCAACATCCTTGCCTTTCAGATAATCCAGCAACTTACGACGCTGGTTAACGAGTCGCAGAAGGCCACGACGGGAATGGTGGTCCTTCTTGTTTTCAACAAAGTGCGGCGTCAGGTGATTGATGCGAGCCGTCAGCAGCGCAACCTGCACTTCGGGGGAGCCGGTATCGTTGGCCCCAAGCTGATATTCCTTAACAACGGCGCTTTTATCTTCAGCGGTGTATGACATTTCTAACGTTCCATTCAAGTTATCGCAGCGTGGCTGCATTTCAAATTCGACTCTGAGAGTCACCAAGGGACCTTCTCGCCACCCCTGAAATCTCGCAGGCACCGTTGAATCCGGACCCCGGGCAACAAAGGCACTGTATTGGCCTTTGCCACTCGAGATGAATTACGGCAATCGGTTAACACGCAATTTTAACGCTCAAACGGGGTTCGAATCAAACCCATCGGCCGAACTCGCGTGAATTGTCCTTAAGGGGACCGCTCAATCCAGATTAAAAACCCGCCTCGGCGCCACCCGACCATCCGCAAGCGCTTCCCCCAGCCCCATGAAGCGCTGCGCTTCGTCATAAAGTCGCGTCCACCCCGTCACCGTCGGGTCGGTTAAATCGGCTGCCTGCCCCTGATTCAAACGCCTGGACTGATCGGCATCAAAATGTAACGAGGGCAAGTGCAACACCATGGCATCCATCGGCCTCAAGACTCCGAGCCGCTCAACCTCATCCATCGATTCACCCAACACCTCAAGCGATTGCGCTTGATCTAAGGTAAACGAACCGACCGCCGTTCGTCTGAGCTCCTCCACATAGCCGCCACATCCCAAAAGCCGCCCGAGATCAAGGGCAAGGGATCGGATGTAAGTGCCCTTGGAGCACTTGACATCAAGGGTCAGACTGTCCCGATCAAAGGTCAGGACCTCGATCGCGAAAATCTCTACCTCACGTGCTTTACGTTCGATTTCAACGCCCTGCCGGGCCAGTTCGTAGAGCCTCTTGCCCTGATGCTTTAGTGCCGAGTACATTGGCGGTACTTGTTGGATACGGCCCTGGAAGCTTGCTAGAGCCCCGCAAATAAGGTCGACGTCAAGAAGCGGAACCTCCGCCCTTGAAATGACTTCGCCCTCGCGGTCGCAGGTATTTGTCTCGGCCCCGAGCCGAATCAACACTTGATAACGCTTGTCAGAGTCGAGCAAATGGCTGCACAGCTTGGTGGCTTCACCAAAACAGATGGGCAAAAGCCCGCTGGCAATCGGATCAAGACTTCCCGTGTGACCGGCCTTGCGGGCCGAAAAGAGCCGGCGGGCTTTTTGAAGCGCCGCATTGGAGGAACACCCCGAGGGCTTATCCAGCAAAAGAAGCCCGTTGACCGATCTCCAGGTACGGGGCCCTGTCTCAGCCATCAGTGCTCTTCAACTTCGGCTGACGCGTCCCCCTCCCCCAGTTGCCGCAACAGTTGATCCATACGGACGCCACGCTCAATCGAGTCATCGAAGACAAATCGTAGTTCGGGCAAAACCCGCATCCGGATCAGCTTTCCCAGTGCGTGCCGGAATTCCGGCACGCGCAAGTTTAGTCGCTTGACCGCCTGTTCTGTCGGAATCTTTGCGCCAAGAAAGGAAACATACAACTTGGCCACCGCCAGATCCCGAGACAGTTCGACTTCGCTTAAAGTCACCATGCCCAACTCTGGATCTCGCACGTTGACTCGCAAGATTTCAGCCATTTCACGCTGGATCTGAGCACCTACCCGGTCACTGCGGTTGAACTCTCTGGGCATCAGTGAGGGACCTGGACCTTCTCAAAGACTTCGATTTGATCGCCTACCTTGATTTCGTTGTAGTTCTTGACGCCCATACCGCATTCCATGCCTGCCTTGACCTCTGCGACATCGTCTTTGAATCTGCGCAGTGAATCCAGTTGGCCCTCAAAGATGACCACATTGTCGCGAAGAACGCGTATCGGCAGGTTTCTTTTGACAAACCCTTCAGTGACCATACACCCAGCGATCGCACCAAACTTTGGATGTCTGAATACGTCGCGAACCTCTGCGTTTCCGACAATCTGTTCACGGAACTCGGGCTCCAGCATACCCTTGAGCGACTTTTTGATTTCATCAATCGCTTCATAAATGATGCTGTAGTAATGAAGGTCAATCCCACGCTCCTCAATGAGTTTGCGAGCGCCGCCATCGGCTCGAACATTGAAACCAATGATGATGGCGTTCGAGGCCAGTGCAAGGTTGGCATCAGATTCACTGATACCGCCCACACCACCACCAATGATCTTCACCTTGACCTTATCGGTCGAAAGATCGGTCAAGGATCCACGCAATGCCTCAAGGCTTCCCTGCACATCGGCCTTGATGATGATATTGAGATCAACGCTTTCGCTGCTGCTCTCCATGCGGGCGAAGATATTGTCGAGCTTGAGCGCCTGCTGCTCTGCCAACTTGCTGGTCCTGAGCTTTTCCTCACGCTGCGTGGCGATCTCACGGGCCTTACGTTCGTCCGCGACCACGATAAATTCATCGCCGGCATTGGGCGCCCCTGAAAGACCCAAAATCTCCACAGGACAGGAAGGTCCTGCCTCCTTGAGGGGCTTGCCGTTTTCATTGAACATCGCCCGAACACGTCCGAACTCCATCCCGCAAAGCAAGAAGTCGCCCTTCTTGAGGGTCCCTTGCTGAACCAGAATGTCAGCAACCGGACCCCGGCCTTTCTCGAGTTTCGACTCAAGTACCACACCGGTTGCCGGAATGTCCGCTGCCGCCTTCAGTTCAAGGACCTCAGCCTGCAGCAAAATGGCATCCAGAAGTGCGTCAATGCCATGCCCCGTCTTGGCAGAAACCTCCACGAACTGGCAGTCCCCGCCCCACTCCTCCGGAATGACGTTGAAGTTGGTCAGTTCATGCTTCACCTTTTCGGGATCCGCTTCCGGCTTATCGATCTTGTTGACCGCGACCACCATGGGGACGCCGGCGGCTCTGGAGTGATCGATGGCCTCACGAGTCTGCGGCATCACCCCATCATCTGCGGCAACCACCAGCACAACAATATCGGTCGCTTGGGCACCCCGAGCACGCATCGCCGTGAAGGCTGCATGTCCCGGTGTATCTAGGAAGGTAACCGTGCCATGACCGGTTTTCACCTGATAGGCACCAATGTGCTGGGTAATACCCCCAGCCTCACCTGCCGCTACCCGGCTCTTACGAATGTAGTCCAGCAACGAGGTCTTACCGTGGTCAACATGACCCATGATGGTGACTACCGGCGCCCTGTGGCTCTGTTCCGCCTGTGATGCCAGGCTCAGCGTGGCCTCAATCTCTGCCTCAAGCACATTCTCAACCTGCGGCACCGGGGTGTGCCCAAGTTCCTCCGTCACCAGAACAGCCGTGTCCTGATCGAGGATCTGATTGATGGTTGCCATCACACCCATTTTCATCAAGGTACGGATAACTTCGGTGGCCTTGATTGACATCCGTTGAGCCAGATCCGACACCGAAATATTTTCGGGGATGGCGACTTCGCGGACCACGGGACCCGTTGGCTTCTCAAAGCCATGCCGTGACTCCGGCATGACCGCGGCTTTACCCGCCTTGAGCTTTTTCTTGGGCTTGGTCTTCCCTCGAAGCGAATCCATACCGAGCGTCTCCTCCTTGGAGCGCTCACGTTCTTTCTTACGGGAACCCCGACGGTCATCATCCGAGGCCTCGGGCCCACGCTCCTCGCGAACCGCCGGCGCGGCGGGGCGGGGACGATCTGCTGCCACTTCCGGCAAGGCTTCCGGCGTCAAGACTGGTGTCGCCAAAGCCTCTGGCGCAAGTGCCCGTTCAGGCATCTCATCCAGATCCTTTTTCTCCTGCGAGCGCCGCTGCTCTTCAGCAAGGCGCGATGCCTCCTGCTGGGCATGCTGTTCGGCGGCTATCCGATCCATTTCCTCACGGCGCAGGCGCTCGAGCTCCTCGGCACGACGGCGTTCCTCGTCCAAACGGGCGGCCTTTGAAGCCTCCATTTCCTGTTCGCGGCGCTGCTGATCTTCAAGCGCCTGCCGGGCCTGCTCGACTTCATGGCGCTGCTCGCTGACTTCGGGCAACTCACTGCGCTTTACATAGGTGCGTTTTTTGCGCACCTCGACGCTGATGGTTTTTGCCGCCTTGCCGGGCGCGGTCTTGCCCAGTTTCAACTCGCTGACCGTTCGTCTTTGCAAGGTGACCCGTTTCGGATTGGCAAGATCTTCGCCCTCGCCTTTGCCGTGACTTTGCCGCAGGAAGCTCAAAAAGGTCAGCTTCTCTGCATCGGTCAAACTTTCGTCGGGACCCTCTTTGGCCAGGCCTGCTTCGCTCAGCTGGGACAGAAGACGTTCCAGCGGAATTCCGACCACGTCGGCCAGTTGCCGTACCGTTAGATCACTCATGACTTAACCTCCGCTCTTCCGTATTCGGTTAACTTTCCGCGAACCAAGGCCGACGGGCGGCCATGATCAGCTGTCCTGCACGCTGCTCGTCCATACCTTCGATCTCGAGCATTTCATCAATCGAAAGTTCGGCCAGATCTTCAACCGTTGTGACGCCTTTTCTGGCCAACTGCCGGGCGGTCTCCAGATCCATCCCTTCAAATTCGATCAGCTCCTGGGTGGGATCGCCCCCCTCAAGCTTTTCCTCCGATGCAATCGCCTTGATCAGCAGCGCATCTCGCGCCCGGTTGCGGAGCTCTTCAACCAGCGACTCATCAAATTCTTCAATTTCCAGCAGTTCCTTGGCGGGAACATAGGCAAGCTCCTCAACCGTCGAGAAACCCTCGCGCACCAGGATTTCCGAAACCGCCTCATCCACATCCAGCTGCTCAACAAACGAACGGATCAGGGTTTCTGCCTCCTTTTCGCTCTTTTCCTCTGCCTGTGTCTCGCTCATGACATTCAAAGTCCAGCCCGTCAGCTCCGACGCCAATCGCACGTTCTGACCACCTCGACCGATAGCCATCGAAAGATTTTCATCGCTGACGGCAATGTCCATGGAGTGGTGGTCCTCATCGACCACAATGGAGACGATTTCCGCGGGTGACATCGCGTTGACCACGAACTGGGCCTCGTTGTCATTCCACAAAATAATGTCGACTCTCTCCCCCGCCAGCTCATTGGACACAGCCTGAACCCGGGAGCCGCGCATGCCAACGCAGGCGCCCACTGGATCGAGTCGCGTATCATTACTGCGAACGGCGATCTTGGCCCTGACCCCCGGATCTCGAGCGGCGCCCACGATCTCAATGATGCCCTCGCCGACTTCAGGGACTTCCAACTTAAAGAGCGCCACGATCAGATCTGGCGAGGTTCGGGTGACAAACAATTGGGGTCCGCGTGTTTCCTGGCGGACCTCTTTCAAATAACCGCGCATGCGGTCGCCGGAGCGAACCGCTTCCCGGGGAATCATTTCCTCGCGGGGTATGAAGGCTTCGACGTTGTTTCCAAGGTCCAGATAGACATTGCCTCGCTCGATGCGCTTGATGATGCCGGTCACCAACTCGCCGATGCGGTCCTTATAGGCCTCGACCACTTTTCTTCGTTCAGCATCTCGCACGCGCTGAACGATCACCTGCTTGGCCGTTTGGGCCTCAATGCGGCCAAACCCGATCGAAGGCATCGCCTCCTTAACGAACGCACCGACCTCCGCCTGACCAAATCGGGCCTTCGCGTTAGCCAAGGTCAACTGGGTTTCCGGATCGAAAGGCTCCTCTCCCGTCGCCTCTTCCGATTCCACCACCAGCCAGCGGCGGTAGGTCTCGTAATCCCCCGTCTTGCGATCGATCTCAACGCAGGCATCGATCCGATTGTCATGACTCTTAATGGTTGCCATACGCAGCGCATCCTCAATCGCTGCAAACACGATCTCTTTCTCAATGTCCTTCTCATGAGAAAAAGCATCTACCACCAACAGAATCTCTTTATTGGCCATGGCGTCGTCCTTCCAAATTTATTTGTCAAACTCAGGCGACAGGCGCGCCTTTTCTATCAAATCAAACGGGATCCGATGGCGGGCCTCATCGTCCACCAAGACAAGCTCATTCCCTTCGATCGCCTCGATTCTGGCCTTAAAGCGTCGGCGTCCCTCAATCGGAGAGATCAACTGAATTCTGACCATGGAGCCCATAAATCGGTCAAAGTGCTCCAGGGTGAACAATGGACGGTCCATGCCGGGCGATGAAATCTCAAGCTGGTAACGTCCGGGAATCGGATCCTCAACGTCCAGAAGTCCGCTCAGTTGATAGCTCACTTTTGAGCAGTTCTCGAGCGTGATGCCATCTGGATGATCGATGTAGATACGAAGCACGCGCTGATGGCCGTCAAATTCGACTCCAACCAGCTCAAAGCCAAGACCCACAACGGTTGGCTCCAGCAACTGCATCAAACTGTTTGACGGCTTCACCAGATCCCCTTTGTTACCTGCGGGAATAAAAAATGGGCCGGTAGGCCCACTTCTTTCGATCCCCATAATCAAAAAACGCCCCATTGGGGCGATCGGGCGAGATCGGATGGAAGTCATCCCCTCCAGAATCTCTTCACAGCTAGGCAATGTAGCAGAAGTCAGGCCTTCTGTCGAATGTAGTTACACGCACATAAGAAATGACGGAATACACTGAGTCCCGTTAATATGCGGTATTACTCACTTCTAATGGACCCAAAATCAAGATGACGATGACCCCGCTTGATCTCGTAGCTTCTGCCAAAAAGAACATCAAAGAAATACAGGCCCAGGATGCCTTGCAACTGATCGGACAGGAATTGGTTTTGGATGTTCGAGAGCCTCAGGAATACGCAGCAGGAAGGCTCCCCGGGGCCATCAATATTCCTCGCGGAGTCCTGGAATTCCAAATCGGTAACCACCCGCAACTGGGAACTGCCCAAAATAAGCCGATACTGGTTTACTGTCTCTCCGGTGGGCGTTCAGCACTCGCGGTCGAGGCTCTTCAAAAGCTGGGCTTCAATGGGGCCGTCAGCCTTGCGGGGGGGTTTAAGTCCTGGGTGGATGCTGGACATCCCACCGAATAACGAACTGCATGGCCGATTCGGAGAAAACACCAGAAACCCAGCGACTGGATAAGTGGCTTTGGGCTGTCCGTTTTTTTAAAACCCGCCAACTCGCTGTAGAGGCCATCAATGGCGGCAAGGTTCATGTAAACGATTGCCGGGCCAAGCCCGGCAAAGAAATTGCGCCTGGATTCCGCATATCCATCACCAAAGAGCCCTACCGCTGGGATATCAAGGTGGTGAAGCTGCAAAAGCAGAGAAGACCTGCAGACGAGGCGCAGCTCTGCTTCGAGGAGAGCGAAGAGAGTCTAACCCGCCGACTGGCAGAGATCGAACAACGCCGCGAACAACGGGAACTCGGACTTCGTAGCGAAGATGCGCGCCCGAACAAACGAGAGCGGCGCCTCATCCACCGGTTTAAGCGCGCGACCAGCGATAGCTGACATCAGCCCATCCCCGTAGGATGGCCATTCGCGCTGGAAACACGTCCATCACCTCAGGCCGATCTGCCATTGGAGGCGGCTGCGATTCGACACGCTTCCCCAAATTTGGCAAAATTACCGGTTTTCCAACGGGTAGCTACCCCAGGACCCCTTCCCTTTTTCAGGACTCAGAACGCCATGAATAAAGCCTCACTCGACCTGATCCAACGCTATTATGCGGCCTTTAATGCAGGCGACATGACCACCTTCCTCGACCTTCTGACCGATGATGTTGTTCACGACATCAATCAAGGCCATCGCGAAACCGGGAAGGAAGCCTTCAAAGCGTTCATGGGGCGAATGAACACAAACTATAAAGAGCAACTGGTTGATATGGTCATCATGGCCAGTGAGGACGGTACACGTGGGGCTGCCGAATTTGTGGTGCTGGGCGAGTACCTCGTCACTGACGAGGGACTGCCTGAGGCCAAGGGGCAGAAGTATCGCCTGCCCGCGGGTGCCTTTTTCGACCTCCGGGACGGAAAGGTTGCCAGAATCACCAATTACTACAACCTTCAGGACTGGATCGATCAGGTTAGCGCTTAAGCTTCGAGCCTCCGAACAGAGCCTCTGCCATGCCCAAGGACCTTCAGGTTGTTCGCTTCGCCGGAACCGATCCGAATCTCGCGCCTTACATCAAGGATCTCGCGAGCCTAAGGATTCGGGTCTTCAGAGACTTTCCCTACCTGTATGACGGGACCGCCGAATACGAGGAAAAGTATCTTCAGACCTACACCCGGTGCGCCGACAGTATCGTGGTCCTGGTCCTTGATGGAAACCAGGTCGTAGGTGCAACCACCGGCCTGCCAATGGACGCGGAAACCGAGGAGTTTCAAAAACCGTTTTCCGAGCAAGGTCTGAATCCCTCAAAGATCTTTTATTGCGCTGAATCCGTGATGCTCTCCGAATACCGGGGCAGAGGCATCTACCCGAAGTTTTTTGCTGAGCGGGAGGGACATGCCCTCCGTCTCAACCGATTCGATCTTTGCTGCTTTTGTTGTGTCGAACGCCCACTCGAGCATCCACTACGACCCAAAGACTACACGCCACTGGATTCAATCTGGAGCAAGTTTGGTTACACAAAGCATCCCGAGCTCAAGACTACCTATGAATGGAAGGATGTGAACGAAGATCAAGAGAGCGCCAAGCCGATGGTGTTCTGGCTCAAAGAACTCACTCAGAACTAGTGCATGACAACCCCCATCAAAATTGCTACGGCCCAATATGACATCGGCAAACTCGATGACTGGACCCATTACGAGGCCAAGATTGGGCGCTGGATTGATGAGGCAGTTGGACACAATGCCAAGCTGCTTGTCTTCCCCGAATATTTCAGCATGGAACTGGCCTCCTTGTTTCCCGAATCGGTCTACCGTTCGCTATCAGGACAGCTTGAAGCGCTTCAGGATCTCTTGCCCGACTTTCTTGCCCTGTTTAAAAAGGCCGCAGGGACACATGCCGTCACCATTGTGGCGGGCACTTTCCCGGTCCGGGAAAACAACAACACCTATCGTAATCGCGCCCATGTGATTCATGCCGATGGTCGGGTTGAGCATCAGGATAAAGTTCTGATGACCCGTTTTGAAAATGAGCAATGGTTCATTCATGCCGGTGATCATCTCAAGACCTTCGAGACCGATATCGGACGGATCGGAATCAATGTCTGCTATGACAGCGAATTCCCGTTACTGGCTCGACAACAGGCAGAGGCTGGAGCCAACATCATCGTGGTGCCATCCTGCACCGACACGCTTGCCGGCTATTGGCGGGTTCGTATTGGCTGCCAGGCCAGAGCGCTGGAAAATCAGTGCTATGTCATTCAGTCACCGACGGTCGGTCTTGCGCCTTGGTCTGAGGCCGTTGATGTCAATATCGGTGCTGCAGCGGTCTACACCCCCGTAGACTATGGCTATCCAGACAATGGTGTTCTCGCGATCGGCGAACTCAATCAAACTCAATGGGTGTTTGCCGAGATTGACCCAGCCTCCGTCAGCCAGATTCGAAACACGGGTCAGGTCTTCAATTACAGGGACTGGCCATTGCACCTCCGCCCGTTAAGCCAAGGGTAAACCCATGCCAGCCGCTGCCAATCGCTTGATTCAGATCTTCGATACCACACTCCGTGACGGAAGTCAGACGGCCGGAGTCAATTTTTCCGTCGAGGACAAGGTTCGTATTGCGGAGAAACTGGCCGACTTTGAGATCGGCTGGGTCGAGGGTGGCTGGCCTGGCGCCAGCCCCAAAGACAGCGAATTTTTCCTGCAGATGCGGAAGCGTCAATGGAAAAAAACCCAATTGGTCGCCTTTGGAAGTACGTCACGACCCGGAAAGCGTGCCGATGAAGACGTGGGTCTTCGTCATTTAATCGACAGTGGCGCCGATGCAGCATGTGTTTTCGGCAAAGCGTGGGATCTGCATGCCACCAAGGCCCTTGGCATCGCGCTCATGGAGAATCTTGATCTGGTCAGAGATACCATTGCATTCCTCAAGGAGAATCTGGCTACCGTCTTTTTTGATGCAGAGCACTTTTTCGATGGCTACAGGGACAATCGCCAGTATGCGTTCGACGTGCTCAGGGCCGCACTTGAGGGGGGGGCCGATGGCATCGTGCTTTGCGACACCAACGGCGGCAACATTCCCTCTGATGTCGGCGCTGCCGTCACTGCGGTGGCGCGCCAGTTCCCCGAAACCCTGGTCGGAATCCACGCGCACAACGATTGCGAACTCGCCGTTGCCAATTCGGTGTCAGCCGTTCAGGCCGGCGCCCGGATGGTCCAAGGAACGATGAACGGCATCGGCGAGCGGTGTGGCAACGCGAATCTCATCTCCATCATTCCCATCCTCGAAATCAAGATGGGCCTTGATTGCGGGATCAGTCCCGAGCATTTGCGTCAGTTAAGCTCGCTTTCTCGTTTCGTAAATGAGATGGCGAATGCGATGCCATGGCACCAACAACCCTTTGTCGGACTGAACGCCTTTGCCCATAAAGGGGGAATCCATGCATCGGCGGTCGGCAAGGACTCAAGGCTTTATGAGCACATCGCGCCGGAAGTCGTGGGTAATGAGCGGATCATCGTGATTTCGGATCAAGCGGGCAAAAGTTCGGTCCAGCTCAAAATGAAGGAGATGGGCCTGGCTGAGGACTTCAACCCCACCGACCCAGCCGTCAGAAAGGCGATCAATCAGGTGAAGGAGCTTGAAAATCGGGGCTTTGCCTATGAGGGCGCCGAGGCCTCCTTTCAGCTGATCCTTCTCAAGGCGATGGAAAAATTCCAGCCCTACTTTGTGCTTGAATCCTTCAAGGTCGTGGATGAGAAGCAGGATGCTAATGAGGAGCCTGTATCGATCGTGAGCCTCAGCCTTCGGGTTGGCAAGCAGTCGACCACAACCACCGCCAAGGGTAACGGCCCGGTTAATGCGATGGACAATGCCCTTCGTGATGCCCTGGTCCCTTTTTATCCTCAGCTGTCGCAGATGCGTCTTATCGATTTCAAGGTCCGCGTTCTGACCTCAGGTCAGGCAACCCGGGCAACCGTTCGCGTTCTGATTGAGTCAACCGACGGCACCCACAAATGGGGCACCGTTGGGGTCTCTCCCAACATGGTGGATGCCAGCCTTCAGGCGCTTCGGGATGCGGTTCAATACAAGCTGCTTCTGGACAAGACCCCGCCCCACGCGTGAATTTCAGACCGTCGTATCCAGCCGTCATGAATGCTACATCACAACCTGTTCAAGGCTGTTGATTTCACAAATACCTGAACGTATACTCTGGCCGAGCTTGAACAAAGCGTGGCCACACTAAACGAACCAACCTTTTGGAGGATAACCCAATGAGATGGGAAAAACCGAGTTACAACGACATGCGTTTCGGCTTCGAAGTGACCATGTACATCTACAATCGTTAATTTACGGTTTGTAACGGAACGGGGCTCCGCAGAAATGTCGAGCCCCGTTTTTGTGTCCAGCGATAAATCTACTTTTCCAAATAAGACATGATCGTACGCGTGCTTGGCGCGGGGGCCGGTGGTGGCTTTCCGCAGTGGAACTGCAACTGTGCGAATTGCGCCGGCCTCCGTAAGGGTGCGCTGAACGCAAAACCACGCACTCAATCCTCGATTGCTGTCAGTACCAACGGTGAGCACTGGGTGTTATTCAATGCATCGCCCGACATCCGCCAACAACTGGAGCAGTTCACGGCCGCACATCCGCGGCATGGCCTGCGGGATACCGGCATCAAGGCCATCATTCTGATCGACAGCCAGATCGATCACACCACCGGGCTCCTGATGCTCCGAGAATCAACGCAGCCCCTTGAAATCTATTGCAGCGAGATGGTCAGGCAAGATCTGACGACCGGTTTTCCGGTTTTCGAAATCCTGGGACATTATTGCGGGGTCCATCATCATCCGGTCCCGCTTGATGGGGCAGCCTTTACAATCAACGGATTCGAGGACCTGCGTTTTTACAGTCACAGCCTCAAGAGCAAGGCCCCACCCTACTCCCCTCACCGGCATGATCCCCATGATGGCGATAACATCGGGGTCCTGATCGAGCAGATTTCAACGGGCAAGACCCTTTACTATGCCCCCGGGCTTGGCGAAATCGAACCCCATGTCCGCGATTCGATGCAGGAAGCAAATTGTGTGTTGGTTGACGGGACTTTCTGGCAACATGATGAAATGGAGCAAGCCGGCATTTCTTCCAAACGAGCGCTTGAAATGGGTCACCTTCCACAGGAGGGTGAGGGGGGCATGCTCGAGACCCTGTCGGGGATCAAGAATGCGCGGAAAATCCTGATCCACATCAATAATACCAATCCGATCCTGAACGAGAGCTCCACCGAGCACCTTCAACTTCGATCGGCCGGTATCGAAGTCGCTACCGATGGACTTGAAATCCAACTCTGAGAACGCCCCATGAGTGAATCATTGCCTTGGTCGCGCGATGCCTTTGAGACCCAACTGCGGTCTAAAGAGCGCTTCTATCACATCAACCACCCTTTCCAGGTCGAAATGGCCCAGGGGCGTTTGTCCAAAGAGCAAATTCAAGGCTGGGTCGCGAATCGCTTCTACTACCAGCTCATGATCCCGGTCAAAGATGCCAACATCCTTGCCAATTGCCCGGATCGCGATACCCGCAGGCTCTGGATTCAGAGAATCCGAGACCATGATGGGGATGGGACCGAGCCCGGCGGTATTGAAGCATGGACTCGCCTCGGCGAGGCGGTCGGCCTGTCACGCGAGGCACTCTGGTCACAACAACATGTGCTACCGGGTGTCCGTTTTGCAGTTGATGCCTATGTGAACTTTGCCCGCAACGCACCTTGGCAAGAGGCGGCTTGCTCTTCGCTAACGGAGATGTTCGCCCCCACCATTCACAAGCAAAGGCTCTCGGGATGGCCCGACCACTACCCTTGGATTGATCAAGAAGGCCTCTCCTATTTTCGAAAACGGGTCGGTCAGGCGAACCGTGATGTCGAGCATGGTCTGGCAATCACGCTCGATTACTTTAGGACCCGAGAACAGCAGGAGCGGGCCTTGCATATCCTGCAATTCAAACTGGACGTTCTCTGGTCAATGCTTGACGCCATGTGGCTGGCTTTCATTGACCAGAAACCACCGTATTTCAATATCAAGGAAAACTAGCCATGCTGGACCCGAACGCACGTCTGGCCTTTTCCCCCATGCATCGGCTTCAGTGGGAGCCCTCGCAAGAGCGGCACGTCATCCTCTATCCCGAAGGCATGGTCGAGTTGAACCTTCCGGCGGCCGAAATCCTCAAACTGTGTGATGGAACCCGGACCCTCGATCAAATCGTCGAGGAACTGGAGACCAAATTCGAGACCTCTGGACTGCGTGATGACATTACCGAGTTAGCGGAGAACGCACTTCAAAATGGCTGGATCCACACCGTATCCTAAGGGTTCACCGCGCTGGTTACTGGCGGAACTCACTTATCGCTGCCCTTTGCAGTGCCCCTATTGCTCCAACCCCGTCGACTATGCCCATCACACCAAAGAGTTATCGACAGATGAGTGGAAGCGGGTGTTTAGCGAAGCACGGTCAATGGGTGCGGTTCAGCTCGGACTCTCCGGTGGTGAGCCACTGATCCGAGACGATCTCGACGAACTCATTCGTCACGCCAGGTCCTTAGGCTTTTATATCAACCTGATCTCCTCCGGCTATGGGCTGACCGAGGAAAAGGTTGCCTCACTCAAGACCGCAGGTCTCGATCACATTCAAATCAGTATTCAGGCACCGGAGAAATCGCTCAACGATTTCCTTGCAGGGACCGAAAGCTTCGAACAGAAAAAACGGGTGGCAGGCTTCATCAAGAGCCAAGGCTACCCGATGGTGCTCTGCGTAGTCATCCATCGTCACAATATCCATCTCATGCGGGAGATTATCGAGATGGCGGTCGCACTCGGTGCCGACTACCTGGAACTGGCCAACACCCAGTATTACGGCTGGGCGCACCTCAATCGCGACCAACTGCTGCCCAGCAAGGAACAGTTCGAAACAGCCGAAAACATTGCCCAGGCATTGAAGGAAGAGCTCAAGGGCCGAATGAAGATTTACTACGTCGTGCCTGATTATTATGAGGACCGACCCAAGCCCTGCATGAATGGCTGGGGCACCACATTCTTGACCATCGCTCCGGATGGACTGGCTCTGCCGTGTCACGAAGCGAGGATGTTGCCAGGGCTAGATTGCCCCAGCGTCAGAGACTACAGTGTGCGCGAGATCTGGGATGAATCTCCAGCCTTCGGGCACTTCAGGAACTATGACTGGATGCAGGAACCCTGTCGATCGTGCCCTGAAAAGAGCCGCGATTTCGGCGGATGTCGCTGCCAAGCCTATCTTTTAACGGGTGATATGAACGCCACCGATCCGGTCTGCAGCAAATCTCCCGATCGTGAGCGCGTCGGGGAAGCCATTCGACTTGCTGGTCTTGATCAGGCTCGCGATGAACCTAAGCCATTGGTTTTCAGAAACTCAAGAAACTCCAAGGCACTTAAAGCGCATTGAGCCAGTGGTTCAATGCCTCACCCATAGCTGATCGCCTAAAATCGACTAAAACCCCTCCTAAGGTTGTCGCTGGAGGCCTCAATTCTTTGCCTGGGCGATGCCCTGCCAAGGCTTTTGAAGGGCGGGGATTTCGATACCGACCATACCCAGCACCCGACCCACGGTTTCGTCCACGAGATCCTCAATGCATTTGGGGTGAGAGTAAAAAGCCGGTACGGGAGGGTAAATGACGCCTCCCATCTCCGTGACCGAGATCATGTTACGGAGGTGAGCCAGATTCAAGGGTGCCTCCCGAGGCACGATAATCAGGGGTCTTCGCTCCTTGAGAACCACATCCGCCGCCCTTGAAATCAAGTTGTCTCCATAGCCATTGGCCACTGCAGACAGGGTCTTCATCGAGCATGGAATGATCAGCATCCCCTCAGTCCTGAATCCACCGCTGGCAATCGGCGCAGCAATGTCATCGATGGGATGGGTGGCATCGGCCAGTTGTGAGAGATCGGCCTTCTTGATGTCCAGTTCATAATGCAGATTCAATCGACCGGCCTTTGAGATGACCAGGTGCGTCTCCCAGTCGTCCAACGGCTGAACGACCTCCAGGACCCGCCGGGCATAAATCGCCCCGGTCGCGCCGGTAATACCGACAATCAAGCGTTTTGCCACCCACAGTTCTCCATTTGATCTGCCATTTCATTAACCGCATTGATCAGTGCATCAATCATGCTCGCTCCTTCAGCAATGTGGCCTCCATCCTCCAGTATACGCAAGCGCGCATGGGGAATTAGCGCCTTGAGTGTTGTCGCCGCTTCCAATGGACACACCAGGTCTTTTCGTCCATGGATCAGGGTCACAGGATAGTTCGGGGAGACAGAAATGCCCTCGAGCACCGCACCCTCGTTAATGAAATATCGATGGTAGGCGTAATGGAGTTCAATCATTGCCTGACCGACCTTGATGGGGCTGAGATCCGCAGGGTTTACAGATTCAGGAAAAGGAGCGCCCTGGACAACGCAACTTCCCCAATACTCCCAAGCCGCTGCAACCCGCCGATGGATCGCCTGATCGTGATCGAGCAACAGGCGGTGAATCTCTCCAATCCCAACCGGACTTGATGACCCCAGAAGCGCCAAAAAGCGTGCCCAGGCATCCGGGTAAATCCGCCTGACGCCCTCAGGTCCTGCATACCAATCAAGGTCACGCTGACGGGCCAGAAAGCTCCCCCGAAGGATGAGACCAAGGACACGATCGGGTTCCAGAGTGGCATACAGCAAGCCCAAGGTGGCCCCCCAGGAGCCTCCAAAGACAATCCAGCGCTCAATACCCAGATGCATCCGGATAGCGGTCAAATCGGACAGGAGGTGGGGCGTGGTGTTGTTCTTGAGGAGCCCTGTGGGCGTCGAACGTCCGGCACCCCGCTGATCAATCAAGACCACTCGAAATCGTTGCGGATTGAAAAAACGGCGATGCTGCGGCCTGCAACCGGCACCAGGTCCACCATGCAAGAAAACGACCGGAATCCCACAGGGATTACCGACCTCTTCAACATAAATTCGGTGCCCATCCCTTTCGAGTTGATGGGTCTTGAAGGGGTTAGTTTCGGGATACATTAATCGCAGCGACGAAAAAGGGGCCCGAAGGCCCCTTTTGTGTGACTTTAAGTCGGAATCAACTTAGAAGCCAAGACCGATGTAGCCACCAGCCATCAGACCCTGGGTCGGCGTCTGGTTCAGTTCAGCACCGTTGCCGTAGGGGATTCTGTAGTTGAGGTCGCCACCGGTGAACTGGTAGCGGAAATCAACACCAGCCCAAAGATCCTTCCAGATGCGGTATTCAGCACCCGTTCCAAGCATCAGGCCCGGATTGAGTACGGTTACGCCGCTTGAAGGCGGGCTCACTATGTTGATTGCCAGACCGAAAGGAACGACCCAAGGACGGAAGTTGCCTTCCATCAGGTTGAACTTGACTTTCGGAGATGCAGACAGCGTCAGCTGGGTGATCTGTGCGGTCGCCTTGACCGGGTAGCCCGATGCAACGCTCAGCGTATTGCTGACGAATGCATTGTATGACTGGCCGTAGTTCATGTAGTTGAACATCAGTTCCGCGTCAACGGCCACGAGGTCGGTTGCACCCCACAGGTCATCCGTCAGGCGGTGGTCGAAACCGGCACCGACGTACCAGCCATTGCCATTACCGCCATTGGAACCAAAGCCATTGCCATTGAAAACACCATCGCTGGTCAGCAGTTCGTTGTGACGATTTTCGGTCAAAGACGCGAAACCGCCGCGGAAGAAGACCATGTCATTCTTCGCGTTTTCTTTAGCCGCTTCAGCAGCAACTTGGGTCTCAAGCTGTGCTTCCTTGGCTTCCATTGCATCGGATGCCTGCTTCTGGGTCGCCAGCTGGGCGCGCAGGTCGCCGACTTCGGATTCCAGATTGGCAATACGCGCATCGTCACGAGCCAGATGCTTTTCATCAGCGCGGATCAGCTGACGATCGGTCGGTGCATGGTGATGCTTCTTCTTGTGCTGGGTCGCATTGGCTTCAGTCGCCAGGCCGGCCATGAAAAGGCCTGCACTGATCATCGCAGCCATGCTCAGGGTTTTCTTGAGCGTCATTCTTGGGGTCTCCCTAAGGTGGTTAGGAATGTAATTTTTCGGTTGCGTGTCAGCAACAAATGTTGTTGCGGCGTCGTAATGCTACCAAAATAAAACTTTTTTACAACTTTTTTTTGCGTTTTTACTCAACCTGCGCGCACCTGCTCAAAGCCACGGGGCATCAAAGCCCCGATGGCCTGCATGGGGCTCCCGCAAACCGCGATGCCTGAGCGCGCAGGATCTGTTGCAAATAAGAGACTAACTGGTCAAAAGCGGCTTTCATCAGGCATAATGCGGGGTTAGCGCTCAGACCCATCAAACTGCAGTCGTGATGCCCACTCAGGCCCGCGTTACAAACTAACGCCGTATCCGCGATGCAACATCGGGTCGATCCTGCGTCTATTTCCAACCCAATTTCAGGAGGCAATTCAGGATGGCGATAAAAAATCGCTTGCATCGTAGTGAACTGGCTGTGCCGGGCAGCAACCGTCGCATGCTCGAAAAGGCACCTGATTCCGGGGCTGACGTCGTCTTTTTGGATTTGGAGGATGCGGTTGCGCCTGATGACAAGGCACAGGCACGCACCAATATCATCGACGCCCTCAAAACGCAGGATTGGTCACGCTGCGCCGTCTCGATCCGCATGAATGGCCTTGACACCCACTACGCCTATCGCGATTTGGTCGACATCGTCGAGACCTGCGGCGACAAACTGGATACCATCCTGATCCCCAAGGTCGGCTCTGCGGCCGATGTTTACTTTGTCTCGACCATGTTGTCGCAGATTGAGGCCTACAAAGGATTCAAGCCGATCAACATCCACGTTCTTATTGAAACCGCGATGGGAATGGCGAACGTCGAAGAAATCGCCAGAACCTGCCCGGAGCGCATGGAAGCCATGGTTTTCGGGGTTGCCGACTACGCCGCATCAGTGCGAGCCAGAACCACCCAAATCGGTGGCGCCAACCCCGACTATGGGGTTCTGACCGATCCGGACGATCAAGGTCATCGCGCTTACCACTGGGGCGACCAGTGGCACTTTGGCATTTCGAGGATGGTTGCCGCTTGCAGGGCCTATGGACTTCGCCCGATTGACGGTCCCTTTGGCGATTTCAACGACCCCGAGGGCTACAAGGTCGCGGCGCGTCGTGCAGCCGCGCTTGGCTGCGAAGGCAAGTGGGCGATTCATCCCTCACAGGTTGAGTTGGCCAATGAGGTCTTTACACCGACCCCCAAAGAGGTCGAGAGGGCTAAACGGATTCTGGTTGAAATGGACAAGGCCGCCAAGGAAGGGAAAGGCGCCGTTTCCCTGGACGGACGACTGATTGACGCCGCCTCGATTCGCATGGCAGAGAATGTCGTCAAGCAGATTGAACAGATCGAATCCCGCGCCCACTGATCACGTGCGTCGGCTTGCACCCTTACATCCGAAGAGGAATAGAAACCGGTGAACATTCACGAGTACCAAGCCAAGGAGTTATTGCAGACCTATGGCGTTGCCCTGCCCAATGGAAGTATTGCCTTTAATGCGACCCAGGCAAGACAGGCCGCCGAGGAAATCGGCGGTGACCGCTGGGTGGTCAAGGCACAGATTCATGCTGGCGGCCGCGGCAAGGCGGGTGGCGTCAAGGTTGCTTCCAGTCTGGACGAGGTCAGGAAAGCGGCCGAGGCCATGATTGGCACACGCTTGGTAACGCACCAGACGGGTCCGGAAGGATCTCTGGTCCACCGCGTGTGGATTGAGCAGGCCAGTCAGATCCGCAAGGAATTCTATTTGGCGCTGGTGATTGACCGTGGCACCCAACGCATCACGGTCATCGCGTCCAGCGAGGGCGGCGTTGACATTGAGGAAGTGGCGAAGACGCATCCGGAAAAGATCGTGCAGGAGGTCGTCGATCCGGCCATTGGCCTTCGGGATTTCCAATGCCGCAAGGTGGCTACGGCGATCGGGCTCAAGGGAAAACTGATGCCGCAGGCAGTCAAACTCATGAAGTCGCTTTACCGCTGCATGCGCGATAGGGACGCGCTTCAGGTCGAGATCAACCCCCTGGCGATTGTTGGCAGTTCCGAAGAGGAAGCACGCCTGCTGGTCCTCGATGCAAAATTCAATTTCGACGACAACGCCCTTTACCGCCAGAAAACCGTGACGGAGATGCGCGATCTCGCCGAAGAAGATCCCAAGGAAGTCGAAGCTTCGGGTTTTGGCCTTAACTACATTGCCTTGGACGGCAATATTGGTTGCATAGTCAATGGAGCAGGACTCGCGATGGCCTCCCTGGATGCCATTACCCTGCATGGCGGTCGCCCGGCCAACTTTCTGGATGTCGGCGGTGGCGCCTCGCCTGAGAAAGTCACCAATGCCTGCCGGATTGTCCTTGAAGATCCAAACGTCAAATGCATCCTGGTGAATATTTTTGCCGGCATCAATCGCTGCGACTGGATTGCCAAAGGGCTTATCCAGGCCTGTGAGAGCCTCAAGATTCAGGTCCCTCTGATCGTCCGGCTTGCCGGAACCAATGTCGAAGAGGGCCGAAAGATTCTGGCTGAATCCGGGCTTTCATTCATTACGGCAGAAAATCTGGATGCCGCGGCCGCAAAAGCCGTCGCCATCGTCAAGGAATAAAACACATGAGTGTCTTCGTCAACAAACAATCCAAAGTTATCTTCCAGGGTTTCACCGGCGAGCATGCCACCTTCCATGCCGAGGATGCCATGAAAATGGGCACCCAGGTCGTCGGTGGTGTCACACCCGGTAAAGGAGGCACCACGCACCTCGGTCTCCCCGTCTTCGATACCGTCGCAGAGGCTGTTGCGGCAACCGGAGCTGATGTCTCGGCGGTCTTTGTCCCCCCGCCCTACAATGCGGACGCCCTCATGGAAGCCATTGATGCCGGCATCAAGGTGGCCGTCACGATTGCTGACGGGATCCCCATCCAGGACATGATTCGCCTGCAACGCTATCGGATCGGGCGCGATACCATCATCATTGGACCCAATACGCCGGGCATCATTACGCCAGGCGAGTGCAAGGTCGGCATCATGCCCTCCAATATCTACAAAAAGGGAAATGTCGGCATCGTCTCACGCTCAGGCACGCTGAACTACGAGGCCACAGAACAGATGGCAAGCCTTGGGCTTGGCATCACCACCTCCGTCGGAATCGGTGGTGACCCGGTGAATGGAACCGACTTTGTCACGGTGCTGCGCGCCTTTGAGTCTGACCCTGAAACCGAGGTCGTCGTCATGATTGGCGAAATTGGTGGCCCACAGGAGGTGGCAGCCGCCCGCTGGGCCCAGGAGAACATGAGCAAACCGCTGATTGGTTTTGTCGCTGGCGTCGCTGCGCCTGCAGGCCGCAGAATGGGACATGCCGGAGCCATCATTTCCAGCGAGGCCGATACGGCCAAAGCCAAAATGGATGCCATGGAAGCACTGGGGCACTATGTCGCGCGAAACCCGGCCCTGATTGGCGAAACCGTTCTCAAGGCCATGCAGGATCGAAACATTGCCATTCGCTAGGCCCATCCCTGCCTTTCCGAGAGACAGATCGCCCTTCGCCTGAATTAACAACCAAGACCATGAAGACCCTGACTCCATCCGCCCTTGCAACGGCATTACAGGAGGATCTGGAACAACCCCTGATCCTCGATGTTCGCGAAGCGTCCGAGGTGGCTTGGTGCCAAATCCCAGGGAGTCTTCACATTCCCATGGGCGAAATTTCGGGCCGCTTTCACGAACTGGACCGAAACCTCAAGATCGTGGTCCTGTGCCACCACGGCATGCGGAGCGCAGCCGTGGTCTCGTTTCTGGAGAAGCAGGGTTTTGACGAGGTCTTCAACCTCACGGGTGGAATTGATGCCTGGTCGCTCGAAGTAGATCCCAGCATCCGACGATACTGAGAATGCAGGCTGTCATTCAAAGAGTACGCAACGCCGAGGTGACCGTCGAGGGCGAGTCGGTCGGCAAAATCGGGCGGGGCATTCTGGGGCTGGTGGCGATTGAGAAGGGCGATGACCATAAAAGCGTTGCTCGGCTTGCCCAAAAGATCCTTGGCTATCGAATCTTTCCGGATGAAAGCGGCCGAATGAACCTCAACCTTGGGGAGATTGGCGGCGAACTTCTGCTGGTCTCGCAATTTACACTGGCTGCAGATACTGCCAAGGGTATGCGTCCAAGCTTTACCCCAGCGGCTGATCCCGAGACCGGGCGGCGGCTATTCGACCAACTCGTTGATCACGTGCGACTTCAGGGTACCCATACCCAAACCGGACGCTTTGGCGCTGACATGAAAGTCAGTCTTATCAACGATGGTCCGGTGACCTTCATTTTAAAGGCCTAGGATCGAGGCGGCCGTCAGTTGCCGCAACGGTAGGCCTTACCCACCAATGTTGCATTGGCAGTCCCACCAGAGAGCTCGTGCTGGGAATATTGCTGCTGCTGGATCAAGACCGTATTGCCACCCTTCTGGTAGGCCGCATTCTTGATGGCGTTGCGCGCACCAACCAACAGATTCTCATTCGTTGTAAATGTTCCCGAGAAGCGGTTGCCCTGGCTTCCGGACACATCCGCAAGGTAGGTGCACTTCTTAACTTCCTTAAAGGCAGTGACAACGTCCACTTTTTCTGCACCCGAAACCAAGGGGTTTGCCGCACACGCGGTCAAAAGAATTGGCGCTAGCCAGATGGGGTTTTTCAGGGACATGACAGCTTCACTCCAGCCACATTCATAATCAAAAGAGTCAATGTAAACGCTAACCTTTACAATTTAGGTGGTCAAGACCCTGACCCATCGATGCAAACAGCTCCAACATGGATACCATCCGCATACGCGGCGCGCGAACGCATAATCTCAAGAACATTGACCTTGAGCTCCCCCGCGATCAATTGATTGTGATTACCGGCCTTTCAGGGTCGGGAAAGTCCTCGCTGGCCTTTGACACCATCTATGCCGAGGGACAACGGCGCTATGTGGAGTCGCTTTCTGCCTATGCCCGGCAATTTCTCTCGGTCATGGAAAAGCCGGACGTGGATCACATCGAAGGACTGTCGCCGGCCATTTCGATTGAACAGAAATCCACCTCGCATAATCCCCGTTCCACCGTTGGTACGATCACTGAAATCTATGATTACCTGAGACTTCTCTATGCGCGTGTAGGGACGCCGCGCTGTCCCGAGCATGAAGTCTCACTGGAGGCGCAAACGATCAGCCAGATGGTAGATCAGGTGCTTTCAGAGCCAGCGGAGAGCCGTTGGATGCTTCTCGCTCCGGTCGTCAGCGACCGCAAAGGGGAGCATCTTCAAGTCCTTGAGGATCTGAAATCGCGAGGGTTTGTTAGGGCCAGAATTAATGGCCGCGTTTATGAGCTGGATGCCCCACCCACCCTCGAGCTCAGAAAGAAGCACAGCATTGAGGCCGTGGTTGACCGATTCAAGGTCAGACAGGATCTCAGTCAACGCCTGGCTGAATCATTCGAAACCGCCCTCACGCTTTCCGGTGGGCTGGCGAGCATTGTCTCGATGGATGAGACGCCCAGAGAGGTGCTTTTCTCGGACAAGTACGCCTGCCCGCACTGTGGTTATTCCCTCAGCGAGCTGGAGCCACGGATCTTTTCATTCAACAATCCCAAGGGTGCATGTCCGACCTGTGATGGGCTTGGAATCCGGCAGTATTTTGATCCGCAACTGATCGTCCACAGTCCGCACCTGAGCCTTGCTCAGGGGGCCATTCGCCATTGGGATCGACGCAACACCTACTACTACCAGATGATTCTGTCTCTGGCAGAACATTACGGGTTTGATCCGGAGGCCCCTTATGAGTCGCTCTCCGAGGAGGCCAGAGAAGTCCTCCTTTATGGTAGCGGTCGGGAAGCCATTCCGTTTCGCATCCTGACCAGCCGGGGCACGATTGGCACACAAAAGCATCGATTCGAGGGCATCATTCCCAACATGGAGCGGCGGTTCCGGGAAACTGACTCAGGCGTTGTCCGCGATGAACTGTCGAAGTACCAGGCCAACAAACCCTGCCCGGAATGCCACGGCGCTCGACTGAATCTTGGAGCACGTAACGTGTTCGTCGATCAACAGCCGCTACATGCCATCACCGCATTACCCATTCGCACGGCGGTAGGCTTTTTTGAATCGCTCACCCTTAGCGGTCACAAGGCCGAAGTGGCTGACAAGATCGTCAAGGAAATTTCTGAGCGACTCAGTTTTCTCGTCAATGTCGGCCTTGACTATCTGACCCTCAATCGGAGTGCCGACACCCTCTCCGGTGGAGAGGCCCAGCGAATCCGTCTTGCAAGTCAGGTGGGTGCCGGCCTGGTCGGTGTCATGTACGTCCTGGATGAACCTTCGATCGGCTTGCATCAACGTGACAACCAGCGGCTGCTCGATACCTTGATCCATCTGCGTGACATTGGCAACACCGTTATTGTCGTCGAACATGATGAAGACGCCATCTTGTTGGCAGATCGGGTAGTCGACATCGGGCCTGGAGCGGGTGTCCATGGCGGCCAGATTGTAGCCTTAGGGACACCGGCTGAAGTCATGGCCAACCCTGCGTCTTTGACGGGTCAATATCTGGTCGGGCAATTGCGAATCGATGTCCCCGAAGAGCGACATGCCTTTGATCCTGAGCGGGTCCTTGAGATCAAGGGGGCGTGTGGCAACAACCTCAAAGGTGTTGACGTGCAATTTCCGGTGGGGCTTCTCACCTGCATCACTGGCGTTTCCGGCTCTGGAAAATCGACACTGATCAACGATACGCTGTATCGGATAGTCGCCCGGGAGCTCAATGGCGCCTCGGAGAAGCCGGCCCCCTTTGGGTCATTCCAAGGGCTTGAGCATTTCGACAAGGTCGTCGACATTGACCAGAGCCCGATTGGCCGGACTCCCAGGTCAAATCCCGCAACCTACACCCAGGTCTTTACTCCTATCCGCGAGTTGTTTGCCGCAACCCCTGAATCCAGAGCGCGAGGCTACAACCCCGGGCGTTTTAGTTTCAACGTCAAGGGAGGACGCTGTGAAGCCTGTTCAGGCGATGGTGTCATCAAGGTTGAAATGCACTTTCTGCCAGACCTTTATGTCAATTGCGACATCTGCAAGGGACAGCGTTACAACCGCGAGACCCTGGATATTCGCTACCGGGGAAAAACCATCCACGAGGTTCTCAGTCTCACAGTGGAGGATGCGGCGGACTTTTTTTCGGCAATCCCGGTGGTGTCCAGAAAACTGCAAACGCTCATGGAAGTCGGCCTTGGGTACATCACCCTCGGTCAAAATGCAGTCACCCTTTCAGGCGGCGAGGCGCAACGCGTCAAATTAGCAAAAGAGCTATCCAAAAGAGATACCGGCAAGACGCTCTACATTCTCGATGAACCCACCACTGGCCTTCACTTCCATGACATTCGTCAACTGTTGGTCGTACTCCATCAGTTGAGGGACCATGGCAACACGGTCATCATCATTGAACATAACCTCGACGTCATCAAGACCGCCGACTGGCTCATTGATCTTGGGCCTGAAGGCGGCGAAGGGGGTGGCGAAATCCTTGCCATCGGAACCCCTGAGATGATTGCCGAAAACCCGAGGAGCTATACCGGCCGCTATCTCAAAAAATCACTCGAACTCAAACGGGCCCCTGTCACGTGAGAGAGCACCAATCTGGGATTCGTCGAATGAGAGTTCAAGAGGCATTTATCACCGGTCGCCAGTTGCTCATGCGACCGGGCACCCTGACGTTGAGCGTTTTAGTGGGGCTATTGATGGTGGCAGTCCCGCAATCAGGGCCTGCCAATCACCGACAACCGCTCTCAAACATACAACTCAAGAGCGGCTCTTTTCGAATCCATGCAAAAGTCGCGGCCACCCCGAGGCAACGTGAAGAGGGGCTGGCGCATCGTCGAGTCTTGCCGTTCAATCAAGGCATGTTGTTCGTCTGGCCCACGGCCGCCAAATATTGCATGTGGATGAAAGAGACCTCTATGCCGTTGACCGCCCTCTTTCTTAGCGATCAGGGAGTCGTAGTCAGCCTGGCTGCAATGGCCCCCCATTCACTGGATCGTCACTGCGCCCCCGAGCCCGTTCGATATATCCTCGAATTGCCGGGGAGCCGCGGCGAACCAATGGGCATCACCCGGGGGTCCGTGATTGACGGCTTACCCGCAGAAAAATGAATGGTTCGCCTCACGCCCTTGGTTTCTGGAGCGTATCGCAGGCATCGTCTGCCTTATACCCGTCAATGTCGCAAACGGACTCAAGCCACATGGCATTAATGACTGCAAACGAGGCAGCAAACAAAACACCCAAAATCCATGCGAAATACCACATCTCTTGATCCTCGTTAATAAAGGGTATGGGGATCATCAAGGATCGCTTTCTCATTGACAGCGCCCCACATGACTTTGTAAACCCAACGGGTATAAGCCAAAACAATCGGTAGAAAGAGAACCGTAATCCAGAACGCAATCAAGAGCACACTATGGCTGGAGGTTGCATCCCAGACCGTCAAGCTAGATCTCGGATCGCGGGTCGAGATAAGCAGGAAGGGAAACAGCGCAAACCCCACGGTTAGCAACAGGCCAAAAATCCCAACCGAACTGAATAAGAACGCAATACCACCCCCTTGCTGCCCTCGACCCACCGTCATCCACGCAAGACTCATTCCCAAAAGCGCCATGATCGGGGCCAGCCATAACCAGGGGTATTGGACAAAATTCAAGGTCCAAGCGACATTTTGCTCAGCGATTGTCTTGTTCATGGGGTTTGATGCCGCCGAAGTCCCTTTAAATTGCGCAATCTCAGGTCGATCGTAACCGGATAAGACCCAATAGCCTCCGATGACGATCGCGAGGATGAGAACCGGGGCCAATATTTTGACCGCGGATACTGATCGATCACGCAGGAGGCCCTCGGTTCGCCAGGAGAGGAATATCCCGCCATGAACCGTCGTCAGGAGAACACCGATGAATCCACACAAAAGGGGAAATGGGGCAAGAAGTTCCCAAAAACTTCCGTCATAAATTGGCCGCAGATCGGCATCAAGATGAAAGGGAAGCCCGCGTATCAGATTGCCCACCAAAACACCGAACAGAAGCGGTGGGATCACTCCTCCAAGGAAAAGACACCAATCCCAGACCGATCGCCAGCGCGGATGCTCAATCTTACTGCGGTAGTCAAAGCCCGCCGGCCTTAAAAACAGCGAGAAAAGCAGCAACATCATGGCGACATAAAGCCCTGAGAACAGGGTGGCATAGACCGAAGGCCATACAGCGAATATGGCTCCTCCGAGAAGGACGAGCCAAACCTGATTACCCTCCCAGGTTGACCCGACCGTATTGATGATCACTCGCCTCTCCAGATCCTTTCGACCAAGAAATGGCAGCAGGGCGCCTACACCAAAGTCAAATCCATCGGTGATGGCAAAGGCAATCATTACAACCCCGATGAGGAGCCACCAAATGAAGCGGATTGTCTCGTATTCGAACATAAATTAGGGATCTCGAGGCTGGTCCTGACAAATCAGAGGGCTTGACCCTGGTGAGAGGCTGGGATGGAGGTCTCCCAGTGGTAACGGCCAGTATGCAGACTGCTCGGACCCTGCCTGACATACTTTGTCATCAGATACAGTTCAATCACCAAAAGGACTGAATAGAAGAGAAAGAACCCGGCGAGACTGAACCACAACTGTCCAGGAGCCAGATTTGATGCGCTAAGGTGCGTGGGAAGAACGCCTGAAATGGTCCATGGCTGGCGACCATACTCAGCAACAAACCAACCCGTTTCAGCAGCAATCCAGGGCAACGGTATCGCCCAGACAGCAAGCCGCATCAGCCAACGCTTTTGATCTGCGACGCGGGTTGCGCAGAAATAGAAGGCCATTGCAAAAATGAACAGCATGGTAAAACCGGAGGCGACCATTACTCGAAAACTCCAGAACAAGGGGGCAACATTAGGAATACTGTCAGTCGCCGCCTTTTCAACCATGGCATCCGTTGCCTCCGCAGGCCGATCGGTATATTTTTTCAGAAGAAGCCCGTACCCCAAATCAGCTCGACCCGATTCAAAGTCCTTCAAAACTTCAGGCGTTGATTGCCCCGCTCTGATCTTCTCAAGCTTCTGATACGCCTTCGCTCCATTCCGTATCCGTTCAATATTGTGTTCCCTCAGTTCTTTCAATCCTACGACAGGCTCGTCGATGGAGCGCGTAGCGATGAGGCCCAACAGGTAAGGGATCTTCACTGCAAAACGTGTGGTATGCGATTCCTGATCTGGAAATCCAAATAGTGTGAAGCTTGCGGGCGCAGGTTCGGTCTCCCACTCGGCCTCGATGGCAGCAAGTTTGGCTTTTTGAGTTTCCCCAGAGGTATAGCCGCTTTCATCGCCCAACACGATAACGGACAGGATTGATGCCAGACCAAAAGCCGAGGCAATAGAGAAAGAACGCCGGGCAAATCCAATGTCTCGTCGATTAAGAAGGTACCAAGAGCTGATTCCCAGAACAAACATCGAGCCGGTCACATACCCTGCAGCCACCGTATGAACGAACTTGACCTGCGCAACCGGATTGAAAAAAACATCCGCGAAGCTGCTCATCTCCATACGAAGCGTCTCGTAATTGAAGGTCGCGCCCACTGGATGTTGCATCCATCCATTTGCAATGAGTATCCATAGGGCAGATAGGCTTGTTCCTATTGCAAGCAACCAAGTGACGGTCAGGTGCTGGACCTTCGTCAACCGCTCCCATCCAAAGAAAAACAGCCCAACGAACGTCGATTCAAGAAAAAAGGCCATCCAACCCTCACTGGCGAGAATCGGACCAAAAATGTCGCCAACATAATGCGAGTAATAGGCCCAGTTGGTGCCAAACTGAAATTCAAGGGTCAATCCAGTGGTCACTCCCATGGCAAAGTTGATTCCAAAGAGTTTCCCCCAGAATCGCGTCATGTCCTTGTAGACCTGCTTTCCAGTCATGACATACACCGACTCCATGATGGCCAGAATGAAGGTCATTCCGAGTGTCAGGGGAACAAACAAGAAATGATAGAGGGCGGTCAGTCCGAATTGGAGACGCGAAAGATTTACGATATCTTCACCGTTCAAGGCTTATCTCCTGTCATTAATGGTGCGGTTTGAGTTTGCAAGTGGCCGAACAAGCGATCTTCAACATTCCCCTTGCCCCTATCGCCACGCTCCCCGGTCATGCGACCGCTCGCCACATACCAAAGGGCCCATAGGAGCAGGCATTTGAGCAACAAGACGCCGATAATCTCGGCGCGAAACCGATCCCTGACACGGGCATTTGGATTCATGGGAGGCTCCTTATGAATGGCTGCATGGCGAGACCATAATATAAGTAATCGCTTATTTATTAAATACCATTCCCACCGCTGGCTTTCATGCCATGGACAGCGTTCGCGGCGTCGTGTCGAAGCCGGAACAACCGGATCCAAAGGTCCGGATGGGGTGACAACGATTGGATGTCTGGAGCCCGCAGCCGATTTCCATTTGTTATTTAATCATTTACTAATATACTAACGCCAGTTTTTTAACCTCATCGTCCCAGCAAGCTGACCATCAACCCGCTTTTGCATGTTTGCCGAACCCAATTTTGCTGCCAAGTGGCGTCTAATTTTCCGGCCATGGATTGCTGGATATTTAAGTGTCGCCGCTCCTTTACAGGTCCTTGCGACCCCCGGTCAAACGCCCTCACATGCCAACCCGCAGATCGAAGCCAAACCGGCCAGCAAATCGTTCTCACTAGCGGAGGCCATTGAACTGGCTTTCGCGCAGAATCCGGACCTTGCGGCAGCAGTGGCACGAATCGGGCAAGCGGAGGCCAGGGTCGCGGAAATGGCCGCCGGCTTTTATCCGAAGGTGACCGCGCGTGCTGGCTACGACTACACGGATAACCCCGCACTCGCCTTCTCCTATATCGTGGCGCAGAGACGGTTCAACGTCAGCAACCCCACTGATTTCAACAGCTACGTCAATAACCCGGGTTGGGTCGAAAACTTCAGGCCGGAGGTCATCGGTACCATCAATCTCTACCGGGGTGGCCAAGATTCCTACCTGACAAAGGCTGCAGAGCTCGGCGTCAAGGCCTCTGAACTTGAACATTCGGCTCTACGTAATCGCCTTGCAGCCGCGGTCACTTCTGCTTACTACGCTGCAATTTCGGCCCCTAAACAGGCCCAGGTTGCCGAACAATCCTCGACGACTGTCCTAAGGGAAGTTGAACTGACCAAAGCGAAGATGCACGAAGGAGTGGCCCTGAGAGGGGATGTGCTCTCGCTGGAAGTTCGCTCCAAAGCCGCTAAGGAGACTGAACTGCAGGCGCGCAACAACATTGCGCTTTCAAGGTCTACCTTGAAATCCCTCCTCGGCTCCACCGATGCCGAGTTACCAACCCCGAGGGAGACCGAATTCCCCGACCCTAAACTCAATGGCAATTTGATGAAGAAGTTCGACGAAGCCATGAGCCAACGTCCTGAACTTCTGGCAGCAACCCATCAGGTCAAGATTAGCGAGAGTGAGCTCGATGCCGCTAATGGTGCCCTCCTGCCCAGAATCAACGCCATGGCCTCCTATGGCTCGAACAGTCCAAACCTTGACCCAAACAGCTACCGAGGCAATGCAAGCATCGGAATTAATGCTGAATACGATGTTTTTGCAGGGGGCGCCATCAGTGCCAGAATCTCCAAGGCGGAGCGACGCGTTGCTGAGGCGCAAGCTATCGAACAAAAAACACGCCTTGAAGTCGAGAATGAGGTCCGTCAGGCCTATTCGACGCTTGAACAGGCCATCGAACGCGTTCAAGTTGCAGAGGCCGGCTCAAAATCAGCTGATGAAGCCCTGCGTCTGGTCAGCGAGCAATACCATGGGGGCACAGCAACAGTGACACGCTATCTGGAGGCCGAAACCGATCGAGCCAATGCCTCATTGCGCTTCATCGTTGCCCGCTTTGAAGCCCAGGTTGCGGAGGCGCAACTCCTTCAGGCCATCGGGCACTGGCGATGAGCACAGACACATCAAAGCCCGCGCTCTCGCGGCCATCTCACCTGCAACAGCACTTGGCATCCATCCAGCGCTCAGGCGATATCCTCGTGGACCTCTTCCACTACATCGCCCTCTTTGGAATTGGTTCTACTGTCGTCTGGTCGGGTGTTCATGATTACATTGGCATGATGCGAATCGGACATGCCACACTCGAAGACATCCTCCTTTTGTTCATTTACCTCGAATTGGGCGCCATGGTCGGCATTTATTTCAGAACACGGCGCCTTCCGGTCCAGTTTCTGATTTACATCGCGATCACCGCCTTATCCAGACATCTGGTCATCGACGTCAGGACCGTTTCTGATGATTTTCATCTTCACCTGTTGCTCTCTATCGCGGGCGCTATTGGCATCCTCAGCGGAGCCATCCTGATCCTCTCCTATTCGGATCGGCGATTCGGCTCCCCCTGCGACCAAAATGATCATCACCAGAACCAGGCATAACGAGACGTTTCCATGTCAGATCAACCCAAATTCGCCAACAGCCGTTATTTGTTGATGGGAAGTGTTGGCCTGATGCTTCTCATCTTCCTACTCTGGATCGAGGGTGCTTTCGTTTCGAAAACCGGGCCCGGAACGCAACCGGAGACAGAAGAGTCACAAATACCTTCCCTGACCGTCACGCGACAGGATGCTGATGGCCTGATTTCTTGGCCTGCACGAATTGAACCCCTGAAGACCATCCAAATTGCCGCGAAATATCCGGGCCGCATCATGGAAGTCCTTGTCGCGCCGGGATCTCATGTTTCCCGCGGTCAGGTTCTGGTTCGCCTGGACAGCTCAGAGATGAATGCGCGCCTATCACAGGCCAAAGCGCATCTCGCATCAGCCGAGGCCAGCGCCTCTCGAGCGAGGGCTGATGCTATGCGAACGCGCAATCTCTTCGCTCGCGAGGCCGTGACCCATCAGACGCTGGATGCAGCCAATACTTTGGACCGCGAGGCACAAGCTGGCGTGCAGGAGGCCAAGGCCGCTGTCAGGGAAATGGAGTCGCAGATCGCTGAGACCGGCCTGCTTGCGCCCTTTGACGGGGTGATTGAGCGCAAGCTACAAGAGCCTGGTGATCTCGTGCTACCGGGCCAAGCCATACTGACATTTCTCCAGGCGCCCATATTACGCATTGAGGCCAGCCTTCCTGCATCCTGCGCTACTGACCTCATGATCGGCACCAGCATCAAGGCTCGCATGCCGGATGAGTCGGAGGCGCTGGTGGCCATCATCGAGGAAATGGAACCTGCCAAGGATCGTGAAACCCAAACTCAGTTGATCAAGGCCCGGTTGGGTCCAGAAAGTCACGCTATACCGGGAAGTTTTGTATGGCTTGAAAAAGCCTGCGGAACTGAGTCCTTGATGCTGATTCCAGCTAATGCCGTTCGGCATATTGGCCAACTGGAGACCGTTTCGATCCTTAAGGAGGGTAGGAAAAGAATCCGCCACATCAGAACAGGCCGGAGATTTGGCGACAGCCTGGAAATCCTTTCAGGTCTGAATGACGGGGATCAAATCGCGATCTCAACCCCATGAATCAACCAGATATCCAGTCACAAAATCGAGGAGTAACGACGCGTATTGTCGAGTTGTTCATCACCTCGAAGTTGTCCCTCCTCTTTCTCATTGCTTCTTTTCTTGCAGGGTTTGCGGCACTCGTTCTGACTCCGAGGGAGGAGGAGCCTCAGATCGTCGTTCCTGTCGCCGATGTTTTGATTTCCGCGCCTGGCGCATCGGCGGAGGAAGTGGAAAAACTCGTTTCCACCCCGCTCGAAACACTTTTGAGGGAAGTCGATGGAGTCGAATATGTCTATTCAGCTTCGCGGCAAAATGAATCGCTCGTGACCGTCCGTTTCTTTGTGGGTGAAGACCGCGAAGATAGCTTGATAAAGGTCTGGAGCAAACTGATGTCCAATCAGGACCGCATACCCTCTTTGGTTGCCAATTGGTCGCTAAAGCCTGTCGAAATTGATGATGTTCCCATTGTGACCCTCACGCTCTCTTCCCAGGGCACAGAGCGTGATGGTGGTCACCTGAGGCGTCTTGCAGATGAATTAAAGGATAAGCTGGCTCTAGTCCCCAATGCAGGCCGCATCTCGGTCGTCGGGGGCCAGCAAAGAAGATTGATGATCTATCCGGACCCCTCACGTCTAGCGGTCTTCAATCTGAGCCTTGAGGAAGTGGTCGCTGCCCTGAAATCCTCGAACATTGATCTGGCAGCCGGATACTTCAATCAAAACAACCAGAGCGTTCGCTTGGATGCAGGTCCTGCCTTCGAGCGCGTTGAGGATGTTGCCCTGACGCCAATCAAGGTGATTGGCAACCGCAGCATCTACCTTCGGGACGTGGCCCGGATCACGGATGGGGATGAGGAACTTGAGACTTACAGCCGGATTGGATTCGGACCCGAGGCGTCAAAAAGCAAAGCGCTAGGATCTGAGGAAAACCGCCTTAGCAAGCCAAATCCGGGCGAGCAACGCGAAGCAGTCACCATCGGCATAGCAAAACGCAAGGGAGCCAATGCGGTGCAAGTGGCTGAAGAGGTGATGACTACGATCAAAACCCTTCAAGGCGTGGTTATTCCAGAAGAGGTCGAAGTCACCATTACCCGGAACAATGGAGAAACAGCGAACCACAAAGTTAACGAACTGGTGAAACACCTCATGATCGCGATCGTCACAATCGTGGTCTTGCTTGCTTTTGCCTTGGGGCCCAAGGAGGCCTTCATCGTGGCACTGGCCGTACCCATGACACTTGGAGTCACGCTTTTGTGTGACCTTGTCTTCGGCTACACCATCAATCGGGTCACCCTGTTCGCCCTCATTCTCTCTCTAGGACTTCTCGTCGACGACCCGATTGTGGATGTCGAAAACATTTTCCGGCACTTTCAACTCCGCAAGGAGCCACCCCTAGACGCCGCTTTGACGGCTATCGAAGAAGTCAGACCACCCACCATCTTTGCAACGTTCACAGTGATCGTTTCGTTCCTGCCGATGTTTTACATTACCGGGATGATGGGGCCCTATATGGCCCCCATGGCCTTCAATGTGCCCGTTGCCATGCTGATGTCGCTGCTGGTTGCATTCACCGTGACACCTTGGGCCACTTACCACATTCTGAAAAGCGAATATGGAAAGGGTGCGCATGAGGATCCGCGTTCTTCCCGCCTTTGGCTTTTCTATGACAAGACACTGAGGCCCATGCTGAGCGTACCCGGCAAAGCCCGTAATTTCCTGCTGCTGGTTTTAGTTGCATTTGTTCTCTCAGCTCTCCTCGCTGTCTTCAGGGTGGTTCCCCTGAAACTCCTGCCCTTCGATAACAAAAATGAGCTAGGAATCGTCATTGACATGCCACGGGGCAGCTCTCTTGAAAAAACTGACGCTCTGGCGCAGGACTTGGGCATTTTCCTGTCGAGAGTCAATGAGGTGACTGACTTTGAAACCTATATAGGAGAAGCCTCCCCGATGGATTTCAACGGGATGGTGCGCCACTACTATCTCCGTAAGGAGCCCCATCAAGGCGAGATTCGGGTCAACCTTCTTCCGAAGGAAGAACGAAAGCAGCAATCCCATGAGATTGCCCTTAGGATCCGGCACGACGTAGAGCAAATCGCAATCGCGCACGGTGCAAAATTGAAGATCGTCGAAAGCCCTCCGGGCCCCCCGGTCCTCTCGACCTTCGTCGCCGAGGTCTACGCCCCTCTGGATGCTTCCTATGGCGAACTGGCAGAGATCACACGCAAGGTCGGCGCGGAAATCAGCCTCATCAAGGGCATTGTGGACCTGGATGATTATGTCGATGAACCCCAAAAAGTCCTCCATTTCAAGGTCGATCGACCCAAGGCTGCCGCACTTGGTGTCACGGTGGAAAGTATCGCTTATGCGTTCTCATCCGCACTTGGGGGCGCTGATGCAGGGGTGGTTCATGCCGAGGGGGAGCGTCAGCCGCTCGCGATCAAAGTTCAATTTGATCGGCCGAACCGCTCTAACCTTGAACAGCTAAAGTCCCTGCGGATTCGGTCCCGGGAAGGACATATGATCCCGCTGGCGGAACTGGGCACCCTAAGCGAGGAGAAGGCCGAGCAGACCATCTACCACAAAAATCTCAAACGGTTGAACTATGTTACGGCGGAAATGGTAGGACGGGAGCCTGTTGAAGCGGTTCTTGATTGGAGCGATCTCACCAAAAAACTACCACTGCCTGAGGGGTACTCCGTCGATCTAGCAGGTGAAGGTGAGTGGAAAATTACTGTTGATGTCTTCCGTGATCTGGGTCTGGCCTTTGGCGCCGCCCTGCTCATGATTTACGTCCTTTTGGTCGCCCAAACGGGTTCATTGGGAATGCCTCTAATCATCATGGTTGCCATCCCCTTGACCGTGATCGGAATCATGCCCGGTTTTTGGCTGCTGAACCTCTTATTCACGGACCCTGTAGAGGGCATCGATAATCCAATTCTCTTTACGGCTACCGCGATGATTGGAATGATCGCCCTTGCAGGAATTGTGGTCCGAAACTCGATCATTCTGATCGACTTCATCGAGCGGCTCAGAGCCCAAGGCGTTCCACTTGCAGAGGCGCTGATCGAAGCAGGAGCCACCCGTATGCGACCGATTTTCCTGACCGCCGGCGCCGCACTTTTCGGCTCATTCATCATCACTCTTGATCCAATTTTTTCTGGTCTTGCCTGGAGTTTCATCTTCGGGATTTTCGCCTCGACCGCGTTCTCTCTCTACGTGGTGCCGCTGGTCTATTTTCTGATTCACCGCGAAAAGACTTCTTCTTCATAAACCTTAAGAGGCACCCAACCTATGACGGCTGATCGAGTGGTCCGAATCGTTGCCGGTTTTTTTGTGCTGCTCTCCCTCGCTTTAGGCTGGGACAAGAGCCCCCTGTTTGAGAGCCCCAACTGGCTGTGGTTTACAGCGTTTGTGGGAGCCAACTTGCTTCAAAGCGGTTTTTCCCGGTTGTGCCCGCTTGAGATGATTCTAAAAAAACTGGGCATGAAATGAACGGTACGTTCAGTACCTCACTTTTAAAAAGATAGGGCCTGGCCCAAAACCCCGGAGGAAAACCTAATGGCGAAGATCGTGATTGTCGGCGCAGGCATCGGGGGCATCCCGATGGCGTTTGAGATGAAAGAGAATGCCCGCAAAGAGGATGAGGTGGTCGTCATCGCCGATACCCCCACCTTCCACTTTGTCCCATCCAACCCTTGGGTCGCCGTTAATTGGCGCAAGCCCTCTGATATCAAGGTCGAACTGGCGCCGGTCTTCAAGAAGAAAAAGATCACGTTCATTCAAAACAAGGTCGTCAAGTTCAAGCCTTCTGAAAATCAGGTCGAACTCGAGGACGGTAGCCATGTGGGCTATGACTACCTGATTATTGCCACAGGTCCCAAGCTTGCGTTCGAGGAAATCCCGGGACTGGGTCCCAAGGGTCATACCCAGTCCGTCTGCCATGTAGACCATGCCGGTGAGTCTGGCGAATTCTGGGACGGATTTGTCAAGGATCCGGGCCCCATCATCATTGGTGCTGTTCAGGGTGCATCGTGTTTCGGCCCTGCTTATGAATACCTTTTTATCGCCGAAACCGATCTTCGCAAAAGAGGGATTCGGGACAAGGTTAAGATCACCTATGTGACCTCAGAACCCTATATCGGCCATTTGGGCCTGGGTGGCGTTGGAGATACCAAGGGTCTCCTTGAAAGCGAACTCCGCAACAAGCACATCGACTGGATATGTAATGCCAAGGTCGACCGTGTCGAAGCCGGCATGATGTATGTCACTGAGGTCGATGAGAACGGACAAGAGAAGAAAAAACATGAACTCCCCTTCAAGCACAGCATGATGCTGCCGGCTTTCAAGGGGGTTGATGGGCTCATGGGCGTTGAAGGTCTGGTCAATCCAAGGGGTTTTGTGCTGGTGGATGAACACCAGCGCAACCCGACCTTTAAGAATGTCTACTCCATCGGCGTCTCCATCGCCATCCCGCCTCTCAGCCAAACACCGGTACCCACGGGTACACCCAAGACCGGCTATATGATCGAATCCATGGTGACGGCGACCGCGCACAACATTCGAGAAGAGCTCGATGGCAAGCAACCCAGCCACAAGCCGACTTGGAATGCCCTTTGTCTGGCCGATTTCGGCGATTCGGGCGTTGCATTCCTTGCTATGCCACAGATTCCCCCAAGGAATGTCCAGTGGTCATCACAAGGCAAGTGGGTGCACTGGGCCAAGATTGCCTATGAAAAGTACTTCATCCGCAAGGTTCGCAAAGGAATCTCGGAGCCGGGCTACGAGAAGTACACATTGAAGATGATGGGCGTCATGCGCATCAAGAAAAGTTAGCCCGCTCACCCTCGGATTTCTCCCCCTGAGCCTCCCCGTAAAGACGGGGAGGTTTTTTTCAGGGCCGCTCGTCACCTTTAGGCGGGACAGCTGCCCGCCCAGACTTATTCCTTCGCGGCCTCAGGCGGCTTCCTCAGGCGGATCCCGAGTTCGCGCAACTGATGATCCGTGACTTCAGCGGGTGCATCGATCATCGGACACCAGGCCGACTGGGTCTTGGGGAATGCCATCACTTCCCGAATGGAATTCGCCCCGCTCATCAGCATGACCAGACGGTCCATGCCAAAGGCAATGCCGCCATGAGGCGGTGCCCCATATTTGAGCGCATTGAGCAGGAATCCGAATTTCTGTTGCGCCTCTTCATCCCCAATCCCCAATAGCTTGAAGACCTGATCCTGCATCTCGGTCTGATGGATACGCACCGAGCCACCGCCGATTTCGGTCCCGTTGAGTACCATGTCATAGGCTCTTGAGATCGCTGCTCCCGGATCCGCCTTCAGCGTCTCCAGGCTGCACTTGGGCGCCGTAAAGGGATGATGCAGCGCAAACCAGCGCTTGTCGCCCTCATCCCATTCGAACATGGGGAAATCAACCACCCACAGAGGTGCCCAGGCCCCCTCAGAAAGATGGCGATCCTGCCCCACCTTGATCCGCAGTGCTCCCATCGATTCATTGACGATCTTGGCTTTATCGGCTCCGAAGAAGACAAGGTCACCGGTTTCGGCACCCACCCGGTCCAGAATCGCGAGAACCGCAGGCTCAGGAATGAACTTGATGATCGGCGATTGCAGTCCCTCAATTCCCTTGGCCCGGTCAACGACTTTGATATAGGCCAGTCCCTTGGCGCCATAGATGCCAACGAATTGCGTCAGATCATCGATTTCCTTGCGTGACATCTCACCGCCGTTAGGGACCCGTAGCGCAACGACACGGCCTTGCGGATCCTTTGCAGGTCCTGCAAAGACCTTGAATTCCACTTCGCTCAGGAGATCAGCGATATCAACCAGTTCAAGGGGGATGCGGAGATCCGGTTTGTCGGAGCCAAAGCGGCGCATGGCCTCCGCATAGGTCAGTCGTGGAAAGGGATTGGGAAGATCAATACCGAGCGCCTTAGTGAACAGATCACGAATCATTTCTTCCATGAGATCCGTAATCGCCTGCTCATCCATGAAGGAGGTTTCGATATCGAGCTGGGTGAATTCCGGCTGGCGATCTGCCCGCAGATCCTCATCACGGAAACAACGAACCACCTGATAATAGCGATCCATGCCCGAAATCATCAGCAACTGCTTGTAGAGTTGGGGCGATTGCGGCAAGGCAAAAAAATGGTTGGGATGGGTCCGGCTTGGCACCAGATAGTCGCGCGCGCCCTCGGGTGTTGCTTTGGTCAGGAATGGCGTCTCGATTTCATAGAAGCCGTTATCGTCCATGAAATTGCGCAAATGGCGGGTGATATCCCGTCTCAGACGCATGCGCTGCTGCATCAGCGGGCGACGTAAATCGATGTAGCGGTAACGGAGCCGCGTCTCCTCGCTGACCTCGACCTCGCTCTCCAGCGGGAAGGGAGGGGTTTCGGATCGATTAAGGATTTCCAGTGAGGTCGCCAGAACCTCCACCTTGCCGCTGGCCAAACCCGGATTCTCGGTTCCCGCAGGCCGACCTCTGACCTTGCCGTGGATCTTGAGCACGAACTCGCTGCGAACGGTCTCCGCCCATTGGAAGGCGTCTTTGTAATCGGGATCAAAGACTACCTGAACCAAACCTTCTCGATCCCTGAGATCGATGAAAATGACCCCACCATGATCCCGGCGGCGATGGACCCAGCCGCAAAGATCCACTTCCTGATTCAGAAGACTTTCCGTGACTTCTCCGCAACGGTGACTACGCATTTTTGTTCCAGGCGGGTAAAAAAACCTCTAATTTTAAGGATTTGAAGGGGGTGATACAAGTGCGAAAGACCTTTCCCTCTGGTCTGGAAGGCACTGCGGAGGGCCACTGATAGAATGCCGTTATCTTCCGACGAAAAAAGAACTATGAAAGAGGACACCGCTCCCAAACTGGTGCTCGTCGATGGCTCCTCCTTCCTTTACCGAGCCTTCCACGCCCTCCCCCCCCTCACCAATTCCCGTGGCGAACCGACCGGCGCGGTTCTGGGTGTGGCCAACATGCTTCGCAAACTTGTTGCTGCGCATCAAACGCCGCATGTGGGCGTGGTATTTGACGCGCCAGGCAAAACCTTCAGGGACGAACTGTTTACCGGCTACAAATCGCACCGACCGCCGATGCCCGATGACCTGCGCGCTCAGATCGAGCCCCTCTATGGCATCGTCAGGGCACTGGGATTTCCCCTCCTTGTGGAAAAGGGCGTGGAAGCCGACGATGTGATTGGAACGCTGGCGGTGCGTGCGGCAAGGGCGGGATTCCAAGTCGTCATCTCCACCGGCGACAAGGACATGGCACAACTGGTGTGTGACCAGATCCGGCTTGAGAACACCATGTTCAACAGTCAGCTGGATCGCCAGGGCGTTATCGATAAATTCGGCATTGCCCCCGAGCAAATTGTCGATTACCTGGCTCTGGTCGGAGACACCTCCGACAATATTCCAGGCATACCCAAGGTCGGTCCGAAAACGGCCGCCAAATGGCTCCAAACCTATGGATCGGCCGCTGAACTGATCTTGCGAGCGGACGAAATCAGCGGCAAGGTGGGGGAATCCCTGCGCGAACACCTGGAGCAGATCCCGCTTTCTCAAACGCTGGCCACCATACGCTGCGATCTCGATCTTGCCCTTGAAGTGACTGATCTGACCGTCGCCCCGCCCGACACCGTCACGCTTCGCGAATGGCTCACCCGGATGGAGTTCAATGCGTGGCTCAAACAGTTGGGCGAGGAAGCTACCGCACCGAACACAGCAACGCCCGCTGCAGGGCCCTCGGACAGCGCATTAAGACAGCCTGCAAGCCCTCGGCGCTATGAGACCGTCCTCGAAGAAACCCAACTTCAAAGGTGGCTGGAGCGACTCAAATCCGCTGATCTCTTCGCCTTTGATACAGAAACAGATAGCCTCGACTACATGGGCGCCAATATCGTTGGAGTTTCTTTTGCAATTGAACCCCATGAGGCGGCTTATGTTCCATTGAGACATTCTTACACCGGGGTCCCCCAGCAATTATCGGCAGACAGGGTCCTTGAGCTCCTGAGACCCATTCTTGAAGATCCGAACCGCTTCAAGATCGGCCAGAATCTCAAATACGATGCGCATGTGCTAAGCAATGCGGGCATCACCCTCAAAGGCATACGTTTTGACACCATGCTTGAGTCCTACACCCTCGACAGCACCGGCAGCCGGCATGATATGGATTCGCTGGCAAACCACTACCTGTCTGAAAAAACGCAAAGCTATGAGGATTTGACCGGCAAGGGCGTCAAGCAAATCCCCTTTGCCGAGGTGCCGATCGAGGCGGCCAGCTATTATGCGGCCGAGGACGCCGATATCACCTTGAGGCTGCACCATGCGATCTGGCCAAAGATCGAGCGCGAAGCTGGACTTTGCCGCATCTTTGAACGCCTTGAAATGCCCCTCGTTGACATCCTCAAACGGATCGAGCGAACCGGGGTCTGCATCGATGTCGCTTTGCTGGAGCAGCACAGTCAGTATCTGGCAGAGCGAATGGGCGTGCTTGAGGCCGAGGCCATTGAAACCGCCGGAATGCCGTTCAACCTCGGATCCCCGAAGCAAATCCAGGCCATCTTATTTGAGCAACAGAAACTCCCGATACTCAAGCGCACACCCAAGGGCCAGCCCTCAACTGATGAATCCGTTCTTGCAGAGCTTGCCGAGGACTATCCGCTGCCGCGGCTTATTCTTGAGCACCGCTCGCTCTCAAAGCTCAAATCGACCTACACGGAAAAATTACCGCAACAGGTCAATCCGCGGACCGGGCGGGTCCATACCTCTTACCATCAGGCCGTAGCTGCAACCGGACGGCTGTCGTCCTCCGATCCAAACCTCCAGAACATTCCGATTCGGACCCCAGAGGGTCGCCGTATCCGCCAAGCCTTCGTGGCCCCGGAGGGCCAGCTGATACTCGCGGCCGACTATTCGCAGATCGAACTTCGAATCATGGCGCACTTCTCCGAGGATCCTCACCTCTGTGCCGCTTTTGCCCGAGGAAGCGATGTTCACCGACACACCGCCGCCGAAGTGTTCGGCATCACACCGGATCACGTCACAGCCGATCAGCGACGCTCGGCCAAGGCCATCAACTTCGGGCTCATCTATGGTATGTCCGCCTTTGGCCTCGCCAAGCAACTCGGGATTGAAAGAGGCCTTGCACAGGCCTACATCGATGCCTACTTTGCCCGCTACCCTGGTGTCAAAGCCTTCATGGATCGGGTGCGCGAGGACGCCAAGGCAAAGGGTTATGTGGAAACCTTGATGGGCCGGCGCCTCCATGTTCCGGACATCCACTCCTCAAACGGCCAACGGCGACAGTATGCAGAAAGAGCCGCAATCAATGCCCCAATGCAGGGGACGGCAGCCGACATCATCAAGGCGGCCATGATTGAGGTGGACCGGTGGATCGAGAGAGAAAAGCCACCGATCCGCATGATCATGCAAGTGCATGACGAACTGGTATTTGAGAGCCGGGAAGACTTTGCAAAGGAAGCCAGCGCCGGCATTAAAGAAATCATGTCTGGCGCGGCAGCCCTGAATGTGCCTCTGGTTGTCGAGGTTGGCATAGGTAAAAACTGGGACGAGGCACACTGATCCGTGACCTTCAGGGCAAGCGGCTTGATCCTGGAGGACACCTTACTCGGAGCCTGAGTGCCCTGCTATCATGAACGTAGTACGTTCACCGAAGCCAAACTCTCCTTCAATGCAAAACAAGATCCTGCTCCTCCTTGCAATGCTCATAGTCACCCCGACGATGGGCGCAGCACAGACATCAAAACAGGAGAAGGCCCGCATCTGTCAGTCGGATCCCCTGGCCAAGAAACTGAAGGGGGAAGCGCGCCGCGGATTCATTGAGGAATGCATGGCTGAGCCACTGGACAGTGAACTCACCCCCCAGCAAAGAAAATCCAAGGCCTGCAACCAAAAAGCCACCGACCAGGGGCTGAGGGGCGACAACCGCAAAGGCTTCATCGCCAAATGCCTTGCTGGCCAATGAACCGGCATGGATGATCCAGTGGGGGCTTTGGGTTCAAGAGGTGCTGGAGGGTAGCAACCCTGTTGCCTGACCCTCCTGACACACGCAGCATCAGGCCGTCATGACCTTCCCTTGATGCTAAAGCTCCCGGGTCGCACTGAAGCGGATGTCAGGGTAGCGCTCTTGGGCCAGGCTCAAATTGACCCGACTGGTAGCCAAATAAACCAGATACCCAGCACCATCCTCCCCCAGGGCGTCGTAGCACTTCTTTTTAAAGTCTTCCAGCTTCTTGGGATCATCACAGCTTACCCAGCGCGCCGTTGTGATCGGCGCGGCCTCGTAGACGCACTCCACGTTGTATTCCGACTTGAGGCGGAAAGCCGTGACATCAAACTGCAGAACCCCGACGGCACCGAGAATCAGGTCATTGTTTTTCAAGGGTTTGAACAACTGCGTTGCACCCTCCTCGGTCAGCTGCTGGAGACCCTTCTGTAGTGCCTTTCCTCTTAGTGGGTCCTTTAGAACCACCCGGCGAAACAGTTCGGGCGCAAAATAGGGAACTCCCTCGTACTTGAGATTCTCGCCTTGCGTGAAGGTATCGCCGACCTGAATGGTGCCGTGGTTATGAAGACCAATGATGTCGCCTGGAAACGCGTCTTCAACATTGACACGGCTGTCGGCTTGAAAGGTGAGTGCATTGGCAATCTGAACCGTCTTACCGGTCCTCACATGCTGCATCTTCATGCCCTTGATGTACTTTCCGGAGCAGATTCTTAAAAAGGCGATACGGTCACGGTGCGCCGGGTCCATATTCGCCTGGATCTTGAAGACAAAGCCAGAGAACTTGTCCTCTGCGGGTTCAACGGTCCGCTCGCGTGCAGACCGCGCATGGGGCGCCGGCGCATATTCGGCGAACGCATCCAACAACTCGATGACACCGAAGTTGTTGATACCCGATCCAAAGAAAACGGGCGTTTGCTTCCCTTTCAGGTAGGCCTCATGGTCGAATGCATGACTGGCCCCTTGGACCAGCTCGATCTCCATGCGCAGTTCGTCTGCCTGGTCTCCGAGAATGGAGTCCAGGCGTGGATTATCCAGTCCTTCGATCATTTCGCCTTCAACGATCCGATCTCCATGCGAAGGACTGAACAACTGAACCGCATTTCGATAGAGGTGATAGACCCCTTTGAAACGCTTGCCCATGCCAATGGGCCAGGTCATCGGCGCGCACTGGATTGAGAGCACCCGCTCGACTTCATCCAGCAGTTCGATCGGCTCCCGGCCCTCTCGGTCGAGCTTATTGACGAAGGTCAAAATCGGCGTATCGCGCAAGCGGCACACCTCCATTAACTTGATGGTTCGGTCCTCGACGCCCTTGGCGCTGTCAATCACCATCAATGCCGAGTCGACAGCCGTCAGCGTGCGGTAGGTGTCTTCGGAAAAGTCCTCGTGGCCTGGGGTATCGAGAAGATTGAACACCCGCCCACGATGCTCGAACTGCATGACCGAGGTCGTCACCGAAATACCGCGCTGCTTTTCCATCTCCATCCAGTCCGAAGTCGCATGGCGCGCCGCCTTGCGACCCTTGACCGAACCTGCCAACTGAATCGCTCCCCCGAACAGCAGCAGTTTTTCCGTCAAAGTGGTTTTACCCGCATCGGGGTGCGAAATAATCGCAAACGTGCGCCTGCGCTCGAGTTCCTTAAGAAGTTCAGTCATTGAAGGGGCGAAAAAAAGGGGGGATTATAGCGGGACTTAAAACTTGCTCCTGCAAACCCATGAGAAATCAATCCGGCGCTCCCTGCCCTGAAGACCTTAAAAAAGTGGCCAAGGCCATTGGCATCGATCAGATACAGCGGCATATCTTCCTCTGTGCTGATCAAACCAAGCCCAAGTGCTGCAGCCACGCCGAAGGCATCGTTGCCTGGGACTATCTAAAAAAAAGGCTCGATGAATTGGGCGCGTCCAAAAAAGGCCAAGTCGCCCGAACCAAGGCCAACTGCCTGAGACTCTGCCTGAGAGGACCCATTGCCGTGGTTTATCCGGATCAGGTCTGGTATCACTCCTGCACCCCGGTGGTACTGGAAGAGATTATCCAGCAGCACCTGATCGGCGGAAGGCCAGTCGAGGCTTACCGCATTCAATCAAGCCCTGCATCCTTTGACGAACTGGGCACCTGACTCAGGGACTCGAGCGCGTCCAATTGTTCAACGGTTCCAAGCGCGAGAATTTGATCCCCGTCGAGTAGCCTCAAGTCTGCATCAGGGTGAGCAATGACCTGATGGTTCCTCAAAATGACCAGAATGTTGGCGCCGCTACGGTCGCCAAGATTCAACTCCTTGAGCGCCCTGCCCTCAAAGGGTGAGCCTTTAACGACACTGATTCCTTCAAGATTAAGTCGCTCTTCGCCTTTGGAGATGACGGTATCAAAAAAATCGACGACGGTCGGGCTCAGAATCAAGTGCGCGAGTCGTCGCCCACCAATTGCATAAGGGCTGATTGCGCGATCGGCCCCGGCCCGAATCAACTTCGGAACGCTGCTTTCACTCACCGCTCTTGAGACGATATACATCTTCGGGTTCAGTACTCTGGCGGAGAGCACGATGTAAAGGTTATTGGCATCATCGCCGCTGGTGGCAATCAACCCCTTGGCGGAGTGAATCCCGGCTCGCATCAAGACGTCATCGTCACTGGCATCACCCTGGATCATCAAAAACTGTCGCTGTGCGGCAAACTCCTGCTTTTCCACCTTTGGATCGATCAACACAAAAGGGGTTCGTGAAGCCTGAAGTTCGAGCGCGGCCTGCTTCCCCACTCGACCGAGGCCTGCAATGATGATGTGGTCCTTGAGTGATTCGATGTCCCGCTGCATCTTATTGATTCCCAATGGATCGGCAATTCGGCTCATCACCAGATAGTCCATGACGATGGTCAGGCTGTAGAAAAGGCTACCAATGCCGGTAATGGCAATAAAAATCGTGAAGAGCCTGCCCACCTCATCCAGACGAATCACCTCGCCATAGCCAATGGTGGTAATGGTGATGACGGTCATGAACACCGCATCGAGCAGGGTCGCATCTTGAGCCCGGCCAATCCAGTAGTAGCCGGCCGTTCCGACCAGCGTCACGATCGCCACCAAAATCAGAGACGGACGTAACCGGTCACCGAGCCGGGACGCCGGATTGGAAAGCGTCTCGACGCTAATCGGCGAGGGGTCGCTCGAACTTACTCCCAAGGGTCGGTTTCGCACTATCAATCAGGACCCTGACAGTTGGCGCTCAGGCAGCGTGAACGCTAGATGCCGAGTCGCCCTGCCAAAGCTTTTCAAGTTGATAAAACTCGCGGATCGGCGCCCGCATGACATGCACGATCACATCACCTAGATCCACCAGGACCCAGTCACCGACAGTCTCACCCTCGACTCCAAGGGGCTGAACATGATGCTTTTTGGCATCCTCAGACACATGCCCCCCCAGAGATTTGACATGACGCTCGGAGGTGCCGGTCGCAATGACCATGTAATCGGCAATGCTGGTCCTGCCCCTGACATCGAGCGTCAAGACATCCCGTGCCTTGCCATCCTCCAGCGTTTCAAGGACCACTTTTAAAAGTTCGTCTGTCGTCATGGATTTATCAGTACTTAAGTGAGATGCCCGCTCAAAGGGGGTATTACCGAGAGTCAGTGTCCTTTTTTGGCGGTGGGTTTTGAGGCAGTCGGTTTCTTTGCGCCACTGGTTGGGCTGTTTTTTCCCGAACTGCCATGCCGGCTAGCGTCCTGACCACGATCTATGGTCTTGCCCACATCCCCACGTTCACTTCGACCCTGATGTGTGCGCGAGGCCTTGGTTTCCGTATTGTCATGCCCTCGATGCCCATGATGAGAACGCTCCGCATCATGGCTTCGACCCCCTCGGCCCGAAATCCCCGGAGACGACGCCTCCGAGACCACCAGCCGCTGCCCTGCCTCGACCCGAGTGGTGACTGGGATCCCGTTCATGCGCGCCAACTCATGGACATCGAGGCCATGCTTGCGGGCCACCGAATAAAGGGTTTCACCCCGGAGTACGGACACCTCTTGCTTGCGCCCACCGCCTTCCTGGCCATGACGACGCGAAGAGGTGCTTGCAGCATCCTCATCGGCGCGACCTTGAGATCCCTCACCCCGACGATAATCCCGGGAGTCGCCTCGGGTTTGTACCAAGGCATTGACCTCGTTCGAGGCATCGTTCCCCGAACGGCTCTCATTAGCCGCATTCTTACGCGCAAATTCGCGCCGGAAGGTTTGAAAAGCACCTGGCTCGGTTGGCAAACCTTCATCAAAGCTGTCGGCACTTGCAAGGCTTCGGCGTTGGCCGGAGAGTCGCTCCACGTCCTGGCGAAACTCAGCCGCTTTCTTTTCTGCAGGAATGTAAAGGTGATAGCTCCCCTCGACATCTGCATATTGCCCCTTGAAACCGGGGTTTAGCTCGTAGAGTTTGTCGAGCGAGATACCCGCGGCATCGGCCGCCAGCGCCAGATCCAGTTGATTACTGATTTTGACCGGCTTGTATTTGGCCGAATTGGGGAGATCCTTGAGACTGATCCCATAGCGCTCTGAATCGGCAAAAAGCCGCGCAACCGCCATCAGTCTTGGGACATAAGCGCGGGTCTCCTGTGGCAGATTAAGTGACCAGAAGTCGGTCGGAAGGCCCGCTGCCTCGTTCCGCCGGATGGCCCGACCCACCGTCCCCTCGCCGCAGTTGTAGGCAGCAATCGCCAGCAACCAGTCGCCAAAATCACGATGCAGCTTGCTCAGGTATTTGATGGCCGCCTTGGTAGAGGCATAGACATCACGCCGGCCGTCGTAGAAACGGCTCCGCTTGAGACCATAATTGGTTCCGGTAGAGGGGATGAACTGCCAGATGCCGGCTGCCCTCGCAGGGGAAACCACATGCGGCTGGAACGCACTTTCCACAATCGGGAGCAGCGCCAATTCACCCGGGACGTTCTTTTTTTCCACCAGCTTTACAATGGAATAGAGAAAGGGTTCGGCACGGTTCTGGGCTCTTTCAAGATAACCCGGGTGATTGGCAAACCAGCTCAGTTCCCGATCGATGTCCGGGTGATCGATCGGTGGCAGCGCGTAAAGTGCGAACAACCGATCCCAGAGGGTATCGTACTGGGAGCCCCGGGAATCCCTCTTCTTTTTACCCTTACCCGCCTGCATTAGCTCTGCCTGCGATGAATCGGGTATAGTTGGCGCTTTCTTGACCTCGTTCTTGGAACACCCGGCCATCAGGATTGCCCCGACCAAGGTGCAGGCAACCCATCTGACACGAGACTTTGGAAGTTGCATCGCTTCTTGAATCCTCAGATTTGGACGTCAGCAGGCCCTGTGGGCCGATCTATGAGACGCTGATGAAAAAGATACGCCGAACCCAGCCGCTGGCACGTCACGAATTCTTGAAATGGTATCACGTGGCCAGCCTCGGACAAGCGCTGCAGAGCCGGGAGTCGAATTATCTGAAGACGCATCTCAACCTGACGTACCAGCAAAAAACACTGCAAATCGGTCGATTGGGTTCAGAGAGTCGGTTCATCGAGCCCGACTTCATCGGTAACTTTGTGCTGGCGGACAACAAGGGACCACGAAGTTTCCCGACGTTTGTTCAAGCCTGTGCCGGCGCCATTCCGATCGCTACAGAAAGCATCGATACAGTCATACTTCCTCATGTCCTTGAGTTCGTGGCAGACCGCCATCAGGTGCTCAGAGAGGTGGAACGGGTCCTCAAGCCTGAAGGCAAACTGTTCATTTTTGGCCTAAATCCCTGGTGCCCGAGTCGGCTGGTCAATCTGGCCCGCAAGACCTCATTCTGGGGCGCTCACCTGATTCCGGCGCACCAACTCATGGATTGGCTTAGCCTCCTTAAATTCGATGCAGAGCTTGAGCCTACCTTGGATCAAAGAACGGCTGGCAGCCCGCCCATCGAGTCATCGGTCTGGCACGAACTCAAGTCAAGCCTGTCTCTTGGCTACGCCATTCATGCGGTCAAACGCAACTACACACTCATCCCGCTGGAACCGGAATGGTCAAAGCTGACCCAATTGGTCACCGGCCGCCTGATCGAGACACCCCAACTCAACGCTGAACGCTTTCCAGAACCATGACAGAGCACGTTCGCATCTATACCGATGGGGCATGCAAGGGAAACCCGGGACCCGGGGGGTGGGGTGCATTGCTGGTATACGGGGAACGCACCTTGGAACTGTCCGGTGGTGAGAGGGAGACGACCAATAACCGCATGGAACTGACTGCCGCCATCAAGGCACTCGAGGCCCTCAAACGCCCGTGCAACGCGATCATCACAACGGATTCAACCTACGTCATGAAAGGCATTACCGAGTGGGTGCCTGGTTGGATTCGCAAGCATTGGCGTACCGCCAGCAACGCACCGGTCAAGAATGTAGATCTCTGGCAGGCGCTACTGAAAGCACAGGCACCGCATCAGGTCGAGTGGCGGTGGGTTAAAGGGCATAACGGCCACCCTGAAAACGAACGAGCCGACCAACTGGCTAATCATGGCATCCTCGAACTTTCAAAGAACACCCACGCTTAGTTCCTGATGAATCGAAAAATCGTTCTGGATACGGAAACAACCGGGCTCGATCCGCAGACCGGTCACCGCATCATTGAGATCGGCTGCGTTGAACTGATTGGTCGCAAACTCACCGGCAACCGCTTCCATACCTATTTGAACCCGGAGCGGGATATTGATGTGGGCGCCTCCGAGGTCCATGGGCTGACGATGGACTTCCTCAAGGACAAACCCCGGTTTCAGGATGTGGCCGATGATCTGGTCGAATTCATCCAAGGTGCGGAACTGGTGATTCACAACGCGCCATTTGATGTCGGCTTTCTCAATCATGAATTCGGTCGTCTGAGCGGCTACTCGGACATTGGCAGCCTGTGTGTAGTGCTGGATACCCTGCTTCTGGCGCGCCAGAAACACCCCGGCCAGCGCAATAGCCTCGACGCGCTCTGCAAACGCTACAACATTTCCAATGCCCACCGGACCCTGCATGGCGCGCTGCTGGATGCGGAAATTCTGGCTGAGGTCTATCTCTCCATGACCGGGGGACAGACATCGCTGCAACTCGATCAGGATGAATCTGCCGATCCTCCCCCAACGGCCGGAGGGCAGATTGAATCTGCCAACACAGAGACTCAAGGGCCCATGACCCGCACGCGGGTGATCCGCTCCACCCCGGAGGAGTTGGCAGCGCATCAACAGCGGCTTGATGCCATTCAAAAGTCCAGCCAAGGCCAATGCCTGTGGCTCAAATCGCAATCTCCTCAACAGACCTAATTCCCATCTCATTCGTTTTTTCTGGGCCCAAAGACAACCCACGCTCTGACTACAGGGCTTAAATGGGCCCGCGCATTTTCAGCATCGATCCGTCCTTGCCTTCGATCATCCATGCGTGGGCTCACCTCAGATTCCCAGCCGATCCTCCGACCCACCTGAAGAATCCAGGCGAGCCACTGCCTCTGAAAAATAAATCAAAAAACTAGATATTGGGGTTGCAATTCGTTTTTTTGCGTATAATTTGTGTTTTGGAAACATCAGCGGGGGCAGCCATGCGTCGGGTCATCTTCAATCAAAAAGGCGGGGTCGGTAAATCGACGATCACCTGCAATCTGGCAGCTATCAGCGCAGCCGAAGGCCACAAGACCCTGGTGATTGATCTGGACGTTCAAGGGAACTCATCCCATTACCTGCTCGGCGGCAAGGTGGATGACCCGGAGGCAACGGTGGCCGATTTTTTTAAAAACTCCCTGAGCATGAACCTCTTCGGAAAAGGCCAAGGCAGTGTGCTGGAGGGACTGATCCACGAAACACCGTTCAATAACCTTTTCGTTCTGCCCTCTCATCCAGAGCTCGAGCCCCTTCAGAGTCGCCTGGAATCCAGATACAAAATCTACAAACTGCGGGAGGCGCTGGACGCTCTCAAGGGATTTGATCGCATTTACATCGACACACCACCGGTTCTGAATTTCTATAGCCGCTCGGCCCTGATCGCGGCACAAAGCTGCATCATTCCCTTTGACTGCGATGCCTTTTCAAGGGAGGCCCTTTACGGTCTGATGAGTGCGCTTGAAGAAATTCGCTCGGACCACAATCCTCAACTCAACATCGAGGGTGTGGTCGTCAATCAGTTCCAGGCCAGAGCCAAGTTGCCCCAGCAACTGGTCGATGAGCTCATTGACCGGGGACAGTCCGTTTTCGATACCAAGCTGTCACCCTCCGTCAAGGTCAGGGAGTCCCACAGCCTGTGCCGTCCGTTGATTCATCTGGTTCCTGAGCACAAGCTGAGCCAGGAGTTCGTAGCGCTTCATAAAGAGCTCGATATGCGTCGCGCCCATTGACTCCGTGCCCTGGCACGACTGGTCATACAAACGCCCCCGCTGGGGGCGTTTTTTTATCCTAAAGCCCGAGAATCGTCATGACACACTTCAATCCCCTGCGTTGGCCCCTCTCCGTCCAGGCATTGGCTGCCATGATGTTGGGCATGCTTCTGGGGACAGCCGGCGGCCAGGGCCGTTACTTGGGATTTATCGATAACGCAAGCCTTGGACAAATCGGTCTTTTGGTCATTCGGCTGCTCAAGACTCTGGCAGTCCCCCTCATCTTTCTAGGAATCATCGATGCCCTGATACGGAACCCGATCCGGGCATCGAGCGGATTCCGGTTGTTGGTGATTTGCCTTGTTAATGTGAGTGTTGCGATGGCTATTGGCCTCAGCATCATGAATACATTGAAGCCGGGCCTCGCATGGCGGGGGCATATCGAAACCTTGCTGCATGACCTTAACCCTGCGCTCACCAAGGCACCCGATGGGACAAAAGCCACGCTCGATTTTATTCAGAACCTGTCCAGCTACATCCCGAGTTCTGTCATCGAGCCGATTCAGGCTGGCAACGTCATTTCTCTGGTTATGCTGGCCATTCTCTTTGGGATGGGCATCCGCTCGACCCAAAAATTGGCCGAATCAGGTCAGGCTCAAAACCCCAAAGTGCTGGAAGATGGCATCACAGCGCTATATGAGGTCTTCACACAAATCACCCGCTGGGTGGTCCGGCTGGCCCCTTTGGCGGTGCTGGGACTGGTCGCCCAGGCCGTGGCGAAGTCGGGACTGAGTATCTTCAGCGATCTGGCGGGCTATTTTGGCGTCGTTCTTCTCGGCCTCTCGATCCATGCCTTGCTCTATTATCCGGCCATGGCGTGGCTTTTGGGTGGAAAAACGCCGCGCGTTTATTTTGGCACTGGAGCCGATGCGATTCTGACCGGCATCTCCTCCAACAGCAGTCTTGCAACCGTTCCCCTGACACTTCGGTGTCTCGGTCAGATGGGGGTTCGCGATAGTTCAGCCCGTTTGGCGGCATGCGCCGGCACCAATTTCAATAACGATGGCGTCACGCTGTATGAGGCCATGACCGCTCTTTTTTTGGCCCAAGCGGTCGGTTTCGATCTCACCGCAAGCCAGCAGATCACCATCGTTCTTGCAAGTCTTACGGCCGGCATCGGAATCGTCGGTATTCCGGAGGCGGGGTTAGTAATCCTGCCTCTGGTCCTCTCCATGGCAGGACTCCCCGATGCCGTAGTTGCCGCAGCAATCCCCCTGATCATGCCGGTTGACTGGCTGCTCGGACGCTTTCGCTCGGGCGTGAATGTCATGAGCGACATGCTGGTGGCGATTCTGATCGATCGCTGGGAGCATGCCTCGCTGAGGAAAAAGCAGGCGACCCGGGGCTGAACGCGCACAGTCAAGTCATTGCCGGCCACAAAACCCGCCGGTGAATCTCCCGTCCGATTCAGTTTAGATAGGGGGGCAATATCGGGTAGGAGGCGGGGTTGCCCCCGCTGTCCTCCCACACCACCGGACATACGGTTCACGTATCCGGCGGTTCCTGCCTGCCATCGTTGGCGTTAAGTTTATGTTCCGAGAGAAGTCCGCCCGCTAGCTCATAAACACTGCGGCCGCCGTCAGAGTTACCGACTCCTACAACGTTTTGCCGCGAGCTCCCCGGAGGGACATCTGCTCGAATCTATCGGAGAAGCTGCTACCTATCCACTTCCGGCAGGTTCAGCCCTTCACCATACGGTTACATGGCTACTATGGCATCTGCTGACTCCCATCAGCCCATCTCAGCACCTCTCCATGCCGATAGCACTTGGCAGACTGATGGGGATCCCGGGGTAATTCGCGCGACCTTCCTGCTTATGCCTGTCGGATATACGGCATGATGTTCCGTGCAAGTATTGGGCTTTGCTGATATGCGCCAACTCACCCCACCATACCGCCTCGTATCCGCTTCCTGTTCGTCAGTCCAGCATTTTGCCTTCGGCTTCCTTCAGATTTGCAGTTACCCGCAACATCCTTGCCGTTCAGCTAGCACTTCCCCTTGCCGGGTGTGCAGAGGGCTTTCACCTCCAAGTCATCCATCCCACCACTACAGTGTTCCGGACAGCGCCAGTCAGGCGCTACGCGCCATGCCCGGCGCACGCTAAAAAAAACGGCGCCGCCCTTTTGGGGCGGCGCCGTTTTCGGGCGCGGGATAAGCCCTGCGCCTAGTGGTTGATCAGGTAATGAACAAAGATTGAAGCAACGTAGCCTGCCGCAATCGCCCACGTCCATTTCAGGTGGCTGAAGAAGGTATACATGCCACGCGAGGTTCCCATCAGCGCCACACCGGCGGCCGAACCGACTGACAGCAGGGTTCCCCCCACGCCGGCGGTCAGCGTCACCAGCAGCCACTGATAGAGATCCATGTCGGGGTTCATGCTGAGTACGGCGAACATGACAGGAATGTTATCGACGATCGCCGAGAGGACCCCCACCAGAATGTTGGCCGTTGTCGGACCCAGGCCGTCATACATGGCCACTGAGGCCAACTCGAGGTAACCGATGTACCCAAGCCCACCGACGGCAAATACGACGCCGAAGAAGAACAAAAGGGTATCCCACTCAGAATCCCGGACATTGGCAAAAACATCAAACTTATCCGTCTTGCTGTAGAGGATCTTGAGTCGATAGCCATAGAGCATCAAATAGGAAAGACCCACCATCATGCCCATGAAAGGTGGCAGATGGAGGAACTGCTTGAAGCTAACCGCGGTTGCAATCGTCAGCGCAAACAGGCCACAGATCACCAACGCACCTGGCTTCATCTCGACTCGCTCTTCATCTGCAAAGCTCGGTGTCTCATTTGGAATCGCAAAATGCATGAAAGCAGCCGGCACGGCAAAGTTGACGACCGAGGGCAAGAAGAGCTTGAAGAAGTCAAAGAACTCAGCCTTGCCCGCTTGCCAGACCATCAAGGTGGTAATGTCACCGAAGGGGCTGAAGGCACCTCCCGCATTGGCCGCGCTGACCAGATTGACAAACCCGAGCGAAACGAACGCCGGGCTCCCGGAACCGACTGCCATCACGACTGCACCCACCAGTAGCGCTGAGGTCAGGTTGTCGGCAACCGATGAGAGGAAGAACGTGATGATGCCGGTAATCCAAAACAGCTTCCGGTAACCAAAATTCCGGCTGACCAGCCAGGAGCGCAGGGCTTCAAATACATTTCGCTCTGCCATGGCATTAATATAGGTCATCGCCACCAGCAGGAACAAAAACAGTTCAGCATACTCCTTGAGATCATGCTCAAACGCCTTGTGCACCTGTTCAGCAGGAACCCCTGTCGAGGAGGCCAGATAGGCGACATGCGCCCAAATGATGCCTGCCGCCAGAATCACCGGCTTGGATTTGCGAAGATGCGTAAACTCCTCGGTCATGACAAACGCGTAGGAGATAATGAAAATCAGCACGCAGTAAAGGCCACGCTGGGTTCCGGTGAGCCCCAGATTGCTGCCTTCTTCGGCGCTTGCAATCTCGGGGACTAGGAATAACGCAGCCATCAAAAGGAGTATGCGAATCAAGACCAAGCCCTCAAAAGTTTAAAAAACGCACACCCCCTGCCGCAGCAAAAGGGGAATGACGCGAGAACAACAGACTATTATAGGGGTTTTATAGCCTCATTGATGAAATAGACCGTTTTCGTTACGCCCACCCAAACACGAAAAACCACGCCGAACTCGCCGCGCAAACGGTGTATATTTTCCCAACCAGCTGTACGAGCCTGACCGAGGCCAGCGCTTCACTGATTCGCCATGTACCAATACAACGAATACGATCAAACGCTTGTTAACGAGCGTGCTGCGCAATTTCGCGAGCAGACCCGCCGGTTCCTGAATGGAGATCTAACGGAGGACCAGTTCCGTCCCCTCCGACTCATGAACGGCCTCTACATCCAGCGGCATGCGCCGATGCTGCGGGTTGCGATTCCCTACGGCCTGCTCTCCGCTGCGCAGATGCGTTGTTTTGCTCACATCGCCAGAACCTATGACCGGGATTACGGGCACTTCACGACCCGCCAGAACATCCAGTTCAACTGGCCAAAGCTTGAAGCGGTTCCGGACATTCTCGATGACCTGGCCAAGGTACAGATGCATGCCATCCAGACCAGCGGCAACTGCATTCGCAACACCACCAGCGACCATCTTGCCGGTGTTGCGGCCGATGAAATCGAGGATCCGCGTCCCTATTGCGAAATCATTCGCCAATGGTCCACGTTGCATCCGGAATTTGCCTATCTGCCCCGTAAATTCAAGATTGCTGTCAGTGGCTCCGAGCGCGACCGCGCCGCCACCCAGGTGCATGATATCGGACTGCAGATTGTGACCAATAAAGACGGCCGAACCGGCTTTGAGGTGCTCGTCGGTGGCGGACTTGGGCGAACGCCGATTTTGGGGGTCAAAATTCGGGCCTTTCTCGAGAAAGAGGATCTTCTGTCCTATCTCGAGGCGATTCTTCGGGTCTATAACCAGCAGGGCCGACGCGACAACAAGTACAAGGCCCGCATCAAGATCACGGTCAAGGAGACCGGGATCGAGGAGTTTACCGAACAGGTTGAAGCCGAGTGGCGCAAGATCCGCGAGGCAATGCGCCTCGATGCCACCGAGATCGAGAGGGTGGCTGGATTCTTTGCCCAGCCCCAGCGGGAGATTCTCCCGGCGACCGATCCTGCAGTTGAGCAAAAACGGCGAGAGAATTCAGAATTCAATGCCTGGTATCAGAACAACACAGTTGCCCAGAAAACCCAGGGCTACCGATCGGTTTTTCTTTCACTTAAGCCCCATGGCAAGCCACCGGGCGACATGACGGCTGATCAGATGGATCAGGTGGCGACACTCATGGAACGTTTCAGTCTGGGCGAAATTCGAGTGACACACACCCAAAATCTGTTGATGACCGATGTTCGCTCACAGGATTTGCCTGAACTTTGGAATTCCCTGAAGGCGCTGGAACTCGCAACGCCAAATATCGGCAAAGCCACCGACATGATTGCCTGTCCCGGCCTTGATTTCTGTTCGCTGGCCAACGCCACCTCCATTCCAATCGCCAACGGGATCCAGACGCTTTTTGACGATCTGGATTACCTCTACGACCTTGGCGAAATTCGTATCAATATCTCCGGCTGCATGAACGGTTGCGGTCATCACACCGTCGGTCATATTGGAATTCTGGGTGTCGATAAAAAGGGGGAGGAGTGGTACCAAATTACCTTAGGGGGCTCTTCCAGCAATGAGGCATCGCTGGGCGAGCGACTCGGGCCCTCCGTGTCCCGAAGCGAAGTCACGGCGACCATGGAAAAAATCTTCAAAACGTATTGCGATCTTCGCGAGGCTGAGGAGACTTTCCTAGAAACCGTCCGCAGGACCGGTATTGAACCCTTCCAGGAGCGGGTCTATGCACGTCATTAAGAACTCAACGATTGTCGAGGCGCCGTGCAGTCATCTCAGTGACGAGGAGCCGACACCGGAATCAGGGCTATTCAGCTTGTCTCTGAAGCGGTTCAAACAGGACTCTTCGCACCTCGACCCCAAGGCTGGAGTTCGACTGTTACCCAATGAATCGCCGCTTGAGCTCGAAGGAGCCCTGGCAGCGCTTCCGCTTGTCGTCCTTGAAATGCCGGCATTCACCGATGGACGCAGCTTTAGTCAGGCCCGTATCCTGAGACAGGAGATGGGTTATGACGGTGAAATCCGGGTCATTGGCGATTTCCTTCGGGATCAGATGTTTTTTCTGAGTCGACTGGGCGTTGATACCTTTGAGTTCCCCGAGGGAACCAACCTCCAAGACCGGCTGACCGCATTCCGTGAATTCAGCGTCACCTACCAGGCGGCCTGTGATGATCCCCAACCGCTTTATCGACGGATGAAGCACGCCTAAACACCTAACTCCGGCGGAGATTTCATGAAAACTCAGTTCGCGGTCTTATTGCTGCTGGCGGCCCTGCTGGGGGCATGTTCGGAGTCGTCCGTCTCCCTCTCCGGATCGTCAGCCTCGGTGGCTTCGATCTCGGAATCATCGAGCTCACCCTCAAAGTCCTCCTCTGACAGCAAAAAAAGCGTCCCCAAGGAGAAACTCCCCTACCTGGATGATATTGCCAACCTGACTTACTCGGTTGTCGGCTCCTCCATGACCTCCGCGGAATTCCCAAATGCCATTCAGCGGACCGCCGCGACATTTAAAATCAGTAACTGGAGCCAGGAACAGGCCACATTCGAAGGCATTGGCAAGGGGCTCAAGCGGGCTGGCATCAAGAAAGAAGACATCCTGAAGCAACCGGTCCTTGCGGATGTACTCAAAACCAACAGCAAGGCCCAGTCCTGGATTGAAGCTGGCTTCAGCCTCTAGTCCGCGCCCTCATCCTGTATTTCGGGCGCTTTCTTTGAGCGCCCTCCTCGGTCTTGTTTCTAATGGCTTTGCCCAGAGCGAAGAAAAGATCCGAGGGCCTCTCGCCTATCTTTACATTGATGCCAACTCCGGCGGATCCAGCGGTGGCCACAGCGCCATCCGTATCCATGATGAGGTCTACCATTATCAGCATTCATCGGGCGTCGCCCGCCTGATACGCGAGCCATGGAGCACCTTCCGCTTCACTTATACCAATCTTGAAAATCGGACTATTGAAGCCGCCGAACTCTCGGTCGATCCCAAGATCGCAGGAACGATCCGACAGGCCCTCAGCCAGACCCTCCTGAAGCAGAACCGTCATTTCGATTACCTTAAGGCTCTTGAAAACGATGTGGTTTTTCTCGAGGCCATTAGTGACGGGAGGGCGATTCCCATCGCCGGTGCCGGATTCTTCGGCTCTGAAAAAAGCCAACATCCCTGGTTTGAACTCCTGCGGCAGCGTCTCCCAGGGACGCCACCTGCGACGCCGACAGCTCTGACGGAGGACATGCTGGATTTAACCCGCCGCCCAGATGAAGACCTCCAAACCCACGGCTATCCCCTATACCCCCCCACTTTCTCAGAGACATTCACCGATCTTTATGACCGGAAATTGGCCCTACGGGTAATGGCGGAAGACCTCGAAGTCCCAGCTGACGCTATCCTCGACCTCGGAGCCCTGCCGCAAGGACCTCATGGAGAAAAGATCAAGCAGCACCTTCAAGGTTTTCAAAAAGACTTGGCGGAGGGGATCCATACGCTGGTGCAAACACCCTACCCCGGGCACGGCCCGGCCCTCCTTTTGGCGCTGGCCCGCTATCAACTGATCTCCCGTTCACTTGAAAGGCGGAGAATCTTCGTGCTTGATAGCTCCACGGGCGAAATCGAAGCCGGGAGACCCGATTCACACCGCTCGCTGAGTGAGCGTGAAATCAGCGAGCAGGCAGGTTTTCTGGAGATCCTCTCCAAAAGAGCCCAGCGCATCATCCGGCACGATCTGGAGGAATCTGAGACGGATGAAATCGGTTACCATCGCCTGGAAATCGCGGCCACTGAACTGGCGCTCCTTAGACGCGCGATCTCCCTCAAAATCCGGGCACATTTCCCAAACGATTCGGCACCTCCCAGAGGCCAGGCGGCGGTGCGGGTCTTGCGACCCGTGGGTGCAGCCGACCAAAAGCGCCTTCAATGGTCACTGGATGCCGCACGCATAGACCTTGCCAAATTTAGGGACGCACTCTCCAAACGCTTTGGATATGGCCTGATTGATCGAAACTGCGTCACGGAACTGATTCGGAGCGTCAATCAGAGCTTTCAGGGCGCGAACGAGACGGCGGCGCTTGGTGGCCACATCGACCCGGACCATTCACAAAGTTTCGTGCCGTTTCGTTTTCATGAGCTGGTCAAAAGCCGCTATCGGATAAAGCAGATTGATCGTTACCCGTCATACCTGCGGCGGAGAAGGGAGCAGCTCCTGGCGGGGGGGGCCGCGTTTCAGAGTGTGGGCACACGCGTGCTTGAAACGAGCCCTCTCACCTCTCAAATCTATGCGGCACGCATGCGGGAAGATGGCGTTTTTCTATTTTTCAGTGACGATCAGTTCATGCTCAGGCCCCTGATCGGGACCATGAATCTGGCCTACGGCGCAGGTGCCAGCCTCGTCGGCGCCTTTAGCGCACCGCTGGATGAGGGCGAACTGGCCATGGGAGGTCTCAAAGGCATGGTGTTCAGCCTCCCGGAGTTGGCCTTTTGGAACATCAGAAAGGGAACCTTCAGCGAATTTGCACTCGCCGATATGGCGGTGCAACCCCACGAATGAGAGTGCACCGCTTATCTTCTAAGGCTTCTTTCCTTGGGCCGGTTGCATATTCTGCTTGGGCTTCTTGGCAATATTGATCCCTTTAAGAAGGTTCAAGGCCTCATTCAACGGATAATCCTGAAGGGCGAGACCGTCCTCAGACTTCGGATCCTTGGGCTGCGCCTGATCCTGAGGTGTGATGGTGATTTCCTTGCTGGGTTCGCGCTTGGCGCCCGGGGTTGGATTTTCGAGGTGATTGGTTAAATCCGCCTCTTTCAGAGGACCAAAATCAGGATCATTAGCTGCTTCCAGCTTGACCTTGGAAATCTGCACGTCGGGTGCGATACCCTCGGCCTGAATAGAGCGGCCCGAGGGCGTGTAGTAACGCGCTGTGGTCAGCTTGATGCCGCCACCATTACTGGTCGGGAGTATGGTTTGTACCGAGCCCTTGCCAAAGGTCTTTTCCCCCATGATGATGGCCCGGTTGTGATCCTGCAGCGCACCGGCCACAATTTCAGACGCGGAGGCAGATCCTGCATTGATCAGCACCACCATTGGTGCGCCTTCCAGCGCATCGCCCGATGTAGCATCAAATTTCATCTTGGAATCTTCAATGCGGCCGTCGGTATAGACAATCAGACCCTCATCCAGAAACGCATCGCTCACGGAAACGGCGGCGTTGAGTACCCCACCCGGATTATTTCGAAGGTCCAGCACCAAGCCCTTTAACTTGCCGCCCTTCTTGAGTTCATCCAGGGCCTCGATCATGTTTTCGCCCGTCTTGGCCTGAAAGCTCGACAGACGGAGGTAGCCGTAACCGGGTTCCAGCATGCGACTTTTGACGCTTTTCACCTTGATGACATCGCGGACCAACTTCAACCGCAGGGGTTGCTCACGACCTTCCCTGACCAGGGTTAAGACAATGGCACTTCCGGGCTCACCGCGCATAATTTTGACCGCATCGTTAAGACTGAGTCCCTTTACCGGTTTCTCATCGAGGCGAATGATGAGATCGCCTGCTTTCACCCCCGCTTTTTGGGCCGGCGTGTCATCGATCGGGGCGATCACTTTGACAAAGCCATTTTCCATGCCCACTTCAATCCCAAGGCCACCGAACTGCCCCATGGTCCCGACCTTCAACTCGTCATACTGCTCTTTATCGAGATAGGTCGAGTGCGGGTCCAAGCCGGAGAGCATCCCCCGAATCGCATCCTCGATCAGCTTGTCGTCTTTGACCGGTTCCACATAATCCTGTTTGATGCGGCCATAGACCTCGGCAAAGGTCTTAAGTCCCTCGAAAGGAATCTGGCCCTGCTCCTTCTCGGCCTCAGGGGCGTTTGCCGCTTTGGGTTCTGGCGCATTCGCGGCCAGAACACACGAGGCGGATGCCAGGCTGTATCCAAACAGGATGGCCAGTGAGGTCAGCCGAAGGCTCTGATAGTGAGGCATATGTTGATACCGATGACTTTGTGATTCTTAAATTGTGCAGGATCAGGTCTGAGTCTTGCACCATGCGATGGGATCCACAGGTTTACCCTGATCCCGTATACCAAAATAGAGCCCCGGGGCCTCGCGGCCCCCACTGGAGCCAAGGGTTGCTATCACCTCGCCAGCGACCACTTCATCGCCCTTGGCTTTACTGAGACTCTGGTTAAAGGCATAGAGGCTCATGACACCTGCGCCATGGTCGATGATTGTAAGGAGACCATAGCCACGAAACCAATCCGCAAACGCCACCTTGCCGGCTGCAACCGTTTTAACTGGCGAACCCTCGCGGCCCCCGATCAAAATACCATCCCAGCGGCCATTGAGACGCTTGCTGCCAAAGCGTGAAACGATGGGGCCCGCCGGCGGGCAACGACCCCGTGTGGTCATTTGGGGATCGGCGGACGCTAGAGGGCTTACACGGGACTCACTGGAGGTTGAGAAAGAATCGACCAGGTTGGCCAGCCGCTCTTCATCTTCCTTGAGCTCGCGAATCCGGACCGCCTGACTTTTGAGTTCCTCGTCCCAGGAGGATAGCAAGAGTTTTCGCGCTTTCGTCGCTTCGAGCAATTGCTGTCGCTCCTGCTGCGACTTTTTCCGAAGTTCCGTCTTGGCCAGGGTCTCCTGTTGGAGTTCCCTCTCTGTCTGATCGACCTTAACCAGCTCATCCTTCAGTCTTTGGATCAAGGTGGAACGCGCCACACTCAAATAGCCGTAATAGGCTAGCACACGGGCCATTCGGGTGGGCTCCTCCTGATTCATGAGGAGTTTGAGCCAATCCTCCCGGCCGACCAGGTGGGCACTTCTCAGCTGTTCGGACAGGATTTTTTGCTGCTGCCTGACATGGGCAAGCGTCTTGTCTCTTCGCTGTTTCAGAACTTGAATATGCTTTTCACGATCCCGCGCCTGTGTTTCAAGCTCCATGATCAGCTGCGCCAGCTGTCCCTGCCTGAGTTCAAGCGCTGAAAGCTGGTCATCGAGTTGATCCCGGACTGTTTTGAATGCAGCCCGGGCCTGACGCGCCGACTCCAACTGGCCACGAACGGCCTCCAGCGGGGCTTCCTTGGCGCCCTCCGCCAAACCTGGTCTCAGCCAAGAGAGGCTCGCTAAGGCTAGGACCAGAATCCTGAAACGGGTGGCATACACCCTGAGAGCCTAGGACAAAAGGGACCTGCCGGTCATTTCAGCGGGTCGTTCAATCCCCAGGATCTCAAGAACGGTGGGTGCGATATCCGCCAGATTGCCGCCGTCAGCCAGTGTCCTTTGACCCTGACCCCGGTAAACCAGCGGCACAGGGAAGGTGGTGTGCTGGGTCAGTGCCACACCCGTGTCAGGATCCACCATCTGCTCAACGTTGCCATGGTCAGCGGTAATCAGGAGCTCGCCACCCACTTTGTCAAGGGCGACAAGGATACGAGCCAGGCTGGCATCCAAGGTCTCAACAGCCTTGATGGCCGCATCCATGATGCCGGTATGACCGACCATGTCACCGTTGGCATAGTTGCAGATGATGACATCGAAGGACTGGTTCTCAATGGCCTTTACCATTTCATGGGTGACCTCAGCCGCACTCATTTCTGGCTGCATGTCATAGGTCTTGACCTTCGGCGATGGGATCAGGATCCTTGACTCGCCAGCAAAAGGCTCGTCACGTCCACCGTTAAAGAAGAACGTAACATGGGCATACTTTTCGGTTTCAGCGATCCGCAGCTGAGTCAGACCGTGCTCGGATAACACCTCACCGAGTGAGCGGGAGATGGACACTGGAGGAAAAGCAACCGGGTAAGGGAAATCCTGATGGTACTCCGTCAAGGTCACGTAGCCACCGAGGTTTCGAACCGCTTTGCGCTCAAAGCCATCGAAATTGGCATCATTGATGGCCTTGGTGATTTCTCTGGCGCGATCTGCCCTGAAATTCATGAATACAACCACATCCCCATCCTCGAGGTGCACTGGGCGCTGACCCGGCGGAACAACGAGCGTGGTCTGCACGAATTCGTCGGTCTCGCCCCGCGCATAAGCCGCTGCAAGACCCTCATCTGCTGACACCGCAGTAAATTCACCTTTGCCTTCAACAATCAGCTCGTAAGCTTTTTCGACCCGATCCCAGCGATTGTCCCGATCCATTGAATAGAACCGGCCGGACAGCGAGACGATGCGCCCGGTACCCAGCGACTTCAGCTTTTTTTCCATTGAAGCAATGGGACCCCCGGCGCTTTGGGGCGGCGTATCCCGTCCATCGAGAAAGGCATGAATGTAGACCTTCTCAAGACCCCGGCGGACCGCAAGCTCAGCCATCGCCTGAATCTGATGATCGTGACTGTGGACGCCACCTGGCGACAGCAATCCAAAGATGTGCAGGGCTTTGCCGCCCGCCTTGGCAGTATCAACCGCCTGAACCAGCGCCGGGTTTTCAAAGAACGAGCCATCGCGGATCGCCTGGTTCACGGCCGTGAAGTCCTGATTGATCAATCGACCGGAACCCAGATGAAGGTGGCCGACCTCGGAATTGCCCATCTGATCATCAGGTAGGCCGACGGTCTCGCCCGCGCACTTGAGAAGGGTGTGTGCACAGGAGCCCCAAAGATGGTCCCATGTCGGAGTCCTGGCAGCTGCAATGGCGTTGTATTCATTGGATTCGTTGTAGCCGAATCCATCAAGGATAATCAGGACGACTGGTTTAGGACGATGCGAGTTCAACGTATAATCTCCGGCTGAGTTCTTGAGAACTGAACCTAGGTTTTGTTTCTTGGGAAAAGAATGAGGCAGGTTTTCCTGCGCTCAGGGCTGAGATTTTATCTGTTTTTCCTTCGCTCGTCGTCATCGGACGACTCCCCGGGGGGGGTATGCGGAGTCGGGATTTGGAGCACACGATGAGGGACGACTTGATCCGCCGCGAGGAGGACATCACGATTGCGGCCAACTGTATTAAGGCCATGGCACACCCGCTCAGGCTCAAGATCCTCTGCCTTCTGGGCGAGGAGCAGGCCAGCGTTCAGGAAATCGTTGACTACTGCGGGACCACGCAGAGCAACATCTCCCAACATTTATCCGTACTCCGCGAGAAGGGAATTCTGGGGAGTCGAAAAGAATCCAACCGTGTCTATTATTTCGTCGACGACAAGCGAACCCTAAAACTGATCACGCTGATGCGCGAGGTCTTCTGCTCGGACTCACATTAATTTCAAACACCCAAAACCTATGAACATCAACCCCGACCAACTCATCGAATTCGTGGGCAACCACTGGATCATGGCCAGCTGCCTTTTCATCGTCATCATTCTTTTGATTCAGGACCTGTTCGATACCGCCACTCGCAAGCACAAGACCGTTTCTCCCAGCGAAGCGGTGGTGATCATGAACAAGGATGAAACCGTCATCGTCGATGTCCGGGAGCCTAACGAATTTGCCGAAGGCCACATCCAGGGCGCCATCAACATGCCATTCTCGAAAATTGGCGAGCGGGCGGCCGAACTCGACCCCCACAAAAATGACCCCATCATCGTCAACTGCCAGTCCGGAACCCGTTCCCTCGCCGCCGGGAAAAAGCTCACCGAACTTGGGTTCACTCAGGTTTACGAATTAAAAGGCGGGCTGTTTGCCTGGAAGGACCAGAACCTTCCCATGAGCAAAAAACGCAATAAGTAACTTTTACTCCCCCACTCAACGAAGCACCCACATGGCCGAAGAAAACGAGTCCCAGGACGCGCGACAGTTCAGCATCCAGAAGATCTACGTCAAGGATGTTTCATTCGAAACCCCAAACACGCCCGAGGTCTTCACCCAAGACTGGGAACCGGAGATGGAGTTTGACCTTGGGAGTACGACCCAGCGGATCAGGGAGGATGTCTATGATGTGACCCTGAAAGTCACCCTGACCGTTAAACTTGGCGACAAAACCGCCTACCTGATTGAAGTCGGCCAGGCAGGTATCTTCGCAGCTAAGGGGTTCCCGGAAAATGAGCTCTCTCACCTGGTCCGGAGCTACTGTCCCAGCATTCTCTTTCCATTCGCCCGCCAAGTCGTTGCCGACCTGGTCAGTCAGGGTGGATTTCCGCCCATGATTCTGGCTCCGGTCAATTTTGATGCCCTCTATGCTCAGGAGGTCGAACGCCTCAAAAACGCGGAGCCTGTCTCCACCATGAGCCACTAGCCATGATCCTGAGGGTGGATACCTCGCCCAAGTACCCTGATTGAGACCTGATGGCGACCATTGCCGTTTTTGGGGCGGGTTCTTGGGGGACGGCCCTGGCCTTGGTGTTGGCCACCAACGGCCATGCCGTTCGCCTATGGGGGCACTCACCCTCACATATGGCCAAACTCCGGGAGGAGCGGTGTAACCGACGCTATCTTCCAGATGCCCTTTTTCCAGACAGCCTGAGGATTACGTCAACGCTCCATGAGACTGCGGCGGCTGCCGATACCTGCCTGGTGGCCGTTCCAAGCCATGCGTTCAGACCCTTCCTTGAATCCCTCAAACACGCGGTTGATGGCCCTGCCCGCATCGCCTGGGCTACCAAGGGACTGGAACCTGGCAGCGGCCTGCCCCTGCATCAGGTCGTTGCCGATGTGTTTGGAGAATCGACACTCAGCGCCGTTCTTTCAGGTCCGAGCTTTGCCCGAGAGGTTGCTGCCGGCCAGCCGACGGCCGTCACCATCGCTTCCAACTCACCTGAATATGCGCAGCAACTGGTCAGCCTGTTTCACTCCCCACGTTTTAGGGCCTACTCGAGTTCGGACCTGATCGGGGTTGAACTGGGGGGAGCCATCAAGAACGTCCTCGCCATCGCAGCCGGGGTCGCTGATGGTCTGAATTTTGGTGCTAATGCCCGGGCAGCCCTGATCACCCGGGGTCTTGCAGAAATGATGCGTCTGGGTTTGCAACTCGGCGGCAAGCCCGAAACCCTGATGGGTCTCTCCGGTGTGGGCGACCTCATCCTGACCTGTACCGATGACCAATCCCGGAATCGCCGGCTGGGGCTGGGGCTGGGTCAGGGCCGCTCGCTTGAGACCGTCAAGGCCGAAATCCACCAGGAAATCGAGGGAATCCCTACGGCACGAATTGTTCATGACGTGGCACACAATCTCGGCATCGAGATGCCCATCACGCATCAGGTCTATCGGATACTGTTTGAAAACCTTCCACCTCAGGAGGCCGTTGACAACCTCCTGCTGCGTGAACCGAAGGCCGAACATGGCCCCACTGGCTGAACCACGGGACGCTGCCATGCAAATGACCACCCGTCAGGCCATCTTCGCTGGGGTCCTCGGAAATACCCTGGAGTGGTACGACTTTGCGCTCTACGGCCATCTCTCCGTTTACCTTGGTAGAACCTTCTTCCCAGAGGAGGACTCCAGCCTCCAGGTGCTGGTCACCTTCGCGGTCTTCAGCGTGAGTTTTTTCATGCGTCCCCTCGGAGCCCTCCTCTTCAGCGCCATTGGGGACCGTTTTGGCCGGCGTCGGGCGCTTTCCATCTCGATGATGGGCATGGCCATCCCCACGGCTGCAATCGGTCTTCTCCCAGGCTATGCCGCCATTGGCGGGTTTGCCGCCGTATTACTCATCGTTCTACGACTTTTCCAAGGCCTGGCCCTCGGGGGCGAGATGGGCGGGGCGGTCACTTACGTCATGGAACACACCCCATCCCGGAAAATCGGCATCGCCTCAAGCCTCATCCAATCCAGCACCTGCATGGGTCTGCTCCTGGGCACACTGATTGCCAGTGGATTGTCCTTCTTGCTGGATGAAACCGCTTTTGCAGAATGGGGCTGGCGCATCCCCTTTTTGCTGGGTCTAGTCGGTGGCTGGATCGGCCTCAGGATCCGCCAGAAAATGCCTGAAAGTGCCCTCTATGAGGAAGCCAAGGCCCACAATCGGCTGCTGGGAAATCCCGTGCGCCATACCCTCCATCACCATAAGCGCGAAATACTGACCGGCATCCTGCTGCTCGGGCCCATGACCTGTGGCTTTTTTTTCGCATTCGTGTACTTCAACAGTTACATGATCTCGGCGCTCAAATTCACCGCACTTCATGCGCTGTTGGTCACATCAGGCGGGCTGGTAACTTCGCTTGCCGTGACCCTCGTCGGCGGGGGACTGACTGATCGACTGGGCTTTAAAAGGATCCTTTCAATAGGCGCGGGGCTCCTGCTTGTCGCCACCCTTCCGCTGGCCATGAGCCTGTCGGGTCGCTTTGGATCGACCTTGATTTTGCCCGCTTTCTTTGGCTTTTCGGCCCTGCTTGGGCTCTACACCAGCGCCGCATTTGCCGGTGTCACCAGTCTGTTTAGAACCGAGGTTCGCTACAGCGGGGTCAGTCTTGCAGTCAATGTTGCCTCCCCGATCCTCGGAAGTACCGCACCCTTGCTCATGGCATGGCTGGTCAGAAATCAGGGTGCCGACGCCGGATTTACGATCTTTGGGATCTATTTGTGCGCCCTCTTTTGCCTGGCCGGGACGGCCATCGCCAAACTGGATCGCTGGGCCTTCAGAGGATGGGGGCCACAAAAGTCATAAGCATTTAAAAAGTCGTACCGATTTATCGGATGCGGCCCTAGAATACGGCCAGCACTCAAACACTCCCTTTCGCGTTCCCTTTCCAGGCCACCGGCATGCCCAAGAAGTTCCTTAAACGCCACCTTCCTGACCCGGCCAAAATTCGGGAGATCAAGTCCCTTCAGTTCCTCGGCGACCGGATTCATTCGCCGGACCTCTGGCATCTTAATCGGCGCTCCGTCTCCAAGGCCTTTGCCATTGGCCTGTGGGCGATGTACACCCCGCCGCTTCCCTGGCAACAAGTGATTGCCGGAATCGGCGCGGTCTATTTTGGCGCCAATATTCCGATTGCGGTGGCCTTGGTATGGATTACCAACCCGATCACATGGCTGCCCATGTATTACTTTGCCTACCGGGTGGGCGCCTATGCGCTTGGCACCCCCTCATTTGATTTCGACCAGTTCTCCGAATTCTTCAGTGTCGAGAAGGCGATGGAACTGGGGACGCCCCTGCTACTGGGCTGCTTCATCCTGATGAACCTCGGGGCCGTGCTTGGCTATTTCGGAACCCAGTGGCTCTGGATTCGGTCCGTTCACCAGGCGCAAATTCGCAGGCGGCTCCGGAATCTTCCATTCGATAGCGCGCGAATGGCTCGGGAAACCTATTCCAGCTATAAGCGTTTTATTGATCAGCGCCATTGACAGTAAGCCAAACCCCCCTCACGAACTCCCGGCCTTGGTACGGGAATCAACAACGCAAACCGTAATGCACGTCCTTCTTGAGAAAGCCTTCATCGGGCTCCAGTTCATCCTGCCCCACCATGCCCTGTCTCGACTGATGGGCAGGTTGACTCAGTGCCGCATTGCCTTCGTCAAGAACCTGTTCATCGAGAACATCACGCGCATCTATGGCGTCAATCTCGCCGAGGCACAGCGGACCTCAGCGCGCGAGTACACCTGCTTTAACGACTTCTTCACCCGGGCCCTGAGCGCGGGCGCTCGACCCATTTGCAAAGGCCCCGGTCAGCTTGCAAGTCCAGCAGATGGGGCCGTCAGCCAGCTAGGAACGATTGACGATGGCAACCTGATTCAGGCCAAAGGCCGCACTTACTCATTGAGCGCGTTGCTGGGCCATCAAGACGACCTGACGTCACAGTTTGCCGGTGGCCATTTCCTGACCATCTATCTTTCGCCCCGCGACTACCACCGGCTGCACATGCCGATGCGTGGCGAACTCCGTCAGATGTTGCACATCCCCGGCCGTCTTTTCAGCGTCAACGATGCCACTGCGCGGGGTGTCGATCAGCTGTTTGCGCGCAACGAGCGTGTCGTGGCCGTATTTGACACCGCGGCGGGCCCGATGGCCCTGATACTGGTCGGCGCCATTTTTGTCGCCAGCATCGAGACCGTCTGGCATGGCATCGTAACGCCGCCCCACACCCATGGTATCCAATCCTGGGATTACCCGAAGGGAGAGGTGGTTCTGGACAAAGGCGCCGAAATGGGCCGTTTCAATATGGGGTCCACCATCATCGTCCTGTTCGGCAAAGACCGGATCGAGTGGGCACTGGGTCTCGCACCGGGCTCGGCAACCCAAGTCGGGGCAGAAATCGGCCACATCCGGCATTAGAGTCAATTCCGGTTGGGCATTACCAGCTTCGCCAACCGGTCAGCCAATGCAGCTGAGGCATATGCCACATTCACTCGGGTATCCGCGCATGCGCTGCTTCCTTATTTGCCCGGCGCCTGCTCTAGCCGGCTGCTGAACCCCCCGGACTCTCTCTCATAAGATCCCGAAAATCAAGACTGGCCCGATGATTGCTTAACTTCTTGCGATCACGAACCGCCAGATCCGCGTCCTTCGCATTGTTGGCGGCCACAAAACGTCAGAGAGAAGGTGCAATGGAAAAACAAACCACCCAAAAAGTCAGCGCAGGCCACCGCTATGGACATTGGCTGATCACCGGCGCCCCCCAACGGATAGGCGGGGACACCCGCTACCCCTGCCAGTGCGTGTGCGGTAAGGAAAAACTGGTTTCCGCCATCACACTTCGTAATGGCTCATCGACGAGCTGCGGCTGCCAGAGAAAAGACCGAATTCCAAAGATGACTGATTTTGAGCTCAGGCCAACCCCTCCGGATATTCAGGAAATCTTCCAGCTGATCAGCGAAGGATGCCTGCCGCCTGCTGATCAATTCAGCATGAGTGATGGCGCGCCGGCATGGACTTTACCTGGAATTGCCAAGATCCTCGGCGTGGCAAAACCGGAGTTGCTCGCATTACTGAGAGAGGGAGGACCCCGCTTCAGTGCTGTCCCGAACTCGCACCTGCCGGAGCCTTTCCGGGTCGTTGCCTGAGGCGCCCGCTAGCGGGCGCCCGGAAGCCCCTCACCGCCTAAAAGCTCAGGGCGGGGGGGCGACCACTGCAGGTCAATCGAGTCTCCGCCCTTCAAGCGGACCTTCTGCATGACGGAGCCGTCTTCCTCCTGCGCGTCATTCACTCCATACATGAAGTCATAGTAATCGTGGTCACGGCCCAGCCAGCGGGTCTTGGCGACGATCAGATACTCTCCGTTACCGACCTGGGTGAACTGAAAATCGCCATCCTCATCACAGCGCGAGGTCTTGGTAGTGCTGTAAAAGGCTTCCGCCCCGGCGAACTGGACGGGTGATTCCCGGGCATCCATTCTGAAAGCACTGTTGATGGAACCGTACTTGCCCGAATCAAGCTCATAAAAAATCCGCGCCCATTCCTTGGCATAAGGGGTTGCCGGTACCAGGCTGACGACACTTCCCGCACAACTCACCAAAGTACCACTGGCCAACTGAACCATGATCCGCCCGGACACCTGGTTGCTGCCAGGCGCCAGCATGACTCTTGCCTTGGCAGCATCAAAAGGAACGGCAATTCTGACCGGCGCCTTCGAAGAACATCCGGGAAGGAAAACGAGCCCGCAGGCAATCAGGGCAAAGGTCTTGTTCAAGGGGGCATCCAGTGAGGGTTGAGGGTGACTTCGATTCTAGCAAATGGTCCTGCACCTTGAGTGCAGGTGCTTCACCCCCACCAGAGGCAGGGCTCGACTGCCCGTCAGTCGATGACAGGAACTTTTAGACAACGCAATCTTTCAAAGGGTTGAAAGGCACACGGAGTGCCATTTCAGCTAAGTCAAGGCGTGAGGAAGAGTGCATGGACATGAGAAAAGACCGTCTCATAACCCGGGAACTCCTGGATTGTTACCGTCGAGACATCTTCAGCGCCCATCCGGTGTTCTCGGATAGGGCCATCCAGTCCCTCAAAGAGAGCATTGAGCGAGGGACCGATTTTGACTGTGAGGCTACCCGGATCAGCGCAATCAGCCTGTATTGTTCTATTTCGGGTAACAACTGATCAGGAAATGGCGGCGTGTCAGAGGCTCGCTGCCCGGCAAGACTGGTTAAAATGCATGGGTCATTCTGACCACGGGGTCAGCCCGCCGCCAGAGAGAATCCCATGCAACTTGACGTCATTCGCGAATTTGACCTGAACCGATGGTCTCCTGAGGTCGATGAAGCCCCAATCGTTCGCTGCGAGGCAGACCTTGAATCAGGCAAAGTGCTTTACTTTCCTAATCTCGGCTTTCCCTTCTTGGAGGCGGAGCAGCGTTTTCTTTCCGAACAATGGTCAGATGGCAAATCCAAGAACATCAGTTACCGGGGGTCGCGCCATAGCCTTCAGGGCGCCCGCGGCTCACAGGCGGATCAGGACGCGCTGGAATCCCTGATCGCCCGTTTCTGCGTCAACGCCAAATCGCTGGTCGATGCCCTGTTTCCGGCCTACCGGCCCTACCTGAAAACGGGCTTCACTTCCTATCGGACGGCGCAGGTTGAAGGCCGGGTTACCAGCTGGCGCAAAGACGATACGCGGCTTCATGTGGACTCCTTTCCCTCCAACCCAACCCAGGGAACGCGGTTGCTGCGCGTCTTTACCAACGTAAACCCGGCAGGCATCCCAAGGATCTGGCGCGTTGGAGAGCCGTTCAGGGACCATGCCCAACGGTTCCTACCCAAGGCGAGTCAACCCTTTCCAGGGTCTGCATGGCTTCTGGAAAAAATCGGCATCACCAAGGCGCGTCGCTCTCTGTATGACCACTATATGGGACAGCTTCATGACCTCGGGAAAGCCGATCTCGACTACCAGGCCCATGCGCCACAACTCACGTTTCAATTCCCCCCCGGGAGTTCCTGGGTCGTTTTCTCAGATCAAGTATTGCATGCCGTCATGGCGGGACAATTCATGCTGGAACAAACCTTTTACCTGTCCCCCGACCACCTCATTCAACCCGAGCTCGGACCCTTGAGGGTGCTTGAGAGCCTGACCGGTAAACCCCTTCGGAATTAAATAGACCCCATGTTTCCCAAAGACGCCATCACCGAGACCCCGATTCATCCCGCGCTGGCCCAACGCTGGAGCGGCAGGGCATTTGACCCTAATCGTGCGGTCGAAGCCAAAACACTCATTCAGCTGTTCGAGGCCGCCCGCTGGAGCCCCTCGGCAAGCAACCAGCAACCGTGGCGCCTGACGGTCTGGGATCGAAATGAGGACTTCCAGCAGTGGAGCCGCGCCTTCGAGTGCCTGACCGGCTTCAACCGGACCTGGGCCTGCCACGCGCCGCTGCTGATGCTCGCCGCTGCCGAGACCGCTTCCAGTGAGGGCAAACCCAACCGCTGGGCCCCTTATGATTGCGGTGCGGCGATGATGAGTCTTTCCGTTGAAGCCACCGCGCTCGGGCTGATGGTCCATCAGATGGGCGGCTTTGATCGCCTAGCCATCCAGCAGGCCTTCGAGCTGCCAGAGAGCGTCGAGCCAATGTCCATCCTGGCCGTGGGCTATCAACTGCCTGAGGGTCTCATCCCGCAGGATCTTATGGAGCGGGAATTCGCCGAACGCACGCGCAAGCCACTTGAAAGCCTGATTTTTAAGGGATCCTGGGGCCGGCCGTTCCGCTAAAACACAGACTGCGTCAGCGTTAGCGCTGAAGACTGAAGCCCCCCACGTGAGCCACCCTGCCATGCCTTCCCATGCTGCAACGACTGATCCGATTTCTTGAACAACAATTGACACGCAAGGTCCCGGCAACCGGCCTTGCCCTCTTCCGCATCGGATTTTCGCTGGTCGCGCTTCAGGAGGTGCTCTTCCTCTTTTATTTCAGGCATCTGATCTTTGATCCGACGCCCTACCTCGATCGGGCCTCTCCGGTCCTGCATGCCGTGATTTTGGCTTGGGCGGGAGTCCTGATCGCTCTGCTTTTAGGCTACAGGACCCGCCAAGCCGCCCTCGCCAATTACCTTCTGTGGATCACATTCGTGGTCTTTACGCCCCTGTGGCAGGATTTTGACGGGGGTTTTGACCAGCTCATGACCGGCAGCAGTCTACTGCTGGTCTTTTTACCGTCAGAGCGCCGTTTTTCTCTGGATCAATTGCGCTGGCGCCTGCGCTACTCAAGCCTCAGCCAGCGCTACCAACCTGAGCAAACGGTTTCGCCCCTGGCCTACAGCGTGCCGGTCTTCCTGAGCCTCGGGCTGATGTACCTGGACTCCGGACTGCACAAGCTCTCCTCGGAATTCTGGCGAAACGGCATGGGCGGCTGGCTGCCGCCCACCCATCCCTACTACCAGTCACCCCTGGATCTCAGCGCGGTCTTGAATCACAAGACGCTGCAGCAGCTGATCGGCTATGCCGTAATGGGCTTTCAGCTGGGTTTCATTTTCCTCTTCTGGCGCAAGGCATTTCGAATTCCGATCCTGATTCTGGGCGTTGGCTTTCATGTCGGCATCATTCTGGCCCTCAATGTTTACCCCTTCGGATTCGCCATGCTGGTCCACTATCTGCTAGAGGTTCCTTTCCGCGCGTGGCATGGTCTTGGACGGGTGATTCGGGTCCGACAACCGACTCTGACCGTGTTCTACGACCAGCAGTGCCCGCTCTGCAACCGCACCGTCATCATTCTTGAACATTTCGATATCCGCCATGCGGTCGCCTTTAAAGGGCTTCAGTCCTACCGAACGTCCTACCCGTTGCTGTCGCAAATCTCCGAAACGGATCTCCTCAGAGACCTGTATGCCCTCGACCCACAGGGTCAAATCAGCCAGGGCGTCGACACCTACATCAAAATCCTTTTGGCCACCGGCTATGGCGCGCCGATCGGGTGGCTGCTTCGCGTGCCGGGGATCTATCACCTGGCCAAGGCGCGCTACCGCGCCATCGCCGACAATCGTATCCGCAAGGACTGTGGACCCGACTGTGCGCTCGATGCCATACCTGATTTTGAGGATGAACGGCCATTTCCCGGCTTCTTCAAGCGCCACACTCGAACGGATCGGGCCACCGCCACCCGCATCGCCAAGGTTCTGGTTGTCCTTCTGGTCCTGCAACTCAACAGTACCATCCACTATGCGCTCCTGTACCGCTGGGCAGGATCCCAACCCAAGGACCCGGCGCTGGTAGTCCTGGATCAGGCCAGCGATGCGCTGATCAATGTGTCGCACACCCTGTTTGGGATTTCGCCGCATGCGCTCTACATGCATGATCACTTTGATGATTACAACCGAATCGTCGCGATCACCTACAAAAACCCGGACGGCATCGAGACATGGCTGCCCTTTGTCAACACCGAGGGGCGGCTTCTCAGCCCCTTTTGGGGCCGCATTCAGTCCATGTGGGCCAACGTTGCGATTACCTCCCACATGAGTCCCGACCGGCTTGAGAAATTTACCCGCAAGGTGACCGCATTCATGGCACCCGATCTGGGTATTCCCCTTGAGGGGGCCGAGTTCCTGATCAAGGTCAAGTCAGTGGAGGCCCCCACCGATTGGGTCTTCGATCTTCGCCATCTCAACAGCCAAGGGGCCTGGTCAAACCTTGGAACGCTGAAGTGGGAAACAGGCCTTGCCCATCTCCACCTCCAGCCGCATGCCCTTGATCCGGTCGGGGAGAACGCTGACCGGCATCACTGAAAGGCATCACCACGAGCGACCGCGCGCTATGGCGGACGATGGTCGGCCACCGCGTCAAGAGCCCTTTCAAAGCCGGATGGCAGCGGCTGATCCGGCCGGTCGATCCAGCTGATGATGTCATCGAGCGGGATGTCTCCCCTCAAATCGCGTATCAGCATATGGAAGCCATTCGGATAGAGCGCCATCCGAATGTTGCTTCGGTCCTTGAGCTTGAACGCCATTTCCTCAATGGGTTTGCGCGGAATCACCTGATCCTTTTCTCCATAAAGGATCAGTTGTCGAACATCGATCGCACCGACCCGGCGCTGAGCCAGGTCCATCAGGCCCACAAGACCCTCGATGGTGTCGAACCGGGTGGCTTTGATGACCCAGGGATCGCGGCCCAACGCCCGAAGCATCTCAAGATTGTCCGATGCCTGTATTTTGAGTCCACCCCCCGTAACGCGGACATCCGGCAGCAAGCTGGAGGTCATCGCCAGCAGCGCGACCTGGTACCAGGGCATGGTCTCCCTCGACCAGACCGCCGGCGCAACCAGGATCACACCCGCGACGTTGGGCGGGGTGTTAAGGGTAAACGCACTGATCGCGACAGCTCCACCCATGCTCTGACCCAAAAGGTAAAGGGGGATGCCCGGATAACCACGACGCACCGCACGGACCAATGCCGTCAGATCACGCCCATATTGAAGCTGTCCGGCCCAAAGTCCCATTTCAGGGGCCATGCCAAAGCCCCGCTGGTCATAGGCGATCAGACCCAGGCCCTGGCTTACGAAATAGTGCCCGGTGGATTCAAACGCGCGTCCATAGTCATTGAACCCGTGAACACCGATCACAAGCGCCCGCGGCGGCCGCGTTTGGGGAAACCAGGAGCGAATGGGTAGAGTGGCCCCATCCGAGGTCACAAAATGGGAGCGCCCCAGAAAAACATCCTCGGGACCTTTTTCAGGGACTTCCCGCGCACTCGCCATTGCTGACAGCAAGAGGCCGAAACCTGCGGCCCAAAAGCGAATCCCGAAGGCATTTGTCTGCCGCGGGTCGAGTCCTTGCGAGCGGGCTGGTAAGCTATGGCAGCACATCGCATTGACCCAGGTCATCTCAGACCCCCTCCAAAAAACCCAAATGCGCGCGCCGCTCTCACCATGATCCGAAGTCTCGTTCGCTGGCTCCTTACCGTCCTTTTTCGGGTGAAACTGATCGGACTTGAGCACTATGCCCTTGCGGGTGAACGGATCTTGATCGTCGCTAACCATACCTCTTACCTAGATCCGATCCTGCTGTGGGCCTTTCTTCCCGATGAAATCACATTTGCAATCAATACCGAGATTGCCCGGCTCTGGTGGGTCAAGCCGGCACTCCGTTTTGCGCGGGTGTTCACGATGGACCCCCAGCAACCGCTTTCCATCAAATCGCTGACAAACTTCCTGAAGGAAGACCATAAAGCCGTTATTTTCCCTGAAGGCCGCATCACCGTGACTGGGGCCCTGATGAAAGTCTACGATGGCGCTGCGGTCGTCGCCGAACACTCAGGCGCCGCCATTTTGCCGATCCGGATCGACGGCGCTCAATATACCCCGGTCTCCCGCCTGCATGGCGTCGTGAGGCTGCGCTGGTTTCCGCCGATCACCCTCAATATCCTGCCGCCACGGGATCTAACGCACCAGGCCGGTACTGATGCCCACGAGCGGCGCCACCGCATGGGGCTTTTGCTGACGGACATCATGAGTGACATGATGTTCGAAACCGGTAACCACCAGCAAACCCTCTTTGCCGCCCTTCTGGATGCGCGCCGTATACACGGGGGTCGGCATAAACTGCTTGAAGATGTCCGGCGAAAACCCCTGAGCTATAACGGACTGATTGCCCAGACCCTGGCCTTCAGTCGCAAGCTGGTTCCTGAAACCGAAAAGGGCGAGCGTGTCGGGCTTTTGCTGCCCAATACCAACGCAACCGTTGCCGTTTTTCTGGGCCTGCAGCTAATCGGCAGAGTGCCGGCGATGATGAATTTCGGCACGGGACTCAAAAACCTGATCTCTGCCTGCAAGACGGCACAAATCAAAACGCTGGTGACCTCGCGACGGTTCGTGACCAACGCCAAACTCGAAACAACCCTCGACAGCCTCTCCAAAACCGTTGGCATCCTTTATCTCGAGGATCTGGCATCCAGCCTGACCCGCCTTGAAAAACTCTCGGCGTTGATCGGCTCTCTGACGGCATCGCTTTGGTATGGGGAAAATAATCGATCACGCGCCCATGATCCCGCCGTGGTTCTCTTTACCTCAGGCTCTGAGGGCGAACCCAAAGGCGTGGTACTTTCGCATGGAAATTTGCTGGCCAATCGCGAGCAACTGGCTGCCCGCCTGGATTTCAATGCGCAGGACACCATTCTCAACGCACTACCCATGTTCCATGCATTCGGACTGACTGCAGGCACGCTTTTACCCCTGCTTTACGGCATGAGAACGTTTCTCTACCCCTCGCCTCTCCATTACCGGATCATTCCGGAGATTGCATATGACCTGAATGCCACGATTCTGTTTGGTACCAACACGTTTCTTGCGGGCTACGCGAAACATGCCCATCCCTATGACTTCTACAGCGTCCGCTACGTTTTTGCCGGGGCCGAAAAGCTGCAGGATGACACGCGACGGCTGTGGGTCGATAAATTCGGAATTCGGGTTCTTGAGGGCTATGGTGCCACCGAGACCTCGCCCATCCTTGCCGCCAATACGCCGATGTTTTATCGCGAAGGCACCGTGGGTCGTTTCATGCCGGGGATTGACTGGCAGCTTGAAGAAGTTCCGGGCATTCAGGACGGGGGACGCCTGCATGTCGCCGGGCCCAACATCATGTTGGGCTATCTGAGGCCGGAACGGCCGGGCCAGTTGGAGCCCCCATCGTCCCGATTTGGTCCCGGTTGGTACGATACCGGAGATATGGTCAAGGTCGATGTCGAAGGGTTTGTCACCATCGCAGGGCGCATCAAGCGGTTTGCCAAAATTGGTGGCGAAATGGTCTCGTTGACGCAGGTTGAGGAGATCGCAGCCCGCCTCTGGCCCGGCCATCTCCATGCCGCCGTTGCCGTGAAAGACGAGATCAAGGGGGAGCGGATCATTCTCCTGAGCGATTACCCCGATGCCGAGCGGGCCGAATTTGCCAAAGGGGTGAGATCATTGGGGTATGCCGAACTGATGACCCCCCGCGAGGTGCGCCATCTGCGACCTCTCCCGCTGCTCGCCTCTGGAAAAATTGACTATCCAGCGCTTCAGGAAGAAGCCGAATCTCCTCCGGCCGCATGAACAAACACCTCTATAATCTGGTCTTTGCACAATTCCTCTCGGCGTTCGGTGACAATGCGGTGCTGTTCACCGTCATCGCCATGATCCTCAAGGAAGACCAGCAAGTCTCCTGGTATGTCCCGGCCCTCCAGAGCGCCTTCCTGGTGGCTTATGTGATTTTGACCCCTTGGGTCGGCCAGTTGGCGGAGCGGCGCCCGAAATCCTGGATCCTGTTCCTCGGCAATGCCATCAAAGCCACAGGCACGCTGCTGATCCTTTCCGGAGTAGAACCGCTGCTCGGCTATGCGATCGTTGGCGTAGGTGCAGCGGCATACGGTCCGGCGAAATATGGAATCCTTCCGGAAATAACGACTCAGAGCCAACTCGTCAAAGCCAATGGCTGGGTTGAGGGGGCTACCATTGCCGCAATCCTTGCAGGCACCGTTGCCGGCGCACGACTGGCGGACTACTCGATTGAGGCTGCGCTGATCACGGTCGTGGTCCTCTATGTGATCTCCGCGCTGGCGACCACCGCGCTCCCGCGCGCGCAATCCTTGTTGAGACCCCCCGCCCGAGGTGCCTGGTCCGAATTGAGCGACTGGATGCAACACTTCCTGAAGGAGGAAAGAGCCCGTCTGATCATTGTGGCCTTGAGCCTCTTTTGGGCGTGTGCAGCTACCCTGCGGGTTGCGCTGGTCGCCTGGGCGCCTGAGGTGCTGGGCATCCACACCGCATCGGAGATTGCCAATCTGACTTTCTTCATGGCCTTAGGGATTGTTTTGGGCGCTGTGCTGGTCCCCCGCCTGATCCCGCTGGAGAAAATTCGGCGCGCACGATTTTTCGCCTATCTTCTGGGGCTTCTGTATATCGGCCTATCGCTGACCCGGACCATAGTCGAGGCGGACTGGGTGCTGCTTGGCATCGGTCTGTGTGGTGGCATCTTTGTGGTTCCGCTGAACGCGGCGATCCAGGAAATCGGTCAACGCACCATCGGAAGCGGCAGCGCCGTGGCGGTGCAGAATTTCTTTCAGAATGGCATGATTCTGATCAGCATGGCGGTTTACAGTTATTTTGCGGGACGCCATGTCCCCTCCGCTCATATCATGCAGGCGCTGGGATTCGCCATGTTCGGTGTCGCTCTGGCGTTTGCCTATCGGTTTTACCGAATGGGCAACCCCAAATCATCCGCGTAGGAACAGCGATTCACCATTACTCGTTGTAAGATTTGTCTATGCGCTCAGATCCAATCGCTTCAGCCTCCTTGCGCGGCCTTCTGATGGTCTTGTCTGTGCTTTTCCTTTGGGGATGCACGTCCATCAAAACGCGCAAGGCCAGTGGTGAGGAAGTGGTGATGTCAAAAGACCAGTTTGCACAATATGTCGAACACGTCTTTCGATACCACAATCAGGTGATGACTGAACTGATGGAATCATCGGAAGAAGAGCACCCGCAATCACCGGCATCGGCTTCGGCGCTCAAGAACGCAGAACGATCCATGATCTCGGCGTGTGAGCCTTTGAATGAGGTCGTCAGCGAGACCCTCTCCGGTGAAAACGTTGGCCTAACACTCAAAATGCAGCTGGGTGACGCCGTACCGGCCTGCGAAGCCGCTTCGCAGGCCGTTGAGAAACTGATTCCCTGAACCGAAGGCTAACCGGGGTTCACCTTGACCAGGTCAACGTCAAAAATCAGCGCGGCACCTGGGGCGATGGCGCTGCCTGCCCCCTGATCACCGTAAGCCAGATCGGACGGGATGTAAAAGCGATAGCGACTGCCCTCGGGCATCAGCTGTAGGCCCTCCGTCCATCCCGGAATCACCTGCAATAGGGAAAACTCGATCCCCTCACCGCTGTCAAATGTCTGACCATTGATCCCTTGCCCATGGTAATTGACCCTGACCCGGTCGCTGGCTGCCGGGCGCACCCCCTGCCCCTGCTTCAGGACCTCGTACTGGAGTCCGCTTGCCGTCACCTTGACGCCCGGTTTTTTGGCATTTTCTGCCAGAAAGCTTGCACTCTCGGCTCGCGTCTTTTCAAGATCCTGCGGCTTGAGACAACCCGAAAAGAACCCCGTAAGGAGACCCAGAGACACGAGAAACAGAAGAGATCGCATGGGAGTTTAGCGTTTCATTGAGTGGAACCGATCGTCATTATCGCCTATTCAATGCCGAAGGGCTCAGCCCCGGGTGCCAAGATACCGTCCCAGACGCTCAAGTCCCTCGGCCAAGCGCTCGATCCTTGCGGTATAGCAAAACCGAATGTAGCGGTGGGCCTCAAAACACCCAAAGTCACTCCCAGGCGTCGTTGCCACCCCAGCCTCTTCCAGTAGCGCTTGGGCGAGTGCTTCACTGTCATCGGTGAATCGACTGACATCGGCGTAGACATAGAAGGCACCCTCAGGCGCTACCGGAACGGACACTCCGAGATCCTTCAGGCCCTTGACCAGAAAGTCGCGGCGCAGCTCAAACTCGGCTCTGCGGGCTTCGAGTTCGAGGAGATTCTCTTCCGAAAACGCCTCCAGTGCCGCCACCTGGCTGGTTGTGGGGGCCGAAATGAAAAAATTCTGGGCATAGCGCTCAGCCAGTTCCTGCGCTGACTCCGGCACGACCACCCAACCCAGACGCCAGCCTGTCATCCCGAAGTACTTGGAAAAACTGTTGATGACCCAGGCCTGATCGTCAGCTTCAAGGGCGCTGGATGCACGACAGCCATAGGTCAGGCCATGGTAAATTTCATCGGAGATGAGAAAACCGGAGCGGAGCCTGACCTGTTCAACCAGACCGTGGAGTACCTCCGGTGGCATCACGGCGCCGGTCGGATTGGCGGGCGATGCGAGGACAATGCCCCGTGTTCGATCCGTCCAGTGCGACTCCATCAGGGCCGGGGTCAGATTGAAGCCACTCAAGTCGTCCACCGGCACCCAGTTCGGCTCTCCCCCCATCGCCTCGATGAAGTTGGGATAACACGGATAACCGGGATCTGCGAGGATCACCTGATCGCCCGGATCAACGACCAGCGCAGTGACCAGCGCCAGCGCACCGGAGGCACCTGGGGTCATGAAAATTCGGGCCGGATCCATACGAATTCCATAACGGGATTCATAGAAACTCGCAACCGCTTCGCGCAATTCAGGCAGACCACCCGCCGGGGTGTAGCGCACCTCACCGGCAGCCAACGCCCGCCGGCCCGCCTCGAGGATTCGCGGGGGGCTTGGAAAATCCGGTTCACCGATTTCCATGTGGACAATATCCCGACCCTGCGCCTCGAGCACCCGTGCGCGGGCCAGAATGGCCATGACCCTGAACGGTTTCAACAAGCCACTTCGGGCAGAAAAGCGCATCAGTGGCTCCTTGGGCAAGTCAAGGGGTCCAGCAGGAGCGAATGTAGGTATTTTTCAATTTCCATTACAACGGTTTTGTGCCTATACTTTACTGTTTTAAATGGTAGCGGTAAGGAGCGTAAATGTCCGAAACCAAAAAGCCTGCGGCCCACTCAACGCCCTTCACCTTTGAACCTTACCAGTTCAAGGATGGCGAAGAGTACATGAATGAAGCCCAGGTTGAGCACTTCCGCCAAATCTTGACTAACTGGAAGACCGAGCTGATGAGCGAAGTCGACCGGACCGTGCATCACATGCAGGATGAAGCGGCCAACTTTCCTGACCCCAATGACCGGGCCACCCAGGAATCCGAGTTCAGTCTTGAACTGCGCACCCGGGATCGGGAACGCAAGCTGATCAAAAAGATCGATGAGTCCCTCCAGAATCTGGAGCGTGGCGATTATGGCTATTGTGAGACCTGCGGCATCGAGATTGGCTTGCGCCGTCTGGAAGCGCGTCCGACGGCAACGCAGTGTATCGACTGCAAGACCCTGGACGAACTCCGCGAGCGTCAGGTCGGCTAGGCAGCCATATCCCCAAGGGTGCGTTGGCTCGATTGAGTTCAACATCCTATCGGGGACGGTTTGCCCCCTCTCCCAGCGGCCCCCTTCATCTCGGCTCTTTTCTCACCGCGCTTGCGAGTTACCTCGATGCCAGAGCGCATGCCGGGGTGTGGCGGGTTCGAATCGATGACCTGGATCCCCATAGGGCCCGTCCTGGAATCGCCGATCGAATCCTCTACCAACTCGAGGCCCTGGGCCTTTATTGGGATGGCGCAGTCGTCTTCCAGCAGGGCCGCACCGTGCTTTATCAAGAGGGCCTTGATCAGCTGATCAAGGACGGACACATCTATGGGTGTCGCTGCTCCCGCGCTGAGATTGGCCAGGGTCTTTATTCCGGATGCTGCCGTGACCGGGGACTGCCGGTCGGTGCCGAAGGGCTATCCCTTCGCATACGGGTCGCCCCCGAAATGATCTCGCTTGTTGATCGGGTCCATGGCCATTACCACCAGAGACTTGATCAATCGGTCGGCGACTTCGTTCTCTTTCGCAAGGATGGGGTGCACGCCTATCACCTCGCGACGGTCTTAGACGATGCCGAGCTGGGCATCACGCATGTGGTCCGGGGCAGTGACCTGCTTGAATCAACGCCACGTCAGATTTATCTTCAGAACCTACTTGCGCTTGCAACACCGATCTATGCCCATACCCCCCTGCTGGTCGATGGGGACGGCCGCAAGCTCAGCAAAAGCCAGCTTCCCGAGGAGACCACAGCGGCTGGCGCCAAGGCGACCTTGCTGCGACTGCTGGCACTGCTTGGGCTCGTCCCCCCGGCCGAAGTAAAGCAATCGGCGCGGGACGAAATCCTGACCTGGGCCCAATTGAACTGGGAAATGGAGCGGCTTAAGGGACCCCACCAAATCGAAGTCCAGTACTCCGAGGTGAACTGACGCCATGAAGCACTATCTCGTGATCCTGTTATCGACCAGCCTGGTTGATAACCTGGTCCTTTCCAAATTTTTGGGGCTGTGCCCGCTGATGGGCACTTCCAGGCGATTGGAAACGGCCTTTGGCCTTGGGTGCGCAACTGCTGCCGTGCTCGTCGTCACCTCGCTACTGAATTACCTGGCCTTTCGCTGGCTTCTCGAACCTGGAGGCCTCACGGTACTTCGACCGATGGTCTTCATTGTGCTGATTGCAGCCACGGTTCAACTGATGGAGATCCTGATTCGCGCCATCAGCCCGGTCCTCGACCGGCGCCTTGGCCTCTATCTGCCCTTGATCACAACTAACTGCGCAGTGCTTGGGGTCTCGCTGTTGAACGCGACCCTGAGCCATGATCTCCTTGAATCGCTTGCCTACGCCCTTGGGACCGCCATCGGCTTCATTCTGATTCTGGTTTTTTTCGCAGCCCTTCGGACCCAGCTTGAGAGAGCGGATGTGCCAGCGCCCTTCAAGGGTATGCCGATCGCCCTGTGTACCCTGGGGCTGATTGCCATGGGGTTCATGGGTCTTAAGGGCCTGGTGGACGCTTGAAATGACGGTCTTGTCACTGGCTGTGCTGGGAGGGATCTTTTGGGCAGTGGGTCGCCTGCTGGCGTCTGCAATCCAAAAAAACGCGGCTGATCCGCTCCATCCGCTGGTCGAGAAGATCAACGCCTGTCTGCCACAGACCCAATGCGGCCAATGCGGCTACCCGGGTTGCCTCCCCTATGCGCGGGCCATTGCCGATCATCAGGCCGACATCGATCAGTGTCCTCCCGGGGGGCCTGCAACGATTCAGGCGCTCGCAGAGCTGCTCGGCGTTGAGACGAAGCCCCAAAACCCCGACTATGGACTGGAAAAACCCCCTTTGGTTGCCTTGATCGATGAGCCTTACTGCATCGGTTGCGCCCTCTGCCTGCCCGCATGTCCCGTCGACGCCATCATCGGCGCACCGAAATACCTGCATACCGTCATCGCTTCGGAATGCACAGGTTGTGAGCTTTGTATTCCGAGCTGTCCGGTGGACTGCATTCGGATGGCCGCCCCTCAAGCGGAGCCTTAATTGCTGAAGCAACTGAAAAACGTCCTGGGGTTCCCTGCCGCGCAAACCGGGGGGTGGCTTCACCTCGAAGCGGAAAAAAACCGAAGCACAGGGGCTGCCATCCGGCAGGCGGAAATCCCTCCGGAGCTCATTGTTGACCTGGGTTCGCATGCAGGAACACCGGCAAGACCGCGCGTTGTGGTGGGTGATCGGGTCCTCAAGGGTCAATGGCTGGCCGGCGGCGATGGCGTGGAGACCCCCGCGCTTCACGCGCCGAGCTCGGGGAGGGTATGCTGGATAAGCCCCGACCCTGATCAGAACCCGGAAGGCCTTAAAGGCGCATTCTTGGGGATTGCGACGGACGGCATGGATGAGGCCGTTGCCGATCATGAACACCTCAGGGAGCGGCAGTTAGGCCCCCAAGAGGTCCTTCAGCGGCTCCATCGCTGCGGCATCGTCGGCCTCGGCGGGGCCGGGTTTCCGACCGCCCGAAAACTGGCGGCAGGCGCCCCGAACCTTCGGGTTCTCATCATTAACGGCGTTGAATGCGAACCCTTACTGACCGCGGATGACCGGCTCATGCAGGAACGCGCAGCCGAGATCCTCGCCGGGGCGCAGATTCTTGCCGATGCCTTCGGCATACCTGCCCTCTTCTGGGCAATTGAGGATGACAAACCGGAGGCGATTCGCACCGTACGGACAGTGACCGCCAAAGATCCCCGGATCAAGGTCATTCCCGTGCCAACACGCTATCCTCAGGGCAGTGAGCGGCAACTGATCAAGACCCTCCTGAATGAGGATCTGCCTGCCGGTGTTCGACCGGTGGAGATTGGGCTCCTCTGCCAGAATGTAGCAACCCTTCACGCCATCCAGGCGGCCGTCCATTGGGGGCGCCCACTCACCTCGCGGGTGGTCACGGTCTCAGGCAGCATGATTCGCCAGCCGGCGAATCTCGAGGCACGCATCGGGACGCCGGCTGAGTACCTGATCAATCAAGCCGGCGGGCTCTTGCCAGGGCCAATCGAACTGATCCTTGGCGGTCCGATGACGGGTCGGCGGATCCTCTCCCAACGTCAACCGATCACCAAATCCACCTTGGGAGTCATCGCCTTGCCCTGGCTGAACCCTTGGCATCGGGCGAGTGCCGAGATGCCCTGTATCCGCTGCGGTGACTGTGCCACGGTCTGCCCTGAGCATCTCCAGCCCCAATCACTCCTCTGGCATGGGAGTCAGGATCAGGTGGCAGAACTGGGTAGCCTGAATTTGATGGCATGCATTGAGTGCGGCTGTTGCGACTGGGTCTGTCCAAGCCACATTGCCCTGACACCCCGGTTCCGGGCACTGAAACAGACCCTGCGTGCGGAAGAAAAAAAGCGGGTAAGGGCGGATCAGGCACTCAAGCGGCATGAGGCCCGGCTGGCGCGCCTCAATCGGGAAAGCCTTGAGAAGGCCGAGGCCGCCAGAAATCGGAAGATCGCTTTAGAGTCCGGCGCCCTGAAAATCCAGGATTCGCTAGCGCGTGCCCAGCGCAAACGCCAGGCAAGGCAGGAGCCGGGCAGCGATCCTGACAGGGAACCGACCGCATGAGCAGCCGCATGAAGCCGCACCTTCAACGGCTCGCCAAGGCAGACCCCGGGGTCCAATTGGGCCTTATCGGCTGCACTCTGGCCAGCGTGATCATCCTGCTACACGTCCTCACGAACCGCCAAATCCATGATAATCAGGAACAGGACCTGATGCTCAAATTCAAGGAGGCCCTGGCCGGCCAGATGTTCGACAACAATCCCCTTCAGGAAGGGACGCACGTTCCGGATCAGACCGGCTTGATTGACATGACCCGTTATGCGGCCCGCAACGGTGACGAGTTGGTGGCATGGCTGATCCTGGCAACCACACCGGAAGGCTACAGTGGCAATATCCGCTTGCTTGTCGCCCTGAATCCCGAGGGTCAGATTTTGGCGGTCAGACTGATCGACCATCATGAAACCCCAGGGTTCGGCGACCGCATCGCCTGGCCGAGATCGGCTTGGCTCGGCCAATTTCAGGGGCTTCACGCTGCAGCCCTCAAAGAGCAGGACTGGAACTTCAAACCCTTGGGCGGTCGGTTTGACCAGGTCACCGGCGCAACCCTTACCCCGCGAGCTGTTCTTCGGGCCGTCAGGCGGATCCTGGAACGGACCGAGGCTGACAACCACGAAAAAAACCGCGCGTTGCAACCCAACCCCGGCACAGTACCCTCGATACCATGGACCCCATAAAAATCGCGATCAATCCCGAGTTACCTGAAAGCCCTAGCCTCCCCAGCCTGGCACGAGAGGGGCTTTGGCGGCAGAACCCGGCACTGGTCGGCCTTTTGGGGCTGTGCCCACTGCTTGCGGTCAGTACCAATGTGGTGAATGCCCTTGTGATGGGACTGGCAACGACCTGCGTCCTGATTGGATCCAATGTGCTGATTGCCCTGGGCGCCCCCTTCATTCACAAAGGCAGTCGCCTGCCGTTTTATGTCCTGCTCATTGCGGGCATGGTATCGATTGCCGAAATCCTGGTGGGCGTCGTTGCCTATCCGCTCAAGCAACCCTTGGGTTTGTTCCTTCCCCTCATCACGACCAACTGTGTGATCCTCGCCCGCGCCGAGGCCTTCGCCAGTCGTCACCGGCCGATGACTGCAGCAGCCGACGGGCTTTTCATGGGACTGGGGTTTTCCCTGGTCCTTTTTCTGCTCGGCTCGATTCGCGAAATCAGTGCCAGCGGCACCTGGTTTGCTCAGGCCGAGACCCTTTTCGGTGTCCTAGGTAAGCGGTTCAGCGTCTCGCTCAGTCATGATGAAACCGGCTTTCTTTTGGCAGCACTTCCGCCTGGGGCATTCATCCTGCTTGGCTGTCTGGTGGCGCTGAAGAATGCGATCATGGCAGCGGACCGGTCGCGTGACGGAGAGGCCCCCATTTCCTGATGAATTCACTCAAACGATTCGAGATTTTCGAGCGGCTGGCGAAGGCCATTCCTGATCCAACCACGGAACTCGAATACCGCACCCCCTTTGAACTTCTGGTGGCTGTCGTCCTTTCGGCACAATCCACCGACAAGGGCGTTAACCGGGCCACCCGCCAACTGTTCCCGATCGCCAACACACCCGAGAGTCTGCTTGCCCTGGGTGAAGCCGGCCTTCGGCACTACATCAGCAGCATTGGCTTGTTCAATAGCAAAGCGCGACATCTGATCGGTCTATGCCAGCAACTCATAAGCCAGCATCAGGGTGAAGTGCCATCCACCCGAAAAGCACTTGAAGCCCTTCCAGGCGTCGGTCGTAAAACCGCCAATGTCATTTTGAACACGGCCTTCGGTCAACCTGAGATTGCGGTTGACACCCATATTTTCAGAGTTTCCAACCGAATCGGTCTGGCCCAGGGGAAAACGGTCCTCGATGTCGAACGGCGACTCAAGCGAACCACGCCCAAGGCGTTTCTGAAGGATGCCCACCATCTTTTGATCCTCCATGGACGCTATACCTGCATGGCTAGAAAGCCCCGCTGCAGCGTCTGTCCGATCGAGGATCTGTGCGAATATCCCCAAAAGCCAGGGGTCAAGCCCGGGATTTAGTAGCGGTTTTCGGAATCGCCAAGCTCGTTGTCCAGATAGTAGAGGACGTCGATCTCATCGGCCTCGGCAAGACGGGGCAAGGTTCGATGGCGCTTGACGATCCCGGGCGCTTTCAGGTTCTGCGTATCCCACTCCTCGGGATCCTTGATCGAAGGGGCTTTCTTGGTTCCCGCGTCATGGCAGCTCGCGCAACGGGCCTTATAGATACTCTGGCCATTAGCAAGACTCGGCGTGCGGGGTGGCGGTGGCTCAGGCTTGGTGGTCGAGCACGCGGTCAGGAAGAGCGAAAAAGCGATCAAAAAGACGGGGTAAGGCCTGGTCATGATGATCCTGCAGCGAAGCCAGCAAAACAATGGTCCGGACGTCAGACGCCCGATCGGGTATGAAAACGGTTTTATTTTACCTATTCCGGCTTGAGCGATTGAAGCAGATCCCGTCAAATAGAACGAAATCCATCCGTACCCTGACTCCCGGACATCACTGTGATTCATTCAACGATTGAGGACGCGCCCGATCGGCCCCACGATGCAGATATCGCCTGGGTAAGACGCTATGGCGGACCGGTGTCTCACAGCCTCCTCGACGCGTCATGCCGGATCTTCCGGGTCGAAGGCATTCCCGGATTCATCGGTTACTCCCTCCACCACCACTGCGCCGTGGCAATGGGAGATCCGCTCTGCAGTCCGGATCACCTCGCCGACATCATCCACGCATTCATTCGGTTTTGTGATCAGCAACAGTGGTCGGTCATCTTTGCGGTGGCCTCATCCGACATGCGAAACCTTGCCGGATCAATAGGGGCTGGAATCCTCGAGATTGCAGATCTGCTAATTGCCAATCCCCAAAAGGATCCACTGCTGGGTGCCAAAGGCGGCCACCTTCGGACCAGTGTGCGATTTCCACTGCGAAAAGGCGTAATCGTGAGGGAGTATGAGGGAAACCGGTCGCCGGAGCCTGAGCTCGAGACACGCATCATGGCGGCGATCCATAACTGGCGCTCCAATCGCCGCGGATTTCAGATGCATATCGGCTCGCATCAGGTCTTCAAGAACAAAGCCGGATGTCGCTGGTTTCTGGCAGAACTGGAGGGCCAGATCGTTGGTGTTCTCTACATGATGGAAATCGGTCGGGTGGGCTGCCCCTTCATGATTGATCTGGTCCTTTCCATTCCCCAGGCGCCCCCCCATACCAATGAACTCCTGATTGTGTCGGCGTTCAGACAACTCATGGATGAGGGGCACACCGCGGTTTGCCTTGGACCTGCGCCCCTGGCCGCGATCGGAGAAATTGCAGGACTTGGACGATTCTCGGCCTGGTTAGCCCGGTATTTTTATGGCATTGCTAACCGACTGGTGCCACAAACCGGCAAAGCCATCTTCTGGAAAAAGTTCGGTATCAGCACTCGAGAACCGCTCTACCTCATTTTCATGCAACCACATGTCGGGCTCCGGGAGTTCCGTGCGTTGTTGAAAACATTCAACATTTACCGATAGCTGTGGCCACTCCGTATCCTCTGCCGCTGAAAGCCGCCTGCATCCTGCTGGCCCTCATGCTGATGTATTTTGCACCGATCGCCCGGGCAGAGGCGGATGCGGAGGATGCGATGGAGCGCACGATTGAGGAACGCCAGACGCTGACTGTCGAAACCAAGGAGATTGAACTGGAAAGAGGCGACGTTGATCTGGGCTTCACCCTGTTCATCCCCAAAAAGATCGGTCGCGGTCTCCCGGCGGTGGTGTTCTTGCCGGGGGTCATGGCGGAAATCGACCAGTATTCGAGCTATGCCAACTCGTTGGCCATGCAGGGCATGCTGGTCGCCGTCCATCACTGGTACTCGCCTTTGACCAGCGATGTGGAATTGGCGCGAGATGCCAAGCTGATGGCAGCCTGGATGATCGAGTCACTGGCCGTCAACCAGAAACGGATTGGAATTGTGGGTCATTCCTTCGGCGCCAAGGATGCCATTCTCTCGGAGGGGATCTATGGTGGCTATGCCGCCATTGTGGCGATTGACCCCGATAACAGCGGGGATCTTTCCGCGGCGGATACCTATACTCCGCTCCTCAAAGCTCCCCTCCTCATCATCGGCGCGGAGGTTGGCTGGCAGGCACCGGATATCTGTGCGCCGCTGGAGGCCAACTACAAGGTGTTCTTTGAAAAGTCCCCACCTGGCACCCTCGAGCTTACCCTGAAAGGCGCCGATCACGTGCAAATGCTCGATGATCCCGAACGTTTCGGCTACACGATCTGCCGCGTCGGCGAGGCCGACTCCAGCAAGGCCCATGACCTGACGCTGCATGCCACCCTCGCATTCCTCAAGCAACATCTGATGGCCGGACCTAATGCGCTGGAAACCCTCCCCAAACCCCTGATCCGCATCATGCAGTCGGGTGGGCCTCAAGCCCTTGGAGAAGTAACCCCACCGCAGCGCTAGAAGGTGTCTCCCGCCGAACCGACGTCAAACACCAGTAAGGTCACATCATCCTCGGACTCATCCTGGCCCCGGAACTGGTTGACGTGACTCACTAACGCCCGGACCGCCTCTTCCGTGCCCAAGGATCGGGTTTCAACGGCTGCTTGGGCCAGACGCTCGCTACCATAGAAATCGCCTGAAGGGTCCTGTGTTTCAATGACACCGTCGGTATAGAGGACCAGGCGGTCACCGGCTGCCAGGGGTAAGGTCCGCTCATCAAAAACCACATCGTCCTTGACACCGAGGATCAGGCCATCGGCATCCAGCCATTCCGCATTCGCGCCATCACGACGAATCAGAAGCGCGCAGGGATGTCCGGCACTCGAAAATCTGAGCGTTTGACTGGGCCGGTGATACCGCATGTAGAACATGGAGATGAACAGGTCAGATTCGTTGAGATCAGCGAAAAGCACTTCATTGAGTGCGCCGAGAATCTCGCAGGCACTGTCGACTCGAATGCTTGAACAGTGGAGACTCGAACGTCTCAGTTCGGCCTTGAGTGTGCTGCGGAGTTCGGCCATGATCAACGCCGCGCCCACGCTGTGGCCCGACACATCGGCAACTACCATGTCGACGAAGTCCCCCTCGCAGATGAAGTCATAGTAGTCACCCCCCACCTGGGTGGCTGGCTGACAGAAACCGGCGAGCGCGACATCATCCAGGCGCAATGGGCCCTTGGGCAGCAGCGAGGTCTGAATCTGGCGGGCCACCTCCATCTGGTTCCGCTCGCTCTCGGCGCGTCTCCGCTCGGTGACATCAGCAATGATGCCGATGTAATGCATGACCTCCCCCGAGGCGTGATCGCGGACCGGTGACAACAAAAGCTCATTCCAGAAACCGGTCCCATCCTTGCGGTAGTTTCGTATGACCAGTTCGCAAGGCTGGCCATGCCGGAGCGATTCCCGGATCAGTTCGAGATCCCTTGGATCCGTTCCTTTGCCCTGCAGCAAACGTAGATTTTTGCCGATGAGTTCGGCCTCGCTATAGCCGGTGATCCGGCTAAAAGCAGAGTTCACGTAGATGGTCGGAAAACCGCGCTGTCTGGCATCGGCAATCGCGATGCCGACACTGGCCGCCTCAATGGCACGCTCCCGAAGATGCGCCCGGTCCTCGGCCCTTTTCTTATCGGTAATGTCGGTATCCACCCCGCGCCACCTCAGTACCCCATCCTTGTCATCCAGAAGCGGCGTTCCGGTCGATTCGGTCAATACCTCATGACCGTCACGGTGGCGATAGCGATTGATGAGCCGGCGAAACGGCTGGGGATCACGGGTAATGGGCGGCAGAATATCGTCCCAATGACGCCGATCGGCTTCCGTCAGAAAATCCTGATAGTGCCGGCCCATCAACTCTTCCGGATGGTAGCCGAGAATATCGGTGACCGCCTCGCTCGAATAGGTGTAATAGCCATCACCATCCTGCTCCCACAGCCATTCACCGATCATTCGCGCCACCTCACTGAAACGCGCTTCACTTTCCGTCAAGGCCAGCTGATCTTTTTTCTGCTGGCTGATATCCAGAAAGCGGCCGATGAGACGCATCGATTTGCCGTGGGAGTCCTGAATCGGCGAGAAGGTTGCAATCGCCCAATAACTTTCGCCCGATTTTCGCTGCTCCTTGATCTCGCCCTGCCACTCTCGTGTGGACAGGAGACGCCAACATAAAGGGGCATTTGTGGAAATGGCGTTAAGGGGGACAGCAGAGGAGAAGAGATTAAGACCGATGACATCGTCTGCCTGATAGCCTGTCAGTCGAATGAATCCTTGATTGACGTATTCAATCTTGCCGTTGAGATCGGCGATCAGAATACCGGCGGGAGCCTGTTCGACCGCATTGGAGAGGAGCACCAGGCGCTCTTCCTGGCTCCGCCTGCGACTGAGGTCATGGAAAACGGCAACATAGTGAAACGGTTCCTTACCGTCGAGTTGACGCACAGTCACAGACAGGGGGATCCGATGCCCGTCTGCATGACGACCGGTAAAATCGCGCGCAGAATCACCTCCCTCAACGTGTTGCAGCAAGTTCCGGAGGGAGGCATCCGGGTTCTGCGTGACGCTGTCACCCGATAGCAGCGAAACATCGTGACCCTCAAGTTCGGATGGACTATATCCAAAGGTCAACACGGCCTGTTGGTTGACCCGCTGAATCAAGCCTTGCTGGTCAAACACGACGGCACTGTCTTCAAGCGCATCCATCAAGCCTTCAAAGTGTCTGTCATTCGAAGGCCATGGCTGAGTTAGAGGGCTGTTGAGCCTTAACAGCCAGAGAGGCTGCGCGCCGTGAAGGCGGAGCATCGAGCCGAACCAGTAGCGCTCAGGGCCGGCGCCGCGGGGGTAACGGACCGACCCCTCCCAAGTGCCAAGGCCACTCAGGGATGCGATCGCCGGAAGCCCCTCTAGCTGATCGAGGAAGCCTGAATCAATCAGCTCGGACAGGGAGCCAAGACAGGCCTCAGCCGCCGGACTCAATGCACAAAGCAAGCCGGATTCATCCAAAATCAGGGCGATTTCACCGGCCATCCCAGCGCGTTCTTGTTGCGAAGTATCCATGGTCTCCCAAACCGATTTTTCGCCTAGCCGAACAACTTTCAGCTATGACCTTCCAATCCGGCAATTATCGCTCCATTCTGAAACCGGATTCGGCCCCAATTGCCCCTCTGACCAAAATGCCGCAAAAACCGATCCGCTCGGGGCCCCTCGCATCGCCCTCCCCCATTGGATCGAGGCATCTGGGTGAATCTTGAGGCCCGCTCGGAAAAACCGTGTTAGATTTACAATGAATGATTAGTTCAATGGATTGTTTCAAGAGACAATCACAATCTCTCCGATAAGTCCCGATGGATAAATTGACGAGCATGCTGGTGTTCACCAAGGTTGCCAAGGCCGGAAGCTTTGCTGCTGCTGCCAAGGAACTCGGCCTCTCGCGTGCAATGGCGACTAAACATGTCATGCAGCTGGAAAACGGTCTTGGCATTCGCTTACTCAACCGCACGACACGCAATCTGAACCTCACGGAAGTCGGTGCCGTCTACCTTGAAAGATGCCGGCAAATTCTTGACGACATGGAGGAGATGGAACTGGCGGTGACCCGGCTGCAGACCGAACCCCGTGGTGTTTTGAAGGTGAGTGCCTCGCCCTTTTTTGGCTCGTACCACCTGGCGCCGGCCATCAGCGCCTACATGGAGGTTTACCCTGACGTGCATGTAGAGCTGACCCTACAAACCAGCTATGTCGACCTCATCGAAGAGGGTTTTGACCTTGCGATCCAACTGGACGACCTGCAGGATTCCAGCTTGATTGCCCGCTCACTGGGGACCTCCCAGCGGGTGGTCTGCGGTGCACCTGCCTATTTTAAAAAACACGGGATCCCCAAAGCACCGGAGGATCTTCGGAACCATAACTGCCTGGTGAACCTCAGCCTGGCGCCAAGGGACCACTGGCAATTCAATATCCCTGGCGGAGAGACCACCACGGTCAAAGTGTCCGGAACCCTCCAGGCAAATGTGGCCGACGCGCTCCGAATTGCGGCCTTGAGCGGCCTCGGTCTGGTTATCCTGCCGACCTATATGGTCGGCCAGGACATCCGCAAAGGACGACTGCAGCCAGTTCTTACCGAGTACGTACCGGCGCCGCTAGAGATCCATGCGGTCTATCCTCACCGCAAGCACCTCTCTGCCAAGGTCCGAACTTTCGTTGACTTTCTGCACGAACGTTTCCACCCCAAGCCTTACTGGGAAGAGTGGGCGCAGGACCAACTGCAGGAAGCCTGAACGCGCTTTGCTCCTGCTGCTGCGGCATGTCCCAGCCCCCTTCCCGCCGTCAGAACACCGAACACCATGGCATGAATCATTTTGAAATCGAACGAAAATTCCTGGTGAATGACGCCGGCTGGACCCACGAGATCCGGGAGACCATTCCGATGTGCCAAGGCTACCTCAACAGTGGGGCGTCTGGCTCAGTCCGAGTCCGGATCGCCGACAGCAAGGCCTGGCTTAACATCAAAGGCGCCACTGTTGGCGCCCAACGGCTGGAATTTGAATATGAAATTCCGGCGGAACACGCCCGCATCATGCTCGATACGATGGCCGTTGGACCCTTGATCGAAAAAACCCGTTATCTGGTGGACCATGGTCTCCACACCTTTGAGATCGATGTCTTTGAAGGCGAAAATGCCGGACTCGTCGTTGCAGAAATCGAGCTGAGTCACCCCGATGAAGTCTTCGAGAGACCCAACTGGCTGGGGCTCGAGGTGACTGACGACATCCGCTACTACAATACGATGCTCGCCCAGCATCCCTATTCCCGCTGGGCCGAAGGGCAGTCGACGTGCACCTGACTCGCCTCCAGTTCCTGTGGATGGCCACCCTCTTCGAGGGCGCCCTGCTGGTCATTGCCCTGATCCTTGGGCACTGGCTCTCGATTGACCCCCTTGCCTCCTTCACACCCAGCATGCTTTCCATCGGGCTGGGACTGATCGGTGCCCTGCCGCTGTTCGGATTGTTCATGGCCTCAGAAAAATGGCTGGCTACGGCAAAAATCCGCGAGTTGCTCATCGAGCGCATGGGGCGCGTACTGGCGTCCTGTCACACGCTGGAATTGATCTATATCGGTTTTTTGGCGGGCATCACCGAAGAGTTCCTGTTTCGGGGAGTCATTCAGCCCTGGCTGGAACAATATTGGGGCTGGACTCTCGGTCTCTTGTTCAGCAACCTGATCTTTGCCCTGTTGCACTGGATCACGCCTGTGTACGGGCTAATGGCCGGAATCGCCGGGCTTTACCTCGGATTATCGCTGGATATCGGCCCCAGCCGGGACCTCACTGTTCCCGTGCTGATTCACGCCTTCTATGACTTTCTGGCTTTTGTGAAGGTGGCCTCACTGTGGCGACTGGCCCACGCGAGGGATGGCTGATTCCCCAGCCTGCGACTGGATTGCGGTGATGATCACGGTGTTGATGATGTCCTCAACCGTGCAGCCCCGACTCAAGTCGTTGACCGGCTTCTTGAGCCCCTGAAGGATCGGACCAATGGCCAAGGCACCTGTTTCACGCTGGACTGCCTTATAGGTATTGTTGCCGGTATTGAGATCCGGAAAGATCAATACATTGGCGCGCCCGGCGACCCCGGATCCGGGCATCTTGAGCGCCGCCACGGCCGGATCAACTGCGGCGTCGTACTGAATCGGGCCCTCGATTTCAAGGTCCGGACGCATGGCCTTGGCCAGTTGCGTTGCATGGCGCACCGCATCCACGTTACTGCCTGAACCGGAATCTCCACTCGAATAGGAAAGCATCGCAACCCGCGGCGACAGCCCAAAAGCCCGTGCGGTATCCGCTGCACTTGCCGCGATTTCTGCCAGCTGGTGCGGATCAGGCTCCGGGTTGATGGCACAATCTCCGTAGACCAGCACGCCGTCCTCAAGGCACATAAAAAAAACCGAGGAGATGAGGCTGAATCCTGCCCGCATGCCGATGCATTGAAGCGCCGGGCGAATGGTTTCCTGGGTGGTGTGAACCGCGCCGGACACCATGCCATCTGCATCCCCCAGATGGACCATCAGCGTCGCAAAATAGCCCACATCCAGCATCAGGTCGCGCGCCATCTCGAGGGTCATCCCCTTCATGGCCCGCCGTTGTTGATAGGCCTCAGCATAGCGCTCGAAATCCGGACTTTCAGCGGGGTTCACGATCTTGAGGCCCTCCATTTGGAGAGCGATGCCCCGCTCTTGGACGACCCGCGCAATGCGGTCCCGACGTCCGATCAGGGTCAGGTCGACTAACTCGCGCTCCATCAGGTAATGGGCCGCTTTTAGAATCCGCGGCTCCTCGCCCTCTGCCAAAACAATACGGCGCCGATCCGAACGGGCCCTGTGCATCAGGCCATAGGTAAACATGCGCGGCGTCATTGCCGCGCTTTGAACCGACCTGAAATCGCGAAGAATACGCTCGATGTCGGCATGACGATCAAAGGCAGCCAAGGCTGTATCGACCTTGCCGGTCTCCTCAAGCCCAATACCTGCCTGAATCCGCTCAAGACGAACAGCAACGGCGTACATATCGAACGGACTGATCAGCACCGGCAAGGTGTTCTCTAGCCCCTCTATCAACTGGAGAATCTCCGGCGAGGGACCCATGCCCGAGACCAGGACCACGCCGGCAAGCGGGGGAAAATGGGCCGAACGATCAGCCTCGAGGGCCGCCAGAATCAGGTCCGCTCGATCGCCTGGGATGATCACAAGCTGGTGAGGCGCCAGCCGGGATAAAAACGCCTCCAACAACATGCCACCGACCAGAAAAGTCCGCACCAGGGTCTGCACCCGCGCCTTCCCCATGAGCACATGGGCATCAAGATGTGCCGCCACCTCAGCAAGGCTCGGACAGCGAAGATCTTCGATGAATGGAAATGCAGTGACCCACCGATCCTCGTTTGCAAGAAGATGGTGCAAGCCCTCCAAAATTCCCGCCAAGCCCTCGGGCTGCACCTTGTTCAGAACTACGCCGCGCACACGCACCCCACGCGCCTCGGCCGCATCCACCGCCAGCTTCAGAGCATCGATGGCAGCCTCAGAGTCCATGGCGCCCTGAGCTCCGACCAGGACCAGTGGGATCGAGAGATTCCGGGCAATCAGGGCATTCAAATCGAACTCCAGGCTGGTCAGATCCCCGATGTAATCACTGCCCTCAATGATGATGAAATCGCAGCGCCTTTCCAGCGCCTTGAATCGCTCAATCACCCGTTCGACCAAGCGGTCTTCACCGGCCTCGCTCGCCAGTACGCTCCGCGCTTCTTCAATGGTCCAGGCATAGGACGCGGCATAGGACTGCTCGAGGTCGAAGCGACTTCGCATGACCTCGATATCCCGGTCTTTGGACCCATCGGGACGCGCCGTGATCACGGGCCGATAAAAGCCGACACGGGCCGTTTGTCGAACTGCCAGATCAACCAGTCCCAAGGCCACAAAAAACTTGCCGGAACCCTCGCTGACCGAAGAAATGTACAGCGCATTTGCCATCCCTATGCGCGGCCCCCTGGCACCGCCAGAACCTCGAGGGTCTGCTCTGCAATTTCCCGCTCCTCCTCCTGCGGCGCGATCATGACCCGTATGCGGGAGGTAGGATTCTGCACCTCGCTGAATCGGCCCTTGCACTGCATATTCAGAGTCGGATCGATCGACACACCGGCCCACTCCAGGTCCATCAGGATTTGGGCGCGTACCTCAGGCGCATTTTCCCCAACACCTCCGGTAAAGCAGATCGCATCCACTTCGCGCATCTCGATGAGGTAAGCACCCAGAAAGTGCCGGGCGCTTTTGATATAGAGGTCGAACGCCAGCTGGCAGTGAGGATCCCCGCGCTGGCACCCTGCCAGAATATCGCGCATGTCGTTGGTCCCTGCGACACCCTTGAGGCCACTCTCCCGATTCAAAAGCGCATCAAGACGATCGGTTGAGAGCCCGACCCCCTTCAAGAGATGCAGCACCACCCCCGGATCGAGATCCCCAGAACGTCCGCCCATCATCAGACCCCCGAGGGGTGTCATGCCCATGGAGGTGTCCCTGCTTTGCCCCGCCTCAATCCGGCACACACTGGCTCCGTTCCCCAAATGGAAGGCAATCAGGTTAATTTGCTCAGTCCGCTTATCAAGATGGCGCGCCATGCGTCTGACGATGGACTGGTAGGACGTGCCGTGAAACCCATAGCGGCGGATGTGATGATTTTCGAAAAAGGCGTCTGGCAAGGGGTACCGGTAGGCGCTTTCCGGCATGCTCTGGTGAAATGCCGTATCAAAGACCGCAATCTGCGGGACATCCGGCCAAATGCGAAGGCAGGCCAGGATGCCCTCAAGATTCGCCGGATTGTGAAGCGGCGCCAATGGCACAAGCGTTCGGATTGCCTCCACCACGGGGTCATCGATGCGGGTGGCGGCGCCAAAATGATCGCCACCGTGGACCACGCGATGACCCACCGCCGTCAGTTTGTCCTCGTCATCCAGCAGCGCCATCACCCGTTCCAGAGCCTCTGCATGGTGTTTTGGGCCTGCCCCCCCCACCCCCTCGATCAGACCATGATCGAGGCGATCAAGGCCTGTGATCGGGTTGACCCGAAACACGCTGTATTTCAGCGATGAACTGCCGGAATTCAGGATCAGAATGCGTTTATTCATGAGAGTTGGACCGGTTCCCATCAAGTTGGAGCCTATCACAGCAGGAGTCTGGCAAAATGACCGCTTGTCATACGATCTGTTTCTGCCCACATTTCCTCTCATTCATGGACATCATTCTCCTGATCAAAGCCTTGATTCTGGGCCTCGTTGAAGGCCTGACCGAATTTCTTCCCATTTCCAGCACCGGCCATCTGATTCTCGTGGGTGACCTGCTTGAGTTCAACAACGAGCGGGGCAAATTGTTTGAGATTGTCATTCAGTCAGGCGCCATCCTGGCCGTCTGTTGGGAATATCGCTGCCGTCTCTGGCAGGTCCTGATTGGATTGCCTTCTCGCGCATCCGCCCGACGCTTTGTGATCAATCTGGCGGTGGCGTTCCTGCCTCTGGCGGTCCTGGGTCTTTTATTTGGCAAAGCCATCAAAGCCCATCTCTTCCAGCCGATACCTGTGGCCATTGCCTTTATGGTCGGGGGCCTTGTGATCATTTGGGCAGAAAAAAGAACCCACCGCATCCGTATTCACTCGGTCGAAGACCTGGGCATTCTCGATGCCTTGAAGTTGGGCATGGCGCAAGCGCTTGCCTTGATTCCGGGGACTTCACGCTCGGGCGCAACCATCATCGGCGGACTTTTTTTCGGCCTATCAAGGAAAGCAGCCACCGAATTCTCCTTCTTTCTGGCCATACCCACCTTGTTTCTTGCGACCCTCTACCAGCTTTACAAAGAGCGGGATCTTCTGACGCTGGATGATCTTGATATGTGGGCGGTTGGCTTCGTCTCAGCCTTCTTGTCTGCCTTCCTTTGCGTTCGCTGGTTATTGCGCTATATCGCCCATCATGACTTTACCCTGTTTGCCTGGTACCGAATTGTATTCGGCCTTATCGTGATCGCTTCCTCCCAGCTGGGCTGGGTCAACTGGACGCAGAGCTGATCGGTGGAGGAGCAGGAGCTGCCGCTCCGCTGACCATCTGGGAGATCGCACTCTTCAGGAACACCTCCAAGGGCACCTCCTTCCTCACACGTGATCTTGACGGGGCCCAATAGACCCCCGATAGTCGCGAAAGCAAATTTTCTTCCTGCTGAACCCGCTGCAACATCGTGAGATTCTGGGGTTTTGAGGTCACCGCGGTGGATATCCAGAAATTGAGCGCATCTCCCCTCCCCACTTGCAACCACCCACTCAGCCTGATTGGAATCGAAGACTTGAACGTCAAGGGAATATCCCGCAATGGGACGCTCGGTCGGTGATGCCGGTATGCGCATGTTCAGGACGCAAGTCGAATACAAGACCACGATGACGGGCGCTGTTTTGTATGTCCATCCGCGATTCGCACCCAGCACGAAGGTGTGCTCTGGATGCGGCTTCACGATATGCCGCTTGGCAAGGATTGGCTGAAGTGTGATTGCGGATTAGTCATCGACCGTGACCTGAATGCGGCGGTGATACTGAAAACTGCGGCAAGCTCTGCCGTGGCAGTCTGTGGAGAGAGTGTAAGTCCTGCGCCGCTTGCGGCTTAGGCAGTTCTCGTCGAAGCAGAAAGAGAGATTTGTCCAAGTAGGTTAGACAATATGGATGACCTGCCGGACCTCAAGTTACGTGGGTTAAGCTTGAAGTTCGTTAAACCATTTGCTTCCTGATGTTTGGCAGTCTGTGAACGATCTTTTAAAACCGCCGTTATTTGATCATCCCCGGTCAAGGGCATGATGTCATTTGCGGTAATCACGGGGTTCGATACAGAACTTCTTCAGCTTGAGATAGACCGCCCTTCGAGTGATCTTCATCTCCATTGCCATCTCACCCACATCCCCATGATGGCGGATGAGCGCTTTCTCCAAATAACGCCTTTCTGCCTGCTCCATCATTTCCTTGCAGCCTCCAATCGAGGATTCCTTTCGCGCGTTTGTGAATGCCGATTTTGTAAACTCAAGTTCCTCCAGTTTTGGAGACTTTGCAAACAAGACCGCTCGTTCAAGCATGTTTTCAAGTTCGCGAACATTACCCGGCCAGTCATGATCTACTACTTTTTGCATGAGTGTTTCGCTAAGGCCGTCAACGGTTTTCCCATATCGTCTCGCTAGACGCTTCAGGATATGGTCAACCAAATGGGGGATATCCTCACGACGGTCCGCCAACCTTGGAATGAAAAGAGTGACCACATTTAGGCGATAAAAGAGATCCTGACGAAAAGAGCCCTGCTCGACTGCGCGCGCAAGCCCAAAATTCGTAGCAGCAACAATCCGCACATCGACCGAGAGACTCCTTTGGGCCCCTACCCGTTCGAATTCACCCTCCTGCAGGGTACGTAGCAAACGTACTTGGACTGCCGGGGTGAGGGCATCTACCTCATCCAGAAACAGTGTGCCACCATTAGCCCGCTCAAAGTATCCGCGGTGCGATTCAGCCGCTCCAGTAAAAGCGCCCTTTTCGTGACCGAAGAGAACACTCTCCACAAGACCTTCTGGAATGGCCCCGCAGTTAACCGCAATGAAGGGTTGATTGGCGCGATCACTCATGGCATGGATAGCTCGGGCAGCCAGTTCCTTACCGACCCCCGTCTCCCCCTCAATTAGAACCGTGGCAGGGGTGGGCGCTACCATCTCAATGGCGTTAAGAACGCTCTGCATCGCTTCCGATTGTGCAACCAAGATCGGTCGGCCCGGGTCTTTGGATTTCTGAGTACTCGACCGGTTTTGGCACCAGAGGGCATGCAGCTTTTCGTCAATCCGGCTTTGAATAGGGGGCACTGCACTCCGTTGCCCGACGATCTTCTCCTGAGAGTATTCAATGCCCGTATGCCGTCGCGCATCTTCTGGGTCTAAATGAACGAGGATCGAGCATTGCGAATCCCCCAATGCAATGCGCTCTCTAAGCTCGACCTTTGCATATCCATAATTACGCGCCGCAATTCCACCAAACACGCTGGACGTCATGCGACAAAGTTCAGGCGAATGTTTTACTCCCTCCCCAAAAGGACAGCATCGACTTAGAACATGAACGCTCATGGAACTGACGCTTTCTAAGGAAAACTGGCCCCCAATCTGATTTTTCAGTCCAACAATCAGGTCTGCGTAACGATCAGGATCTAGCCGATCATCAAGCAAGTGCTGTTCGCGATAAGCCGCCTCAAAGAAATCACTTGCGGTATGGGCTATGCGTTCAATGATCTGATCGGTTTGATGGTCAGTCGCCTCTTCAGTCAGTTGAAGCAACTCCAGAACAAAGGTTTGCAGGAAGCCGATGGGAGACAGTTGGGAAAAATGGCTCATGGTCCTTTTTAATCGGGTAATCGGATTAGGAATTCTTATTTCTCATTATGAAGCCTTGCTTCGTAGGGAATGATGGCAGGCACCCTTGACACATTGAAATCAATAACACGCCAACTGTACTAGCCTTGGCCCAGAAAATGCTTTAAACCGCAGAGAACAGCCTGAACAACAGCATTGCGCATGCTCCTGCGAGTGCCTCAGATCAAAGCATACGACCCCATTTTGCAGCCCTACACCAAGGGAGAATCAAATGATCACGATTTTGACGGACGCACTCAAAGCCATAAGGGGTATATCTGCAGTCACTCTTGGAACAGGTGGCCTCTCGCCAATCATGATCGATGCCCCCGCAAGAAAACTCGTCCTCTTCTGCCTCAACTCCTTCCGCCAACGGATTCTCACAACAAGAACTCGTGAATTTAATAATCTGCAAACAGTGTGACTGCGTCACAGACTGAGGCGCCCTATGCCGAGCATCCTATCTCCGACGATTGACTCGATAAAAGCCAACGTCCGTTCAATCACTGAGGTAATTCATCATGTCGATATTCAATTTGCCAGGCCCGCATGACGTTCCATTTGCGGCGCCACTCATGGTAGGCGTCTTTTGTGCGTTCACCTTTGGGTTCATTATTCTGAAGTTACTGGACCATGTCATAGAAAAGCGAAATGGTTCCTAGGATTAACAAATTGAGGGCGGTATGAACCGCCCTCGTCTAATCCACTTGGCGCAATCTTTTCTGCTGCATCTCTTTTTTTCGTCATTGACGCCAATTTCAACGAACGGAGCTTTATGCTGACCGATGAAATGATTCAAGCGATTGAAAGAAGTGATCTTTTTCCTCTAGCAACAGCATCCTGGGAGAGCATGCCAAATGTGATACCGGTCAAATATCTTGGCGTTATAGATCGGGAAAGACTCTGGATCACAGATAATTTTCTTTCAAAAAGCCTTCAAAATCTTGATGAAAATCCCTACGCAGCGGTTTATGTCATTACTGCCGATTACGCATCCTGTTGGCAGATCAAGGGAAAGACCTGTATCCATCGCGAAGGAGCCATGTTTACCGCAATGAGAGAGCGGGTTCACAATATCAACCCGAATCTCCCTGCAAGGTCGCTCGTGATCCTCAGCATCGAGGAGATTTACCAAGGCCTTCCGGGGCAAGAAGCCGGACAACTCCTCTGGAAAAGGGCGAACACCTCAAACACCTCGGGTGACTGCATTGAACGCTGAACTGCTCTGGACCACCCATTTTCCGGATTTTGCAGAATCACCTGATCCATCGCTGCAAAAACTGATATCAAGCGCACGCGTCGTCGATCTCCCTGCCGAAAAAACCATTTTTCAACCCGGCAGCCAGTGTGCCCACTACTATCTCCTTCTGGCAGGAACCATTCGTGTTTTCGTACTCACCGCAAGTGGACGGGAGGTTCTTCTTTATCGAGTACAGGGCGGCGAAGGCTGCGTCATTACGACCTCGTGCCTTCTTGGTGATGCCTCTTACAACGTTTTTGGAACGAGTGATTGTGTCGTCAAGGCTTTCGCTATCCCCTCCAGCCTTTTCCACGAAACTCTTCAAGCTTCGGAGATCTTCAGAAAATTTGTATTCCGTGGTTTTGCACATCGGCTTGCTCTCGTCCTTGCCCGTCTGGAAGCCCTTGTCGAAGGCGACATTGACCAGATGCTGACCGATGCACTTCTGAATCTGAGCAAAAACAACCAGGTAAAGGTCACTCATCAGTTACTCGCCGAGCAGATTGGAACCGCCCGTGAAGTCATTTCTCGACATCTCAAGCGCTACGAAACGGCAGGATGGGTCAAGCTTTCCAGAGGATCAATCCGGTTGGTGGACATTAGTGCGTTAAAAAAACATGCAACACGCAAAACCACAGGCACCATCATGGTGAGCTAAGGATGTCTATGCTCTGGTGCCTCTCTACATTAGAATTGTCTAATGTTTGATTGAGAAATAGAATCGGCCTTTGACCCAATTATTTGAGCTTTAACAGTTGGCATTTATTTGGCAGTAGGTGATTAATGGCTAAGATCGTTGTTGTAGGCGCCGGCATCGGCGGGATTCCCATGGCTTTTGAAATGCGTGAAAACGCACGAAAATCAGATGAGGTTGTTGTCATTGCGGACACACCCACATTTCACTTTGTGCCATCAAACCCTTGGGTTGCCGTGAATTGGCGCAAGCCGGAAGATATTAAGATCGAACTGGCACCGGTCTTCAAAAAGAAAAAGATCAAGTTTATTCAAGACAAGGTGACCCAATTCAAGCCGGCCGAAAATCGGGTGGAACTCGCCAATGGAAGTCATGTTGATTACGACTTTTTGGTGATCGCAACGGGTCCAAAATTGGCCTTCGATGAAATTCCCGGCCTTGGTCCTGAGGGGCATACCCAGTCCGTCTGCCACGTCGATCATGCCGGTGAATCAGGCAAATTCTGGAACGAATTTGTCAACGACCCTGGCCCCATTATCGTTGGCGCGGTTCAAGGAGCCTCTTGCTTTGGTCCTGCCTACGAATATCTGCTCACAGCAGAGACAGATCTTCGACGACGCAAGATCCGGGACAAAGTCAAGATGACTTATGTGACGTCTGAACCCTATATCGGCCACCTCGGGCTCGGGGGAGTCGGCGATACCAGAGGCATGCTTGAAAGTGAGATGCGAAACAAGCATATCGATTGGATCTGCAATGCCAAGGTCGACAAAATCGAGGCCGGTATGATGTTCGTTACGGAACTGGACGAGAATGGCAAAGAAAAGAAGAAACACGAACTGCCCTTCAAGCACAGTATGATGCTGCCCGCATTCAAGGGGGTAGATGGGCTAATGGGGGTTGAAGGACTCGTGAATCCCCGGGGGTTCGTTCTGGTCGATGAAAACCAGCGGAACCCCACATTCAAAAACATTTACTCGATTGGCGTATGTATCGCGATCCCGCCCCTTGAGCAGACCCCGGTTCCGACAGGGACACCTAAAACGGGTTACATGATTGAATCAATGGTTACGGCAACCGCGCACAACATCAGGGATGAATTAGACGGAAAGGAACCCAGCCACAAACCAACGTGGAATGCCCTGTGTCTGGCTGATTTTGGTGATTCAGGTGTTGCCTTTCTTGCCATGCCACAAATCCCACCCCGC
>CAYLUS010000003.1:0-3117 GCA_964386975.1 uncultured Methylococcus sp.
CTTGCCTTGCACCCTCTCAAAGGACTTTGAACACGCCAAGCGGGGCGGTAGCATTCACTCCTCGTGTCAATGACCCTGAAGCGGTGCTTGTTTGAGTTTTTCAGAAGCGTTAAATCGACTGGATGTGGCATCAATGGTCTGGCTTCTGAGCGCCATGTCTTTGATTTCAGCCCTCGCTCTTCTGTCTGCAACCCCTGGAAGATCATTCCACCGGCTGGGACCTTGGGTTGTTGCCCTGTTGCTCATTTCCAGCGTCAACCCCCTGTTGTTGCATGACAGCCCGATTCCTGAGGCACTTAGAATCCCATCGTCGAATCTGACTATCTGCCTGAGTTTTATCCTTCTGCAGTTCTCGATTTTGGAACTGCGTCAGCGACCTCGGGCAGGCAGCCTCTGGATAGGTGGCGGATTTGTTGCACTTGCCCTCTTGATCCATCTCGTTTACCACGCACAACCGCCCCTACGCTCGGCCAGTCATGCGCTCCTGTTCAGTGCCGAGATTGCCTGGATTTTGGTGACGCTGATGGGTCCCAATGGTCGGCCGATACCGGGGCGCGGGAAATATCTTCTTATCCTGACACTTTTAGTGAATGTGGCTTTGTTTGGCTTCCGCCTGCATGCCGGTCTCTTTCATCCAGAGCGAGCGGAGGTTCTTTTCTTTGGCCAACAAATGCAGGCGCAGATGGTCTTTGTCCTGGTGCTGATTTTCTCGGTCATGCTCTACACCTTCGCCCTCTTGGTCATGGTGCTTGAGCTTGTGACTGAGGAGATTCACGGCTTGCTAATCACCGACGTCCTGACCGGCATTGGCAATCGCCGCAAACTGATCGAAATGATCAACTTTCAAAGTGCCGATGACTCCAGCGTGCCGGATGCACTGATCATGGTGGATATTGATCACTTCAAGAGCATCAACGATACCTATGGCCATGATTTTGGCGACGTCATCCTCAAGCAATTTTCAACTGCCCTGAAGCAGGCCCTGCGTGGTGAGGATTCAATTTACAGATGGGGAGGCGAAGAGTTTGTGATTCTTCTAGAACGTACCGACTTCGCAACCGCCTCAGAGGTTGCAGAGCGCCTCCGATTGCGGATCGAACAGACCCGCTTTGCCATGGATCTTAAGATTACGGCAAGCCTTGGATATACCGATGCTCACTTTGGCGAACAATGGCGTCGCACCCTGAATCGGGTCGATAAAGCCCTTTATGAAGCCAAGAACCTTGGCCGAAACCAGACGTTTGGCCTGCGCTCACATGACGTTCCTTCAGAGAATGGGGAAACTCCGGCAGACGATCGCGTGGGAAACTGCCTCAAAAAATATATAGATAATTTCTAACTAGACTGAAGATATATTGAAATTTACTTCACCTTCTTTTCTCCTCTAAGCTTTGAAGGTGAGCGTTGAAATTACGTCATGCGTATCCCAACCGAGCTGACCCATGCAAAAACTCATCGAAGGCCTCCATCACTTCCAGCAAAGCGTTTTCGGGACCCAGCAGGAATTGTTTGAACGACTGTCTCAAGGTCAAAGCCCGGAGACTCTGTTTATCACCTGCTCAGATTCCCGCATCAATCCAAACCTACTCACCCAAACGCAACCCGGGGATCTCTTTATTCTGAGGAACGCCGGAAACCTTGTCCCCCCCTATGGCCCGATGCCGGGAGGTGAAGCCGCCACCATCGAGTTTGCTGTCAGAGGTCTCAAGGTCAAGGACGTCATTATCTGCGGGCACTCTCATTGTGGCGCCATGGATGGACTCTTGAATCCCAAGAAGACCCAGGACTTCCCCGCACTGAACCGCTGGCTTGAATATGCGGAGTCTACCCGACGGGTGGTTGAAGACATTTACTGCGAGAAGACACCCGAGGAGCGGCTGAACGTGGCCATTCAGGAAAATGTCCTGGCACAGATGGAGAACCTGAGAACCCACCCCAGTATTGCGACCGCCCTGGCCTTGGGTCGCATTCGAATTCATGGTTGGGTCTACAAGATTGAAAGCGGGGAAATTTTTGGCTACCACCCCGATCAACAGCAATTTGTTCCGATCGGAATTCAGGATGCCAAGCTGGAGTCACCCGCCATACAGGTCCGGGAGGTGGCTGCCATCTGAGCGCCTCTCGACAAGCAGCAACCGGTTTCGCAGGACTGTTTGAATTGAGCTCGATCCAGTAGGGGGCGCGATTTCTCCCCCCTTGACCCGGTCGCCGGACGAAGTCTCCGCCTCCCGGAGACCTTCTCAACGTGGTATGAGGTATTCACGCACCACGGACAGCACCCCTTCTACTTGTCCTGTTTGAAAACATCATCAGTTGTGATGATGTTTCGACTCAATGAAGGTAGTTACCTTTTTGCTCGGACGGGCGATCAATCAATCGACCTTTTCGGAGTCTCAAAATTCAGGGTGATGCGAATGGACGCGAAAAACAAAAATGAAACCGAGGTCATGTTGGGTGTCATCGCGCATGAGGTCAGGTCCCCTCTGCAAGCCATCATTACAGCGGCGAATGTGATAGAAACTCATGGTGTGGGCGGGGAGTCTCTCAATCGTTGTGTCAGGATAATCATCAGGCAAGCCAATTTTCTTGGGGGTGTATTTGATTCCCTCTATCTGTACGCTGGGATTCAAAATAACCGATGTCTGGATCAGATCGAATATGTCTGCTTTTCCGATCTGATCGATCAGGCCATCGAGTCATGCGCTCCATTTGGAGAAATGAAGCGGATCAAGTTCCACAAAGAATGCTCCTCATCCGGTTTCATAGAATGTCTGCCCGTGCTGGTCATTCAGGCGATCATCAATCTGATCTCAAATGCGATTAAATTCAGTTCCGACGGGGGGCAAATCACGATCTGGTCCTCATCAGACAGGACGTGTGCGAGGGCTCATGTTCGGGATTCCGGCAGGGGGATGAGGCAAGATCAGATAGATGAGATATTCCATCTGTTTAATCGAGGAGGCATTAAAGAAGGTGGCGGTTTGGGTATCGGGCTTTACCTCTCGGCGCTCTTTGTAAAACTACATAACGGCCGGATCAGTGTCAGTAGTGACGGCGTGGGATGTGGGGCCGAGTTCACGATTGAACTGCCGAACATCATCATGCCGGGGTCATCAC
>CAYLUS010000003.1:3217-105892 GCA_964386975.1 uncultured Methylococcus sp.
CCAGACGCATCAAATCGCTGATTCGGCGGGTTCCCGTTTTTTGGCGGATATGCTGAAGGTGTGAACGGACCGTGGGGAGTGAGATGCCAAGCTGTTCAGCGATCATCAAGGGCGGATAGTCCTCAACGAGGTGTGCCAGGACACTGACCTCCGCGCGTGTAAGCCCGAAGAGGCCAGCAAGGGCGCCCAGAGTATCTTTCGATGGTATCTCGGCGGGGTCAATGAGGAGCATGAACCGTGCCCCTTGTTGAGGGCCGATCATTGAAAGGGTTGGTGACGGTAATTTTATGAGACGAGCGCTTCCAGCTTGCTGATGGTGGTTTTCGGCTTCAAAAACGAAGGCAATCGAGACATGTTGCCCCATGTTGTTTCGAGCCATTTGGAGTGCGTCAGCGAGTGATGGCCTGGCCAGTCGACCAAGCCCGATAACTCGGTTTCCCTTCAAGTGAACGATTTGTCGCTCTTTTCTTGCAAGGAGCTTTTCGGCCTGGCTGTTCAGGCTGACAATCTTGCCTTGATCATTGAGGATCAGAAGAGGCTCTGTGATCCCATCAATGATGGCACGGCTCTGCCTGAGTTCGTTGTCACGCTGAGACCCATGAAAAGTCAGAGCCAGACTCCGCTGCAGGTGCCTTGAAACCAGGTGGAGTTGCTCGATGTCTTTTTCTTCAAAGCGTCTTGATTTTGGGGTTCGGTAAAACGAGAGAACGAATTGGGGGTTGGGTTTATCCTGGCTCCAAAGCGTGGTTGTCAAAAGGTCGCCTAACTCCTGTTGGCGGAGGGCTTCATTGAACCAGCGGCTTTTGAGAAAAGCTTTGGGTTCGACAAGCATCGACCCGGATAAGGTAATGCCGGGTTTCACAAGACCCTGAGAGATTGCCCCCTGAACCCAAAGATCATGTTGCCACCAATATTCCCGGTAGTCCTTCGACCATTCTGGATCAATGTTGTGGGTCAAAAGTTCGGGGTCCTGGCCCTCCTCCGTTCCCAAAGAAAAAAGGCTGAATGCGCTGACATTAAGCGTGTCCCTGATATCAGCTAAAACTGAAAGCCAGAGTTCTGGCTGCAAAGCAGCCTGATAAATTTGCCCGATAAGTTCATCCAAAGGCAATTTGGTCATAAGCGACTGGAGTTGAGACCGTCAATCCGAGTGCCCATCATAGGCTCCTACAACGTAAGCCCCCATCGCACTCTTCGAAATGACATTTTGAAGGGTCCAGTTCGGAAACGACATGACGTTTATTGGTGTTTTTCTCGGCTCTGATTTTTTGCTTGAGCTGTTTGCGGCTGTGCTGATAGTTGGCGCTTTTTGGTCAGGCCCCGATTTGCACAGGCGATCAAGAATTCAACAGGTCTCTCAACCCAGAACTCATCCGGTAAAAAATGCCTTCAACCCGCATCCAAAATGATTATCAAGCCATGAAAGGGCATTAACGTTTCTGCGACTGCTCGCATGGCTACGCCTTGGCACCAAACCCTTGACGGGTGACAGCGACCCAGACTTTTTTATTTGCGATCATCGCAGGTTGCGGATAAAAGACTCGGAACGATCGGGAAATTTGGGGTTCGGAAGAAAAGGGTGTGGATCAGCCGGCTGCCATTTTTTCACCGACAGGACGCTCCATCACGCTCCGATCTGCTGACAATAAGCCCAATCCAAAATCGCTGCGCGGTCGCTGTCAGCATCAGGACAGGCCCTGGTTCCCGAGACTGGTGCCATCGATCAATCATCACTCGGTGGTGAATTTTGAATGGACCTTCACGATGGACTGCCGATGCGGACCTCCCTAGTTTTCAAGCCACTGGTCTTCCTGGCATCTCTGGTGCCTGCAACCTACCTTGCCATGGCCGGCTATTTGGACCAACTCGGCGCCAATCCAATCGAGAAGGTGCTTCGCGAGAGCGGATTTTGGACCTTGAGTTTCCTGTTGCTGTGCCTTTCGGTCACACCGCTTCGGCAGTTCAGCGGGGTTTCGTGGATTGGCCAATTTCGAAGAATGCTGGGGTTATTTGCCTTCTTCTACGCCTGTCTCCACATGCTGACCTATATCGGACTCGATCAATTTTTTGATTGGCCTCAGATTCTCAAGGATGTGGCCAAGCACCCCTATGTCATGGTCGGCCTTACCGGCTATTTGCTGCTCATACCACTCGCCCTCACCTCCACTTCTGGGATGATGAAACGCATGGGCGGTCGACGTTGGAAAACACTCCATCAAGCGGTGTATTTCATCGCCGTTCTGGGCGTCATTCATTACTGGTGGCTCGTCAAGAAAGACATCCTCAAACCCTCATTGTTTGCCGCAGGCCTTGTCGCTCTGATGACATTTCGCCTCATCCAGCGGCTTAAAAGAACTTGAGAGTAGCGTTTCGGGATCACCATTCTTTCGATTGCGAAGCTGAACCTGATCACGCATAAGAGCGATCAGGAGGCGGCGGGCAGATTCCGGCGGCTCGATTCGGAATGAATGCCTGACCACAGGTTCAAAGGTGTGAATAGTCCGAGCAATTGTCCCTCAGGGTCTAGAACCGGGAGGGGATGCATCTCGCTCTCCACCAATAGTCTGGCCGCATCAACCAGCGAATCGCTCGCAAGCAGTGTCCTCACCGGCGAGGACATGACCGCTTTAGCTGTCCCTGCACTGGTGGGCTCGGGAAGCGACGACGGCGGTTCTGTAAGTGCCTTGACGGCATCTTTTGGGGTAATGATCCCAAGGATTTGGGCCTGTGCATTGGTGACCACCAGCGCCTGGCTTGACGACGATCGAAGCCCTGACCACACCTGATTCAAGGGAGTATCGGCAGGGATCGTCTCAGCGGGTTGAAGTTGGAGGTCAGCCACTGAAGATCGGCTGAGCGCGCGTTGCTGGGCCATTTGCTCAACGCGCTGAAAAAGGAGCCAAAGATCCGCTTCATCGACATCAAGATAAGCCCCGGAGGCAACAAGTCCCTGGTGGATATCCTCAGGGGTGGCCAAGGGCTCAGCCAAAGCCTCCGACTCAAGTTTCGGCATGACCTGAAAAGGCGCTGGATAGTGCCATGCGCCTCTTCGAAGGCGATGGATCAAAAGACCCAGACACAACATCAGGGCTGCGCTGGTAGCGACCGGGCGAATCACATAGTCATATTCCATCGCCCATATCGGCAGTCCACCGCTCACCGCATAAAGCGCTGTTGCTCCACCAGGGGGGTGCAGACAGCCTAAAAGATGCATCGCAATGATTGCACCCCCAACCGCCATCCCGGCTGCAAAAGGGGGCGGAACCCATTGTTGGGCAAGGACTCCGATGAATGCAGATACCAGATGCCCGCCGACCAGCGGAAAGGGCTGCGCCATGGGGCTATGAGGCGCTGCAAAAAGCAGCACCGCAGTGGCACCCATGGATGCCAGCAGGAGGTCATTGAAAGCGCCGGGATACTCGTGCCGGAGCACGTTCAAGAGGCTGATCGCTACGGCCGCCGACAAACCCGCGACCCATTTCTCCTTGAAGGAAACCGGGGGCTGTTTGGGGAAAAACCGACGCAACAGCGACATTCAGCGGGTGCCTCAGGGTCCGGCAGATTGCGAAGTCACTCCCTGAGGGACGAAGGCATCGACATGAATGTCCTTGAGTGGCGCGCCAGCCAGGAACGCCTGCATCTGGGCGGTTTGCACCATGGCACTGTTACCACAAAGATAGACTCGCCAACCCGTGAGGTCTGGGTGTTCGCTGAAGGCAAGATCCGAGGCGCGTCCTCTTTGCAGAGGGGGACTGGGCAAGTCCGCCTCTCCCGAAATGCAGGGCTGATAGTGAAAGCGCGGGTGCTGCGCCATCAGCCGATTGAGTTCGTCCTCAAGGTAAAGATCACGGGCGATGCGCGCGCCATGATAGAGATAGATCGGACCCTGGTGGGACTGCGCCAGAGCATCTCGGGCAATTCCATAGAGCGGGGCAAGCCCTGAACCCGTGCCGATCAGGAGCAGTGGCTGATCCGGATGGGTGGGAATAAAAAAACACTCACCGCTTGGTTCGCTGAGAGACACGCGCTGGCCGGCGGTCAGTTCGTGATGAACCCAGTGGCTCAGAAGTCCATTGGGGTATTCGCGGACATGCAGCACGAGGGCGGCATCAAGCCCCGGTACGCTGGCCAGAGAGTAGCAACGAGACTGGCCATTGGGGTGATAGAGACGCAAAAACTGCCCGGCCCGATAAGGTAAGGCAGAATCCGGCTCTAGCGCGACCTCCATGATCTGATCATTCAAGCGCCGAAGCCAGATCACTCTTGCGGCCACCTTCTGCCCCTCGCTGTTAGGAGGCACCAGCGTCATCGGCGCGAGCGGATGGCACTGACAGGCTAGCAGATGGTGTGTCAGCACTTGCGACTCTCGCAGTCCCTTCTGAGCTGCTGCCGGGATTTCCCCCTCAAGGCACTTCAAAAGGCAGCTCTGGCAAGCCCCCGTCTTGCACCCGAATTGCACCTCAGCGCCTTGAGCGAGAAGGCCGTCCAGCAGGGTCTCACTCTCGCAAATCTCAAAGCGCTTACCCTGATAGACGACCCAGGTCATGTGCCTAGCGACCTAGAACATCGTCGCGCGCGCTTTCGGCAATCGCTGCCACCTGCGCGATCAAATCATCGGCAACATTGAGTTCGCGCAGGGTATCGCCAAGATGCTGGATCACGATATCGACGTGCTGATCATTGAGACCCTGGTCCACGAGGCGGGCATGGCCAGTCCGCATGTCCTGTCCCGTGTAGTTGTGTGGTCCACCGAAGGCCATGGTCAGGAACGCTTTCTGCTTCGCCGCCTGCTGCGCCATATCCACGCCAAAAAAGAACCGGTTGACCCGGGAATCGCCAATCATCTTCTTGTAGAAGATATCAACGGCGGCATTGACGGCCGCTTCGCCGCCGAGTTGCTCATAAAGGCTCATGTGGTTCTCCTGATAGTTGGACTGGTGAGGTTGGATAACCCGACAACGGCCATTTCGCGCAGACCGCTATCGAACCGATACCAATGATGCAAAACTGATCCGTCTTTTGCAAGGCTTAGATCCGCCATTCGCTGTACCAAGCCTTTCAGAAGGGACCACTCATCGCCAAGACGGCGTGAACCATGCTGCGACTTGAAGAGTCGAACAAGAGTGGGCTTGGAAAAAAGATCGCACGTGAATCTCGTTAACGGACCTCCAACGGGTCTTAATTTGAACCCCTTTAACCGGAGCGCTACATGAAATACAAATCAACCTTTGTTCTCCTTACGGCATCCCTGTTGGTGTCCTCCCAGGCCTTTGCCTATGGTTCATCCGGGGGCGGCGGCGGTGGGTCCTCGTGCGCCGAACCCCAGTTTACCGATGAACGGCCGAAAACCGATGGAGCAATCCAGAAACTGGATCGTTTCGAAATTGATGTCTCCCAGAATACCGATCTCAAAACCCTGGAACTTGAAATTGATGGGGTCCGGCAACAACCTACCCTTACCCCCCTTCGCTCGGGAGATACTCACATCGATGTCCAACTGAAAGAGCCACGGACAACTGCATCTAGGGTCAGAATTACCGTCCGTGCCAAAAGTCTGGACGGATGCGAAGCCTTCAAGCCCCTGTATTTTCAGATCCAGCCCTGAACCCGGGAGTTTAGAGCGAATTGCACGCTACAATCGAGGATCCAGACTCGGCCCGACTTTTCGCCAGCGATGCTGCATACTCTTGCGTGCGCCTGTTCCAGTGAAGTGATCATCCGCAAAAGCCGGTTCCTCGGTCGCGTGGAGCCGGTCAGCGGTCGCGCCATGGCGATCGCGTTGGTCCGGAACATGTGGAACGAGCACCCGGATGCCACCCATGTCTGCTGGGCACTGATGGCCGGCGGCGATTCTGCCGCCGTCGATGACGGCGAGCCGAGCGGGACCGCAGGTCGTCCCATGCTTGAAGTGCTTCGCCATCAGAAGCTCGATGGCGTTCTTGCCACGGTCGTTCGCTACTATGGCGGCATCAATCTCGGCGCAGGCGGCCTGGTCAGAGCCTACACCGATGCAGTGGCGCAAGCCCTCCTATCGGCTGACAAGGTCGTCGTCGTCAAACGCGAGACCTTGACCTCCATCTTTCCCTACGCGCTTGAGGGCCTGGTGATGAACCGATGCGATCAGCTTGGGATCCGGCGACTCGGCGTTGCTCGTACGGATGTCATCCAGATGCATCTGGAAGCCACAGCCCAGCAGATCGCGACGCTGAAGGACCTTTTGAAGGAGCCTGGACAAGGGCGCATCCGCTGGATCGAAAAAGCCTGATACCTGGCAAGCCCGCAAAGCTGTCCGAAACCCCTACCCTACCCGCTCGGCGGGGGTCCCTCAGGGAGCATCGTGATCATGAGAGGGAGTCAAGCTGTCCCGACTGGTTGCGACCAGTGCCTTGAGCTGTTGAATGTCGGCGGGCTTGACCAAGTGTTGGTCAAAGCCGGCCTCTCGAGATTTTTGAAGATCACGGGCCTGACCATATCCGCTGATCGCAATCAGCATCGGCTGCTTCAAGTTCGGCAGGGATCTCAAGTGTCTGGCGACCGCATAACCGTCCATGCCAGGCAAGCCGATGTCCAGCAGGATGACATGCGGTAGAAACTGTTCCGCCCGACGAATGGCTTCCGGCCCATCGTGCGCGACTTCTGTCTGATGTCCCTCCATTTCCATCAGTAAGCTCAGGCTCTCAGCGGAATCGAGGTTGTCATCAACGACGAGGATGCGCCTTGAGCTTGCGGGCGGCTGGGCTACCGCCGTGCCCTCGACCGGAAGGCGCTCTAGCCCCCCGTCCTTAACAATCGGCACATAAACGGTGAAAACACTCCCCTTGCCGACCCCCTCGCTGAACGCATGCACATGACCCTGGTGCAACTCGACCAGCCGGCGCACGAGGTTGAGCCCGATTCCAAGTCCGCCCCGCGTGCGTGCCAACGTGTTTTCTCCTTGCGTAAAAAGGTCAAACAGCGAGGTCATTCGCTCGGCTTCAATGCCAACGCCGGTGTCGGTCACCTTCAGGAGTGCCAAATCGCCCTCCCGGATCAGGGCCACACGGATCGTGCCAGCCTCGGGGGTGAATTTGATGCTGTTGGCCAGCAGATTGCTGACAATCTGCGCCAGTCGAATGCGATCGCCATCCACCATGAGGGGCGCTTCGGAGACATCAGCTAGAAGGTTCAAACCGGAAGACTCTGCCTGTGGCGTCAGGTCCTGAAGGACCTGACGGACAATCTGGCAAAGATCAAGCCTCTCGATTTTCAGGGAGATGGCCCCGCTATTGATCCTTGAGAGATCAAGCAATTCATCAATCAGACGGGCTTCATGCGTCAGCTGTCGATCCATTGTCTCCTGAGCCTTACGGGTTTCCTCCTCGCTGGCCACGCCCTTGCGCCAGATTTCGAGCGAATTGCGGATCGGTGTCAGGGGATTCCGGAGTTCGTGGGCTAACATGGCCATGAACTCATCCTTATGCTGGTCCATTTGCCGGAGTTCATGCATTGCCGTCTGCAACTCGGTGATGTCCTCCAGAACCATCAGGATTTTTTCATCCTGTCCCCATCGAAGAGCCTGTGCGTTGACTCTGAATTGCCTGCGCTCGGATGTGCCAAGCCCCACCTCAATCAACTGATTCTCAATCGATGTTCGTTCAGGAATGATGCGATGCAGACACGCTGTAAATTCAGGAGTGAACCAGGATCCACGCCAGCGGTTGAGAAGACTTTTTTCACTGTTTTCGGTGCGCAAGAGCGAAAACGTTCGATAAAAAGCACGATTGGCCTTATGAATGCCGAGATCCTCATTGAGCACCAGCAAGGGCTCGAACACCGCCTCCACGATCGACTCCGAAAACTCCTTCGACTGGGTCAAGGCCTCGTTCAGGGTGTTCAGTTCGCGGTTCCGGGCGCGAAGCTCATCATTACTGGATTGAAGTTCCTCCTGCGCGGTTTCGAGCTCCTCATTGGTCGTCTGGAACTCTTCATTGCTCGAAAGCAGTTCCTCCTCGGCAGCCTTAAGCTCCTCAAGACTCCCCTCATGGATCTCAATGATTTCCTTGACATAAGCCCGAGTCGTTTCAAGCTCTCTGGCAAGTTGCAACATTTCCGTGTGCTTTTGCTGAAGGGTTGCTCGCGGAGTGAGAAGCCTCTGCACCCCCCGCTTGAGCCAGGCGCCAAGCCCCTCGGCAGCCGGTTGCATGGCAGCGGCATCGGCTGACAGCGGGATGAAAAAAATCCAGAACCAGCCCATCCGCTCGGAAGCGGTCGGCAGTGGGATGATCTCAATCGCAAAGCAGCCGGCCCCCTCAACCCGGATGCCCTCCCGATGGACGGGTTCTTTTAACTCACGCGCCTTGCGGATCATCCCCTCGAGATCAACCAGAAGGCTGGCTTTGAGCAAACGACGGAGGTGATTGCTCGGTGGGCCGTTGGGATTGCTGATAAAGGCGCTGGTATCCCCGCGGTATTCAAGGACGTTGAGGTCAGCATCGCAGAGGACGCCCGGTGGAAGGTAGCGTCGAATCGCTACGCGGTCAGCTTCCCTCAGGAAACGTTCTGATTCAGAGGGCTCGAGGTATTGCATGATCTTACGAGGTCCATGGACTGTGCCCAAACGGGTGATCTGATCGGAGAAATCGGTCTGATTCCGGCCGGGTATGACTTTTTTGGAAAAAATGCGCAACCGCTTGTCGGTTGGCGAGAAGAGTTCGGATGAGCTTCCCACCGTTTCAGAGGGTCCGAGCAGCAGATAACCACCCGGCCGCAATGCATAGTGGAAGAGTTTCATGACCTTCTTCTGCAACTTGGGATCGAGGTAGATCAGAAGATTTCTGCAGCTGATCAGATCGAGCCTTGAAAAGGGGGGATCGTCCACCACGTTTTGTCGTGCAAATATGCAAAGGTCGCGGATACGGCTGTTGACTCGATAGCTGCCATTTTTGCGATCAAAGTAGCGTCGCAGCCGATCCGGCGAAACATGCCGTGAAATCGTCTCGGGATAAATCCCAGCGCGGGCGAATTCGATCGACGTTTCGCTGAGATCGGTGCCGAATAGCTGCATCGGCGGAGGATTCTCCATCGTACCAATGAATTCAAGCAGTTGGATAGCGATCGAATAGACCTCTTCGCCGGTAGCACAGCCTGGAACCCAGATTCGAATCGGCGTCTGCAGCTCACGATCCTTCAGAAGATTCGGAAGAACGAGGCGCCTGAGTCCTTCAAATACATCCGGATCACGAAAGAAGTCGGTTACCTGGATTAACAGCTCCCGAACGAGCGATTCAGCTTCATGCCGGGATGTCTTGAGGATCTCCAGATAGTCTTTAAGCGTTTCAACTCCATGGACGGCAAGCCGTCTCGACAGGCGGCGGCCGATGGTGCCTCGCTTGTAGAGCGTAAAGTCGACACCGGTACGCACTTTAAGCTCAACCAGAATCTGGCGGATCAGCCGTTCATGAGCCGGCTCCAGGTGTCCGGGCATCACCTCCCCTCGCGGGGACCTTGATTCGGGCTCAAAGTAGGAATGGCGAACGAGTCTGGCTATCGCTTCCCCGATCTTTGAAGCCGAACAAACGTGATCCGCCGCATCCAGTTCAATCGCGGCCTTGGGCATGGCAAAAAAAGCCGATGAGGCTTTATTCTGAGCAAACGTGACACCGCCGGCCGTTTTGATGGCTCGAAGACCTGCAGCGCCATCGATGCCTGTGCCTGAGAGAATGACGCCGATGGCATTTGGGCCCTCTTCTTCAGCCAGCGATTCGAACAAACGATCAATCGGACCCGGCAAGACTTTGGAGGTGGACCGTTTGGCGATACGCAGGCAACCGTCATCCAGGGTCATGACCGCATCTGACGGCGTTACATAAACAGTATGGGGGGCGATGAGCTGACCCTCTTCGGGTTCAATGACCGAAAGCGTGGTTTTTGCGGCCAAAAGCTCAGTCAACGCACTGGCCTGTCGTGGACTTTGGTGTTGAACCAGGAGGTAAGCCACCCGGGCATCGGGTTGCACCGCCGCGAGGAACTCCATCAGCGCCTCGATACCCCCGGCGGATGCGCCCACTCCGACGACTGGAAACGCCATCATGACGGATTGTGCCCCTCAGTTCGTGCACCACACATAACCTCAGAAGAGACCCAACGCCATGTCAAACCTGACTTTAGGCCATCATGGGACCCAAGGTCATCGTGAAGAGTTGGAGTAGAAATATCCATTTGTGGAATTCCTTGTCAACCGATTGCCTGCCTATAAATTCTCTCAGGGACGGCAACAGAGATCTGCTTGAAGCAGTCCTGAGTTATTATCCGGGATTGGCTCTAAACCTGAATACCCACCCTGGTCATCCGGAAGCGTCTGTTTCAGACCGACCCAACGTTCGAACATCCATATTGAATCGCAATGAGCGCCTCTCCGTCCCAGATTGAACTCCTCGCGCCTGCCAAGACCGCCGAAATCGGCAAGGCCGCGATCAGGCATGGTGCCGATGCAGTCTACATTGGAGGCCCGAGTTTTGGCGCCCGGGCCAATGCCGGTAACTCCCTCACGGCGATCGAGGATCTGATCAACTTCGCGCATCAATACGATGCCCGGATCTTCATCGCCCTCAACACCATCCTTGATGACCGTGAGCTCGAGGAGGCAGAGGGGCTGATCCATCGTCTCTATGCGATGGGTGCAGATGCCCTGATCATTCAGGACATGGGGCTTTTGATGCTGGATCTTCCGCCCATCCAGCTCCATGCCAGCACCCAATGCGATATCCGCACCCCGGAAAAAGCGCGTTTTCTCGAGTCGGTCGGCTTTTCGCAACTGGTTTTGGCCCGCGAGTTAACGCTGCCACAGATCGAGGCGGTGGCCCAGCGACTCGATGGCGCCATTCTGGAATTCTTCATTCATGGCGCCCTCTGCGTCGCCTACAGCGGTCAGTGCTATGTCAGCCATGCCCAAACCGGTCGCAGCGCCAACCGCGGAGATTGTTCGCAAGCCTGTCGCCTGCCCTACGAGGTTCTGGATCGCCAAGGACGCATTCTGGCCCATCAAAAGCATGTCCTTTCGGTGAAAGACAATGACCAAAGCGCCAACTTGAGGGCCCTGATCGATGCTGGAATCCGCAGCTTCAAAATCGAAGGGCGATACAAGGATCTGGCCTATGTGAAGAACATCACCAGCCACTATCGGATCCTGATCGATTCGATTCTTGAGGCGCGTGACGACCTCGGACGTGCCTCCAGTGGCATTACGCGTTTCTTCTTTGATCCGGAGCCCGAGCGTACCTTTAACCGCGGTCAGACCGATTACTTTGTCAATGGCCGCAAAGCGGATATCGGGGCCTTTGACACTCCAACCCCCACGGGGCTCCCCTTGGGCACTCTGGTTCGGGTCGGAAACGATCATTTTGATCTCATGCTGGAAAGCCCGGATGCGGTCATCAGCAACGGAGATACCCTGACTTACTTTGACCTTCAAAAAAATCTGCAAGGCTTCAGGGTGAATGTTGCCGAGCGGTGCAAGGACCGGATCTGGCGCGCCTTTCCCAATCAACCAGTCGGTGAATTCAAGCATTTCACTCCCGGGCTTGAAGTCTTTCGCAGCCGCGACATGGCCTGGGAGCGACTGATGGAAAGCGATCGGACCTCGAGCCGCAAGATCCCGGTTGTCATCGAGATCACGGAACACAGCCAGGGCCTTGAACTGTGCTTGAGAGATGATGAAGGCCATGAGGGACGGGCGATCGTGGCGCACCCCTTTGAGCCGGCAAGGGATGCCGAGGCATCAGCCGTGGTCTTGCAAGAAACCCTGTCGCAGCTGGGCAATACGCTTTTCGAGGCCACAGACGTGCATCTGGAGCGCCATCATCCGGACGGCGCAGGTTTCTGGCCCCCTGGGCTTCAGAAACGGCTTCGGCGGGAGGCGGTCGAACAGCTCCTCATGGCCCGTCGCAAAGGCTTTGCCCGTTTGACCCGACGACCCGCCACAAAGCCCCCGGCTCAATACCCGGAAGACAGCCTCAGTTATCTCGCCAATGTCTACAACAGCCGGGCCCAGCAGTTTTATCTGAACCATGGCGTCAAGGTCGTTGAGCCCGCCTATGAAGCCCATCAGGAAAAGGGTGATGTCAGCTTGATGATCACCCGGCACTGCGTCCGCTTCTCCCTTTCGCTCTGTCCGAAACAAACCAAGGGCATCACCGGGGTTCAGGGCACCATCAAGGCGGAACCGCTGGAGCTGGTCAATGGCAAGGAGCGACTGCGGCTGGAATTCGACTGCAAGGCCTGTGAAATGCATGTCATGGGGAAAATCCGGCCACAGATTCTCAAACAGGTCCCGGCACATCCCCTGCACTTTCAAAAAAGTGGCTCTCGCCGCTAAACAAGGCGCCATCCCGAGTCCCAAATCGGTCCCCGCAGTGAAGCCCGCTGATCCCCAGTTACCGTCCGGTGCGTTTAGGCTCCCTCCTGAGGTCTTGATGGGCGCTCGCATCCTCATTATCGGGCTGTTACTCCTCAATGCACTGATCTTCATGTTGCGCGGCGAGTACAACGATGGCTTCGACTCACTGGCCTGGATCAGCCTCATGGGGCTGTATGAGATCGAATCCCAGCAGCGTATCGATGGACTTTCTCTTCGCGACCGACTTCGACCCCTCCGCTCACTGGCGATTTTGGTTGTGGTCTTTGCCGAGACCTCCTACCTCTTTGAAGGGGCTTGGCTTGACGTCGTCTACTCCGTGCAGTGGCTCTTCGTGATTGCCTTGTTTGAACTGGAAACCCGTCAGCCTCATCTGGTCAGGGGCCACCTGAGGCAATTCAAGCTGGCGGCATTTACGCTCGCCTTGTCGATGGCCCTTGTGGTGGGCGTCTGGTTTTCTCAAGGCCTTCTGTTCAACGGCTATGACGCCCTGATCTGGATGCTTGCCTTCATCCTGATTGATCTGGATCTGGTCAAGCACCGCGATGCCTGATGTAACGCGCGCCTTGCCTGTGGATTCGCCATCGCGCGCGTCGCTGATTCAGGCGTCCAGGCAACAGCGGCTGGCGGTTTCACTCGGCTCCTCCTTCCTGGGATTTGCCACGCATCTTGGCTTTCTGCAGGAACTGCATCGACAGGGTATCCATCCGACGGCCATCTCGGGATCCTCCGCAGGCGCCATGGTGGCAGGCCTATTCGCAGCGGGCATCCCCTTTGAATCGATGGAACACGCCTTTCGTCAGCAACGTCTCCGGCGTGCGTTTGATGAGTGGCAAACCCCATTTCGGCTGTGGGGCACCCTTTTGGGCATTCCCCGATATACGGGGATTTTCCTGGGGAAGAAACTGGAACCGCTGTTACGGGAAAAACTGGGTGATCTCAGAATCGAAGAGTGCACAAAAGCGAGACTTTCAATCGCGGTTACCGACCTTTCCAATCATCGGATTGAAATCCGCCAGCAGGGTCCCCTGGTTGAAACCATTCTCGCAAGTTGCGCAGTACCCGGGGTCCTGGCGCCCCGAAAGATCGCTGATCGGCTTTACTGGGATGGCGGGATGGGGTGCCCGGATCCCCTTGATCCCTTTATTGTGGAAGAAGAAATCACGCATATTGTCAGTCACAGCATCATTTTCGGATCAAGACAGGATAAAGACGCTGAACAATCCGGAATGAGTCTCCTGACGGCGCTCCTGGCCGGTAACCAGGTCGGTTGCGATGAAATGTTGCGCTGGAAAATTGAGGCCTCCCGCGCCAGAGGCAAAACGGTGATCGCCGCAGAGACAAAGACCCCCTGCCCACGGCTGGGTCTGCCCTTGACCATTCCCTCAAAATCCCCGTGGCCAGAGCAAGTGCATCAATTGATGGGTCTGGGGGCCCATACCGCCAAGGCGACCCTCAGGAACGCATCCCATGGTCCATCACCGCGCACGGATTTTGAAAGGTCAGGCCACGGTGAGCCCCTGAAAGACGATTAAGCACCTCCTCCCCGATTTTATGGGAAGCGAGGGACCTCTATCTGCATGAGGGCCCTGACGTCAGCTGCCATCCTGTGGATCGATGCTAAGGATCACAGGTGTGAATATCTCGCATACGAAACATCCATTGGTCTTCATTCGCTCTCGCCTCTAGATTGAAAGAAAGGTCGGCGGGGGCCACCCCCATCCGGCTTCTCTTTTACTGATGGAGCCATACCATGATGTTTTCGAGCATAAAGGGGCTGACGAGAGCCCTTGCGTTGAGTGTCCTGACCTCCCTGAGCTTCCCCCTCTGGGCAGCAACAGCATCAGCGCCAAGCCCTCAGGTTTTTGTCAGCCCCTCCTCCGCCTGGGGAACCGCCAGCGACAGCTGGGCGGGGTACAGCGGGCAGATTGAGATCTGGACACCAACCGCCATCATGGGCTCCTGGACCTTGTCGTTTGTTTCTCGGGAACTCGGGCAACAGGCCACAGCCAGCGGCTTTTGGAATGCAAGCGCCAGTTATGACCCGGCGCAGTCCCGCTGGACAATCACCGCGCCAGCATGGAGCAGCGGGATCGCAGCCAATGGCTCAGCAACGATCGGGTTTAACGGCACCGGCGTCCTGAGTACCGGCTTCAACCTGACCGACTGTAGCCTCAATGGCGTCCCATGCGCCGCGGCTGTCAAGACGGCAACCGATGCACAAGCCGCGATCACCGCACTCAAGGCGGGCACCCCTGCGCAAACGACGGCGGCAGGCGAACCGACACCGACACCGACACCGACACCGACGCCAACGCCGGATACAAGCGCAACGATTCAGAGCAGCACGGGTCCTTTAACGGCGCTGTTTTCCGTAGGCACCACCTGGACCGGAGGCTTTGGCGGACAGCTAACCCTCAAAAATACCTCTTCCCAAAGTCTCCCGGCGGGGGCCGCGGGCTGGGCTGTTCACCTGAAATTTCCGGATCAGGCCACTGCTGCCAACGTCTTCCAGGGTGGCCCCTGGAATTTCGTCGTCGCCTTTGGTGCCGATGGCGCGGTCACCCTCACACCCCCCGCATGGTCAGCCGCCGTGGCGCCCGGAAGCACTATAAGTAGTGGATTCAATGGCGGCGACCCTGCCAACTTGTCAAAAGCCGTCAGCCTTGATGCCGGAGTCACGCTGCAATTTGCATCTTCGGTGGGCAGTGCCTCGACGGTGGCTTCCGCCACAGAGACCCAACCGATCAACAGCACCTTTGCCTTGCCAACGGGAAGTGCCGGTGGCTTCATTTTCAGCCCCTACAAGGACACCACCATCTCACAGGACTGGAATACCCACATCATCTCCACCCGGGTCGGTGGGGCACTGAATCCCCTGCTGACCGTGCTCCCAAATCGGGTTCCCGCCGTCACACTGGCCTTTGCTACCGGGATCTGTGGCAGTGAAACCTGGGGCGGTGTCAAACCCGATGCCCTGGTTGCAGCCAACATCCCTCTCTTTAACCAGCAGAACAGGAACTACATCATCTCGACCGGCGGCGCGGCAGGAAGCTTTAATTGTGGCTCGGCAGAAGGCATGCGCGGCTTCATCAACCGCTACGCATCAAAGAATCTTATCGGGATCGATTTTGACATCGAGGCCGGTCAGTCGGCGAGCGATATTCTTGCCCTCGTCAAATCGGTTCATGATGTCCAAGCTGAATTTCCAGGCCTTCGCTTCAGTTTCACCCTGGCTACTCTGGCCTCGACCAATGGTGCTGCGGCAACAGCACCCTATGGTGATCTCAACGTTACCGGCTACAACACCCTCAAGGCCCTCGCCCAATACCCGATTAGCAACTACACCATCAACCTGATGGTGATGGACTACGGCGCAGCCGGCGCACAGAACTGCGTCATTGGTACCAGCGGCAAATGCGACATGGGAAAATCGGCCATCCAGGCCGCTAAGAATCTTTTCGCCCGCTATGGCATCGGCAATGATCGGATCGAACTGACCCCGATGATCGGGCAGAACGATGTCGTTGATGAGTTCTTTACCTTGGCTGATGCGGATACCTTATCGGCCTGGGCCAGATCCAACGGCATCGTCGGGCTTCACTTCTGGAGTCTTGACCGAGATTCCCCCTGCCCGACCTCCGGTGCCTCTCCCATCTGCAGTTCCCTGCCAGACGTTGAGGACCTGGCTTTCACACAACGGTTCATCCAGGCGCTGGGACTCTAGGATTGTCCTTGACCCTAGAGCGGCACGAGCGCGAACGCCCGGGCCGCTCTAGGGTCACTCACTTCAAGGGTCAGGGTCCGACTCGTGGGTCTGGATATCGCCAGAGGCTTCGCTCTCGATCCCGTATTTCTGCATCCGGTACAACAGCGTATCCCTTGAGATCCCCAAGAGCCTTGCTGCTTTGGAACGATTTCCCTGCCCCCGCTCAAGGGCTTGTCGAATGAGATCCGTCTCTACCGCCTCAAGCGTCAGACCGCCCTCTGGAAGACTGATTTCAGGCGGGCGCTCTTGAACGCCGGTCACGATTTCGGCCGGCAACATCGTCTCATCGACGATTTGCCCGGCACAGAGGATGCACAAGCGCTCACAGACATTTCGCAGTTCACGGATATTGCCAGGCCACGGGTAATGCATCAGCCGTTGCATGGCTGATTTGCCAATTTTGGGCGGATCAATTCCATGCCGGGCACTGAATCCCCCCATGAAATGCTTGAGCAGCGCCTCAAGATCATCCAGCCGCTCTCTTAGCGGGGGAATTTCAAGTGGCACGACATTGAGTCGGTAATAGAGGTCACGTCGGAATTCCCCCTGTTCGATGCGCTCCATCAGACGGGCATTGGTGGCGGCCACGATTCGAACGTCGATGATTTGCGAGGCAGTCTCCCCCACCGGTTGGATTTCACCGGTTTCCAGAAAGCGGAGAAACTTGGCCTGGAGGGACAGCGGCATGGAGTCGATTTCATCGAGAAACACAGTGCCACCATGCGCGGATTTCAGTCGCCCGATCTTGGTCTCGGTCGCACCCGTGAATGACCCTCGACGATGCCCGAAAAGTTCAGATTCGGCCAGTGTCTCTGGGAGTGCGGCGCAATTGATCGTGACGAATGGATGGTCCTGGCGGCGACTATATTCGCGGATGACACCGGCCATCAACTCTTTGCCGGTGCCGGTCTCTCCCATGATCAAAACCGTCGCATCGGTTGCCGCGACCATACGGGCGCAGCGCAATAGCGCCTCGAAATTGGGCGACTGGCCGATGAGTCGTTGCAACATGAGGGCGGCCGGATCAGGGGGTCAGGTCATGCACCACAGCGTGATGAACCAGCGGATTGAGTCCAGGTGCTACGGCTAGAAGGGCCAATGCAATGAGGGTGCAGCCGGCCATCTGGCGAAAGGCACCCAGGGATGAAATGCGGACCAGCAGGGAGGTCATGACCCCCACGCTCAGGACAGCGGGCACCGTTCCAAGGCCGAAGAAAGCCATGGTCATCGCACTTCGAAAGGTATCACCAGTGGTTGCCGAAAGGGCCAATGCCGTATAAACCAGGCCACAGGGCATCCAGCCCCAGACCATCCCAAAAACGAGGGCGCGGGGAAGCGTCTCGACCGGAATGAGCTTTCGGCCAGAGGGTTCGATCCAGCGCCAGATCAGTCCACCGGCTTTTTCAATATAGGCAAATCGTGGAAACCAACCGGCAATGTAGAGCCCTGCCCCCAGCATGATTAATCCCGAGAGCACCTGCAAAAAACGATGTCCGGCACCATCACCAAAGGGCATGGTCAAGGCCTGATGCAAGAGGCCAGCGAGATAACCGGCCATCGCATAACTCAGAACCCGACCGGTGTTGTAGCTCAGCACATAGAGAAACAACAGACGCTTGTTGTCCCGAATCTCCTTTTTAAGACTCAAGGTCAGCGCGCCCACGATCGATCCACACATCCCAAGACAATGAAGGCTGGTAAAAAAGCCCATCAGGAAGGCGACGAACAGGGATGAATTGAAACTGGCGTCAAAGTGAAGCATGAGATAAATCCGGTGTCCTGCACATTCTCGAAGGGGCTATCGCCTGCCTTTAGCGCTCCCGATTCACCGGCACACAGAGAATCCCCTGACGCCCATCGGCCCAAACCAAGCGCATGGATGCCATTGAGCATCATGAAGCCCCGAACTACTGGCAATTTCCGGGCCGAAATGTGGCCTTTTGAAAAATGCTGATAAGAAATCGCCCTGAACGGGCATGGATGGGCGGGGAAACGCTCACCGGACGGGCGTCTGGGGAAAGGAGCCCGCCTCAAAAACGATACGGGGGCAAAACCACGGTTTCGGTCGGCTCCGGCACTCAGAACCGGTGTTAGGTCAAATGACGCAGACCCTAGGATCGGGGGTGCGTGATATCCCCTATTCGCCGGGGCATATGAGAAGCACTAGCGGTTTTCATAGCGGTTCAAGTCAAACAGCGCACCCTCGACAGGCTGCAAACGGCGATAGTCGGCAACCAGCCGGTCGTTGTGAGTCCAGAACTCAGGGTTTGTCCTTCGCACCGCATAGCGGGCCGCGAGCACCCGGTAGTCCTGCTCGTTGGTCAGCGTTGCAACCTTGCCGACAAAATCCGGGAGCTCTTGGGCTTTGAGTCGAAAGTAGACATTCGGGTAGGCGCCGATAAAACCCTTGGCCAGCGTTAACGTGTCCTCATCCGGGCGCCGGGAGTCGCTTCCGGCGAACAACTCGGCAATGTTGCTGTGGGCACTGTTTCGAAGTAGGGAGTAATGATGAAGATGACCTGCCCCATCTTCCAGCGTGAGAAAGCTGACCTCGGCCAGATAGGAGAGCGAGCGACCCTTGAGGCCCGACAACTGCCTGAGAGCAGGGTCTGCAAGGGCATCGATCTCCCTGTCACCCAACGCCCGCGAATGGTCGAGGATCTTCGCAACCCGCTGGCGCCAGAGCCCATACGCTTCTGAAAGCGTGTCGTCGGTCTTGTAGACGACTAAGGTCTCCTGATCATAGTAGGCCTTGGTACCGGAGAGGTAGCTCTTGACGTCATCGCCCGCATCCCGGTACCAGAAATCGCGCACCCGATCCCGGTCGTTCCGGGGCAGCACGGTCAGAAAGTTCTGCTCACCCTCCATCCTGAGGAAATCCATGTAGAGGCGGGATTGCAGTTGATGCGCAAGATTGCCGAAGACGTCAAACCCTGCAACCAGCAGGTAGTGAATACGCTCAAACACTGCATAGCCGATGATCAAAGCGGTCTGGGGCTTTTCCCCCAGAAGACCGAATTCAACCGAGGCGCTGTCAAAATGCCGAAAAACCGTCAGCGCTGCGTTGGGATTGCTTCCATCACCATCCCATAACATCGAGAAACTGACCCGGTCCTGACCGGCAAGAAGATGGGAGAGATAGGCCGATTTTCGCGCAAGGTAATAGGATTGCTGCTTGGAATAACCGATCCATTTGAACAAAGAGGCATCAGAGGACTGATCGGTAGGCAGATCAATCTGCGCCAGAGCATCGGTCAGGAAGCCCTCCCCCTTGGCTTCCGGGGGGCTTGAGGGATCGACAAATCCCACCCAGAAATAATCGGTAATCACCCCAAGGGCCGTTTGTCCCCTGCAGGACGGGCCCTTGATGAAGCCCATGACGTAAAAGCGGGCATCATCGAGCATAAACCGGTACCTCGAAAGGACCGGGATCGCCTGATAGGCAATAAAGGGATTGACCATGCCGTCTTTACCGTAGTCCGGAAGGCGCGGGACCGTGTAAGGCAAATCGATGAACCAGCCCTTAAGACGCTGCATCCGTGCAGGGTCAAGGCGCAAGGGCAAGAGGGTCTTGGCAACGGGGGTGGCTTCTTGGAGGCGAAAGCGATAGTAGACCCGATCGTTGCCCGGATCATCGGTTGGGCGACGCGTTGCAATCAGATCGATGGGCCCTGGGGCGGGTGTCCTTGATCGGACCAGTTCGTAGTAGCGTCCATTGAGGGTCGAGGGGAACTGAATATCCCCCAGAAACCAGTGCTCAAAGACATAGCGCGCCATCAGTTGCGATTTGGGATCCCCTGCATTGAGAAAGGCTTCCCACTGGGCAATCGCGGCTTGGTCCTGAGCCGGCAGCGCTGAAGGGTAAGGCCCGGGTGCACCACCTTCGATCCAGCGCATCACGATCGCGTGTTCTTCCTTGGAAAGGCCCGGAAATCCATAAGGCATGCCCCATTCAGGATGTTCGCTGCGATAGCCTTCAAAGGTCTCAATGCCGGGACAATGGGCATCGCGATCCAGTCGGAAGTCATAGCGATTTTCCGGCAAGGCACCCAGCGTAGGTGCCGGCGTCTCCTGCTTAAGCTCCAGAAGGCGCGCCAGAACCGAGGCCTCGCGATTAGCCGTTGGCGTTGGCTCTCGTTCGTTGAGCACCGGGAAAAAGCCCTTGTTGCGCCACTCAAGGTTGGTTTTGGCATCAACGAACAGCCGGCTCGGTTCGGCCGGCTTCAGACGCGCTGGATCATAGACGGGCAATTTGCTGCCACCGCGCGTTACGCCTGGGTAGCTTCCGAGCTGCAGTTGACAGGGTGCGTCGTAACAGGAATGACAGACCACACAGCGACTATCAAGAATCGGCTTGATCTCGCGACTGAAGTCCGGTGCGGAGGCAAGGGTTGGATGCGGTCCATCAAATCGCTGAGGGTCAGAGGCGCCATAGCGCGCATCCCATTCACGCAGGCCAATACCGGCACACCCAATCAGAACCAGAGTCAGAAAAAGCGCCGCAAGCGATTTGAGGGTCATGGGACCATCCCGTCAGTCAATTCGACCCGTCAGAGGCCATCTGTTGGGTCAAAAGACACTAGAAGCTCAGGCAAATCTTGCCGAAGTGGCGCTGGCTTTCAAGAAACTGAAAGCCTTCGACCATCGACTCCAGGGGATACGTCTCGGCAATCACCGGTTTCAGTCGGTTCTGGTCTATGGCCCGGATCATTTCCATCTGCTGCCAACGGCTGCCCACCAACACACCCTGGAGGCGGATCTGTTTTAAAAGGGCCGGCAGAAAATTCAAGTCCACCGTCATCCCGCTCAGGATCCCCACAAGGGAGATATGCCCACCGACCCGGGTGGCATTGATCGACTCCGGGAGAGTGACCGTTCCAGCGACATCGAGGGTGTGGTCCGCGCCGCGACCATCGGTCAACTCGAGTACACGGTCAGACCAGATCGGTGTGGTTCGGTAATTGATGACCGCATCGGCGCCATGAGCTAGTAGCGATGCTTCTTTGGCCTCCGATCCAGTGGTTGCAATGACCCGCGCGCCGGCCATCTTGGCAAATTGCAGGGCAAAGATGGAGACACCACCGGTTCCCTGCACGACCAGGGTATCCCCCGGCTTGATCGCGGTATCGACCATGAGACAGCGCCAGGCGGTCAGTGCGGCTGTGGTCAGGGTGGCAGATTCTGTATGCGTGAACGTTTTAGGCGCATGCGTAAAGTTGCAGGTCGGCAGGGTCACCCATTCCCGGGCATAGCCATCAACCCCATCTCCCGGCACCGTCCGGAAGTCGCTAAAGAAGGGATCCCCTCGATCCCAGCCGGGGAAAAACACACTGACAACTGCATCTCCCGCCTTGAAGTCGGTTACCTCAGCGCCGATCTCGACTACTTCACCAGCGCCATCGGCCATCGGAATGCGGGGTTCAGATGGACCCCAAAGTCCGCTCACCACCGCATAATCATGGTAATTCAGGGAATTGGCCCGGATTCTGACCGTGATCTCATGCGGTCCCGGCTTTTTCGCCTGATAAGTCCCCATGCTCACCGATGCATAGCCACCGCCTGCGCCAACAAACACTGCACGACCGTCCACGTTCTTCGCTCCTTCGAATCTGACCCACGCCCTACTTGGGCACCGGCATTGTGTTAACGCCCATCTCCTGACACTGCTTACGCTTCATGAGCGCACCCGGAGAACCCATGGGGTATCGGTCCCGGCATTGGATCTGAATTTTTTTCAGTTCGGTCGAGATTTGCTGGCGTTCCATCTGCTCATGCGCCGCCTGCTTTTGCTGTTTATCGGCGTCCGAGGCACAGGCAAACAGAACAAGGCTCGATACGATCAGAATAAGTTGACGCATGAAGGACTCCAACGCTCATAAAGTGAAAAGGGCCAAAGATTCCGCTTCGAAGAGAGAACCCCGCCGAGACATCATACCGGTAGACGCCGGAAACTTGAGAGGAAATCCACAGCAAAATGCCCCCGTAGAGGGGGCACAGCAAAAAATTTTCCAGGCTGCGGAATGGAGTCTGTGGGGCGTGATCAGCGCATCTGTCGCCAGCGATAGCGAACTTCGCCATCGTCGCAAATATAGCCGGCGCGGTTGCTTTTATCAGTCGCCGAAAGGGGCTTACAGCCGTGGGTATCCCGATAGGTTTCCCACTCATCTTCCCCGCGGCGATTATTGCCAAGCAAGAACGCATCGCCAAGGATGGCGGCGGCTACACAGCCAATCAGAATATGACTGGTTTTCATCGGATAGCACCTCTTAGTGGGAGTTTTTTAAAGGGTCATATGGACTTTTAAACGCGTCCAGCTCCAAACCAACAATGTCCCAGAAATAACTAGGACAGCACAAAACCCTTCGACAGCGTCTATCAGGCAAAGGTTCCGATTATGTGGCGACGACTCATAGGGTAGATGCCAAACTGCGATAAAAAAGGTTGGTTTACCTTGAATACCAGAGTGGCTAGGATCAATTCTTCACGAAACATCCCGCTGCCAGGAATACACCCATGCTGATTCGATCGCTACCCCTTGTATTACTTGCTCTCGTTTCGGCCGCCCTTCATGCAGAAACCCCCACTTTCAACAAGGGAAAGGAACTGATTCTCCTCAATGTTTCAGGTCCGGGCGGTTTTGGCTACAACCAAATCTACGTAGCGGGCGGCACCAATCCAATCTCAGATCAGGCCTGGGAGACCTACGAAGCTGATTTTGGGTATTTTAAAAATCCAACCCGCAGGGCACTTTTCGTGAACTCCCCGTTTCTCAGCAGCCCCACGTATCCCGATGGCGTCAAGGTCTATTACACCGATACCCAAGGCTATACCTGGTTGTGGAATACCCAGAATCGGATGGCGATCGACCCTTTTCCTCAGTCCAGCTACCCAAATATGACCCAATATCAGGCGGGCGGCACTGGCGCTAACCCCCCAGGAACCCTTCAGGTTTTTGTAAACTGGAAAAATCAGGTACAGACCTTTCCAAAACAGGAGGCATCCGGACAGGACATTGTTTATCACTTCATCACCGACCCTAACGGTGATGAATTCATCCTTGGAGCCATCGACTACAGCTATGACACCCCCGAAAAGATTCAGGCCGAATTCGATCAGGTGCAACTCCCGAAGGGGTGGTCAAAATCTTCCCGTGCCCTGAGCCAGGATCTGGTCACTGAACCCACCTATGCGAGTACGGGTGGTAATTATGAAGCAGAGTACAACCAGCTCCGTGATGCCAATCTCAACAACTACTTTCAGATCCGCTTTTCCTCCAATGGCAACGGGGTTTACCAAAATGTCCCAGGCATGGCGATTTACGCCGGTAATGGCGATGAACGCCGCAATGGTACGGCAACAGCGGACTTCATCCATGGCGGAGCCGGCCATGATCTCCTCTACGGATACCAGAATTCCGACACGATCTATGGCGATGATGGCAATGATCGTATTTTTGGAGGTCCCGACAATGATTACCTGTTCGGTGGGACAGGCAACGATCGAATGGATGGCCAACAAGGGCGGGACGCTATGACCGGAAACGAGGGTGCGGACACCTTCATGTTCACAACCCAAAGTTTTGGTAGCCAGACCCCTGATCAGGTGACGGATTACAGCTCAACCGATGGGGACAAGGTTTTTTTGTCATTGACCGTCTTCAAAAAACGGCAGGAACCCATTTTTATCAAATCAGTTGATTCCTCTATTCCCGCGTCGAAATGGCCGAAATTTCCCGCATTCTTGGTCTATGACACCAGCACAGGCTCACTTTATTACAATGCCAACGGATCACTACCAGGCTGGGGTGATGGTGGCCTGTTTGCCGTATTTGCAAATACCCCAACGCTGACTGAGTCTGACTTTCTTTTAAAGTAATGCATCAGACCCGTTGTGATGTGTGATGACGGGCCGGTCATGGATACGGATACCTTGAGCGATCCGCTCACCCTTTATCACGCATCCCCAGAACCCCTGATCTGCGGCATTCCCCTTGCGCGCTGGTTGAATGCGGTGGCGCTTCCGATCCATATCTATTCGGAACAACGGATTCGCGCAAACATCGCCGCCTTCAGGTCAGTCCTTCAAAACAACTACCCCAAGGCAAGGATCCACTATGCGGCCAAAGCGCAGCCCGCCATGCCCATCCTCGAGATCATGGCATCTGAGGGTCTTGGGGCAGATGTGGCCTCTCTCAATGAGCTCCAGGCGGCACTTGATGCGGGCATTGACCCCAGAGGCATTGGCATCAACGGCAATGCAAAAGAAGATGACTTGCTTGAAACCGCGATTGCGCGGGATTTGCTCCTGATTGTCGACAATGAAGAGGAGTTGTCGCTCATCAATCAGATGGGACTTACCCAGAATCGCAGGGTCTCAGTCCTTCTCAGGGTCAGTGGCTTTGCACTTGGACAAACGGCTGAAAAACACGTCAGGACGGGCGGTAACTGGAGCAAGTTTGGAATGCCGGTTTCAGAAATCCCGGCCTGTATTGCGCAGATACGCGAGTACCCGGCCCTCAATCTGGTCGGCTTTCATATGCACCTTGGTTCCCAAGTCATCGATGCCGCACCTTATCGCCTGGCCCTCGGCCAACTCATCGAATGTTCAAAAAGGGTCATCGGCCTTGGGGGCCACATCAAAATCATCAATCTTGGAGGGGGATTTCCTGTGTCCTATCTGGCGGCGGATGCATGGGCTGCCCTTCGAACCAAGGTCATTCGCGGCTATGAGGCACTCAGACGGGGGGATACCCAGCAAACCCAGGTGTTTCTCGAGGACACCATCGGACAGGATGCCTTGGAAATCGAGCGAAGCCAGACCCAGTGGCTTCGCAATCGCGCCGCCCCGTCACTTCCCAAAGAACAAACCCTGGAGGCACTGCTCAAGGGTGACTTGAGGGTTGAAGCTCAGTCAATCCTGACCAGGCAGGCGCTTGAATCGATTGGCGAGCCTTTGCTGCAGATCGAACCGGGCCGAAGCCTGATCGAGGATGCGGGCCTGACGCTCGCCCGGGTCGCCAACGTCAAACGAATTGCAGGGGCACATGCGCTGGTCAATCTGGAAATGGGTATTGGCAGTCATATCGACAGTCTGATCGAGCGATCCATCCGACGCTGGTCCATCGTCAATGAACCGCAGCGTCGAGACCCCGTGCCCTTCGAGGCCTTCGTCGCCGGCAATCTGTGCTTTAACGGCGATATTCTCTCCCGCATCAAAATCCCCTTTCATCGACGACCCGTGCGGGGCGATATCGTTGCCGCGTTTGATACCGGCGCCTATTGCAGTCACTTTCTGGCCTCGGCCAGCAATGGCTTTGCCCGACCCGCCCAGGTGCTGGTCCAGCGATCCGGTGCGGTCACGATCCTTCGGGAAAGGGAGCCTGATGCAGCAATTATTCGGCCAAAGGCTTCAGGTTCACGCCTCTTTTAACTAGACTTCAGGGTCCTTCCCCCCTCGCCCACGCCCGGAGAGCCGACTTGAACCTGACTGCCTACCAGAACGCACAACGACTGCCCGAGATGGATCTCAAGGACGTCAGCAAAGCCCTGCAAAATCCGGATATCCTGGTATGGCTGACAGTCAAAGATCCGACCAAGTCACAACTCAAGAGCATCCAGAAACAGTTTGAGCTCCACGAACTGGCCATTGAGGATGCCTCGCACGCGCATCAGCGACCCAAGCTGGAGTCCTACGGCGATACCTTGTTTGTCGCGGTTCACACTGTCAGGATCAAGGGTGATGACACCACCCAGGGCCAGTTACATGCCTTCATCGGCCGCAACTTTGTCATACTGATTCAGCATGGCGGCACAACCCGTTATGACCGGGTTCAGAGCCGCTGTGAAAACTCGCCCGAGTTATTCATGAACGGACCTGGATTTGTGCTTTATGCGGTCCTTGACCTGCTGGTCGACCAGTTCATTGTTGTCGCCCAGCACTTGCAGACCCGCCTTGATGAACTGGAAAACATCATTTTCAGCACCCAACTGGATGCCCCGCACATCGAGACCATTTATGGGCTGAAACGCGAGGTCCACCGACTGCACAATGTAACATCGCCAATCGCCGGCATTTGTGGGGAACTCTTCCGTCATCACCCCGAGATCGTCACCAAGACCCTCATGCCCTACTTTCGGGATGTCGAAGATCACGTCGAGCGGGTCATGCGGACCACGGGCATGCTGCAGGAAGCCCTTTCCGATGCGATGCAGGTCAACCTTGCCTTGGTAACCATTCGCCAGAATGAGGTCGTCAAAAAACTGGCCGGCTGGGGTGCCATACTCGGTATCCCCGCGACCATCTTCACGATGTATGGCATGAACTTCAAGTTCATGCCGGAATACGAGTGGATTCTCGGCTACCCGGCCACGCTTGCTGTGACCTACTTCATCTGCCGCGAGGTCTATCGCCGCCTCTGCAAAGCCGGCTGGCTCTAGATTTTGCAAGGCGATGGCCCTGCACGTCACAGCAGAAAGCGCTCGCTCACAGGAGTTCTGTCAGAAAGGGTCTGGTATGGGGGTCTCAGAGGCTACCGGCATTGATACCCGGGAGAGTCGGCGAGAGGGCGCCGACTAAATGTTCCCAATCGACCCTAACGCTATGGCTGGGGGGGCTAGCCATGTTGGCGCATCAGAATCGATCGGGGCACAAAGGGCCGCTTAGCGAGTGGCTTGAGCGACAATTTTTTCGTTTTTCTTATTATTGTACCGGCGTCACCACCGGAATCCCTATTTTCCATTCCTGACTAGGAAAGTCAAGATTTATGTCCATGCCCCTGTGGGACCTGAGATGGCGTCTAGGCGGAAGGATGCAAGCGCGATCGGGCGTTAATCCGGTAGCGTCTCCCCCGCCATTGCACCTCGCGGCGGGTAAAGATCTGAACATAGATCAGCGGGGCCCCAAGCCAGATGGCCGATGAGACCCAACTAAAGCGCCAGGGCACGGGATTTCCGGTCCAACGAAAATGCAGGTCGTTAATCACCCAATTAACCGAAAGCGGCACCAGCAAGGCGGCCAGTGCCAACCAGAGGGGACCCTCGATGAGCAGCCATGCGCTCATCAAAAGACCCATCCAGAACGCGATACCGGTCATTGCATGTTGAATCTTAGTGGGAAACAAGGGCAGTCCCGACATCGAAAAAGCGATCCAGCGAATCAGGATCTGAATAAACTCATCCGTGGTCGTTCCTTGCTGAACGATGTCGACCGCCTTGGGTGCGATCTTGTTGCGATAGCCCTCCTCGACCATGCGCCGCCCAAGGTACATGTCATCGACCAATTGGCCCTCGGCCGTCTCCAGCCCGCCAATCGCTTCTATGGCTTCTCGCCGAAGCACCATCAGGTGACCCATGATAAAGGGCAGGCCACCTTGGTTGGCATGGGCGGTGGCCAGTGCCGCCGGTTCATAGAGTCCATTGACCATCAGGGCATAGCCGACATCGCCTGCCGTTAAGGGAGGGGCACTGGAGGAGACCGGCGGGAAGGCAGAGCCGGCTCTGTCGTCCTCAAGCAGGGTTTCAACCAGCATCTTCAGCGAATCCGGCGCCTGCCGCATATCAGAGTCGATAAAGGCAATCAATTCATGACGGGCCTCAGCATATCCGGCAATCATGGCATTGAGCTTGCCTGTCCGATTCTTCGGTGGATGACCTGAAAACAGAATCCGGGCATTGGGGTTTATGCCCTTGGCGCGGTTTTCGCCGAGAATTTTTTCAACCAGCGCCACCGTCGGTTCTGAGGCATCATCAAACACGAAGAAGGTCTCGATGGACCCCGGATAGTCGTGATTGAAGGCGGCTCTCAGATTGTCCTCAACGCCACTGTCTACCCCCTTGATCGGACGAATCACCGTGACCGAGGGATAAGATCTCAGGGGCTTTGGCATGGGCCGGGGCCGGATCGCCTTGCGTTGCCAAAAATAGAACTGCCAGACCCATCCCAAAAGGAGAAGCAGAATCAATCCGTTGGTGGCGAGGCTATTCATGGGGCATTTGGGGAAAATCAGTTGCCGATCGTTTTCAGGAATCGACTGAAGAAACTGGAGCGGCCCATGTTACCGTTTCGGGCATCTTTGAGCGCATCAACCAATTCGGCCTTGAGTTTGCGGTCGGAGAGGTTCGAATCGGCTCTCACTTCGGCCTTTTCGGCATGTTCAAAGTAGCGCAAAGCAAGCGCGTACTCGCCCTGCTCCATCAGGAAGTCGCCGTAGTAGTAGTTCGTGTCCAGATTGTCTGGATAAAGCCGCAGTCCCATTTCCAGGTTGCGACGCGCCAGTTCATCATCGCCAAAGGACAAGGGCCAGCCCGGGAGCCGGAAGTAGAGATTGCCGAGAATCACATAGCCACTGCCCTGCATTGCTTGTGGGTTGATCGCCAGTGCTTTTTCGAGAATGCCCTTGGTATCGCGAAGACGCCCGAGAGCCCCAAAACCGCCTTCATTGGCGGCCAGTGAACAATTCATGAGCGCTTTGAGAATGAGCGGATCTGCCGAATGGGGAAACTGTGCGATCAGTGCATCGGCCTTGGGCACCAGCGCCATCAGTTCGGGAAGCTGCTGGGCCGGCGGATGGCCGAAGAAAATCTGCTCCCACTGATCCTTGACGACCTGCACTTCAGGTAGCGTCGATGCCCCGGTCTCAGCTGAACCGGACGTGGGTACGAGCAGGCTGAGCATCCCGAGAAAGACGAGCATCAGCGGCAAGACCTCTGGGGAAAATCGGTTTCGGTTCAAAAGCATTTTCTTATTGTAGTCGATTCGGGGCTGTGACAGGGGCTTTGGCTTGTCCACCCGATCTCATGCCTCGCTTGCGCCTTGCCGCCACTCCCAGCGACCCCCGTCCCCGAGTTCGATGATGACGTCGTATTCCTCAAGAGGGTCCTCCCTCGGGTCTTGTCCCAACTGTCCCATATTCACCAGCGTTACCCGCTGATCCTTGAGCAGGCGAAACACACGCGAGCGGATGGCTTCATCCATGTCGCGATAGGGATTGGCCATGATCACGAAGCGGGGTTTGGCGATCAGAATCCGGGCAAAGGAGATGATCCTTTGTTCTGGGGCCGAGAGAATCCCGTCCCAATCTTGTTCGACATCAAGGCCGCCGGATCTCGCCGGGACATCCTCGATACCCAGCATGGCAAAAAGATCCAGAATCTCATCATCCGGCAGATCGCGCGTCTTCCCAGGCGGTGCAAGACACTGCCGCAAGGTCCCTGGCGGAAGATAGGGACGCTCGGGCAAAAACAGAATCCGCTCAAGGGGGGGGCGCGTGACCGTTCCGCTGCCGGCATCGTAGATACCCGCCGTGGCCCTGAAAAGGGCATCGCGAGAGGGTTCATCGCCACTGACCAGCACCCGCTGACCCACCTTGATAGTGCCGGAAAGACCCTTGATCAGCACACGCTTGTCGTTCGGCGAGAAGAGCGTCAGGTCCTGATAAATGATCTCATTCCGGCCCTCCTTGAAATTCAGTCCGGACACATTGGATGCCTGAGCCAGTTCAATGACATACCAGAGACTGATCAGCCGCTGAATCACGGCGGCAAAGGAAGACAGTGACTGGAACTGGGTCACCACCAGGGAGAAGGCCCCGACCAGCATCTGAAAAGCCATGGCGGACTGAGTCACCACCCCGAATTCGACCCGGCCCTGCATGAAAAGCGGGGCCACCAGGAGAATCGGGATGATCTGGATCATGTAGTTGTAACCCGTGGTGAAGAACCCCAGGTTTCGATTGACGTTGATGATGGCTCTGAAGTTATCAGCCAGAGCCTTGAACTGGCGCATGAGCCGGGGCCGTAACCGACTTTCATGGTGCAACAAGGCAATGGATTCAGCGCGCTCTCGCACATGAATCAGGCCGGCCCTGAACGAGGCCTCCTTGTCCAACTGCGCATAATTCAATTCCACCAGTCGCCCGCCCACCAGGACCGTAATAAAGGACCCCAGAAAGGCATAAAGAATGGCCGCGCCGAACAACCACGGACTGATCATCCAAAGCACACCAGAAAAGGCAATGATCGTAAAAAATCCATTCATCACCATCAGGATGAAAGACAGGGTCACGGTGGTGAAGGTTTTTACATCATCAGCAATGCGCTGATCAGGGTGCTCCACCCCGCTCTGCCGGATGATCTCGTCATTCATCCGGTAATAGGTCCCGGGGGTGATGTACAGCGACACAAACTGGCCCGTCATGAATTCACGCCAGACAAGGCCCAATCGCTCCTCGCAATAGCGCAGGACCACGGCAACCCCGGTCAGGGACATGAAGACTGTTGCCCAGAGGAACGCTTTCTCCATGAATCGGGGTGCATCCCGGTCTGCAAGGGCACTCATGAAATCGCGGCCGATGTAGCTGTTCATGATGTTGAGGCCGTTGAGGCCGAGCATCAGAATGACGATCGCAAGAAACAGCGAGGTGGCTTTGTTCCCTTGCCTCGAGCGCCTGAAATTGACGATCAGTCGGGTAAAGAGGCCCCAGCCTTGGTCATTGATCGGCAGTCGCAACATGCAAGGGGATTCCAGATCAGGAAATGCGGAGTCGAAACCTAAGCTGATAGGATAACAGCTGTACGATTTTGACTTCATTTACCCCAAGGGTCGCACGGGCAATCGATGCCAGGTAGCAACCCGGACTGGCTCAGGGACCCTACGCCTCAATGCAACCCTTCGAAAAGCTTCTCCTTGAAAATCACGCTTGGTCCAGCGAGATGCTGGAGGAAGACCCCGCCTTTTTCCAAAAGCAGCTGAAACAGCAAAATCCGCAGTTTCTCTGGATTGGGTGCTCTGACAGCCGGGTCCCCGCCGAACTCGTGGTCAACGCAACGCCCGGCGAAATTTTCGTTCACCGCAACATCGCCAACCAGATCATTACCACCGACTTCAATAGCCTTAGCGTTGTGCAGTTCGCCGTTCAGGTCTTGGGTGTCAAACACATCATCGTCTGTGGTCACTATGGCTGCGGCGGCGTCAAGGCGGCACTGGAGCGCCCCACTCCCGGGCTCACGCTGGTCAACAGCTGGCTCATGCATGTCAAGGACATCCATCGGCTGCATGAGGAAGCAATCGAGTTACTCCAGACCCCGGAAGCGCGCTGCAACCGGCTGGTTGAGCTCAACATCCTCGAACAGATTCACAAGCTGTCGCATCTTCCGATCATTCAGGCGGCCTGGAAAAGTCTGCATGCGCCTACCCTGCATGGATGGGTTTATGACATGAAGGATGGACGGATTCATGAACTCCTGACCCTGACACCCGATCACGCCGTTGAGACCATCTACAGTTACCGCGAGCTCCAAACCGACGTTTGAGTGTCGCTCGATGGTTCTTCTCCGCGTTTATGGCTAGACTGTTCATCAAATTACATCAATCCGTTTGGCCCCCCGCACTCAGGAGATCACTGTGAAGCCCTTCCCGTCATTCCTCAAGACCTTCCTCTTCAGCCTTCTACTGGGTCTCACCCTTAGTCAAAACGCCAAGGCCGTCGGATACTGGGGCACCTACAGTTCCACCTTGTGGAATACGCCATCCGAATACTTCACCGATGAGGACTGGGCTTTTTTCGAAGGAACCCTTCGAAAGACCCTTGACACTGCCAAGGACAGTGAAGTGGTGGCCTGGGCCAATCCCAAGTCCAAAACATCAGGCGACTTTACGGTGCTTAAGACCGTGATGCGCGGCGACCACAAATGCCGCGAGGTCAAAATCACAGCGCAGGCACGTGAGCTGCGCCGGGTCACCGGTATCGCCTTCTGCCAGCTGGACGATGGCACCTGGGAAGCGATTCCGGGCCACAACGCAAAAACAAAATAGCGAGGGCCCTGAGGCCGAATGCCTGAAACTACGAGGACGTCCTATCTCGGTCATCTGGCTGAAGATATCCCGGCCGGGGTGGTCAGCTTCCTGATCGCCCTCCCCTTGTGCCTCGGGATTGCCTTGGCATCGGGGGCCCCCTTACTTTCAGGGATTGTTACCGGCATCGTCGCAGGTCTTGTGGTTTCCTGGGCCAGCGGATCGCAACTCAGCATCAGTGGTCCCGCAGCGGGCTTGACGGTGATCGTCGGCGAGGCGATTCAAAGTCTTGGCAGTTATTCGCTATTCCTAGATGCGGTTATTCTGGCCGGGCTTTTTCAGATTCTGCTGGGCCTGCTCCGGGCCGGTAACCTGAGTGCTTATGTACCTGTGGCCGTCCTCAAGGGCATGCTGGCCGCCATCGGTCTCAACCTCATTCTCAAGCAGGTCCCGCATGCATTGGGCTATGACGTCGATTTTGAGGGTGACGAGCGCTTCCTGCAGCTCGATGATCACACCACCCTGACCGAGCTCCTGTACTCACTGTCATCCCTCTCTACCGGGGCGGCCGTAGTTAGTGGTGTGGCCATCCTTATCCTGCTCCTCTGGGAGACGCGGTGGATCCGGTCTTCACGGCTGGCGCGTCTACCGGGACCGCTGGTGGTCGTTGCCTGGGGTCTTTTATGGCAAGGGCTGGCGGCGAGCCAGTGGCCGGATATCGCCATCCAGAGCGAACACATGGTCAACCTGCCGACCTTTTCAGATGCGCGCCACTTTCTCGGCGCCATCGAGCGCCCCGATTTCTCGGGATTTCTGAACCCTGAGACCTACCACCTTGCGGCGACACTGGCCTTGATCGCCAGCATCGAATCCCTGATCAACATTGAAGCCGTCGACAAACTCGATCCTTTACGCCGCATTGTCCCTGGCAATCGGGAACTGAAGGCCCAAGGCCTCGGTAATCTGGTGGCAGGACTTTTTGGAGGGCTTCCCATGACCGCACTGGTGGTGAGGAGCTCCGCCAACATCGATGCCGGGGCAAAAACCAAGATGGCAGCCTTCACCCATGGACTCTTGCTGCTGGTCAGCGCGCTTTTCCTTGGTCCTTGGCTCAACCATATTCCACTTGCAGCCCTTGCGGCCATCCTGATCGTCACCGGCTACAGGCTGGCACGCCCGCGGCTCTTCAAGGAGATGTATCTGAAAGGCAGCAGCCAGATCGTCCCTTTTCTGATCACGCTTTTTGCCATTCTGTTCACGGACATCCTGACCGGAATGGCACTTGGAATGCTGGTCGGACTCTACTACGTGATCCGCACCAACTTCCACTCCTCCTTCAGCCTGACGCAAAATGGCCCGCATTACCTCTTGAGACTGAAGAAGGATGCCTCTTTCCTGAACAAAGCCCCGCTTCGAAAAACCCTGCAAGCGATTGAGCGCGGGGCCTATGTCATCCTCGATGGATCCCGGGCCCAGTTCATCGATCGTGACATCCTTGAAACCTTCGAAGACTTTTTCGCCAGTGCCCGCGCCTCCGGAATCCGGATCGAGATCAAGGGCATTGACGAACTGGAGTCACGCTATGGTCGACTGCTGGACTTTCGGGATCCTCCAGCCTGACCCATCATCCTCTGCCATCTTTTAAGATACGACGTCCATGATCTACCGACTCTCAGCATTACTGATCTCACTCTGCCTGTCCTTTCAACTGATGGCAGCGGCCAAACCACCCTCAAAGGAGAAGAAACCCGTGACCGAATCGGCACAATACGTCAAATTGGAAACCAGCCTTGGCAACATCGTCATCAAGCTCGATAACCAGAAGGCCCCGATCAGCAGCAAGAACTTCATCGACTACGTCAAGGACGGCCACTACGACGGCCTGATCTTTCACCGCGTCATCAAGGGTTTCATGGCACAGGGGGGTGGATTTGATGAACAGTGGAACCAGAAACCCACCAAATCACCGATCCCCAATGAGGCCGATAACGGTCTTTTGAATAAGCGCGGCACCCTTGCGATGGCCCGTACCTCCGATCCCAACTCGGCGACCGGCCAGTTCTTCATCAACTATGCTGACAACGCGTTCTTGGACTTCAAGAGCAAAACGGCGCAAGGTTGGGGCTATGCGGTATTCGGCGAGGTAGTCGAGGGCATGGACGTTGTCGACACGATGGCCACCATCCCCACCGGCCGTGGCGGACCGATGCCGACTGACGTTCCTCAGACGCCCATCGTCATCAAGAAAGCGACGCTGGTTGAGGCGCCTTAACTGATGCGGGAGGAAACGCTCTTCATCTCGGACCTCCATCTCTCAGCCGAACGGCCTGAGACCGTCGAGCGTTTCCTTAAACTCTGCAAAAACCGCATTCTGGGGGCTCGCCGCCTCTATATTCTGGGTGATCTGTTTGATGCCTACCTTGGGGATGACAACCACGACTATCCCTTTGGTCCGGTCAAAAAGGTCCTGAAACGACTCACCCGCGCCGGAACCGAAGTCTATTTCCTGCCTGGTAACCGCGATTTTCTGGTGGGGGAAGGCTTTTCCAAAGAGACCGGCGTCCTGCTTCTTGGGGACTATGAAGTCATTGAACTTGGGCCCAGCCTTGCGCTCCTGACGCACGGTGATCTCCTGTGCACGGATGACATTCAATACCAGGCAGCCCGAATCAAGGTGCGCTCTGCCGAGTGGCGTGCATACGCTCTGGGTAAACCGCTCTGGCTCAGAAAGCTCTACGCCCGCTGGTACCGCTACAAGAGTGGCCTTGACAAGCGCGGCAAGACGTTAGAGATCATGGATGTGAATGAGGCCGCTGTGCTGGAGGCCTTTAGAACGTTCAAGGTAACCCGCCTGATTCACGGCCATACACACCGTGCCCAGCTACACCAACTGGTCGTCGATGATGTGGCGGTGGAGCGCCACGTGCTCCCTGAGTGGGATGGTCATGAATGGCTGGTCGTCTTCGACCACGATGGCCATCGACAGGAGCCTATCGACATGCAGGCATCGACAGCGCAATCGACCTAGAGTCGTTGGGTGCGTGTCCTTCAGGGCGTGCTCCCCGAGCAACGGGTCAATTTGGCCGCAACAAAACGGTGAGTGGTCGACACAACTTCTCGGTCTGAAGGCTTTTTAGCTGCCCCTAAAATATGCTATTTTTCAATTCGCTTATGGGATGACCTTTGAACCGTATCCAAGGCACCGGGAACAGGCCATAGAGGCGATCGAGTGCGACCTTCTTCAGGCCTTTGACCCAGGATAAACTGAGAAAACAGGGTGAAGAAAGGTGCACGCTTGATCATGGATCACCGTTGTGGCCGAATAAAACGCGATATCTTCAGGATGCAGTTCATTTGAGACCTCGCGGCAGGCATCGCCAGACACACAACAAGCAACTCCCTCACCCTCCCCTTGAAACAAATCGCGAATGCCCACTTTTAGGTATTTTAGGGTTCCGGTTACAAGCCCAGAAGGCCTTGTTTTTACCGCTGTAAATCCGGGCCAGCCCTCGCGCTCCCTCTTATGGTCATTGACGGGCGCTTTTGCTGCGGTCATTTCCCTTTCGACAAGCCCTGCCCATGGGATGTCTGACCGTGAACGATTAAAACGTCTGGAGCGTCACCTCGAACAGCTTGAGCAAAAGAACGAGGAACTTGAGGGTCGCTTACAAAAAACCGAGGAGGATAACCGTCTGCTTCGGCAAAGTGCGAAACCTTCGATAGGTTCCCCATCGAGTGGTGCTGCACAGGCCTCGTCAGCAGGCCAAGACAAACCGGTGTCAACCACCCGAATCACATCGATCGATGAATCTCGCTTGAAAACCGATCATCCGGATGTTGCCGCATCCACGTCGCTCCCAAGGAACATTGAACTTGGCAGCCAGGGGCTGCGCGTGGTTTCTTCCGATCAGGACTTCATCATGTACATCAGGGCTCAGATACAGGCCGATGGTGAATTTTTTCTGGATGGAAACAGTTCACCGCATGATCCGAGTGCCTTATCTGCAGGCAATTACAACCTCAATAACCAGTTCTACATGCGCCGTGTAAGGCCAACCATTGAGGGTACCATCTGGAAATTCATTGATTACCGCCTGATGCCTGACTTTGCGCCCGGCCCGAGTGGTGATGCCATAGGAACCCGCCTGTTCGACGCCTATGCAGATATTCATTATTTTCGGGCAGCCAGTTTTGCCGGCGGCATGATGAAGGCACCGGTCAGCCTTGAACGTCTGGAAAGCTCCAGCAACCTCACCTTCGTAGAGCGCGCGTTCACGACCCAGTTGGCGCCCAACCGGGAGGTCGGCTTTATGCTCCATGGCGAATTTGACCATCCTGATCATGCAACGAAGTTTGATCCCATGAAACGCAACATGACTTCGTCCAGCAATTTTCCGATGTACAACTACCCGGATTTCTTGGCCTACCAGGTGGGGGTTTTCAATGGATCGGTCAACGCCGGTTCCCTCTATTCTGACTCCAATGATTCCAAGGATGTGCAAGCGCGTATTTTCACCCATCCCTTCATGCACACCGGCTGGAGTCTTCTCGAGGGATTGGGTATGGGGGTTGGTGGCACCATGGGTTACGAAAATTTCAGACTCGACAAGGCAAGCTATCAGTCACCTGGCCTGCAGAAAATCTTCAGCTACAACGCTCAAGCCACTGGCGCTGGGGATACCTATCGCGTCTATCCTCAAGCCTACTGGATCGCAGGCCCCTTCAAACTGCTGGGTGAATACGCAGTTTCAAGCCTCCCGATTGCTACCACACTGAAAGGGACGACTTATAAGACCACCCAGAACATGTCATCGTGGAACCTGACTGCGGACTATGTCCTCACCGGGGAACACAACACGTTTCTTGGGCAGGGCATCCGGCCACATAAGAATTTCAACCCGTTTGACGGCGGTTGGGGAGCCTGGCAAGTGGCCGCGCGCTGGACCCCAATTTCATTTGGCAACAATGTTTTCGCCAACTACGGAACAGCAGCCGCTCCGATCTACCCTTTTGCAGATCCCAGAAACGCGGTTTCATCGGCAGCAACCTGGGCATTGGGTGCGAATTGGTGGCTCAATCCCAACCTCAAGATCATGTTCGACTATTCACAGACCAGCTTCAGTGGCGGTGCAGCGCCCAGCCAGGACCTTCAGATTCAAGGCTCGGTCAGCCGCGCTACCGAACGCGTCTTTCAAACACGGCTTCAGTTGGGCTTCTAGCCAGCTTGAAGCACACTCTAGAAGTCGGCATGCGCTACCCTCCCTCTCACATCTGATTCACAAGAAAGGCTCATACCATGCGTAACCTAGTGCAGATCTCGCTGGCCTTGCTGATTGGAGGTCTCCTGAGCGCGTGTCAGGCGGATTCAGATCTCGATGACAAGATCGAGCGTTCACACCGTGAAAACCCTGCGCAAAGCGATAAATCAGATCCTGCGGCCAAGCCCAATGAGGACGACGATGACTAAGACCCTGTCATCTTCCGGGAAGAGCAACGGCTATTGCGCTTCCTCATTGCTCAGCTGATTGATCCTCTGCTTAATCTCCTCTCGAACATTTCGGATTCGCGGCCTGAGAGAGAAAAAGTCTTTCAGACTTTCGCTTGAAAACCAGGTCTGGTTGATACTGGATCCGAGCGCATCCAGTCGACGCAAGAGGTCCTCCCCCTCATCGGGCGTTGCCATCGTCGGTATGGCCTGATCGATAAACAAGAGCTCTCGATAGGCATTCCGTAGGACCTGCTGCCCGTAAAACGCGCGAGACGTATAGAGAAACCGGAGCGCAGGAATGAAAAGCGTGATGATGGCGACCACATAGAACCAAATACGGTCGATAAAGTCGGCCAGCCAGAGCGGTGCATAGGCTGAGAGCAACGGCAGTCCCTTGTCATAATAGGTTTTGGCCACCTTGCTCAAGGCCACCTCACGATCCAAGTAAACGGGAAAGAAACCGGGCTCTGAGAAAAAAGGCGTGCGGGTATTGTTGATACTGCGAATGGCTTTTAGAAAAATCCATTGCACCACAGGATGGGTGTCTCTCTGGATCAGGAGATTTAGGCTGGTACCCAACAATCTAATCTCTTTATTTGGACACTCCTGATTGAGATCGAGTGCGCCTTTTGGAATCGAAAGGACATGCAGGAACGGTAAACGCTTTGTATAAGCTTCCGCTTCACTGAAGTTGAAAATATGAAATCGCTCATTACAGAGGAACGGCGAGATCAAGGATGAGTCGATACTGTCAACGATGATGGCGGCATCCACCTCCCCGGCCTTCAGCTTTGCAACTGCATCGGTGTGGGGTATGGCAAAAACCCGTTGGGACGGATGTAAATCAATCCCATGCAGCTGGGCGATCTTCTTGGCTATGGCATGAGAGCTGCTCTGCTCTGCACCGACCGCGAGACGTTGGTGCAAGAGCATTTTCAGGCCTTCGATGCCTTTGCGCTCTGGCCCCCGGTAAATGATCCAGACCGGGGAATATTGAATGCTCCCAAGCGACACGACGGATGCCATTTTTTCTGGAATACCCGTGCCAGCGATATAGAAAGCAGAATCAACCGGCGACTTTGCGCTGATAATCCGGCTAAGGTCTTCGGAAAGTCCCTTGGAGGGAACCGTCTTGATCGTGATGCCGTAACGTTCAAAGTATTTGGCGAACTCATTGGCAAGTCGCGGGTAATTGGAACCCACCTGACCGACGCCCATATAAAGCTCATCCGGAGGCAACGGACTGAATTTCAGCACCAGACCCAGAACCACCAAGCCGAACAGCGTAAAAACGAACCAGTCGTAGCGGATGATATGCTGCCAGGCCTTGAACTCCTCCTTAAGATTTCTGGCAATTTCCGCCCAGATTCCATGTACCAGCCTGCTACTCATTCAACGCCTTCTCCACGATTCCAAACCAGTTACTGACCATCTTCTAGTCGGAGGCAGCAAAGGTGCTACCAATCGGTTGGCACAGCTGTGATCAACTGCCCCTCTTCAAGTTCGCCCTGATTGTTGAGCACCACTTCATCTTCAGCGCTCATCTCCAGGGTTATCCGCATCCCGCTCTGGGGATCTTTATCCACCCATGATGCAGAGACATAGACACCATCATCCTGCAAAATCGCGACCGGACGCATCACGACCCGCCCCGAGTCCACCTTCATGACGTTGGCAACACCGCCTTTCATGACGATGCAGGATGCAGGAAGCGTCAGGCCTCCATCCGCTGACTTGAGATCAAAGCGGACCAGGCCATACGTACCCGGCATCAAGGAGATCGATCCTGGTGTCCCCTTGAGGGCATCCGGGAACTGGGGGATAACGCCACCCTTGAATTCATTGTTGACCGTGGAGGCGTTACGGGACAGTAGCTCGGCATATTCTTTTTCGCCCTCGTTAAAGACGTCCATTTCGACCCCAATGGTCCGATCGCCGGCTTGGAGGGATGGCGTGATTCTCGAAATCGACAGGCGAAAGGGCCTCCCGTTGAAGCCTTCGGGACGAAAATAGGCCGGTGTTTGCAAGCGAAGCTGAGATGCCTCGGTATCGGGAACCCTTACAGTCAAGGTCACAATATCATTTCTCAGAACCGAGACGATTTCCGAGGCACCGGGAACTATCGCCGGATTGACCGCGAAATCCCCGGGATTGGCGCTACGCGATGCGATCAGGCCAGTCAGCGGGGAGAGGATCGAAACAGGCGCGCTCTTCCCCCCTGAAGGGGCCACCACAGCAAGCAGTTCGTCTTTTGTCACCGCCTGCCCGACCTCCTTGGGCATACTGAGGATGCGTCCAGCGACCTCAGAGTAGATCTTGATCGAATAATAGGGCTCGACGGTTGCCGGTTGTTCAAGATAAGGACCAAAATCGTCCTTGACCTTGGGGTGAACTGTCTTGACAGAAACGGGCCGCGAGGCCGGATCACCACTCGCTGCATTTGCCACCTGACACAACCATAAAGTGGCCGCCATACAAAGACTCGCCCAAATGGCAGCGCAGACCACATTCTCATGAGCACGTTTTATCGGCATATCAGGATCATTCACTGAGATTGCGAGAAATGCGAGCCCTCAGTGGGGCTCTTAATGAAATACGTGTAAAGAATCGGAACCACAAACAGAGTCAGCGTGGTCGAGGAGAGAAGACCGCCGACAACGGCTCGAGTCAGAGGAATACTTGCCTCATGTCCATGGCCAACTCCGATCGCCATTGGCAGGAGGGCAAGAATCGTTGCAAGGAAAGTCATGATGATCGGACGGAATCGAACCGCGGCAGCCTGCCGGATCGCATCGATTGAGGACAGTCCCTCTCTTTTAAGACGGTTGGCATAATCAACCATCAGAACGCCATTGTTGACGGAGATACCGACGAGAAAAACGGTCCCGATGATCGATTGTAGGTTCAGCGTCGTGCCTGTCAGCAAAAGAATCCAGATAACACCAATGAACCCCATAGGAACACTGGTCATAATCACCAGTGGGCCCAGCCAGGATCTGAAAAGCATAACCTGGATCAAATAAACGATCAGTGTGGCAAGTCCCATTCCAGAAGCCAATGTGGCGAACGATTCGTTCATCCGCTCATACTGCCCTTTCAGCGATACGCGAAGTCCAGGCGGGGGGTCGAGTTGTTCGATCATTTTTGTCAGGTCACCGGCCACAGCGCTCAGATCCCTTCCCTCAAGGTTCACCGAAATGTTGATCACCCTCTGGAGATCCGAATGATGGATCTCAACCGCACCCAGACTTCTGCGGGCATGGACTAAGGTCCCAAGGTTAACGACCGTTGGCGAGGAACCCTTGACCGGCAGCGTCAGAATGTCAGGGAGAAGACGGTCAAGATCCTCGGGATATTGGACGCCAATAAAATATTGATTGCCTGACTGGGTGTCGATCCAGAAATTCTTGTCGACCGACACACTGGAGTTCAACGCAACCACGGCCTGCGTGACCACATCCTGAGCTGAAATACCCATTTCGGCGGCCTTGATTCGATCCACTTCGAAAACCAGATAGGGCGCATCCGAACGCTGAACCACTCTGACGTCTGCAACACCCTGGACCCTGGACACCAGGTTTTTGAGCTTGACGGCAAAGGCGCTTGCCTCCTCAGCCTTACCGCCCTCCAACTGAAGGTTGATGGGGGCGGTCGAACCCATGTTCAACGCACTGGTGATCATGCCTCCGGTATCAAAATCAAACCGCAAGTCACTAAATCGGTCCATGGCCGTCAACTGATGTCGCAGGTCCTGCGCAATTTCAAGCGAGGATGAGGTTCGATCTTCATTTAATTGAATTCGAATGGTTGCGTCCTGCTGCCCTGCATTGGCGGTGTAAGCAGATGACCAGTCCGGGGTGAGTCCAATTTCTGAAACGATCATCCCACGCGCCGATTCAGGGATGAGCGCTTTGATGGCATCCTCAACGGCCGCGATCCGTTTTTCGGCGGCAGACAGCCTCAAGTTGGAGGGGCATCTCACATGCAGGGTGATCTGCCCCGAATCCACCATGGGGAAGAACTCTTTACCGATCAGAGGGATTACGCTCAAGGAGACCAGGAACAGGGCAAGGACAAACCCCAGAACGGGCGCTTTGTGCGCAAGGCAGGCGGAAAGCGCCCTCTGATAGAGGATGTGCTGCCGGTCGATGATCTGGGTGAACCACTGCAACGGGCGCTCACTGAAACGTGCCCACAACGAAGTGACTTTGTGCAGGCAAGGGGGATTCCATGGCAGAAAGGTCACGCACATCATGGGAATGTAGGTGCGCGAAAGAAAAAAGGATGCAAGCATCGCAAAGCCGACCGCCAATGCCAGCGGCTTGAACAAAAATCCGCCCATACCCTCCATGAACGCCATGGGCGCCAGCACAATGAAGGTGGTCAGGGTTGAGACGATCACAGGCAGCAGCACCTCCCGACAGGCCTCCAGAGCCGCTTCTATCCGGCTTTTACCCATGCGGTGATTGCGGTGGTTGTTTTCAAGTTCAACGATCGCCTCATCCACCAAAGGCCCAATGGCTAATGCAAGGCCCGACAAGGTCATCGTGTTGATGGTATTGCCAGTGAGGTAGAGACCGGTAACCGCCGTCAACATCGCCAGCGGAATCGATGTTGATGCAATCACGGTCATTTTCACGTTCGACAGGAAGAAAAGAATCATCAAAGACACCAGCAGCGCTCCAACAACCCCCTCCATGACCATTGCATGCAAGGCCGAGCGGACCGCTGTCGTTTGATCCATGACGAGATTGAGCAAGGTTCCCTCTGGAAGTCGCTCCTGCATGGCCTTGATCCGCGCCTTGACCCCATCAACGACCGCTAGACTGCTGGCACCGCTTTGCCGGTAAATGGGCAGATAAACTTCACTTGCCCCTGCGATTCTGACACTGGAGGTCTGAATCGCGGCTGCATCTTCGGCATGCCCAATATCCTTTACAAGCACCGGTGGCATGACCCCAAAGCTGACCGGTAGTGCATTGAGTTCCTCGACTTTGCTGACCATCGCATTATTGTCAAGCAACAGTTGCTGCTCCCCGAAATAGGCCGTGCCTGGAGAGACCATCAAATTGCCCTTTTTGAGCGCCTGAACAATGTCCATGGGCGCCAGCCCTCTGGCGTCCATCTTGACCGGGTCAAGATAGATCATGATGCTTCGGTCCTTGCCACCCACCACCACCGGAGCAATGGTCCCAGGAACGGCGCCCAACATGTTTCGCACAGTGACCCGAGCGACATCCTTCTGGATGGAATCATCCAGATTCTTGTTCTGCACGGTCAGAATTCCCACAGGAAGGGTCCCGGTCGCATCGAAAGGCAAGGCAACCGGTGGCAGGGTGTTGGGTGGCAGATTGGGCAGTGCCCCAAGAGCCAGGGAGTTTGTCAGCGTCAGAGCAACATTCGGATCGATATCCTCGCGGAAATAGACCTTGACCAGACTCACTCCGGGGACCGAGCGGGACTCAACAAGACGCGCCCCGGGGGCCTGATTCACCCAGCGCTCGATACGGTTGGTAATGGTTTTTTCAATGGCACTGGCGGGCATTCCGGGGTAGTAAGTCATGACCTGAACGGCCGGGCTTTCGAAGACCGGAAGAATATCCACGGGAATCCGGTTGGATGACAGCAAGCCCGTGACAACGAGCATGATCATGAATGCCGTCACCATATGCGGATTTGCAATTGCAAGCCTAACCAACCACATAAAGAACGACCCCCCTTTTAGTCCCTAAATCCCGGAATGCAACGGGTAACGGGCGATTCACCTAGGATGCATATCATACAGCGGTGCTGCAGGCCGAGCTCACCTGGCCTTCTGGCCGGGGTTGCTATTGCTCTTGAGTGAAGCAGTTGCGGCCTACCCTGCTTATTCTTGCATTCGCACGGCGACAGGTGACCAGAGAGTCGATTACAGGCGGAGAGTGTGTTACGGTTTTAGGCCGTAAATTTTGCTTTTTCCCCTCTTTGGCATGCCTAAGCCTCAAGATTCCCTCGGAGCAGCCGAAGCCTTTATTCAAAGCCAGGTCAAGTCAGGCCAGGGCGCGACTGTCCCTGTTGCAGCTGTTATTTTTCTTTGCCTGCATGTTTCTGGGGCGGCATGGGGCGCAGATCCCGACATTCTGAATCCGGGCCCGCAATTGCCCACCTTCCCCACCAATACGGGGACCCTTCCTCAAGGTAATGTCTATCTCGAATACACCCCCTTCAGCTATGAAGGCGGGACCCCGGGCAAGCCAGGTCAGATCGAGCACGGCCAGGGAAAATTTTACAATCAGTTCCTCGCGCATATTGGTGTGACCGATGATCTTGAAGTCCGCGCCTACGGCTCAGGACTAACGTGGAACGAAGGCAGCCCTTCCGATACATCCTTTGCACCCTTGAGCTTTTCGGGCGTTTACAAGTTCTGGGGCGAGGGCAAATTTTTCCCCGAGATGCCCGCCTTTGCCATTGAGGCATCTGTCAACACGCAATGGCTAGGGAATTCAAGCCAGAATAGCGGCACCAATCCCGGGATTCAGCTTGCCTTCTCCAAAGACATCTGGTTCGACACCAATTTGAACATCAGCATGGGCCCGATGCGGAGTCTATCCTCGCCCACGATCAACGGCGTGACGACCGGGCAATACCATTGGGACTTCCTCTTTCAATGGGCATTACAAAGGGATCTGATTGAGAATCAACTTGCCGTATTCGCTCACGGGTATTACAACGGGACACAATCTGAATCGATTCCTCCTGAAGATGGCTCTCAGCAAAAACCGCTCATGAGCACGGGTAAAGCGGTTATCGGCGGGGGCCTCATCTGGACTGTGACCGATCGATTTTCCGTCTTCGGGCAAATCAGCGGGGGCATCAACAGCGTTTCCCCGGCGATCGTCAGTTGGTCCGGTTTTGCAGTCGCTTTCTGAAATCCGATCGCAAGTGAGCGAACTTTGCGAAAAGCCCCGTTGTCCCGGGCGGGGATAGCGCGGACAAAGCATGGTGGGCGATTGTTAGGTCAGTGCCTGGTGCATTGAGCCACTAACCCGTCGAAGTCACTCAGGCCCCATGCGTTGGCTGAGGGCCGGGGAAATCCTTAACTGAAAGCAAGAGGAGGATGCCTAAAGATTAATCATCATCATCTTCATCTCCGCCTTTTCCCTTGAGGCTCAGCCTCTTCCCCTCAGGCGTGTATTCCGCCTTCATCTTCCGGCGTCCCTCCCGAAACTTGACTTCATAGGTCTTGACTCCGTCCTCTGAATCCAGCTTGAAGCGGACTGCTTGGGCGCGAGGAAATTCCGCAGAAAAAGCGTCATGAACGGCTTGTGGAACCAGGCTTTGGTGAACCTCATCGTCCGCCAAAATGTCCGTGACAAAGAAACAGAACAAAAGTGAGGCCAGCAACTTTCCTTTACTCACAGTAGGACTCCAAATCGAGACAATCAAACGTGTTGCCAATTTACATCACAGCCAAGACTTGGCACAAAGGGACCAAGGGCCCATCGTCAATGGGAACCAGCCCTTCCGTATCAGTTTGAACTAAACGGACATTGGGCCAAGCCTGCAACCCGGACGCATTGGGCATAGGGTCGTTATAACGCGCTGTCACTCAAGAGTGAATCCGTACAAGCCATAATCCGGTCTTCAATAGGAAAGACGCCGGAAGCCCGAGGCAAGGTGAGAACAACGGCAAGGACGGAACTCATCTTTTTTTCACAGCCAGGCACTTAATTACGATGGCACTTGGTCCACTTAAGGGCCTTGCCGCCATCACACGTCCATGTCTTGAGTGGCGTTGTCCTGAAAATGCATGAACGAGACCGGACCATCCTGACAAGGTGAACTCGGTTACTTAATCTCGGTTGGACAGGGGCCTCCAAGCCCTCAAGAGGCAAGACCAGTCAGTCTTTGCATCTCTTGATCACTGAAACCCGCCTTTCGTCGCGCCTCGGTATTGAAAGGTCCCCGCACTTCCCCCTGGATAAACTGACTGATTAAACGGAAGTAGGCATCCTCTGCGCTCTCACCTGCCGCCTCAGCGGCATAGCGAAACCAATAACTCCCAAGTGCGACATGACCAATTTCCTCGCGCAGGATCATTTCCAGGATCTCGATACTTTTCTGATCGCCAAGGCCCTTGAGCTTTTCGATCATTGCGGGTGTGACATCAAGACCCCGGGCCTCCATGAATCGGGGTACCAGGGCCATCCTCGCCAGCAAATGGGATGCGGTTTGCTCAGCCAGTTCCCAAAGCCCCCGGTGCGCAGGCAGGTCGCCGTAATCGGCACCAAGCTCATTGAGCCTGACCCGCACGGCCTTGAAATGGCGGGCTTCGTCCACGGCCACACCCAACCAGTCCCGGTAAAAAACATCCGGCAGCCCATCAAAGCGATAGGCTGCATCGAGGGCCAGCGCGATGGCGGTGAATTCGATATGGGCTACAGCGTGGAGAAATGCGACCAAACCCGAGGGGGTATGCATGCCCCGCCTTGGCAGTTGTCGGGGTTCAACCAGAAAAGGTCGGGGGGGAAAGGCAACCTGATCGGCGGCAACGGCCGGGCGCTCCGGCTGGAACACAAAATCTGGATCTGCCAGAGCGGACTCCAGAAGATCAATACCCGCCAGCCGATCCTCGATTCGATCCGAGAGAAGACCCCGTTCGACAATGGCTTGACTTCTAGCGATGTAATCCATACATCCTGTATGTTGAGTGTAGATCGATCCAAACCATGCCCAACCCACAGGAGCGTGCATGCAACAACCCAGCGCTCAAGGGAGGGCAGTCAGAGGCCTCGGGCGGAAATTCCGGCGCAACACCTTGAGGAAACGTCTTGCCGGAATCTGCCAGGGAATGGAGGATTATACGGGGGTCGATGCCCAACTGCTGCGGCTGGTGTTTCTTGGATCCATCCTGTTTGGCGGTCTCGGCGTTTTTTTGTATCTGGTGTTATGGCTGGTCATCCCGGGCATTCAAAGAACGCCGGTTCCGCGTACCAAGGGGCCCTTAGGCCAGGCCCTCCGCAACCTCGATCAAAAAGTCAAAGCCCTGCACCGTCGCCTGGACCCCGGATTGGCACAGGAGGCCGAATCGGCGCTTGATGCCCTGAAGGTCATGAGCCTTGGACTTGATGAGGGGTCCGGATCCCCCCTCGATCCGCATGCACTTGTCGGGGAGGCGCTGGTCCGTCTCCCACCGCTGGTCGAACAACTCGCTGCGCTTTCCGATCGCTCCGCCAACGACCCACTGGTCATGCCAGTGGCCGAGGAGCTGCGGCATTGGCAAACGCGCCTGAGCCAATCGGCCTTGCGCCTGATGGAGTCGCGCTATGCCAGAACCAGCACTGCGGAAGCTCAAAATACGCAGCTTGCGCGCTTGGATGCGCAGTGGATAGCCGAGGATCTCCGCCTGCCTGAACGGCTGGATGCGAGTCAGGCACTGCTTGAATCCATTCGGGAAAAACTGACGGTGCTTTTCAAGGCGATGGACAGCGACCACAGCGAAACCTTGGGGCCCAAGACCCGGTATCACATCGAGCAGATCGCGTTCACTCATGTGCCGGAGTCCTTGCGCGCCTACCGCGCCCTTCCGGGAGAGATGACAGCTACAATACCTTTGCGTAACCAGAAGACGGCGGATGAAACGCTTGAAGCTCAGCTTGATCTTCTGGACCAGACCCTTGGAACGTACTGCCGTGATCTGTTCCAGGCCAATGCCCGAAGCCTCCTTACTCAAGGCCGGTTTCTGGATGCCAGCTTTTCCGATCGCACCCCCCCTTAGACCCGGAGGCCATCATGCGCATACTCGGCATTCACCATGCCTCGCTCAGGGTTCGGGACCTTTCACGGTCGCGGATCTTTTTTGAGAATATCCTTGGCTTGCCGGTCAGGCCCGATCGCCCCAACAAGGATTTCGGAGGGCTCTGGTACGATGCAGGCCCCCAGCAGATTCACCTGATCGTAGCCGAGGATCTGGAAAACGTCGCTGCCGGCGATTACCCCGGGGTTGATCGTCACATTGCGCTTCGGGTTGAGAATCTGCCGGGCTTGATCCGCCGCCTTGAGGACAACGGCATCCCCTATCTTCCCAGTCGCTCTGGGCGCCCGGTGGTCTTCTGCCGGGATCCTGATGGCAATGGATTTGAACTGATCGGCGAGCCCTGATGCTCAGACCTTTGAGAGATTCGGAACATGCCAGCCCGGATCGGCGTCCGCCGAGTATTTCTTGGCCTTGAATCGACGCAAGGTCGTTTCGGCCGCGTCCAGATCCCGATTTGCCCGTGACACCCACTCCTCGCCCCAATAGAAATTGCAGCTGGTCTCAGCCCGAAGGAGACGCCAGTGGGCCTGCTCAAGAACCTTTTTTTCCTCCAGCGCGAGCTCGCGTCCGGGCGCTTCCTTGAGCGCCTGGTGCACCTCCTGGCTGACCCGCTGAAGACGGGAGAGCGTTTGCGTCTGAGGCGCTGAGCCGGTCCACTGGGTGAAGTCCTTGCCATCATGCCATTCAGTATTCCACGCACCCATTTTGACCGTGACCTCGCCAAAGGTCCCGAACTGATCGAGGTAGTCATGGACATAGATCGGCTGGACCGGGCCACCCTGCTTGGCATCCTCCAGCAGTGCGCCATAGAAGCCGCCCCAGAAATTCGAGGCGTTATTGGTATTTCTGAACCAGGCCCCGTTCTCACCGTCGCTACAGGTGGTCACCAAAGGCGGCGCCGTGCAGCCCTGGGTCCGCTTGCGGATTTCCTGCATGAACCAGACATAGTCCATCCCGGAGCCTTGCGCATCTGAAATTTCACGGTCACGAACCACCACCGTGATCTCATCCTCTCCGAACTTTGCCACATGGGGACGGTAGCGCAAATCGAATTCCGACATGGGGGTCAGCGCCTCGACATGTTCACTGTCGACCACCACATAGCGGTATCCAAAGCGCTTGAGATGCGGAATCATGGCCATCGAAAAGCCCATCTCGGGTGGCCAGAATCCGGCAAAGTCCTTGCGCCAAAGCAGGTGCTCTGCGATCCCGCGCCAATGCCTGAGCTGGTCATCCCAGTCACTTTCGGGGATCAGGGGGAGGACCGGATGAAAATACGCTGTGCCGAGGACATCGATGATGCGCTGATTCTGAAGATGCCAGAGTAAGGAGCCGCAATCCACGATGCCGTAGACATTCTGCTGGAAATGCGGATCCGAGAGGGTTTCAAGAAGACTTCCCGAAAGGGAAAGATGCACCTTGGCCACATCCTCATAAGGCCAGAGGAAGCGGGCGATCCGATCATACGCATAGAGAATTTCGCGGGCCTCCCACGGTTTTTCCCGAAGCAGGTGCTCGAGATTGCCATGGGGCTGGTGAAGATTCAGGGCAAGCGCGTGATGGATGACCGTCATGAGAGAAGCATCTTGGAAAAAGGCCGAACACATGCCTCACGGCGATGCGGTGCAGCGCTTTATTATGACGCTCTCGACCTAAATCCGAACCCCAATACGGGGCAACAGACTCTTTCCTGACGCTCAAGGATCAGGCCATCAGCACCTGCGCCTCGATGCGCTTGATCTCATCTCGAAGCCGCGCTGCCTCTTCAAATTCAAGTTCACGCGAGGCTTGGTACATCCGATCCTCCAATTGCTTGAGTAGCCGCGCGGCGTCCTTGGGATTTGCCAACTTGGGCGTCGCCGCCTCATCCTTCTTAGCCGCCACTTTTCGGCCCCGGCGCCCCCCTTCCGCCTGCGCCCCGGGGATCGGTAGCTCGAGAATGTCATGGACACCCTTGGTAATTCCCTTGGGCACAAGGCCGGTGGCCGCATTAAACGCCAGTTGCTTTTCCCGGCGCCGGTCGGTCTCCTCCAACGCCCGGTCGATCGAGCCCGTCCGCTTGTCGGCATAAAGGATGGCCTTGCCATGGATATTGCGGGCCGCACGCCCGATGGTCTGAATCAGCGAGGAGGTGGAACGCAAAAATCCTTCCTTGTCGGCATCGAGAATCGCCACCAGCGAAACCTCCGGGAGATCTAGACCTTCACGCAGGAGATTGATCCCCACCAGCACGTCAAATTTCCCAAGGCGAAGATCACGGATGATCTCGACCCGCTCAACCGTATCCACATCCGAGTGCAGGTAGCGGACTGCCACATCATGCTCAAACAAGTACTCGGTCAAATCCTCGGCCATGCGCTTGGTCAAGGTGGTGACCAGCACCCGCTCGCCCTTTAGCGCACGGGCACGGATCTCAGAGAGAAGGTCATCGACCTGCGACAGCACTGGTCGTATTTCAACCTCGGGATCAACCAGCCCGGTCGGTCGAACAACCTGTTCGATGATCTGGCCGGAGTGCTTGAGTTCGTAGGGACCCGGGGTGGCCGAAACGTAAATGCGTTGCGGCGAGCGCGCCTCCCACTCCTCGAATTGGAGCGGCCGGTTATCCATCGCCGAGGGTAAGCGAAAGCCATATTCAACCAGGGTCTCCTTCCGCGAGCGGTCGCCCCGGTACATGGCCCCGAGTTGCGGGATGGTCACATGGCTTTCATCGACCACCAAAATGGCATCATCGGGAAGGTAGTCGAAGAGGGTCGGCGGCGCCTCCCCAGGACCTCGGCCTGAGAGATAACGGGAGTAGTTCTCGATCCCTGAGCAGTAGCCGACCTCCATCATGATCTCAAGATCGAAGAGGGTTCTTTGTTCCAGTCGCTGCGCCTCGACCAGGCGATTCATCCCGCGCAATTCCTCAAGCCGGATTCGAAGATCCTGCTTTATCTGGTCGATGGCGGCGAGAATGCGCTCACGGGGCGTCACATAATGGGTTTTGGGGTAAACCGTATAGCGCGCAGTCTGACTGAGAACCTCGCCGGTGAGGGGATCAAACAGCGAGAGTTTTTCGATCTCCTCGTCGAACAACTCCACGCGGAGGGCCTCCCGCTCAGACTCCGCGGGATAGATGTCAATGACATCACCACGGACCCGATAGGTGGCTCGCCGGAGCTCGGTTTCGTTGCGGGTGTACTGAAGCTCGGCAAGTCGTCTCAGCAAGGTTCTCTGACTGATCATGTCCCCTCTGACAAGATGGAGGACCATGGCAAAGTAGGAGGCCGGCTCGCCGAGACCATAAATCGAGGAAACGGTGGCCACGATGATCGTGTCGTGACGCTCGATCAGCGCCTTGGTCGCCGACAGGCGCATTTGCTCAATGTGCTCATTGAGCGAGGCATCTTTCTGGATATAGGTATCCGAGGAGGGAACGTAGGCTTCAGGCTGGTAATAGTCGTAATAGGAGACAAAGTACTCAACCGCATTCTCCGGAAAGAACTCCTTCATCTCGCCATAAAGCTGCGCGGCCAAGGTTTTATTGGGCGCCAGGATAATGGCCGGACGCTGCTCCTTGGCGATGACGTTGGCAATCGAGAAGGTCTTGCCTGATCCTGTGACTCCGAGCAGGGTCTGGTGCAAAAGGCCGTCATGAAGACCCTCGATCATCTGCGCAATGGCGGCCGGTTGATCACCTGCCGGAGAAAATGGACTGCGCAGCACAAATGGCTTGCCCTTGAGAGGATGGGCCTCGCGGTATTGTCGGAGTTCAGCGTCCATGAACCTCGCCTTTGCAATTAAATTTCAAGCGACTGTTGAAGGTACTGGCCTCTAACCCGCAATTTGCTGCCTGGGTGGACCACAAATCTTTCGGACGACCAGCGGCTGTAATAGAATGCCGTGCTGCAGGTCCCGGATGACGTCATGGCGAAGTGCCTCCGACCGATGCGGTGTTTAGGTCCGCGCGGGACGCTCCCACTACCCTTCCCTATCCTACCCTCGAACACGTCGACCCAACATGCGAAAGACCCTCTCCAACCGCGTTTGTTCCATCAAGCCCTCCCCGACCTTGGCCGTGACTGCTCGCGCCGCCGCCATGCGCGCGCAAGGTAAGGACATCGTGGGACTGGGCGCGGGCGAGCCTGACTTCGATACCCCGGACCACATCAAGGCGGCTGCCATTAAAGCCATCGAGAGCGGGTTTACCAAGTACACCGCGGTCGATGGTACCGCGGGTCTTAAAAAGGCGATCCAGGACAAATTCAAGCGTGAGAACGGATTTGACTATACCCTCAAGCAAATCCTGGTCTCTTGTGGCGGCAAGCAAAGTTTTTATAACCTCGCACAAGCGCTGATCAATCCCGGCGATGAGGTCATTATCCCGGCACCCTACTGGGTGTCCTACCCGGACATGGTTCTTTTGGCCGATGGCGTCCCGGTCATCATCGAAGGCCCTCAAACGCAGAATTTCAAGATCACGCCCGCTCAGCTCGCATCAGCTATTACGCCAAAAACCCGCCTGTTCGTGATCAACAGCCCTTCCAATCCCAGCGGGATGGCCTACAGCGAAGCCGAACTGAAGGCGCTGGGTGAGGTTCTCAGACGGCATCCGGACATCATCATTGCCACGGATGACATGTACGAACACATCCTCTGGGATGCCGGCAAATTCATCAACATCCTCAACGTCAATCCGGACCTCTATGACCGCACCATGGTTCTCAATGGCGTCTCCAAGGCCTACTCCATGACCGGTTGGCGGATTGGCTACGCAGCAGGTCCTGAGTGGCTGATCGAGGCCATGACCAACATCCAGTCACAAAGCACATCGAACCCAACGTCGATTTCACAGGTGGCCGCTGAGGCCGCCCTCAATGGCGATCAGGGCTTCATCGGCGAAATGCTCAAAGCCTTCAAATCACGTCACGATTTTGTCGTTGAGGCACTCAATGCCATGCCAGGCGTTGATTGCCTCAGAACCGATGGCACCTTCTATGTGCTTCCGAATTTTGAAGGGGTCATCGCGCGTCTTGAGGGGGTCAACGATGACCTCGGTCTGTCCGAGTACCTTATTGAAAAGGCCGGAGTTGCCGTCGTGCCGGGGTCCGCATTCGGTGCGCCGGGCCACATCCGGTTATCCATTGCAACCAGCATGGCCAATCTCGAAAAGGCGATTTCCAGAATCCGGGAAGCCATCAGCTGATGACCAGGACCTCTGGTGGCGAGAGCCGCCACCAGAGCATGCGGAGGACGGCTCTTAGGCCTTGAGTCCCTGCAAATAGCGCCTAAAGTCGTCCTTGAGTTCGGGATGCTTCAAGGCCATTTCCACGGTCGCCTCGAGATAGCCCAGCTTAGACCCACAATCATAGCGCTTGCCCTCAAACTCGAAGGACAAGACCGTTTCGTCCTTCAAGAGCATCGCGATACCGTCGGTGAGCTGAATCTCCCCGCCAGCGCCGCGGCGAACCTGGTTCAAACGCTCAAAGATGCCAGGGGTCAGAATGTAGCGCCCAATCACAGCCTGATTGGAGGGCGCGTCCTGGGGTTTGGGCTTTTCAACGATGGCGCTTAGCTTTGCCAAGTGCTGGGAAACCGGATCAGCAGCAACGATGCCATAACTTCCGGTTTGCGAGGGGTCGACTTTTTCGGTGGCAAGCACCGAACAGCCCCATTCGTTGTAGACATCGACCATCTGCTTCATGCATCCGCGCGTGCCATCATCAACCATGTCATCGGCGAGAATGACGGCAAACGGTTCATCACCCACCACGGCGGCGGCACAGTTCACGGCATGCCCAAGCCCAAGTGCCTCGGCCTGACGAATGAACACGCAGGTGACCCCAGGCGGCACAATGTTCTGGAGTTCCTTGAGGGTTTCTGTCTTGTTGCGTGTTGACAGCTCGGTTTCAAGCTCATAGGCCTTGTCAAAATGATCCTCGATCGCCCGCTTGGTGCGACTGGTGACAAAGATCATGGTGTCAATGCCTGCTGCGGCCGCTTCTTCAACGGCATACTGGATCAGCGGCTTGTCGACGACGGGCAGCATTTCCTTTGGACTTGCCTTGGTCGCAGGAAGGAACCGGGTCCCTAATCCTGCAACCGGAAATACGGCTTTCTTGACGGTTTTTTTCATGTCGATTTCACCTCAGGCAAACGGACCAAAGCCTTAATTTACACATGGCCATCGCTGGCCACCACAATTCAGACATCCTAGCGCATTGACCCTTCCATTACAATTTGGTTTCCCGTCAATACTATTTGCGATCAGCCCTGCGCGCCCTGGCTCAAGGAGCTATCTCACACCTGATAGACATCGCCTCGCTTCCCGATCCGTACAACAAGAATGCCTACCTCGTCTTCCTCGATGCTGGCAATGATCCGATAGGCTCAAGGTGGCATCCCAGAAAGCACCGAATGTGAACCCCTTAAGGACCAAACCAATAATGCGGGAGGCTCCAAGCGCTGCCAAGCGGTCATGTTTGCTAAGGCTTCAAGGCTATCAATCGCCACTGGAAGTCGGATGGCTAACATGGGGTCTTATTTTTTAAAGTGCTATTGATTGCCGTTCAGTGGCAGCGGATACGGACCCTTACGAATTCAGGCTGCTGCTCTGTTAGGAGAACTCATGTGGTCTTGGGTGGAGCCCGCCAAAATATATTCAGAATCTGAAAATAGTGGTAGAGTTATTGTTGAATAAGTATAGTTGTTATTAATAGCATCAGATCCGAGTGGGTTTATATATATGGCTACAGAAGTTTGGTCGCTACTTAAAAGATGGGTATCTTGCAACAAGATTCCACTTGATAAAGTAAAAAGCCAATGGGAAGAAGGGCTACATCTTATAACCGTACCCGATGGATATAATTTTTATCTGGCCTTCGCTCTCAGGACCGAGGCCTATCCTACCGTCTGGGGCTATGTGGACAAGGGAGGATGTCTCCATTGTAGACATTTCTATTTCTCTTCAAGCGAAGCGTGGTGGCGTGCTGGCACAGGATTTAGGTGGAATTACAACGCAGAAAATCCAGCTGGATGGTCTAAATCCGCGGAGGGAGCGGAACATCATATCGATGGAGGCTATATATTTGAAGCTTTTTTACCAGCAAGCTTAGCTGCAGAGCTTCAGAAATATTATAATGGAAGTGCTGGAAAAGAGATTGTTAGAGATGTTTGGTTTGGAGATGAATGGAAAACAAGTCTGGTAGACAACCCAAAGGACAAAGCGAAAAAAGGCACTGAAACCGATGTAAAGAATAAATATGAAAGCCTCTTGATAAATAAGAGCCGGGAAACAGATAAAAGATGTGATTTAGTTATTGATTATGATAAGGAACGAAAATATGTGTATGCTCTTGATAAAAAGGATACACACGTTAATGCCGATCTAAAAAGAAAAGTTCTCACAACCGCCACAGCCACTTATCAAATGGGTTATAGGCTCAATGCTGGCAGTCATGGCATGAATTATAATTACGGCAAGGATAAGGATAAACCGGTGTTGGCGTTCTTCAATCCCACGGATGGGCTACCTCAAATATGGGATTATCTCACTACCTGCTTAACTGAAAAAGTCAAGGAGGAAACAGGCCTTTCTCACCCGACCCTAGGGGCCAAGATAAGGTATTCGATAATAACATATAAGCTCGATGACTATCATGTAGAGATTGCCTATACAGAAAGCGAGATTCCTGTCTATTATAAGTTCCTTGGAGGTCGAACGATATCAACACCCGTGTGCTGGGTTAGAAATGTCTATAAGCACGATAGTAAGGTATCCAGCTTTGGAAACTACCTCGAATGCCCTATCGATATGGCCTTCATTGTTCAAAAGCCATGTGATTACGCAAAGCAACTTTCTGAAGCTGCGGGGGATGATATAGGACTTGTTACAGGCCAGACAGGCGAAATCAGAAGAAATCGGGATTTAAAGAAAGTCACAAATTTTACTGTTAGTAACGCAAAGCTCTCTGATATACACGTTCGGAACGTCTTTGACAAAGCAAGTGATCCCACATATGTCAATCTAGCCTTTTTTAATGAAAAGACCTCCCCGCTCATTCAGCAGTTCAAGAAAGATAAAAAGTTTAGAATGTTTTCAGATGTTCTAGATAAAAATAGTTTTATTGTTCATGATTTAAAGAGCGAAGAGCAATTGGTGCTTATTAGCAGGCTTATAGTAAACGGGATTGATACATATATAAGCATATCAAGCCTTGGAACGCATGGAAAGGGTAGGCATGGCTCTGCCGGTGTAAATCGTGCGATGGCGTTTAGGGACCGTATTACGGGAAAATCGAAAGAATACAGCGTTACTAATCTTCCACATGACTTCTATGAGCTTTTTGTTGACAACAAGGTCGGGGGCTCAAGGGATGGATGGAGCATGTTTGACTCGATCAGGACAAACCCATCCTCATTATTTACTGTAGTGGCTCAGAGCATATTGAGTGCATTTGTTGGCGCAAAAGCTGAATCAAAAGGGTCACACCCAGGCCATGAAAATGTCTTCACCCGTCTTTTTGGGTACGCCTGCGATAAGGGTGTCTTGTGTGATGATGTTCTCCGTGAGGTCATAAATAACAGTGATGGATTATTGTCCGCTGTTAAAAGAAACCATTAAATCCATATATCAATACATCCACAATACCGAAAAAGTAATTAGCCAAACAGCACATACCTCAAATCTTTTTGTGCGTATTGAGGGCTTATCTTCGCGGTTGGTAATTGGAGGGGTTTCGTCTCAATTGAAGTGTCGATCTTGGGCGCTTTTCCGTTTCGAGTGGAAATCTGCATAAGCTGATGGACCTTTTCAGCTATAACTCAGATCAAGAAGACCTCGCTGGATCGTGGTTTTTCCGGGTCTGAAGGGCTGTTGAAAGGTGCGAAATCTTGGATAAAAGAGAGGGGGCATGGGAATCACGATCGAGATCGCACACTCAGATCCCGGTCCTCATCAAGTAGGGTCAAGGTTGAGAACGGGCCTGTGGGCCGGATAGATCCCCAGTGCTTGCAAGAAGGACAGTGCCAGAAGAGCTCCGAAGTCCCAAAGCCACAATGTTCGCAAACAAACAGAGGACGGTCCCCGGCATTGTCGATGAGCAATTGGCAAAGCTTTTTGATCTTGTATGAAACCGAACCTGTGCCATCGGCCACCAGCTTAAGGGCCCTGGAGATGGCCAGTGCATCGGGCGTTTTTTCGAGAATGGGTAACAAATAGTCGACGGCCGATTGAGTGCCCTGACGGTCTTTTAACCGCTCTGCCCGCTCGACGGCTGCCGAGACCATGCCGTAGTCTTGATACAGGCGATCCAGATAGTCGATCAACTCCCGTTCAAGCCCAAGCTTGTCTGAACATTGCTGAATCAATGGCAGGACAACCGGGAGATACAGGGGATCCTGGCCCTCAAGCACCCGAAAGGTCTCAAGCGCCTGACGATATTCGCCATTGGCGATTTCAAGTCGGCCACGGGTAATCGTGGCCCTTACACAGCCAGGATCGTCTTCGAGGGCTTCTGTCAGGTAATCCCGGGCATCCTTGGCGCGGTGATGCGCCATTGAGGCTTCGGCGAGCTCACAAAAAAAGTGTGCTGCCGTCTCCCCATGTCGTGGTTTGACGACTTTTCTCAGCGGCAAAATGATATCAATGGCCTTGATCCAGTCACGCTGCTGCTGGTAAATCTGCAACAGTTGCTGCATCGCCGGGATGCCATGGGAGGCGGTGTCCTGCAGCGAGAGGAAAAGACTCTCCGCACGATCAAAAAGTCCGGCCCGCATGAAGTCGAGCCCGAGTTCAAAGGCGGCTCTGGCGCGTTCAGGAGCGCCGAGTCCCTCGGCATTCTGCAGTCGGGTATGAATGTCAATCGCCCGCTCTACCTCCCCCCGGCGGCGAAACAGATTTCCCAGGGCAATCTGGGTTTCGAAGGGCTCTGCGTCATGCTGGAGTACCTGATCAACAGCCGCTATGGCCTTGTCGGTCTTTTCATCCAGAAGATAGTTAAGACCCTGACGATAGGCGCGCGTCAGCGGTGCCATCTGATGCTGATGCTTTTGGGAGAAATGCCGCTTCGCGGAGAACCAGCCCGAGGCTGCGGCGAGCGGCAACAGGAGGGCAATCAGTGCCTCAAAGGTCATCTTACGGCCCCCTTGGCGCCTGACCCAGACCCAAAATCAATGGGACAAAAAAAAGCCACGCTTTCCGGTTTATCCGTTGGAAAGCATGACTGGTTTGCCGCCTGCTGGCCATGGGAGGGCTCAGTCGGGATGATCCAAAAGATTCAGGATCATCATCACTCTTTCACCTTGTCCCGAAGATCTTTGCCCGGCTTGAAGTGCGGCACATATTTGGACTCGAGTTCCACCTGGCTTCCCGTTTTGGGGTTACGTCCTACACGAGGCGCCCGATAGCGTACTGAGAAACTTCCAAAGCCCCTGATCTCGATACGCTCTCCCTGCGCCAGGGTTTCGGCCATCTGATCGATGATTCCTTTCACTGCAGCCTCAACGTCCCGAGCAGGAAGTCCCGGGTAACGCTCGGCGAGAAGTTCGATAAGTTCGGATTTGGTCATGAGTACGGGCAGCCCGGGGACATTCGACGGGGGGATCTTGAATCCGGACCCCCCCGTCGATCCACAAGCCTACTTGTTTTCCATCTGCTCCTTGAAGATGTCACCCAGGGTCGGCATGGCACTCGCCGCCTGCTGGGTGTAGCCCTTCATGGCAGCGGCTTCATCTTCCTGATCCTTGGCCTTGACCGACAGCGTGATGGACTTGCTCTTCTTGTCGACGCCCATGAACTTGGCTTCGATTTCATCGCCGACGTTCAACTGGGTTCTGGCATCCTCGACGCGGTCACGCGAGAGCTCAGAGGCTCTGAGGTAGCCTTCGACACTATCAGCCAGAACAATGACAGCCCCTTTGGCGTCCACTTCCTTGACGGTACCCATGACCAGGTCACCCTTCTCATGCGTTGCCAAGTAGTTCTGGAACGGATCCTGCTCAAGCTGCTTGATTCCGAGCGAAATGCGCTCTCTCTCAGGGTCAATGGCCAGAATAACGGTTTCGACTTCATCGCCCTTCTTGTAGTTGCGAATCGCTTCTTCGCCCGCCACGTTCCAGGAGATGTCCGACAGATGAACCAGCCCGTCGATGTTGCCATCAAGGCCAATGAACACACCAAAATCGGTGATGGACTTGATGGTGCCAGAGATCTTGTCACCCTTGTTATGGGTTGAGGCAAACTCATCCCACGGGTTGGCACGGCACTGCTTCATGCCCAGCGAGATGCGGCGACGCTCCTCGTCAATATCAAGGACCATGACTTCGCACTCATCGCCAAGTTGAACCAGCTTGGACGGGTTGACGTTCTTGTTGGTCCAGTCCATTTCGGAGACGTGAACCAGACCTTCGACGCCCTCTTCAAGCTCAACGAAGCAACCGTAATCGGTCAGATTGCTGACCTTGCCGAACAGGCGGGTGCCGGCCGGGTAGCGACGGGCAATGTTCAGCCACGGATCTTCGCCCAACTGCTTGAGGCCCAGTGAGACGCGGTTCTTTTCCTGGTCATACTTGAGGACCTTGACCTGGATTTCCTGGCCAATTTCCACCGCTTCAGACGGATGGCGAACGCGCTTCCATGCCATGTCGGTAATGTGGAGCAGACCATCGACGCCGCCGAGATCGATAAATGCACCGTAATCGGTGAGGTTCTTGACCACACCGGCAACGATCGCGCCTTCCTTGAGGTTCTCGAGCAGCGCTTCCTTTTCAGCGCTGAACTCAGACTCAACCACCGCACGGCGGGAGAGAACCACGTTGTTGCGTTTCTGATCGATCTTGATGACCTTGAATTCCAGATCGCGGCCTTCGAGGTAGGCGGTATCACGGACCGGACGCACATCCACCAAAGACCCCGGAAGGAATGCGCGCAGCGCGCCGATGGCAACCGTGAAGCCACCACGGACTTTGCCGGTCAGGCGGCCAACGACGGTCTCATTGGTTTCATGTGCCTTTTCAAGATCGGTCCATGCCTTAAGGCGCTTTGCCTTGTCGCGCGAGAGGAGGGTCGCTCCCAGACCGTCTTCGAGGAGTTCAAGGGTGCACTCGACGGTATCACCGACTGCCACTTCCAACTGTCCATCGGCATCCAGGAACTGCCACTTGGGCACGACCCCTTCTGACTTCAGGCCTGCATTGACCACCACTACATCAGAGCCGATGTCCACGACGGTGCCGCGGATGACACTGCCAGGACGCATTTCGGCCTGGGCTACGCTCTGTTCAAAAAGTTCAGCAAAGCTCTCGCTCATAAAAATCTTCTAATTGCACCCTTGTCCTTAAAACAAGAACGGGCGACTGTGAAATGAAAAGAAGCCGGTATCTAATTGGATAGCCCGGCACCCATGACTCGAATCAGGACCCTTTACCAGCGACCAGCGCCAGAACCTGTTGAACGACCTCCTCGATTCCAACGGCAGAGGAATCAATGAAGAGGGCTCCATCGGCCATGACCAGGGGGGCCTCCTTGCGTTCCCGATCGCGTCGGTCACGCTCTTCGATTTCTCGAGTCAAGCCTTCAAGATTAACAGTTAGTCCCTTATCCTTCAACTGGTTATAGCGCCGTATGGCTCGGACTTCGGCACTTGCTGTCAGGAAGACTTTATAAAGGGCATCAACAAAAACCACCGTGCCCATGTCCCGACCATCGGCGACCAGACCGGGCGCTCTGCAAAAGGCGCGCTGCTTTTCCAGCAAGGCGGCACGAACAGGGCCCAGCGCCGCCACCTTGGAGGCAGCCGCTCCGGTGGTTTCAAGCCCGATCTGATCGGCAATATTTTCACCTTGAAGCAGCACCTTAGGGGGCTCATCGGCCGTGAAGGCAAGATCCATCTCTGCCGCAATCGCGGTAATTTCATCCACGGCATCAAAGTCGATACCGGCCCGCATCACCGCCACCGCGAGGGAGCGGTAGATGGCGCCGCTGTCGAGAAAATGCCAACCGAGCGTCCGAGCTACCGAACGCGCGACCGTACCCTTACCAGATCCACTGGGACCATCGATGGTCAGTATGGGGATTCCACCCATTGGTTAACCATCCACCCGGGAGGTCACGGAAAGGCCCAACTGACGCGCCAGCGCGACAAAGCTTGGAAACGAGGTGTTGACGTTTTCACAATCGCAAATAACGATCTCGCCCTTGGCTCGGAGACCTGCAATCGAGAATGCCATGGCAATCCGATGATCGCCGTGAGAGATGACCTCGCCACCGCCCATGGGGCCACCCTGAATGACCATGCCATCGGGGGTCGGTTCAGCGTTGACGCCCAGCACCTTGAGCCCATCGGCCATCACCTGGATGCGATCACTTTCCTTGACCCGAAGCTCTTCAGCGCCGGTCAGGCGGGTTTCACCCTGGGCGCATGCAGCGGCCACAAACAACACAGGGAATTCGTCGATTGCCAGAGGGACCAGCGCCTCGGGAATCTGGATCCCCTTGAGCGCGCTCTCCTGAATGCGGATATCGGCCACAGGCTCGCCACCGACCTCCCGGGCATTGAGAATTTCAATGCGCGCACCCATGAGCTTGAGGATATCGATGACGCCCGTGCGGGTCGGATTGATGCCCACATGCTTCAAGGTGACATCAGCGCCTGGCGCAATCGCGGCACCGACCATAAAAAAGGCGGCGGAGGAGATATCGGTAGGGACATCAATGTCAGTTGCCTTGAGGGTGCCACCGGAGGTGATGGAAACCGTGGCACCCTGTTGCTCGATCGGGTAGCCAAATCCTCTGAAAAAGCGTTCGGTATGGTCACGGGTCGGCGCGGGTTCGGTGACGGATGTCGTCCCCTCGGCATAGATACCGGCCAAAAGCAGGCAGGATTTGACCTGCGCACTGGCCATGGGCATCTCGTAGTGAATCCCTTTGAGCTTGGCACCCCCATGGATATGGAGTGGCGAGGTTCCCTTTTCCGTCGTATCGATCTTCGCGCCCATCGCCTTGAGGGGATCTGTGACCCGCTTCATCGGCCGCTTTGACAGGGAGGGATCGCCGGTCAGCACCGTGTCAAAAGACTGGCCAGCCAAAAGTCCTGACAACAAGCGCATGGAGGTGCCCGAGTTGCCGAGGTAGAGCGGCTCCGACGGTTTCTTAAGCCCATGCAGGCCAACACCGTGAATCGTGACCTTGCCGTCCTCCGGCCCCTCGATTTGAACGCCCATGGCCTTGAAGGCTTTCATGGTGGACAGGCAGTCCTCCGCTTCGAGAAAACCGGTCACATGGGTCACTCCCTGCGCCAGTGAGCCAAACATGATGGAGCGGTGTGAGCATGACTTGTCCCCAGGTACCCGTGCTTCCCCTTTGAGGGTGCCACCGGGTGAGACCGTGAATGTGACCTGTTTTTGATTCATATGAATTACCGTTCCAATTGTTCGAGAAAACGTTGGCGCGCATCACGCGCCCCTGCAAAAAGGGCCAGCAGTTCTGGCTCCCTGCCCGCCTCAAGCAGTTCCATGACACGTCCAAGCTCAGCCTGGTAGGCCGCCATCAGCGGCAACAGGGCCTGCCGATTGGCAAGACAGATGTCGACCCACATTCGCGGGTCACTGGAGGCAATCCGGGTAAAGTCCCTGAAGCCGCCTGCGGCATATTGAAAGATTTCCTGCTGTTCATCCTGGCGGCCAAGCATTTCAGTCAGTGTGAATGCCAGCACGTGTGGCAGGTGGCTGGTGGCGGCCAGAACCTCATCATGGTGCGCGGCGTCCATCGAGGAGACCGTGGCACCCACGGCTCGCCAGGCGCCTTCCACGGCCGCTAGCGCCTGTGCATCGGTAGACGCATTCGGGGTGAGGATGACCCGCCGTCCGACAAAGAGATCCGGCTGGGCAGAACGAGCCCCGGAGCATTCAGCACCTGCAATGGGGTGCCCGGGCACAAAGCGTGCGGGACAAGAACCAAAGGCCGCCTCCAGCGCCCGGACGACATCCCGTTTGGTGCTGCCCGTGTCGGTATAGATGACTTCTGGGCGGTAGTGCCGCTGAAGGGTCGTGAAAAGACCCGGAAGGCTTCCAACCGGCGTTGAAAAAACGACCCAGTCTGCCCCCCTGAGGCCCTCCTCCAAGGTGTTAAACCCCTGATCAATCAGACCCAGCCGCAGGGCATCCTTGAGATTGAGCGCATCTCGATCAACCCCCCTGACCTCCCGGACCAGCCCTTTCCGCCGAAGATCCAGCGCCAGGGACCCGCCAATCAGGCCCACTCCCACCAGACACAGCGTTTGAATCACCGACCAACAACCCGATCAAGTGCCTCGAGAAAGGCCTGATTTTCCTCCTGCGTTCCAATGGTGACCCGAAGGTGGTTCGGAAGACCATAGTTGGCAATCGGTCGAACGATCACGCCTTGGCGCAGTAATCCTTCATAAACCGGGGCGGCCGGCCGGCCAAGATCAAAGGTGATGAAATTGCCGGCGGAGGGAATGACCACATAGCCACGCTGCTCGAGCGCAAGGCCGAGGCATTCAAGCCCTTTGCGATTGAGTGCGATGGTCGCTTCAAGGTGGCTTGAATCGTCAAGCGCCGCGATGGCCGCGGCCATCGCCGGAAGGTTCACGTTGAACGGCTGACGCACGCGATTTAAAAGGTCCGCTACCTCCGGTTGGGAGACCGCATATCCGACCCGAAGTCCTGCAAGCCCATAGGCCTTGGAGAAGGTACGAGTCACAACCAGCTGGGGAAAGCGCGCCAGCCATTCCAGCGCATTGGGAAAATCACTGCCGCCGGCATACTCGATGTAGGCCTCATCGATGACGGTAATCGTCTCATCCGGCACCGCCGCCAGGAAGGCTAGAAGCTCCTCCCGTTGCAAAGCGGTCCCGGTGGGATTGTTTGGATTGGCAATGAAGATGACCCGCGTGTTTGAATCCACCATGGCCAGTAGCGCAGTGAGGTCATGGCCATAGCGAGGCCCGCGGGAGCCATCATGGGCCTTGGCAATCCGGGCATTGGCGCCAACAGCCTGCGACACGATGGGATAGACCGCAAAGGCGTGCTCTGAAAAGACGCAGCTGGCCTTGTCATTCAAAAAGGCACGGGCAATCAGTTCGAGGACATCGTTCGATCCGTTCCCAAGCGTGATCATCGCCGGTTCTACGCCGAGCTTTTCCGCTAGTTTAGCCTTAAGTTCGTAGCCACCACCATCGGGGTACAGATGGATTTCAGAAAGGGCTCGACGGGCTGCCTCGACGGCGCGGGGGCTGGGCCCCAGAGGATTTTCATTCGACGCCAGCTTGACGACCTTCGTCAGCCCAAGCTCGCGCTGCAATTCACTGATCGGTTTTCCAGGGAGATAAGGGGTCAGAGCCTTGACGCCCGGAACCGCATGGTCGATCGCCTTCATGGTGTGTTTAGGTCAGGTCAAAGCGCGCGGATAAGAGCCCAGAATCTTGAGCAGGGTGGCATGTTGTCCAAGTTCATCGAGCGCCAGTCGAACCGCCGGGTCACTCTGGTGCCCTTCGACATCGACGAAGAACACATAATCCCAGGCCGCCCGGCGCGAGGGTCTGGATTCGATCTTGCTCATGCTGATGCCATGCCGCGCAAACGGCTCCAGCACCCCGTAAAGTGCGCCCGGATCATTCGGGATTGCAAGCAGGATTGTGGTTTTATCCTTGCCGGTTGGACCTACAGGGTTCCGACCCACCACCAGAAACCGGGTGGTATTGTTGGCCTCATCCTCGATGTTCTCATAGAGAATCGTCAGACCATAAAGTTCGGCGGCGGCCTCCCCGGCAATGGCCGCTGCGGTCTCACTGGCCGCCGCGCGTCTGGCCGCTTCGGCATTGCTGCTCACCGCTGTCCGGCTGGCATTGGGCAAATAATGTTCGATCCAGTTGCGGCATTGCGCCAAGGATTGCTGGTGCGAGAAAAGCTCGGTGATGGCATCCAGCCGTACACTCCGGCTCATCAGGTTGTGATGAATGCGAAGACTGACTTCGCCAGCGATCACCAGGGAAGAGTTCAGAAAACTGTCAAGGGTGTGGGTGATCACCCCCTCGGTCGAATTTTCAACCGGGACCACACCGTACTGGCAGGAGCCGCTTTCGACCGCCCGGAAAATCTCATCGATCGAGACAAACGGCATCGCACTGATGGCATGCCCAAAATGACGGAACGCCGCCTGTTGGGTAAAGGTCCCCTCTGGACCCAGAAACGCGACGGCCAACGGCTTTTCGAGGGCCAGACACTCGGACATCAACTCCCTAAAGAAGCGTCCCACCGTTTCCCGGCTCAAGGGGCCCGGGTTTTTATCCATCATGCGGGTCAGCACTTCGACCTCACGCTCAGGCCGGTGAAAGCAATCCACCTCTCCCTGGGCGATCTTGATCTCTGCGACTTTCTTGGCGCAGAGGGCACGGCGGTTCAAAAGTGCCAACAACTGATCATCAATCGCATCAATCTCGACGCGGATGTCGCTGAGTGCCGGTGAGTTCGGGGACGCGCTCATGGCGGATTACACCACGCGGGCGGAGAGCACCCCGGGGATCTCCCGGATCTGCGCCAAGGTCGCATCAGGCACCGACTGATCCAGATCCGCAAGGGTGTAGGCCACATCCCCCCGGGACTGATTAAAGAGATCCACGATGTTGAGTGATGCATGCGCCAACGCTGCCGAAACTTGCCCCACCATGTTGGGGATATTCTGATTCACGATGACTAGACGCGGCCCTCCAATCCTGGGTACGACGACCTCCGGAAGATTGACGGCATGACGCACGTTGCCATTCTCCAGAAAGTCCCTCAACTGGTCGGCAACCATGCGCGCACAGTTGTCCTCAGCCTCGGCGGTTGAGGCACCAAGATGCGGCAAGGCGATGGCTTTTGGGTTCGCATTGATCTGCGGCGATGGAAAATCACAAATGTAGGTTCCAAGATGACCGGCATCCAAGGACGCCAGGGCGGCCATCTCATCCACGACCTGGTCCCGTGCGAAATTCACCAAAACGGAACCCTTTGGCATGAGATCAAGTCGAGCCGTATTGATGATATGACGGGTATGGTCATTGAGCGGGACGTGCAGGGTCAGGAAATCAGCCCGCGCAATCAGATCATCGATGCTCACGGCGCGGCGGACCTGAGAAGAAAGCTGCCAGGCACTCTCCACCGTCAACTGGGGATCAAAACCGGTCACGTTCATGCCAAGGTCGATGGCCGCGTTTGCGACCCGAACGCCAATGGCACCAAGGCCAAGTACCGCCAGGGTCTTGCCCATCAGTTCATAGCCCTGAAACGCCTTCTTCTGAGCCTCGACCGCCTCGTGCATGCCGGCCGCATCTCCCTCGAGCGCTCTGGCATAAGACCAGCCTTCACAGATCTTCCGAGCCGAGATCAGGAGGGCTGCAATCACCAGTTCCTTAACGGCATTGGCATTGGCGCCGGGCGCATTAAAAACCGGGATTCCGCGCTGGGTGTATTCGGCAACCGGGATGTTGTTGACTCCGGCACCGGCTCTGCCGACGGCCTTGAGCCCAGGTGGAATCTCAACGCCATGGAGCTTGAACGAGCGCAGCATGATCGCATCGGGATGCGGGATCTCCGAGGCAACCTCGTATTGATCGCGGGGGAAACGGTCAAGGCCGACCGAGGAGATGTTGTTGTAGGTCCTGATCCGGTACATCGTGATCAACCGTAACGCTGCTCAAAACCCTGCATGAATTCCACCAGCGCATCAACCCCAGCCTCAGGCATCGCGTTGTAGATGCTGGCCCTGAAGCCACCGACCGAGCGGTGGCCCTCGAGATTCACCAGACCCTGCGACTTGGCCTCTTCAAGGAACGTGGCATCAAGGGTGACATCATGGATACGGAAGGGAATATTCATGCGCGAACGGGCCGCTGGATCAATCGGATTGGCGTAGAAATCACTGCCATCGATCACCCGGTAGAGTTTGTCTGCCTTTTGTTGATTGATGCGCTCAATCGCCTCGACTCCGCCTTTTTCTTTGAGCCACTCCAGTACCAGTCCAAGCAGATACCAAGCATAGGTCGGAGGCGTATTGAGCATGGAGCCGTTATCCGCCTGCTGGCGGTAGTCCAGAACCGAGGGCGTACCCTTAACCGCCGAGCCGATCAGATCCTCCCGGACAATCACCACACAGATCCCCGAAGGCCCCATGTTTTTCTGAGCACCGGCATAAATGAGGCCGAAGCGATCAACATCGATTGCGCGCGAAAGGATGTTCGAGGACATATCGCACACCAGAGGAATTTCCGCTGCGATCTCAGGCACGGACTGGAACTCAAGACCGCCAATGGTTTCATTGGCGGTGTAGTGCACATAGGCCGCGTCCTTGGCGATCGTCCAGGTCGCGGGGTCAGGAACAGTGACGAAACCGCCCTCCTCGCTGGAGGCCGCGATATCGACCGTCGCGTGATGCTTGGCCTCGCTGATGGCCTTCTTCGACCAGATGCCGGTATTCACGTGGGCGACCCGGTTCCGTCCACGCAGGAGGTTCATTGGAATTGCCGCGAATTGGGCAGTGGCGCCGCCTTGAAGAAACAGCACCTTGTAGGCCTCGGAAATGCCCATCAACTCGCGCAGCAGAGCCTCCGCACCTTCGGCGATCCGGACATAAGGCTTGCTTCGATGGCTCATCTCCATGACTGACATGCCGGTGCCCTGATACTCCAGCATTTCAGCACGCGCCCGCTCCAGTACTTCCAACGGCAGCGCTGATGGACCGGCACTGAAGTTAAACACCCTCGACATCATCTTCTCCCTGTTCCAGTTCATCCAGATCCCCTTCCTCACCCTCGAGATAGGGGATGCGATCGACACCCACCACAGCCTCACCCGGCCCCAGCTTGATGACCGTCACGCCTTGCGTATTACGTCCCATTTCCCGCATCTCCGAGACACGGGTTCTGACCAGAGTGCCCCCATCAGTAATTAGCATCAGTTCGTCCGCATCCTCGACCAACAGCGCACCGACCACGGCGCCGTTCCTGTCATTGGTCTGGATCGCAATCACCCCTTGCCCACCCCTTCGGTGCAACGGAAAGTCAGAGATGGCAGTGCGCTTGCCGAAGCCATTTTTAGTGATATTGAGAACCGAGCCACTGGTGCCGATGATGAGCGCGATGACCTCCTGATCATCCAGCAGCGTCATCCCGCGAACGCCACTGGCGCCCCGGCCCATGACCCTGACATCATCCTCCTGGAAGCACACGGCCTTGCCGGCGTTGCTGAACAGCATCACGTGGGTCTTGCCGTCGGTCACGGCAACGTCGACCAGACGGTCATCCTGACGCAGGTCAATGGCAATCTTGCCGAGCGACCTTGGACGTTCAAACTCCTTGAGCGCGACCTTCTTGACGATGCCGCGACTGGTCGCCATGAACGCAAAGTGACCCTCATCAAATTCCCGAATGGGCAAAATCGCATTGATTTTTTCACCCTCTTCCAGGGGCAGGAGATTGACAAAGGGTCGGCCTCTGGCAATCCGGCTGGCAACCGGTAATTCATAGACCTTGAGCCAGTAGACCTTACCCACGCTCGAAAAACAGAGGATGGTGTCGTGGGTGCTGGCCACGATCAGTTTCTCGATGAAATCCTCCTGCTTCATGGTCGTGGCCGACTTGCCACGCCCGCCCCGACGCTGCGCCCGGTAGGAGGACAGTGGCTGTGACTTGACATAGCCCTCGTGGGACACCGTCACCACCATGTCTTCTTCGGTGATGAGATCGGCTCGGGAAAGATCCAGATAGTCCTCGATGATGCGCGTCCTGCGGCTATCACCGAACTGGTCGCGAATCTCGATTAACTCATCACGAATGACCTCCATCAGCCGCACATCAGATCCCAGAATCGCCAGTAATTCATCGATCCGGGCCAGAATTTCACGGTACTCGGCGATGATCTTGTCTTGTTCAAGGCCGGTCAGGCGATGAAGCCTTAAATCCAAAATGGCCTGCGCCTGCTCAAGGGACAACCTGTAGCCCTCCGACGACAGACCAAATTCCGGCAGCAGGCTTTCAGGGCGGGACCTCGACGCATCCTCTGCCCGCGCCAGAAGGTCTGATACCAGACCGGGTAGCCAGGTCTTCGCCAACAGTCGCTCGCGCGCCATAGCCGGATTTTCGGAGGTCTTGATGAGTTCGATGACTTCATCGATGTTGGCCAACGCCACCGCAAGACCTTCCAGAATATGGGCCCTTTCGCGCGCCTTGCGAAGATCAAACAGCGTCCTTCGGGTAACCACCTCGCGGCGATGGTCGATAAAGGCAGCCAGGATTTCCTTTAGGTTCAGGCAGCGCGGGCGGCCGTCAATCAAACCGACCATGTTGATGCCGAAGACATTCTGCATCGCGGTCTGCTGGTAGAGGTTGTTCAGAACGACCTCGGGCGACTCTCCCCTCTTGAGTTCGATGACCATGCGCATGCCATCTTTGTCCGATTCATCGCGAAGCCCCGAAATCCCTTCCAGCTTGCCCTCTTTAGCCAGCTCGGCGATTTTCTCCATCAGCCGCGCCTTGTTTACCTGGTAAGGGAGTTCATTGACGATGATGCTCGAACGTCCGTTGGCATCTTCCTCGAATTCACACTGGGCGCGAAGGTAGATGCGTCCACGTCCGGTTAGATAGGCCTCGCGAATGCCGCTGGCCCCATTGATCATGCCGGCGGTCGGGAAATCGGGACCCGGAACCACCGCCATGAGGTCCTGAATGCTGGCCTCCGGATTGGTGATCAGGAGCAGGCAGGCATTGATGACCTCGGTCAGGTTATGGGGCGGAATGTTGGTTGCCATGCCCACCGCGATACCTGCCGATCCATTGATTAACAGGTTCGGAACCCGGGTTGGCAGAACGGTCGGCTCTTTTTCCGACTCGTCGTAGTTGGGGATAAAGTCGACGGTCTCTTTCTCAAGATCGGCAAGCAGTTCATGCGCGATCCTCGCCATGCGTACCTCGGTATAGCGCATGGCAGCAGGCGGATCACCGTCAACAGAACCAAAGTTTCCTTGCCCATCGATCAGCATGTAGCGCAAGGAAAAGGGCTGCGCCATGCGGACGATCGTGTCATAGACCGCAGAGTCACCGTGCGGGTGGTATTTACCGATGACATCACCCACGACACGTGCCGACTTCTTGTAGGGCTTGTTCCAGTCATTGCTGAGCTCGTGCATGGCATAGAGCACCCGACGATGAACCGGTTTCAAACCATCTCGGACATCCGGCAGCGCGCGTCCGACGATTACGCTCATGGCGTAGTCGAGGTACGATTGCCGCATCTCGTCTTCTAAGTTGACGGAGATAATTTCTTTGGCAAACGAATTCATGAAATCGATGGATGGGGGTTGATCAAGGCAGAGACCTGAAGGTCAAAAGGGGAACTAGCAAATTATACTCTCAGGGTTCGAAGCCCTCCAATCCTTGGAAAAAGGACAGGACCTCGATATCTACTGATCGGGCCTAGGGGCCCGACCAACAGACATCCCGTGTCGGCGTCAAGCCATGGGGATGGCTTGACTTCGAACCGCCTAGGCTTCCGCCGTCGAGCGGCTGGCTTTTTTGCGCTCATGCTCCAGCAAGAGCTTCTTTCGAAGACGAATGCTCTTGGGCGTGACTTCAACCAGTTCATCGTCGTCGATAAACTCCAGCGCCTGTTCAAGGCTCATCCGGATCGGGGGCGTGAGGAGAATGTTTTCATCACTCCCTGCGGCACGAATGTTGGTCAACTGTTTGGCTTTGGTCGGATTGACCACCAGATCATTGTCTCGGGAATGAATACCGATGATCATGCCCTCGTACACTTCCGTGCCATGATCAATGAACATCCGGCCACGGTCTTGAAGGTTGAACAAGGCGTAGCCCAAGGCTTTTCCCGACACCATTGAAATCATCACGCCATTGATGCGCTGGCCGATTTCACCCTTCTTCAGGGGGCCATAATGATCAAAGACGTGGTAAAGGAGCCCTGTTCCAGAGGTGGCCGTCATGAACTCGGTCTGAAAACCAATCAGCCCGCGAGAAGGAATCATGTATTCAAGCCTTACCCGTCCCTGGCCATCGGGAACCATGTTGAGAAGATCCCCGCGGCGCTCACCCATCTTTTCCATGACCGCGCCCTGGTTTTCCTCCTCAACCTCAATGGTCACGAACTCGTAAGGCTCTGATGGTTCGCCGTCGATTTCCTTGACGATCACTTCCGGCCTTGAAACGCCGAGCTCATAGCCTTCCCGGCGCATGTTCTCAATCAGGATAGAGAGGTGCAGCTCACCGCGACCGGAGACCTTGAACTTGTCAGGATCCACGGTATCTTCTACCCGCAGGGCGACATTGTGGAGGAGTTCGCGCTGCAAACGCTCGCGAATCTGGCGTGAGGTGACAAACTTGCCTTCCTTGCCGGCAAAGGGTGAATTGTTGACCTGGAAGGTCATGCTCACGGTTGGCTCGTCAACGGTCAGGGGCGGCAATGCCTCGATTGCATCCGGGGCACAGAGGGTATCGGAGATTTCAAGCGTATCGATGCCCGTGAAGGCAATGATGTCGCCGGCACTGGCCTCAGGCACCTCGACGCGCTCGAGACCCTTGAAGCCAAAGACCTGAAGCACCCGTGCATTGCGCTGACTGCCATCGCGATTGACCACCACCACCGGTGAATTGGTCTTGATGCTGCCGCGCTGGATCCGCCCGATACCAATGACGCCCACATAGGAGTTGTAGTCCAGCTGACTGATCTGCAACTGGAATCCGCCATCGCGATTGACCTCAGGCGGCCTGACCTGATCGACAATAGTCTGGAACAGATAGTCCATGTTGCCGTCGCGAATTTCAGGATCATCGCCGGCAAAACCATTGAGGGCCGATGCATAGACGACCGGGAAATCGAGCTGTTCCTCGGTTGCACCGAGACGGTCAAACAAGTCGAAGGTCTGGTCAAGCACCCAGTGCGCTCGGGCACCGGGTCGGTCGATCTTGTTAATCACCACAATCGGCTTGAGGCCCAGCGCAAAGGCCTTCTGAGTCACAAATCGGGTCTGCGGCATGGGACCATCGACTGCATCCACCAGCAGCAGCACCGAATCCACCATGGACAGCACGCGCTCGACCTCTCCACCAAAGTCTGCATGGCCTGGGGTATCGACGATATTAATGTGGTAATCGTTCCAGTCGATGGCCGTGTTCTTTGCCAGAATCGTGATACCCCGCTCCTTTTCGAGTGCATTGGAGTCCATGACCCGCTCCTCGACTTTTTCATGGACAGCAAACGTGCCGGACTGTTGGAGGAGCTTGTCGACCAGTGTGGTCTTGCCATGATCGACGTGAGCGATGATGGCGATGTTGCGTAACTTTTCGATCATGGGCGGGGGCGATCTCTGAATCTGGAAAGAGGTGAGTTAACCCGCCACTATAGCAAACCAAAAAGAGATCCCATAGACCCTAAGACCCATCCATTCGCATCCGCCCTCGGGATTCGTGAAATAATTACGCTTAAACGGATTTATGCTGGCCGGATACCGAATGAGCCCTTCCCGATCGACACCCCTGACGCGTACCCTCTTCGCACTCGGAATCATCGCTACTTTAGGCGCCTGCCAGCGCCAGGATTCCGGCAACACGGACCCTCGGACTGTCGTCAAGGCCGCTTTTCCGATTCAAAGGGACATCATTGAATGGGATGAATACAGCGGCCGGACCGAGGCGACCGAAACGGTCGATATACGCTCAAGGGTAAACGGTTATTTACAACAGGTCCTGATTCATGACGGCGACAAGGTGCACAAGGGCGACCTTCTGTTCGTCATTGACCGGCGCAACTATGAGATTGAACTCAAACGCGCTGAGGCCGAGCTTCAACGGACCCGCACCCGCCAGCAACTGGCCCAGAACGAACTGAAACGCGCCGATCGGCTGCGTTACTCAAAGGCCATCTCGGATGAGGAATATGACCAACGGAGTAACTCCGTTTCTGAATCCACCGAGACCTTCCACGCCGCCGAGGCGGCGCTGCAGATGGCGAGGCTCAACCTGGAATTCTGCTCGATCCGCGCCCCGATCGAGGGTCGCGTTGGGCGCGAGCTGATTACCGCAGGCAATCTGGTTCGAGAGGATCAAACCCTCCTCACCACGATCGTTTCAACGGATCCGGTGTATGTCTATGTGGATGCGGATGAAAAGTCAGCCCTTAGGTATCGCCGCTGGCTGACTCAAAGCGAAGCGGGCGCTCCCTCCCCATCCCTTGAGGTGGAGCTTGGATTGATCGATGAGAGTGGTTTCCCGCATCATGGTCACATTGACTTTATCGACCCCCGGCTCGACAGCTCGACCGGTACCCTGAAGCTTCGGGGCATATTCCCTAACCCTTCTGAAATTCTGACGCCTGGGCTTTATGCACGGGTCCGAATCCGGGCAAGTAATGCCGTTCCCGGCCTTTTGATTCCCAACCGTGCCATCGGCACGGATCAGGAGCTCCGCTACGTCTGGCTGGCCAAACCCGATGGCGGCATCGAATACCGGAAGATCACGCCGGGTGGGATCTACGGCAGTTTTCGGCAGATCCGCTCAGGCATTGAAGCGACTGATCTTGTGATCGTTGATGGAATCGCCAAATTGAGACCGGGTGCACGGGTCAAGCCTGAAACCATTGACACGCCTTTTGATGGTTAAGGCCGATCGTCTGAACCATGTACCGATTTAGTCTTTTTTTCGTAACGCGGCCAATCTTTGCGGCCGTGATTTCGCTGTTCATCATTCTGATCGGCCTAATCAGCCTGTTCACACTGCCGATCGCCCAGTATCCGGAGATTGCACCCCCGAGCGTCCAGGTTCAGGTACGCTATCCCGGCGCCAGCGCCAAAGTGCTTGCAGAAACGGTTGCTACGCCACTGGAGCAGGAGATCAATGGCGTTGAGAACATGCTCTACATGACGAGCAACTCCTCCAATGATGGCATCCTGCAACTGTCTGTCGTTTTCAAGCCCGGATCGGATCTCGATAAAGCGCAGGTGCAGGTCCAGAACCGGGTCTCGCTGGCCGAACCCAGACTGCCCGAAGAAGTCCGCCGTCAGGGCCTCTCGGTTCGAAAACGCAGCCCGGATTTGAGTCTGGTCATCAACCTGATCTCACCGGATAAGCGCTATGACAACGTCTACATGACGAATTATGCCCTCATCCAGATTAAAGATGCGCTAGCCCGCGTTCCGGGGGTCGGAGACGTCATGTTGTTCGGGGCCCGTGAATACAGCATGCGGGTGTGGCTGGATCCTGGCAAGGTAGCCGCCCGGAACCTGACCGCCAGCGACGTCGTCGAGGCCATCCGGGAACAGAATGTGCAGGTCGCAGCGGGTGTCGTCGGCGCTCCACCCACCGGCATTCATACCGATTTTCAATACACCGTGATGGCCCAGGGACGCCTCAGCGATACGGAGGAATTTGCCAACATCATTCTTCGCACTGGAACCGATGGCCAGATGACCCGTCTGCGCGATGTCGCACGCATTGAGCTGGGTTCCAAAGACTATGGCAGCGAACTGTTTCTCGATGGCCAAAAGAGCGTGGGTTTGGCCCTGTTTCAGATGCCAGGATCCAACGCGCTTGAGACCAAGCAGGCGGTGTTGGCCGAAATGGAAAATCTCAAGCACCATTTCCCGGAGGGCCTCGACTACCTCATGTCCTACGATACCGTCGCCTTCGTCCAGCAATCCATTGAAAAGGTCGTCGGCACCCTGTTTGAGGCGCTGGCGCTGGTCGTGCTGGTGGTCATCCTGTTCTTGAAGACCTGGCGGGCAAGCCTGATTCCGATCCTCGCGGTCCCGGTCTCGTTGATTGGCACCTTTGCGGTGATGGCGGCCATGGGACTTTCTCTCAATACCCTTTCGCTGTTCGGGCTGGTCCTCGCCATCGGCATCGTGGTCGATGATGCCATCGTGGTGGTCGAAAATGTCGAGCGCAACATGCGCCTGGGGATGCGGGCCCGAGAGGCCACCCGCAAGGCAATGAAGGAAGTCGTCGGACCGATCGTCGCAACGGCACTGGTCCTGGTCGCGGTCTTCATTCCAACCACCTTCATCACCGGTGTCTCAGGTGCGTTTTATCGGCAGTTCGCGCTCACCATCGCCGTCTCCACGGTCATTTCTGCATTTAATTCACTGACGCTAAGCCCTGCCCTTTGCGCCCTCTTGCTGGATCAGGAGCATGCCAGCGAGCATCTGGAGGGTCGCAACCGGTTTGACCAACTGCTGGCGCCGATGCTGGATCGATTTGAATCTGCCTTCAATCGCTTTGCGGATCAATACAGCCGCCTGATCCACCGGCTGATCGGTTTCATGCCCTGGGTTTTGGGCGGATATCTGACCTTGACGGCCCTGAATCTGTTGCTGTTTTCGAGCGTTCCGAGCGGCTTCATTCCCTCCCAGGACATGGGCTATCTTGTGGTCTATGCCCAGTTGCCGGATGCAGCCTCACTCGAGCGCACCGAAAAAGTCGTCGCCGAAGCCAATCAGATCATCATGGCAACACCAGGCATTGCCCACATCAATGCCTATGCCGGATTTTCAGTCATCGGCGGCGGCAATCAGTCCAATGCCGGGACCTTGTTCACCCGTCTGACAGCGCCTGAAATGCGAGAAGGCCACCCGGAACAAACCGCTGAGGCGCTGGTGGGGATCCTTCAGCAACGGCTGTCCGTCATCGACGGGGCCTTCTTTGCCGTTTTTGCGCCCCCGCCGGTGCGAGGCCTGAGCACCGTCGGAGGCTTCAAACTGCAGATTCAGGACCGCGCGAATGTCGGCAGCAACGAACTGGCCCGGGCAACCAACGACATCATTGCCAAGGCCATGCAGCAACCGGGAATGGCCCGCGTCTTCACCACTTTCAGAGCCAGCGTGCCGCAGGTCCATGTTGATGTCGATCGAAGCCTTGCAAAGTCGATCGGCGTCCCGCTCTCTCAGGTCTTTCAGACCCTGCAGACTTACCTGGGCTCCCTCTATGTCAATGATTTCAACCTGCTTGGCAGGACCTATCAGGTCTACGCCCAGGCTGAAGGCCCCTTTCGCGCGGGGCCCGAGGCGATTGGCGGCCTGAAGACCCGCAATCACAAGGGCGACATGGTGCCACTGGCTACCTTGGTCAATCTCCGACAGAGTGCAGGACCTGACAAGATTTCGCACTACAACGTCTATCCCTCCGCCGAGATCAACGGCACGACACTCCCGGGTATCAGCACCGGGCAGGCGATTGAAATGATGGAAGAGCTGCTAGCCAGAGAGCTTCCAAACGCTATGAGCTATGAATGGACAGAGCTGACGCTTCAGGAAATCCTCGCAGGTAACACAGCCCGTCTGATTTTCCCGCTGTGCGTCGTGTTCGTGTTCCTGACCCTGGCTGCCCAGTACGAAAGCTGGTCGCATCCTCTGGCCATTATCCTGATCGTCCCGCTCTGCCTTTTGAGCTCCATGACTGGCGTGTGGCTCCGGGGCATGGACAACAACATTTTCACCCAGATCGGGTTTATCGTTCTGGTCGGGCTAGCCTGCAAGAATGCTATCTTGATTGTCGAGTTCGCCAAACGCCGACAGGAGCAAGGCGCAAGCCCTGTTGAAGCCGCACTCGAGGGGGCGCGGCTTCGGCTGCGCCCCATTGTCATGACCTCGCTGGCGTTCATCATGGGCGTCTTTCCATTAGTGATTTCCAGCGGCGCCGGCTTTGAAGCGCGACAGATTCTGGGTACCGCCGTGTTTAGCGGGATGCTGGGTGTCACCCTCTTCGGATTGATTCTGACGCCGTTGTTCTACATTCTTGTCAGGCGCCTGGCAGAACCCTTCAAACGCAGGCCAAAAGGCGCATGAACGCCCCTCTTTTTTGCCGCCGGGCCGGTCTTCTGCTGAGCCTGATCTGCCTCACAGGCTGCCCGATCGGGCCAAGCTATGAATTACCGAAAATGGACAGCGGCAACGCCTTCGGTAATCAGGAGGAGGCCGAATATGATCTTCGCCCGATCGATCAGGCCTGGTGGCGACAATTCAAGGATCCGACGCTCACGCGGCTCATTCAAAAGGCCATTGCCAATAACTACGATCTCAAGGCAGCCGAGGCCAACCTCAGAGAAACTCGGGCCCTCTTTCTCTACGCGGGACTGAACCTACTGCCGCACGTCAATGAGCACAACAACTGGTCTTCCCTCCAAAGGAGTTTTGATTCCCTTAACCAGATCAACTATGTTCCGCGCAACCTCAACCTCTACAACGCCGGATTTGACGTTTTCTGGGAAGCCGACATCTGGGGCAAGATTCGCCGTGATGTGCAGTCACGGGAAGCGTTGGTTGAATCTGCAGAAGCGGATCGGCGCTACCTGCAGCTCAGCATCATTTCAGAACTCGCACGGAACTACTTCGAACTCAGAGGCCATCAGAACCAACTGGCCGTTGAGCAACGCAATGCCGATAACCAGCGATCGACCTGGGCGCTGACGCAAGCCCGCGAAGAGGCCGGCATCGGAACCGCTTTCGATACCCAGAGAGCCAAGGCGCAGTACGACACCACCCGAGCCCTGATCCCCCCGGTCGACAGCTTGATTCATCAGGACATTCATCGAATTTCGGTTCTGACCGGTCAAATCCCCTCGGCACTCCTCAGGGAATTGTTGGTACCAAAACCGATTCCACAGCCTCCCGAGCATATTCATCTCGGAAGTCCCGCAGAACTCCTGAGGCGACGACCCGATATCCGGGTCGTCGAGCGAAATCTGGCCAGCGCAACGGCCAAAATCGGGGTTGCCATTGGCGAACTGTTTCCACGAGTGACCTTCGTCGGCACCTTTGCATTGGAATCCAGTTCCCTCACCGGGCTCGGGGCAACCAATGCAGGCGCCTACAACTTCGGGCCCCGGATTGTCTGGCCGGCGTTTGACAGTGTCCAGCTCTACACCCGCGTCCTTGCGGCGGAGGCCAGCGCCGATGCCCGTCTGGCCGAATACAAGCAAGTGGTCCTCAACGCCCTTGAGGAAACCGAAAATGCCTTGGTCATTTATGATCGCCTTCGGGATCGACAAGCCCTCCTCAAGACCGCCTCGGAGGCCAGCTACCAGGCCTATCAGGTCGCAACGGTGCGTTTTGAGGAGGGGGTGATGGATTTTTTGAACCTGCTTGATACCGAGCGAAGGCTACTTCTGGACCAGAGGGAATATGCGGCCAGCATCACCGAAACCTCGGCCGCCTTGATCGCCCTTTATAAAGCCCTGGGGGGCGGATGGGAGCCCTTCCAGACCGCGGAAGACCGGAAAGACAAGCTGGAGGAGACCTTCACCCCGTGAGTACAGATCAGGAACTTTTGGATGAGGTGGATGCGTTCGACCAGACGCTGGGCCCCAGGACCCGCGGCGAGATTCATCGACAAGGCCTCCGTCACCGCGCCGTTCATATTCTGGTCTTCAATGCACACGGGCAACTGTTTCTTCAGAAACGGTCCATGAGCAAGGATGTCAACCCCGGCGCCTGGGATACCTCGGCCGCAGGCCATGTGGATGCTGGCGAAGCCTATCATGCGGCCGCCTGCCGCGAGGTTGAGGAGGAACTGGGGATTCCGGCACCTGATGCTCTCGAACCTATCAGCCAACTCAGTGCCTGCGAGGAAACCGGTATGGAATTCATTCGCGTGTTCGTCCTGCGGCATGAGGGCCCCTTCACCCTTCACCCCACCGAAATCGATGAAGGGGGTTGGTTTGATCCTGCTGCAATCGATCAATGGATCGCCGCCGGCGGCGGTAATTTGACCCGCTCCTTCATCCTGATTTGGAAACGTTTCAGAGCGGATTTGCGCGAATCCAGTCCTTGAGCTTCAAAAACGCAAGGCGAGTAGATGCAAACGCAAAGCCCTGAGGGTCAAGCCCCTCAGGGTCAACCAGTTCGATGGCTTCAATCTCACCGCGCTCAGGAATGAGAGATTGCGCCTCGGTTCGTGCCGCAAAAAATAGATCGAGGGTGTGATAGGGAATTCCTTGGTAAAGATAACGGTTGGGTGCGCTGGTGAAGTAGTGGAGTGTTCCGACCTCGATACTCAACTCCTCCAAAATCTCGCGCCGCAGCCCGGATTCAACACTTTCCCCAAATTCAATGAAGCCACCGGGCACATCCAGAAGCCCCCGGCCCGGATCTTTGGACCTGACGCAGAGGATCAGCTTTGAGCCCTGGAAGATAAATGCCCCTGCCGCTGCCGCTGTATTGAAAAAGAACTGAAGACCGCAGGCGCTACAGGTGAGCATGCGCGCCTCACCAATCCTCGGTTCAGGCGCCTGACAGCGTGGACAGACTTTGAAGATCCCCTGCAGCGCCGCTGTATCCGCTGCATAGCCCTCGTTCGGGCATGATCTGTTCTCGCTCATTTTGTCGCCCTCGCCCCTATCCGTATACTTAGGGATTACTTTCCTAAAAACCGCATAATCAATGAAGTCGGTTCTCATGACTGCCACCAGCCTCTGGCTGGGTGTCACCCCTCCCGTCTATTCGCAGACCGACTGCGCCAAAGAGGACAGTACGCAGATCTGGTTCTCCCCGTCTTCGCCAGAGGCCGGAGAGACGGTCCGGGTATTCGCCGTATCGGCTGATCTGGCCATTGACGGTCTGCGCATGGGGTCTCAGGATTCAGACGCGGACCGGCCCGTTCAGGTGACCCGAAGGGGCGGACCTCCCTACAGCCTGGATGCCGAGGTTCGGCTGCCCTTGGATGGCTCTGGCCTTCGCATCGAGGCCACCCGGGGCGATGAACGCGTGGCCTGCACAAGCCTTAAGCCCGGCACGGTATCACACCCTGGAGGCCATGACTGGAGCCGCGCGAACGAAGCATTCTTCGCCGCCTGGATCGAGACCCTGTTTGACGGGCCGGAGAACGAAGGCCTCAATTTCAAGTCGCTGGAACCGGTCCTCAGGGACCCTGATCGCAACGTTCTTCATAACGCCCTGGGGTATCGGGAAGACGAGCGTCTTCCTGCCACTCCCGACTGTGCAGATCTCCCTTACTTTCTGAGAACCTACTTCGCCTGGAAGGTCGGGCTTCCCGTGTCATTCAGGGCGTGCGACCGGGGGACTGGAAGCCGTCCGCCCCGCTGCGGGCGCCCGACACTTGATACCCGCTTCACTCAGGGGCCGGTACCTGCATCCAGCTTTACGGGACTGATGCGCAAGATCGCCGACACGGTTCATTCCGGCAGTGCCCGGACCGGGCTTCAGGATGAGGCGACAGATTTCTACCCCATACCCCTTGATCAAAAGCGGCTCTGGCCAGGTACCGTCTACGCAGACCCTTACGGCCACACCCTGATCATTGCCAAATGGATTCCGCAAAAAGGCCGGCAACCCGGCATCCTTCTGGCCGCCGATGCGCAGCCAGACAACTCTGTGTCCCGAAAGCGGTTCTGGGAGGGCAATTTCCTGTTTGCCAATCTCCCCTCCGCCGGTCCTGGCTTCAAGGCCTTCAGACCGCTGCTTCTGGATGGCAGCGGATTTGCACTCCCGGACAATGCGCATCTGGCAGCAGCGGCCCCCGGGGCACCCTTCAGCGATGAACAGGAAGGCCTATCCGCCGATGCGTTCTACACCGCCATCAAAGGGCTGATCAACCCCAAGGGCCTGGATCCTGAGGCCGCCTATACGGCGACCCTTGCCGCCCTGATGGAACAGCTGAAAACGCGTGTCGTGGCGGTCGAAAACGGCGAACGCTACCGACGCCAGCATGGTCCTTCCACCATTACCATGCCAGCGGGTGCCAGCATTTTCGAAACCCAAGGAGCCTGGGAGGACTATGCAAGTCCCTCGCGCGACATGCGGCTGCTGATCGCGCTCAAGGTCGTCGAGGCCCTGCCAGAGGCAATTACCGCCCACCCTGACCTGTTCGCGCTCGGCTCAATGAGCCCAGACGCTGCCCGATCCCAAATCGAAACTCTGCATCAGCAGTCCATTAAAGACAAGACCATCCGCTATCTCCGAAGCGATGGTAGCGAATGGGAACTGTCGCTTGAAGAGATTTTTGCCCGGCGTGAGGCCCTTGAGGTCGGCTATAACCCAAATGACTGCGCGGAGGTGCGTTGGGGCGCTTCTCCCGATACCACTGAGTCTGCGACCTGCAATCGACATGCGCCGGCCGATCAACAGGCCAAGATGATGCAATATCGAAACTGGTTTAAAAACACCCAACGTCCTTCCCGCTAACGCCATGCATCCATCCACCATCCGGCTAACCATACTCACTACCCTGATCGTCATGCTTGCTGGCTGCGCAGGCAGCAAGGAATCTTCCAAAAAGTCACCCACGCCCATAGAGCAGGCCGATGCTGGGAAAGCGCGTAAAAAGGGCAGCAATTCGCGGGTTGAGGTTCTGCGTAAGGTCGCTGAGGGCGAATGGGAACTGTTTGGCCGTCAGGTTGTAAGACTGGATGATCAGGGCGAAAGCATGCCGCACGTCGGCCACTGGGAGGACGATGGCGATCCCTGGTCCTCGCGGGTCAACGGCTATTGGCGCAGTGTCGGCAAACCCAGTCTGGATGGGTTTGACTGCAAGCAACCGTGGTCGGCAGCCTTCATCACCTGGTTGATGCGGGAATCCGGCGTCTCAAGCCTCGAATTCCCGGGATCCGATGCGCACTGGAACTACATTCGCTACTTTGCAGACCCTGCCAACCAGACGGTTGCAGCCTATCAACCGCATCGGATCAACCAATACAGTCCCAAGACCGGTGACCTGATCTGTGCCACCCGGGGGACTCATGGTTTTATTCCGGTCTATGACGATCAGGATGCCCGCACGGTGTTAATGGGCCATGCAAAACTGCACTGCGATCTGGTGGTAGAAGTAAATGGCAGCCAGCTAGCAAGCATTGGCGGGAACGTCAGGAATTCAGTCTCTAAGACCCAACTCACGCTTGATGGCAAAGGCCATCTGAGACCAAGTGAGCAGAGACCCTGGTTCGTCGTGCTAGAGAATCGTTTTGGCCAGTAGGCTCTGAGGGCAGGATCACCCGAGGGGGCCAGCCCGATGAGCCCTGAGCTCACATGGTGCCCCGGAAATTCATGCCACGAGCCAAGTTGCCCTTGGCGCCCCGCATCATGTTCATAAGGTTGCCTTTCTTGAATTTCTTCATCATGAGCTGCATCTGACCAAATTGCTTGAGCATTCGGTTTAGATCCTGAAGATCCACCCCGGAGCCCTTGGCTATCCGCTCCTTACGGGAGTTATTGATCAGATCGGGATTCTGCCGCTCCTTCCGCGTCATGGAGTCGATCATGACAATCTGGCGCTGCCATTCATTGTCATTGACCTGCTCCTTGACGTTCTGCGGCACCGCTCCAATTCCCGGCAGCTTGTCCATCATGGCGGTCAGACCGCCCATGTTCTTGAGTTGCTGCAGCTGGTCGTAGTAATCGTTAAGGTTGAAGACCACGCCCTTCTGGATCTTCTTGGCCAGTTTTTCTGCCTTGGCCTTGTCGATGGTCCGCTCGGCCTCTTCGATCAGGCTGAGCATGTCGCCCATACCCAGAATTCGGGATGCGATTCGGTCCGGATGGAAGCGCTCCAGCGCCTGAGTCTTCTCCCCTACCCCCAAGAACTTGATGGGTTTACCTGTGATGTGCCGCACAGAAAGAGCCGCGCCGCCGCGCGCATCACCATCGGTCTTGGTCAGGATCACACCAGTCAGTGGCAATGCTTCGCCAAAGGCCTTGGCGGTGTTTGCGGCATCCTGCCCGGTCATGGCGTCGACCACGAACAGGGTCTCGATGGGCTTGATCTCGCGGTGCAAGGCTTGGATTTCGGCCATCATGGCCTCATCGATCGCCAACCGTCCGGCGGTATCGATGATCAGCACGTCACGGTAGCGCTTACGGGCATGTTCCAGCGCGCCTTTGGCGATGTCGATCGGCGACTGACTTGGATCGCTGGGGAAGAAATCGACACCCACTTCATCAGCCAATGTTTTCAATTGCTCGATCGCTGCCGGACGATAAACGTCAGCACTGGCGACAACCACAGACTTGCGCTCACTTTCCTTCAGCCATCGGGCCAACTTGGCAACGGTCGTCGTCTTGCCGGCACCTTGAAGACCGGCCATCAGGATGACTGCGGGGGGCTGTGTCTGGAAACTGAGTTTTTCATGGGCACTACCCATGACCTGAATCAGCTCTTCGTTAACAATTTTGATGAAGGTCTGACCCGGAGAAAGGCTGCTCTTGACATCCTGTCCCAGCGCACGGGTCTTGACCTGCTCGATGAAATCCTTGACTACCGGCAGAGCGACATCTGCCTCAAGTAGCGCCATCCTGACTTCCCGAAGGGTCTCCTGGATGTTGTCCTCGGTCAGTCGTCCCTGGCCTCGGATTTTCTTAAGGGACTGGGTAAGGCGTTCGGTAAGGTTGTCAAACATGGCGATCGTTGCAGGTTACTTGCTTCTATAGAAGAGACTTCATCTAATCGAGTCATTATGCCAGACTAGCCGGGGAGGACGGTATTGCATGGATCCAACTTTTGTAGCCTGGCTTGGGGTTTTTGCCTATCTGGTGGCGATCTTTGGTTTTTTTAGCGCCTGGAAAAAAACCGGCGATCAAGGGTCCGTTTCAAGAACCCGGGGTCCCATTTTGGCACTCGGCGTTCTGGCCGTCCTGCTGCATGGACTGAATGCATTCAAGCCCCTCATGTGGCCGCCACATCTCGATTTTGGCTTTCTCAGCACCCTCTCGCTGGTTATCCTCCTGATCAATCTGATGTTGCTGGTGGGAAGCCTGATCAAGCCCATAGATAAACTGCTTATCGTCACTTTTCCCTTGGGCAGCCTCGTGCTTGCGCTTAGAGCATCGTTGCATGAGAGCGTCCATCCGATTGATTCACCCTCACTGGAACTGGAACTGCATATTTTTTCCTCTTTGGTGGCCTTCAGCTTCCTCAGCATTTCAGCCATTCAGGCATCACTCATTGCGCTCCAAGATGCCTGTCTGCGAAAACGCGATCCGGGAGGCGTTGTCATTCGATCGCTGCCTTCACTGCAGAGCATGGAAACCCTTCTCTTCCAGCTGATCGCTGCAGGTCTTTTGTTTCTGACCGTCAGTCTGGCCTCGGGGTTCCTGTTCATTGAGGACATGTTTGCGCAGCACCTGGCGCACAAGACGCTCTTGTCGATTCTGGCTTGGTGTTTATTTGCGAGCCTGCTGTTCGGAAGGCTGCGTTTCGGCTGGCGTGGCCCCATGGCAATCCGTTGGACGCTGGGCGGTTTTCTGGCACTTTTACTGGCCTACTTCGGAAGCAAGTTGGTGCTTGAACTGATCCTGAGAAAGAGCTGGTCCTTGAATTCAGACTGAGGCGCGCTTCAGGACTGCAGCAGCAGCACTGCCTTGTAGGCAGCAAGCCCCCCAAAGCCCAGGAAAAGGCAACCGGCAAGGCGACCGACCCAACGAAAGGGGACGCGCCTGAACAGGGCTTTTCCAGCCCAAATAGCCAGACCCGTGGTCGTCATCAGCGCCGCCGTCGCCCCGATCCAGACGGAAGCTGGCGGACTTGAGGCCGCAAGGCCCGCCACAGCGATCTGCGTTTTATCGCCGAGTTCAGCCAGAAAGATCATCAGGAAGGTCGTAAAAAACACACCATGACCCCGGCGCTCCTGAATGCGCTCGGCCGCCTCCTCCGTGTTGAGAAGCGCATGGATTCCAAAACCGAGAAATAACAGAGAGACGGTCCCCGCCAGATAGGCCTTGGGGACCAGATGGGTAACTGCCGCGCCGACCCATACCCCCATCAAATTCAAGAGAGAAAAAGCCGTTGCGGCCCCCCAGAAGACCGGCCAATGCCGATGCCTTGATGCCAGAGCCATGCAGACGAGCTGGCTTTTGTCGCCCATTTCAGCGACAGCGACCAGCAGCAGGGTGCCACCCATCGTGGCCACTTCCACCCCGGGCACAGGGGATGCCATAAGGGCACTCACGGTCTCTTTTGCCCACTCAAGGGTCTGACAAGGCATTGCATTCCATCCAAAAAAGGAACCGGCTACCGAATTCGGCCAGCGTCCCAGTATGATAACGTCCCAACGATTCTAACTCCGGGCTTGCCTAAATCCGCCATGCCGTCCGCGCGTTCCTTGCTTGCATCTACCCTGGCCTTGCTTGTCAGTGTCGGACTTTCAGGTTGTACCCTGATCCAGAAAGTCGCCGAACTCCCGATCACGGCCGTCCGATCTGTGGCCAATGGTTTTGAATCGACCAATACCTATGACCCTGTCGACCTTCAGGAAAACCTGCTGCGCTATGCGGACAATTTCATCTCCTCGACCGGCTTGGCCATGGAGAGCCTGAAACAGGGCGGCCAGCCGATCAATCGGGAGTTTCTGGTGATGGGCAAGGTCCGCTTCATGACGGACATTTTGGCGGTGGTCGGCGGCGCCAATTCGCTCTCGGATCTGGTCGGCATGGTGCTCTACACAGAGTCGATCCATTACAGCCTCCACGCCTACTGGAAACCTGCACAATTCGGCGACTCCACCGACCCCTTGATCCGGGCCGTGAACATCAATCGCGAAGAGATCCGGCGAATTGCGCAAGAGATCCTGACTCAGAATCAGCTTACGGAACTGGACCGTCAGGTCGAACAATGGCATCGGGAGAATGTGATCAATCAGATGGGCCTTGCCGAAGCTGCGAGCATGCAGTTGGTTAATCAGGTGATTCAGAAAGGTGAAAACACCAAATCCAGCGATACCAACAGCACGAGCGTCTTCACCTTGCTGGATCTGGATCCGCTGGCCAGCCTTGACCCGGCCAAGCGGGAGCTTACTGAAACCCGCCTTTTTGGTGAGCGCGCCCTCTTTCTGGGTCAGCATATGCCGCAGTTGATGGAATGGCAGATGGAACTTCTGGCCATCCGTTCCAGCCGGCTCAAGGAAATTCAGTCCTTCATTGACAGCGCGGATCGTCTGGCAGATGCCGCGCAGGCCGCCGGTAAGACAGTCGAGTCATTCCCAAGTGTGATCAGCAGCGAGCGACAGAAGGTTCTCGATGCCCTGAAGTCCCAGGAGACCACCCTAAACCTGCTCGCAGCCCAGTTCGGCAAGACTTTCGATCAGGGGGGGCAGATGGCGGCAGCGGCAGAACGGGCCCTCACGGTCTACAGCCAGATTCTCACCCAGACACAGAACGCACCCAAGGATCCCGGAGAAGGACCCAACACGGCCTTCAGAATCCAGGACTATGGGGATGCGGCTGAGCGCATTGGTGCGATGTCCCAGCAGCTCAATGCCCTTTTGACATCAATCGAAACGGCGCAGTCCGGTGTCCCTCTCGAAGCCCTGTCCCGCGCTTCTGACACCGTTGCAGGAACCGCAGAAAACCATGCCAGCGCCTTTCTGCAGCGCGCATTGCTCCAGCTCCTGGCATTTCTTGCTCTGGCAGGCACCCTGTTTGCGGCTCTTTTTTTGACGAGCGCCCTGATCTATCGCCGCTGGATTCTGAAACTGCCTGCCTAGATGTGGATTGCCTTTTGATCACAACTGTCGCTAGGATCGTCCCTGCCCCAAATCCATCCCTTTAACCTCGATACGGAGAAACACATGCGTCATTTGCCTTTGCTGAGCCTTGCCTCACTCATCATCCTCAGTGGCTGTGCCGGCCAGCAGAATCGGGATAACGAGCATCAATGGAATCAGGAGATCCAGTCAGAGACCCGTTCCGACCAGATCAAGACCACGGAGATGAAGGATCGTCTGCGAATCACCATTGAGGAAAGAAGCCTCTATGCCTCAGGCCATGCGCAGCTGACCCCACAAGGCAAGCATGTGCTTGATGAGATCGTTCCGACGCTTCAAAAGGCCTCGGACCACCGAATCGAGGTGGATGGCTACACGGATGACGTGCCCTATGGCTCCCATACCAAAGGTAAGTTCAAGAACAACTGGGAACTCGCAGCAGCCCGTGCCGCGGATGTCGTGGCCTACCTCCAGAAAAAAGGCATTGACCCCGCGCGCATGACGACGGTGGGTCATGGCCAGTACTCTCCCTCCGCAGACAATTCAACCAAGGAAGGACGTGCGGAAAATCGTCATACCATCATCGACCTGATCCCCAACGACGGCAAATAAGCCGCCCCGGGTTTGCAGGGCATGTCCGTGCAAACCCGCTTCAACAGAAAACGCCGGTCGGCTCCGCCCGACCGGATTTCAAGTGGCTACATCGGGAAATGCTTCGAAGTCGCCCGCGCAAGATTGTCCACAATTTCTGCTGATAAAACGCTTGGAAAGACGCTGAAATGTCCCGTGCGATAAGTGCCCTATCAAACTGACCAATGATTGGCCAGCCCCTAACCGTCTGATTTTTATTGTTTTTTGTAAGCCATTGAAAGTGAAGGCCGCCTTGAGAGGGACGGGGCCATTGATCCAACGGCTGTGCATAAAACAGGGCCTCTGCGCCAAAGTTTTGCCAGAGGCGCCAATTTAGGTGCCTGTGACCAGGTTATCGAGAATCATCATGACGACAAATCCCATCAGCATCGCAAACGTGGCATGGCGCGCCTGAACGCCGGCCTGCGATTGTGGAATGATGTCTTCACTGATAACAAAGAGCATCGCCCCACCGGCAATGCCCATACCCAGAGGAAGGACCGGCACAAACGCGGTCGCTAGGAGCACCCCGAGAATGCCCCCCACCGGCTCGATCAAGCCGGTCATCGCAGCGATCACAATCGCTTGAGGGCGACTATATCCAAGCGCCACCAGCGGCAGGGCGACCGCCAGGCCCTCGGGGATATTCTGAAGGGCGACCGCAATCGCCAGAGACAGCCCGATTCCCACATCACCCGATCCAAAACTGACCCCCACAGCCGCCCCTTCAGGCAGATTATGCAGCGTGACGGCGGCAATGAAGAGCCAGATCTTGCGATGTGAATCCAATTGATCATTGGCCCTCATGACCCTCTCATACGGGAGATAACGGTCGGTCAGCACCAAAAAACCTGCCCCCGCCAGAATGCCCAAGGCCACCACATAAACCCCAAGCCCCGGCCAGATCTGATTGCCATATTGAATTCCCGGCACAATCAGTGAAAACGACGTCGCCGCCAGCATGACCCCCGCTGCCGCACCCAAAAGGGTATTGAGCGTGGCCCGTTCAAGCGGCTTGATCACCAGAACCAGCAGCGCACCGGCGCCTGTGGCAAGCCCCGCCAGGATACTGCTCAGGGCACCGATGGCAATCACCCGGTCAACCCAGAAATAGACCATCCCGAGCAGCAGACAGAGGATGCCCAGAGGCAGGGCGATAAGGACCAGCCAACGATTCAGTGGGTTAAGAGCGCCAAGTCGCGCTCTCACCCAAAGGATAAAGGTATTCAATGAAGAGAGCGTTTTGGGTGATCTCATGGCGGTCTTCTCAGGAGCAACAGCGGCTTAAGTCGGGGGCTTTTTGGTGCAAAGTCCATGATACCCCGGCTCCAGCCGATGACCGATCGCAAGATCCCCAAGTGAAGCCCACAGGCATCTGGCCTACAATTTCAAGGCATTACTCACATCAAGACACCCCAAGCCACAGGATCTTCCCCATGACTATCCAGCCAAGACCCATCGTCTGCCAGGACGGGCCCGCTCGTCTCGAATGCATGCTTTTCCACGATACCTCATGGAGCCAGCCAAGGCCTGGCATTTTAGTCTTTCCCACCTGGGCCGGCCGGGACACTTTTGTGCTTGAAAAAGCGCAGGCACTGGCAGCCCTTGGCTATGTCGCTCTGGCCGTGGACCCCTACGGTTCTGCTCAGATCGGGAATAACCCAAGCGAATGTGGCGCATTGATGAATGCAGCGGCCCAAGACCGCATGAAACTGCAGGCGCGATTGAGCCTCTGCCTTGAATCCCTCCGCTCACAGCCGGAGGTCGACGGAAAGAAGATGGCTGCCATGGGCTTTTGTTTCGGAGGGCTTTGCGCCCTTGATCTGGCTCGAAGTGGCGCGAACCTTCAAGCGGCCATCAGCCTCCATGGCATTCTCTCCGCCGCGCCAGAACAAGTTGTGCATCCGATCCGTGCCAAGGTCCTCGTCCTGCATGGCTTCGAAGATCCAATGGCACCCCCCGAGGCCGCCAATCAGTTGGGCCAAGAACTCACCGCCGCAGGCGCGGACTGGCAACTCCATCAGTTTGGCAATACCCAGCATGCCTTCACCAATCCAAAGGCCAATGATCCGGGGTTCGGGACCGTCTTCAACCCGCTGTCCAATCAGCGCTCTTGGCGTCTGGTTCAGGATTTTCTGGCCGAAGTGCTAGAATAAACGTCTATTTTTGAGCCCTCGAGTAATTCTCATGCATCTCAATTTCTTGGATTTCGAACAGCCGATTGCCGACATGCAAGCCAAGATCGATGAGTTGCGGCGGGTGGGTTTCGACAATGAGATCAACATTACCGAGGAAATTGCCAAGCTCGAGGAAAAAAGCCGAAAGCTCACCGAATCGGTGTTCAGCAGCCTCTCCGCCTGGCAGATTTCGCAGATGTCGCGGCATCCCCAGCGCATCTACACCCTCGACTACATCGAAATGATTTTCGAGGACTTTCAGGAACTGCATGGGGATAGAGCCTTTGCTGACGACCCGGCCATCGTCGGCGGTCTTGCCAAACTGCAAGGCACACCCGTTATGATCATCGGCCATCAAAAAGGCCGTGATACTAAGGAAAAACTTCACAGAAACTTTGGTATGCCAAGGCCGGAGGGCTATCGCAAGGCGCTGCGGCTGATGAAGATGGCGGAGCGGTTCAAATTACCGATCATTTGCCTGATCGATACACCCGGCGCCTACCCGGGAATCAATGCCGAGGAACGGGGACAAAGCGAGGCCATTGCCCGTAACCTTTTTGAAATGGCGTCCCTCAAGACGCCCATCATCTGCACGGTGATTGGCGAGGGTGGCTCTGGGGGTGCGCTGGCCATCGGTGTCGGCGACCGTCTCATGATGCTGCAGTACAGCACTTATTCGGTGATTTCGCCCGAAGGCTGCGCCTCGATCCTCTGGAAAAGCGCTGAAAAGGCAGAGCTCGCCGCCGAGGCCATGGGGATCACCTCGAATCGTCTGCTGGAACTGGGCCTTATTGACGAGATTGTTCCAGAGCCCTTGGGCGGTTGCCATCGGGACCGCGAGAAGACCGCTGAAAACCTCAAAGGGGCCCTCAAGAAGGCGCTCGCGCAGCTCGCCGCAAAACCCATGGATGTTCTCCTGCAAGAGCGCTACCAACGTCTGATGGAATACGGTGTGTTTGAAGAGGCTACCAGCTGAGTTTGGCGTCATCGGCACCGCCCCCCCCGCTCTCGACACACTGGTCGATGCCCTAACCGACAGCCTCAAGGCGATCGACCGGCACCGGCCAATCTGGCTCGGACTCAGTGGTGGCATAGATTCAACCGCCCTTCTGCTTGCCGCTGCCGCGCTCCACAAGAGAGTCGCTGGCCTGACGCTTCGCGCCATCCACGTCAACCACCACCTGCAAGCTGAAGCCGAAACCTTCGAGGCCCATTGCCTGAGGCTGGCTGAGCAATTTGGCATACGGCTGTCCGTGTTGCATGCAAAGATCGACCCGCGTTCAGGCGAAAGCCTTGAGGCTGCTGCCCGCGACGCACGCTATGCTGCCTTTGAGCGCCTCATCCTACCCGGTGAGAGCCTGCTACTGGCACACCATCGCGAGGATCAAGCCGAAACCCTTCTGATCAATCTGATCAGAGGTTCAGGCGTTGAAGGCATTCGGGGCATGTCGAGGGTGTCGCTGCGTTCTGGCCGTTTTATCCTGCGGCCGTTTCTTTCGCTTTCGCGCGAGACCCTGAAGGCGGCGCTCGATCAGGCCGGAATCGCTGCGGTAGAGGACCCCTCCAATGAGTCGCGGCGTTTTGACCGAAATTTTCTGCGGCATGAAATCCTGCCTGCATTGCGCCTTCGCTGGCCCGCCATTGATAGGACCTTGAGCCGCTCGGCATCCCTGTGTGCCGAAAGCGCGGAGATCCAGGCTGAGCATCAGCTGGCGCTACTGAGCCTGACCGTTGAAAAGGGGCGCCTGAGCCTGAACGCGCTGGCCGCCCTTTCAGAGCGAGACCAGCGCCTTGCCGTCAGGGGATGGCTTCAGTCCGAGGGCTTTCGCCCCCCGCCTTCGGAACGGCTTCGGCATCTGATTCAGGCGGCCCTGGCGGCGGGTCCTGACCGGTACCCGAGCATTCAATGGCCGGGCGCGGAAATCCGGCGCTACCGCCAGCAACTCTTCGTGATGCAACCTCTGGAGCCGGTTGACCCCGACTGGTCCCTTGTCTGGACCCGCCCTGAGGACAGTATCCCCCTACCCTCAGGCCTTGGGAGGCTGCGCCTCGAGGCCGGCGCAGCAGACGGTCTGCCCGATGCCCTCTGGCAACACACCATCCATGTTCGCTTGCGACGGGGCGGTGAATCCATTCAGCTTCAAGGACGGGCAGGTCATCACGCGCTTCGCAAGCTGTTTCAGGAGGCCGGCACGCCACCCTGGATCCGTGAGCGAACGCCCTTGATCTTCGTCGATGACACGCTGATGGCCATTGGCGATCAATGGCTTGGTGACGCCGCGGCCTTTGGGCCGCCGGGGGGTCGATTCAGCCGGATTGTCTGGGAGCGGCCAGTGTCCTAGCGGCCGCAGTGATAGACGTTGAAGGACTGCTCACCCTGCTGGGCCGCACCCAGTGCAACCACAGCATTGCCGCCCATGTTACCCGCATAGTTCCTGGCCAAACGCGTCAGTTCATCATTGAGTGACTCGCTGTCGCGGGGAATTCCCATGACCTCATCCGTGGTGTGGGTCGTCACGTGTCCGATTTTCTTGCAGCGCTTGGCCTCATCGCTGCTGACGACCCTGACCGCTTGTCCCTGCGGCTTGAGATCGACAAAGGGGGTGCAGGCCATTTCCGAAAGACCGATCAGCAGTAGGACCAGGGTCAGGACGGTTGAGCGCATCGACAGGACTCCGTTTCTTGCAGGCAAAGTCACATGTTAACGGCTGCCACCATGACCGGTCCACCGGCGCAAAGGCATGCTTGGGGAACCCCGGTCCTCTGGCCATCAAAACGGCAGGAAACTCGCAAGTGATGCTTCGGTTTCTGCTAAAATGGGACATTAGGCAAGATCCAAGGCGTCAGTTGCTGGCCCGCTTACGGTAGCTGCGCCTTCCGCCCCAAACGTCACACTCTGAATGACCAAATACATCTTCATCACCGGCGGTGTTGTCTCTTCGCTGGGCAAAGGAATTGCTGCGTCCTCGTTAGCTGCCATCCTGGAGGCTCGGGGCCTCAAGGTCACCCTCACCAAGCTCGATCCCTACATCAACGTCGATCCCGGCACCATGAGCCCCTTTCAGCACGGTGAGGTCTTTGTCACCGAAGACGGTGCTGAGACCGACCTGGATCTTGGGCACTATGAACGCTTTGTCCGAACCACCATGGGCAAGGTGAATAACTGGACAACTGGCCAGATTTACGAAAATGTCATTCGCAAGGAGCGCCGCGGGGAATACTTAGGGGCCACCGTGCAGGTCATCCCCCATATCACCGACGAAATCAAGCGGGTGATCGAATTAAGCGCCGCGGGTCATGATGTGGCGCTGATCGAAATCGGCGGCACAGTGGGTGACATCGAGTCACAACCCTTTCTGGAGGCCATTCGCCAAATGCGGGTTGAAATGGGCGAAGCCAGAACGCTATTCATTCACCTCACGCTGGTGCCCTATATCGGCACGGCAGGCGAACTGAAGACCAAGCCCACACAACACTCGGTCAAAGAACTGAGGACCATCGGTATCCAGCCCGACATCCTCATCTGTCGTTCCGATCGTATCATCCCGGAATCCGAGCGCCGCAAGATCGCACTGTTTACCAACGTGAGCGAGAACGCCGTCATCTCGGCCGTGGATGCCAACACCATCTATCGAATCCCTTCCATGCTGCATGAACAGGCGCTTGACGAGATCGTCGTGCGCAAGCTGCAGATTCAGGCGCCACCGGCCGATCTCTCGGAATGGCAGGACGTGATCGACGGCCTCACCCATTGCGACCAGACCGTCAACATCGCCATGGTCGGTAAGTATGTCGATCACACCGATGCCTACAAGTCCCTGGCAGAAGCCCTGATTCATGCTGGCATCAAGACCAAGACCCGGGTCAACATCCGCTATTTCGACTCGGAGGATGTCGGCGAAAATACTCAGGCCATGCTGAGCGACATTGACGCCATTTTGGTGCCTGGCGGCTTTGGTGAGCGTGGCGTTGAGGGCAAGATCAGCACGGTCCGCTTCGCCCGGGAGCATGGCATTCCCTACCTCGGTATCTGCCTTGGCATGCAGGTGGCAGTTATCGAATTTGCCCGGAATGTGGCGGGATTGGGGCAAGCCCATAGCACCGAATTCATGCCCGACTCCCCTCACCCGGTCATTGCCCTCATTACCGAATGGCAAGATGCATCGGGACAGATTGAACAGCGTGACCAGCACTCCAACATCGGTGGCACCATGCGCCTGGGTGGCCAAACCTGTCGACTGGTTGCAGGCAGTCTGGCCCGGAAGGTCTATGGTGAGGATGAAATCACCGAACGCCACCGTCACCGGTACGAATTCAATAACACCTACCTTGAATCCCTGACAGAAAAGGGTCTTCGTGTCTGTGGTACCTCGCTCGACGGCAAGCTGGTCGAGGCCATCGAGATCCCCGGGCACCCCTGGTTTCTTGCCTGTCAGTTTCATCCGGAGTTTACCTCGACGCCACGCCGGGGACACCCCTTGTTCACGAGCTTTGTCGAGGCCGCAAGGACGCAGGCTCAACTCGGCACGCGAGGCGTCCAATGAAACTCCTCGGTCATGAAATCGGTCTGGATCAGCCACTGGTTCTGATCGCTGGGACCTGTGTCGTCGAAAGCGAACAGATGGCCCTTGATACTGCGGGTGTGCTCAAGGAATTGACGCAGAAGATGGGGATCCCCTTTATCTACAAGTCGTCCTTCGACAAGGCTAACCGGTCGTCAGAAAAAAGTTTTCGGGGCCTTGGCATTGCCGAGGGACTGCGCATCCTTGAAAAGGTGAAGACCACTGTGGGCGTCCCAATCCTGACGGATGTCCATGAGGACACCCCGCTCGATGAGGTCGCGCAGGTCGTGGACGTGGTGCAGACCCCTGCATTCCTTTGCCGCCAAACCAATTTCATCAAGCGCGTTGCCGAGCTTGGGCTACCGGTGAATATCAAAAAAGGCCAGTTCATGGCCCCATGGGACATGAACAACGTCGTTGAAAAGGCGCGCTCGACCGGCAACCAGCAACTCATGGTCTGTGAGCGCGGCGTCTCATTCGGCTACAACAATCTGGTCTCAGACATGCGTTCGCTGGTGATCATGCGGGAAACCGGTTGTCCGGTGGTGTATGACGCGACCCACTCCGTCCAGTTACCGGGTGGCCAGGGACATGCCTCTGGCGGTCAACGGGAATTCATTCCGGCATTGGCACGTGCAGCTGTCTCGGTCGGCATCTCAGGTCTGTTCATGGAAACCCACCCGGAGCCGGACAAGGCCCTGTCCGATGGCCCCAATTCCTGGCCCCTCGCCCGCATGGCCGAACTGCTGGAGGTCCTGACCAGCATCGACCGGACGGTCAAGGCGCATCCACTTTGCTAACCCCTGGGTTTTCTCAGGTATCCCACTCTGATCGAAGGAGATTCAACCACATGAGTAAAATCGTTGACGTCATGGCACTTGAGGTGCTCGACTCACGCGGCAATCCGACCGTTGCGGTCGACGTTGTTCTGGAATCGGGCGCCATCGGCAGCGCAATGGTTCCATCCGGCGCCTCAACCGGCTCCCGCGAAGCCATCGAGCTCCGCGATGGTGACAAGGCCCGTTACCTCGGCAAGGGCGTCACCAAGGCCGTTGCTCACGTCAACGGTGAAATTCGTTCCGCTGTGATCGGCTTGGATGCCGAAGACCAGGCAGGCCTTGATGAGAAGATGATCGGCCTGGATGGCACCGACAACAAGGGCCGTCTTGGCGCTAATGCCATCCTGGGCGTGTCGCTGGCCAATGCCCGTGCAGCAGCCTCTGAATCCGGCAAGCCCCTGTATCAGGCATTGCACAAGGGTGGTGACTTCATTCTGCCGGTGCCGATGATGAACATCATCAACGGTGGCGCCCATGCCGATAACAGCGTCGACATGCAGGAGTTCATGATCCTGCCTGTGGGTGCACCGAGCTTCCGCGAGGCGCTCCGCTATGGTGCTGAGGTCTTTCACGCCCTGAAGAAGGTCCTTCATGATCAGGGTATGGCAACAGGAGTGGGCGATGAGGGAGGCTTCGCGCCAAACCTGCCGTCCAATGAAGCGGCAATCTCCGTCATTCTCGAGGCCATTGACAAGGCGGGCTACAAGGCCGGCAAGGACATCTATCTCGGCCTTGATGTGGCAAGCTCTGAGTTCTACGACGATGGAACCTACCATCTGGCCTCTGAAGGCAAGAAATTCACCTCCGAGGAATTCGTTGACTACATGGGCGCATGGGTCGGCAAATATCCGATCATCTCGATTGAGGATGGTCTTGCCGAAGGTGACTGGCATGGCTGGGGTGTGATGACCGACAAGCTGGGCGACAAGATCCAGATCGTTGGCGATGACCTGTTCGTAACCAACCCCTCGATCCTCAGGAAGGGCATTGAAGCCAAGGTCGCCAACTCCATCCTGATCAAGGTCAACCAGATCGGCACGCTGACCGAAACCCTTGCGGCTATTGATATGGCACATGCAGCGGGCTATACCTCGGTCATGTCCCACCGCTCTGGCGAAACCGAAGATTCCACCATTGCAGATCTTGCAGTGGCTGCCTCCACTGGCCAGATCAAGACCGGCTCACTCAGCCGTTCCGACCGAATCGCCAAGTACAACCGTCTTCTCAAGATCGAAGCGGAACTCGGCAACAAGGCGAAGTACGCCGGTCAGTCTGCCTTCAAGCGGGCTTTCTAAGCACACGCAAGGACGACCTTGTTCAAGCTGATTGTCTTTCTGCTGTTCCTGATTGCCGCCCTCCAATACCGTTTATGGCTTGGAGATGGCGGCATCACGGAATACCGGGAGATCACCCAGCGAATTGAGGAATTAAAGCAGGAAGCCGAGCAGCGCAGGGTCCGAAATGCGGCCGTCGCGGCTGACGTTGCCGATCTTCGCGATGGAACCGATGCGATTGAGGAGCGGGCTCGACATGATCTAGGCATGGTCAAGCCAGGCGAATCATACGTGCAGATCTACGATGCGCCGCCACCGCCCCCCAGCGTCAATGGCATGGACGCCACCCTCAAACAGCAAGCTCCATCCCCTCAACGGAAGCCGCCTGCCAAGCGCACGAGCAAGCCTTCCCAAGACAGTGCGCCCAAAAAAACCCAATGACTCCGAGATTCTGGGCCGTTGTGCCCGCTGCTGGCGTAGGCCGACGGATGGGTTCTCAGGTCCCCAAACAATACCTGACCATTAATGGCGAAGCTGTGCTCGAGAGAACCCTCCGGCGCCTTCTGTCGATCGAATGCCTCGACGGGATTACCGTCGCCCTCGGAAGTGAAGATGAATTCTGGCCCGATCTTGGCGCCTCCCGTGATCCGCGCGTTCGCATCGCGCCGGGCGGCAATGAGCGAGCAGATTCGGTACTCTCGGCACTCAAGAGCCTAGAATCCCTTGCTTCACCCGATGATTGGGTACTGGTCCATGATGCGGCCCGTCCCTGCATCACCCAGACTGACATCCTGAAACTGATCAAGGCGCTTGAACATGACCATGTCGGTGGCATTCTTGCAATCCCTGTCAGCGATACCCTGAAGACCGTGGAGAACGGACTGATTACCGGATCACCGGACCGACGTCTGGTGTGGCGAGCCCTGACGCCTCAGATGTTCCGCTATGGCGTCCTGACCCAGGCACTTGAGGACGCTGCCCTCAAAGGCAAGGCTGTGACCGATGAATCCAGTGCGGTTGAAATGGCCGGCCACCTTCCCAAAGTCGTGGAGGGCCGCAGCGATAACATCAAGATTACCCAGCCCGAGGACCTCAGACTCGCGGCCTATTTTTTGGAGGCACAAGATGCTGAGAGTCGGCCAAGGATATGATGCACACCGCTTTACCGAGGGCGGACAACTGGTTCTCGGGGGCGTACCGGTCGAATACGAGAAAAGCCTTCTCGCCCACTCCGATGGTGATGTTGCCCTGCATGCCCTCAGCGATGCCCTGCTCGGCGCCGCCGCCATGGGCGACATCGGACGACATTTTCCCGATACGGACCAAAGTTTCAAAGGTGTCGACAGCCGTATCCTTCTGAGAAGCATCGCCGACAAACTCAATGATCAGGGATTTTCAGTGGTCAATGTCGATGTCACCATCGTGGCTCAAAAGCCTAAGCTTGCCCCTTATATTGACCGCATGCGTGCAACCATTGCGCTTGATCTCAAGGTCGAGATCGATGCCGTGAACGTCAAGGCCACGACCACCGAAGGCATGGGTTTTGAGGGACGCGGCGAAGGCATTTCCGCCTCTGCCGTTGCCCTGCTCGACCGCCGCGGATGAGCCAAGGCACAACCTCCCTGCCCTATGCGCACGGAACGCCCACATCCAGCGCCACGCTAAAGGAGACGCCTGAGGACTTTGTCGTTACGGAGATCCTCGGCTTTGAACCCAGCGGTGTCGGTGAGCACGTCTTTCTCTGGGTGGAGAAAAAAGGCGAGAACACCGAGTATGTGGCGCGTCAGATCGCCCGTGTCGCGGGTGTCAAAAGTCGGGATGTGTCCTATGCCGGTCTCAAGGATCGGCATGCAAGAACACGCCAATGGTTTAGCGTGCAGCTTCCCGGAAAATCCGATCCCGACTGGAGCGGACTGAATCAGGACTCCATCAACGTTCTACGCTCCCTTCGGAATGACCGGAAATTGCGGCGGGGAAGTGCCCGCGGAAATTGCTTCGAACTGACCCTGCGACAGCTCAAGGGCCCCTTCGACGCGCTTGTCAAACGCGTGGAAACCATTCAGATGCGGGGTGTACCCAACTACTTCGGCGAGCAACGTTTTGGTCGCGAGGGCAACAACGTCGAAAAGGCTCTCGAGTTTTTCAAGGACCCGAAGGCACGGATTGACCCCCATCTCAGAGGTCTTTATCTCTCGGCGGCGCGCTCGGAACTCTTCAACCGCATTCTGGCGCAACGCGTGGCCATGGAGAATTGGGACCGTGGCATCGAGGGTGACGTCTTCATGTTTCCCGACTCGAAAAGTTTCTTCGGCCCGGAACCCATGACCGATGCGCTTCTTGATCGGCTTGACCATCACCGCATTCATCCAAGTGGGGTGCTCTGGGGGGAGACACCCTCCACCGCACAGGCACTGGCACAAGCCATCGAGGAAGAGGCCACGGCGCCATACAGGGCGCTTAGAGAGGGCCTTGAGGCTGCCCGACTGGAGACCGCCCGCCGACCTCTGCGGCTGACGCCCCAGGATTTAAGCTTTTCGATCGAAGAACCCGCCCTTCTTAGACTGGCCTTTACCCTGCCCGCTGGGGCCTATGCCACAACGGTGGTCCGGGAACTGGTCACCCTTGAAGAAACCGCATGAGTATCACGATCTACCACAACCCCCGCTGCTCAAAGTCGCGGCAAACGCTCGCTCTGATCCAGGACAGCGGGGTCGAACCCACCGTTATCGAATACCTCAAGACCCCGCCGGATGCGGCCACTCTGAGTCGTCTTCTGAAAGCACTTCGACTCCCGGCACGAGATCTCCTGCGCAAAGGGGAAGCGGCTTACCGGGAACTTGGACTTGAGAATCCGGATCTGAGCGAGGCCGACTTGATTGATGCGATGGCCTCGAACCCGATTCTGATCGAACGGCCGATTGTCGAAATCAATGGCAAGGCCGTGCTGGGTCGTCCGCCTGAAAATGTGCTGGCTCTCCTCTAACTTTTGCCCCCGTTGCTTTATCCCATGATTGAAATTCTCATCATCTACTACAGTCGTTTCGGCAATACGGCAGAAATGGCCAACCTGATTGCCCGCGGGGTCGAAGAAGTGCCCGGAGTGAACGCCAAGATTCGGACGGTCCCGGACGTCTCCGTTAATACCGAGGCAACGGATCCTGCCGTCCCCGAAGACGGGGCCCCCTATGTGACACTGGAGGATCTGGCCAATGCCGATGGTCTGGCACTGGGCAGTGCCACTCATTTTGGCAATATGGCAGCTCCGCTTAAACATTTCATCGACAACACCAGCGGACTCTGGTTCTCCGGTGCTCTGTCAGGTAAGCCTGCAGGGGTATTCACCTCGACCTCCTCCATGCATGGCGGACAAGAAGCCACCTTGCTCTCCATGATGATTCCGCTACTGCATCATGGCATGGTTCTAGTCGGTATTCCGAGTCGTGAAAAGGCCCTTGGCGCCACCTCCACCGGCGGCACCCCTTACGGCCCCAGTCGTCACACGGGTCATCAGCGCAAGGTGATGAGTGACGAGGAAAAGACGATCTGCAAAGCCTTAGGCAGACGCCTTGCTCGCGCGGCCAAGGCCCTTAAGAGTGCCGAGCTCGAATAAGGCGGCGTGCGACAACTGCCACTGCCTTTGAGGGTCAATCCGGAACTCGGCTTCAATGAGTTCCACCCTGGCTCCAACGGTGAGGTCATCCGGCACCTGAAGGCCGCTGCAGCCGGGGTTGGTGAATCCCTCATTTACCTTTGGGGACCTCCCAAGGTCGGTAAATCCCACCTCCTCAATGCCTTTTGTAAACGGGCGGCCCCCGTGCGGTCAGTCGCCCTTTTGAACCTTGAGGAAGATGCGTTTCGGGATCCCCAGGCCTTTGAAGGGCTGGAGGCGCTTGATGCCCTGTGCCTAGACAATCTGGAAGCAATCTGCGGCGATGCTGACCGAGAGTATGCCCTGTTTGTTCTGTTTAATCGGCTGCGGGATCAAGGCCACATGCTGATCGTCTCAGCGCGCCAGTTGCCTGATACCCTTGGCATTGGCCTCGATGATTTGCGTAGCCGCCTGAACTGGGGGCTGACCTTACGGCTCAACCCCCTGTCCGATGAAACCCTTTCAGAGGCGCTCTGCCTCAAGGCCAAAGCCCAGGGGATCGAACTGGCACCGGAGGCCAGCCGCTACCTCACCCATCGCTCGCATCGATCGCTGGAAGAACTCCTCAAAGTCCTGGACCAGGTTGATGCGGTGTCCCTTGAGAAGAAACGAAGGATCACGATCCCGCTGATCCGGGAAATCCTGGAGGAAACGCCAAAATGAGGATCCTGGTTATCGGCGCTGGGGCCGTAGGCGGGTTTTACGGCGGGCTTTTGGCCCGTACTGGGTGTCAGGTCTCGGTTCTTGCAAGAACCGACTTCGAACAGATCCGTGACAACGGTATCAGCATTCGCAGCGACAGCGAATTTGGTGCATGGCACTTCCAACCCCACCGCACGCTCGCCCCCGGTAAAACGCTGGAGACGCCGCCAGACCTCATTCTTTTGTGCGTCAAACTTACAGATACCGTCAATCGGGTAGCTCTTTTGCAACCGCATCTAGGCAAGGGTACTGCCATTGTCCTTCTTTGCAATGGCGTCGAGATCGAGGCGGAAATTGCCAACGCGTTTCCCCGTCATCGCCTGATCAGCGCGCTGGCCTTTGTCTGCGTCACCCGGACCGCCCCGGGCATGATCTGGCATCAGGCCTTTGGCGGACTGGCGATCGGCGATTATCCCCATGGCGAATCAAAGGACAGTGCTGCACTGGCCAAGGCCTTTCGGACCGCTGGCCTTGACTGCGAACTCACAGAGAATATTACCTTAGCACGCTGGAAAAAATGCCTTTGGAATGCGGCTTTCAACCCACTTTCGGTGCTGTCAGGGGGCCTTGACACTCAACAGCTGTTGGCTGAAGCCGAACCTCTGGTTCGTGCCATCATGGGCGAGGTAGAGACGATTGCCAATGCTCTCGGACATTCGTTGTCGCCCGAATTTATCGACGATCAAATCGAAAAGACCCGATCAGCCAGTCCTTACAAAACCAGCATGCTACTTGATTATGAAGCCGGCAGACCGATGGAAACCGAGGCTATCATCGGTAACACGCTGCGCGCAGCGAAAAGAGTTGGCGTGTCCGCACCGCATCTTGAAACGCTATACACCCTAATTCGAATGCATGGGCCACAAGCGCATTAATAGCAAGAGCATTCGAATGGCCGACCATCAACGTCTACCTTTATTTATTTTCTGCTTAATTTGCATTTTAGGACCGGGTGGTAGTAAATATTATTTCCACCTTCGATTGAGATCAGGATATTCGATACCTATTAGCTGCATGGCGACTGCAAATAAGGAATTGATCGTATAGATCGAATTGAACAGAATATAAATTATTATTATTTTAAAAATTCATATTGAGTTTCAAGAAATGCCATTCTTTTTAAACAAGCTCGCTCTTGCATGATCTTTATCAACAATATGAAAGAGAGTTGGCTTACTTTGTTTTTTTAGGAAGCTCTTGAATGTAGCCGGTATTTCGTCCTTGAAGAACATTCCCGTGTTAGTAACAAGAGATTGCAATTCTGACATGCTAGGATGGGGGTCAAACTGGCGCCTTCTTTCACCAATTTGATCCGTATCTGGCTTGGGCTTCAAGGATACATACATACGGGACCAGAACAACTCCATTGCGTCATCCTTTTCAAGGTCATCCGCTTCACTGGCAATTTTTGCTATCCTGAAGTCAACCATGGCGCGCAAAACCGCAATTCCCTGTTCCGGATGCTGTGTAAGAAAATGCTTTAACTTATCGACATACCATTCTTTTCGAGTGGCACGCAGTGACCCATTCGTTAATTCTATATATTTATCGAGCAAGCCCAAGGCGACTTCGTTTATTTCCTGGGAAGTCTCGAATGAGTTGATTTCGATTTTATTGCCTGCAATCGCCCGGTCATTTAGTGCTTTGAGATGATCATCTCTATCATACTTTGCTTGACCACTATACTCGTAGGGCCCAACGATACCCATGTCCTCCGTTGCGACCAACATCTTCATGGTTGTTTTAGATAAACCGAAGCTTCCAAGAAGAGTATCTTCTCTCGCAGTTTGCCAGCGTGGATTTGAGAAATAATCAGCCAAGCATCGGGCAACACAAATACCAGACACACACGTCGAGTCAAAAATGAGTGATGGTTTTGAACTATCGCCTGGATGGAATCCATCGCGGTGGCCGTATACAAATGTCACATTACTAGCGCCGCCAGAATCAACATCAATAGCATAGTATTTATCGTAGTTATATCTCTTAGATTCGATATATTTAGATGCGATTTCTCCTTTTTTGTTGGCGCCATCAGCATAACCTACAAGTTTCACAGCGACTTCCTGTGCTAACTCCCTGACAAAACCGCCGACTTCACGGGCTGCCATATCCGCACCCACCAATTTAAGTGACCCAGATACAACTCTTTCAAAAACTATCTTTGAAATTGAATCGGCCACCAAGGATTTATCAGTTTCATCAAATCCGCCATCAAAGCTTTTAACGCATATGCTGGTGTATGGCAATGGTTTATCGCGGTTTGATATCTGGAAATTGTTCACGAACATCGCGATAGAATTGATCACATCAATTCGCTTTCCGACAAAAGCAAACATCCAGTTTTGACCAAGATCAGCGAGCTCTATATTTGACTCCTTTTTGTTAAAATTGCGTTTAGAGCAGTGATTAACTAAATCCATAATTGCAAACTGCATCAAGCCAACCGGTGATGATGGAGCCCGGCCCTCCATTAAATTGTTAACCATGCCCCTTTCAGGCTTCCATAGCCCACATATCACTTTTTCAGTCATCTGTTTGTCAAAAGTTTAATGAAATTATTAATAACTAAATAACAAGCGTATTTTATAGGGGATATTAAGAGGGCCTTGCATCCCGCAATATACTTTTTTCTAAAAATCGTTTATCCAATCAGTCCAAATGTATCTCGAGTGTCAGCTTAGATGCCAAAGATTAAACTAATTTAGCAGATTGATCTTTGGTCTCACGGTTAGGTTGTACCAACTGTAGAAACTACCCCTCCTTATTTGCTGCTAAGCTAAATCAGCCGAGCCAAAACCTCTGGGTAGTACTAATTGAGGCGTTCCGCCCCCCACTCAAAGCCATCGGTTCCTTGAGCGGACGGTTGTGGTGACTGCCAGTTTCTAAGGATGGGAGATAGATTTTTCTGCCCTCAAAACACCTAATGAGAGGGCTAAGCTCATCGAACACAGCGCCACTCATCGAACTTTTCTTCGCATTTAAGGTAGGACATAAGTTGTCCCACGGCATCTAGGTCTGCTCCCACGGAAGCCGGTGATAGCGCCATCCACCGAGCGTTCCGCGTTGTCGGTTTTGATTGAGGTCGCCTTCAAATCCCTCTTCGATATTCACCAGATGAGTGAATCCCTTGGCCTTCAGAA
>CAYLUS010000004.1:0-46672 GCA_964386975.1 uncultured Methylococcus sp.
TGACGTCCCCATGTTGCGGAAACAGGAAACTGCGGGCAACGCCCAGGCGCGCGCGAGCCTCAAAAATGCGGAGCGCAGCAGCCTGAACATCCAGATTCTGGTGATAGGCACGATCGATCAGGCGATTAAGAACGGGATCATCAAAGACTTTCCACCAGGATTTGACCGGCCCTCTTGCTGTGTTTTTTCCATCGGCATTCATCCAGGAACGGGCTGTCGGCAGGGTGGGCTGCACGAAATCGGGGCCCAGCTTGTGATCGCAGGCGCTCAGCATCAGGGCAAGGCCGAGACCCAGGGAGACCCGATGCCAGGCCCAGGCAGGTGGCGTTTGGTCCATGAATCACGATCCGCCCGGGTGCCGGCCCGAGACCCGAACCGGCACGATGGCGGCCGGTGGGTTATGCCGGCGGTTACGCAAGTCAGCTGCCGGATTTGCATGCCGGTTCGGGGTCAGACCTCGCCCGCCGGCATGACCGGAAAGGCTGGTGAAAAGACCCAAGCCATATTGGGCCAGCAACAGAGTTAGGAGCCCCAGCGGCCAAATGACCAGCCAGAAGCCCCAGGTGGAGCGCGCATATTCAATGATGCGCATCAACAGCACATGCTCACGCGTCTGTTCCAGATAGAGCCGGAAGCTTTCAGGATCGAAGCGTTCGAGAAAGCGGAGGTTATGGAAGAACTCCGCACTTTGATAGTGTTTGTAATCCTCTCCCAGTTGGGCTCTGAGCGTTCTCAAGGGCTGATGCAGCGGCTCGGGGCTTGAGCGGTACTGGTCTGCAAAATAGTCGACCACGTCCTCGGCATTTTCCGCCTCCTGGGGAAGGGTCATGTGGGGCACGATAAAACGCAGGAGACTGGGTCGGGTGCCGGTTTCAGCAAAGATGTGATGCAGGTAGTGCAACAGGATCCCCAGAGAGTCAGGACTATCCATGGCCATCAGTACCTTGAGGGCGTGGGTCTTGACGAACGGTTCCTCCGGTGTCGCATTGAGGATTTTAATCAGGCTTTCAACGGCATCCCGCTCACCCTCATCCGCCCATGATGGCGCGGTATAACCCAGGGCGGAATGACCGGCGTTACCGTTATTGAGGACCAGATCGAGAACGTAGAGGGCCTTCTGCCGATCCCCAGTCGTGGTCAGGCTGGACAGGGCATTGGCACGGGCATAGGCATCGGCATTGGTCCTGTAGTTCACCAGCATCCTGACCACTTGCCGGAACTTCGGATCATTCGAGCCCTGGATATCCTGAATCTGGAAATTGCCGGCAGCCAGTGCCGCCAGCCGGCGTACTTCAGGGTGAACATCCTGCATAAGCTCGAACACCAGAGGCACGCTGTGGGGGTCCTTGCGTCCCGCCAGCGCCCAGGCGAGGTTAGCCCTGATGGCCGGATTCTGGTCAATCAGGAAACCATCCAGCGGGCCCAGATCGCTCCGATCAAGACTCGCCTTGATCAGATCGAAGGTCGTCGGATCCAGATCCATCACTGGCTGGTCCCGCTCAGGAACCCGGTTTTCCGATTCGATGCGGATCAGGTTCTGCCGCAGGTAGTCCTGGTCATAGGCGGCCCCTGAGAGTTTGGTCAGCGACGGGTATTTCTCCCGGTTGAGAAAGTTGCGGATGGCAACCGGTTCGGCCACGCCATAGAGCGGGCGGATCTCCGCGCCGAAACTCTCCGCCAGGAACCGGTCGAGCGCAACCTGCGCATAGCGGATGTCCGAGATGGTCTTGCGCCGGTAGTCCATGAGAGGTTCGAGACAGGGTCGGCCAATTGCCCTGAAGCTCTCGAGGAGGGTTTGTCGCCGCTGGACGTAGAGTGCAAGGAATTCGTGATTGAGTCGGCGAAGGCGCGGGTAATCGCGATCCAGATGGTCATAGAGCCGGATCAGCGGCTGAACCAGACGCACATCGCCGTTGGAGCGCGCCACCAGGAAGCGAATCAGCGCGACCCGATGACTTTCGGTGACTTCGGGATCCTCCAGCAGCTCGGTCAAGGTCTGAAACAGCTCCTGGCGCTGGCGCGCCCTGAAGGCGGCTTCATCCTTGTCGGCGAGGGTCCAGGTTTCTAGAAAGGTCTGATAGCGCGCCCTGGAGATCGCGCCATCGCGCAACAGGTTTTCAACGTTCTCGCGGCTGATGGCATTGCGCCGCATGGTAGTGCCGCTGACCGATATGTCATTGAGGTTAGCCAGCATGTCACTCAGCTCACGTTCTTGCCGTTGTCTCAGGGAAACCAGCACTTCCCGAATGTGGGAATCGAGTTGGAATAAGCCCTCAACATCCGGCCAATCCATCGGAGCAGGGCCAGGGGCTCGGGATTTACCCTTCAGGCCGCTGATGTCCGCCATGTCGCTCGGCAAAGCGGGCAAGGAAGCGGCGGCTCCTTGCGGCAATCCGGTGATCCATTCCAGGGGATAAGCCTCGACCTGAAGTGGCTTCGGCGGGTTGTTCGACAGTCCCTCAAACGGGGCATCGCCATAGGGAATCTGGCTGCTGACGTAGAGATAGCCGCCGAGAAAGAGGTACAGCATTCCCAGCGAGCCAAGTCCCACTTTGCCCCAGAAACCGGCAGCCAGCGCCCCAACGATGAGATAGGTGAGACCAAAGACATAGGCCGGCACCAGAATGATCGCGGGAATGGGGAGTCCGGCGATGTCACTGACGATCAGGAGGCCAACCAGAATCAGGAGCGCCAGGCGGTAAAGCGTCAGGATGCCGCCACCTTTGGCAGCGATCCGTCGATGCAGGAAGACATGGATGGCCAACCCCAGAGCGATGGCCAAGGCGATCGATACAAAGGTCATGCTGTCGCTCCAGGGACCGTTTCCCTCATCATGCCGCCACCTGGCCGGGGACGGCGGTGATACGTCCTGCGCCGAGGTAGGCCCGCTGTTCGGGGTTCAGCGAGTCGGTGGGAAGCAGGAGCCATCGCGCATTTGCCGCCGTTTTAAGGACCAGAAACTCCTGATCCTCGATCCATTCGACCTCGCCCATGAGCGGCGCATGTGTCGGGTCGAACGGCTCTGAAATCCATGCCGCCGGGTCGGATCGGCGTCCCCGGCGAAGTCGGACTTCACGATGCTGGGCCAGCCCCAGCGCAGCAGGCTGGTTGAAATGAATGCCAATCCCCTCGTCGTTAAAGGCAATCACCGCAAACGGTTTATCGGGGGGTTGCTCGGGGGTTCTCAGGGCGTCAAAGCTCGGCCTTTGAGCCATCGTCTCGAGGTGGGAGTCCATGGGTGAGACGGGGTGCTTGGTGGACTGGATTTGCGCCTGGTTGGCGGTATCGGCCTCGCCTGTGAGGTTCCTGAGATCGATGTCGTTGGCCAGAAAAAGGTCAAACAGCCATTGCACACCGGGGATCCAGCGGATCACGTCCCACACCGAGCGGTTGACGATTTCCTTGCGCTGGTGGCCGATGACGAATTCGGTGACCAGCCCATCGGCAAGATCGAGTAGCCGACGGTTGATCAGCCGCAAGGCCTCCGGGGACAGCTTGCCATCATATTTGGCCCGAAGTCCGATGAGGCTGTCCGAAAGAACGGTCTGGTAGGGGCGGCTGGCGTCCTCATAGCGCGAACCCTTGCGTACCTTGTCGCGGGACTGGGGTTCTCCGCCATTAAAACGGATGCCACCCAGCTGGGCGAGGACCATGTTTTCCTCGGCGGCATTGTTGGCCTCTTCGATGCCCATCCGCTCATCCGGGCAGCGGTGGATGGTGACCACCCCCCGATGGGCGCGGATGCCAAACCGGTGAAGCGCATCCTGAACCGTATCCGCCCAATAGAAATAAGGCGTGATGAAGGCCGGGGCATTGGAGAACAGGGTGGCGTTGTAGCGTTCGATGATGCGGGCGATGCAACGCCGGTCAATGAACACCTCGGCCCGTGCGCCGATCCGTTCGAACACCGGGCGGCCCTGAATGCGTCGAATTCCCAGATGAATCAGCCAGAGCGCCGAGAGAAACAGGGCCGCATCCAGACCATGGGCCAGAATGCCCATGCCGGGAATGAAAGCCAGCGGGCTTAACAGTACGGCAAACACCGGCACGCCGAAAACCGTTGCAATCACAATGTAGCTGGCGAAGAGGGCATAGGCCCTGACGAATTCCACCTGATTTTCAGCCCGGGCGAAGGATTCCTTTTCAAGGGCCGCCCGATCCGGGGAGTCAATCGGCTCGCCCTCGCTGCTGTAGCCGACCCGGTTGGGAATTTCGACCTCATAGACCGCGCTCTGAAATTCGCGAAAGGCCAGAAGGTCGGCCTGTTGCAGGTCCTGACGCAGCCTCAGGGTTTTGGGTGCAGAAGCCGCCGGATCGGATGCAGGGCACGCAAGTCGCCTCAGGGCGGCTTCGGCCAGGCGAATCAGGATCTCGGTCAGGACGGCCTGTGTGGCGATCGGGACAATGGTTGCGGCTTCTGCCCGGCGTCTGGCACTGGAGCCGTCGGGGGACAGGTGGCTGAGATTCACAAAGGTATTCGGCAGCAGCGGGGCATCCGGCTGATAGCTTTGACCGAGCGCCTCACTCATGGAGTTGAGTGCCGTCTGGGTCAGGACGAAACACTGATTCGCTCCCACCAGTTCGCGGGCTTTTCGAACCACCGCGAGTGTGGATTGGGTTTGTGCAGAATTGCTGACCCCAAGGAACAGCGTGCCGGGTCCATAGGCACCGATGCCTTCGCGCCGGGTCCGTTTGATTTCCTTGAGCACATTTCCTGAATTTTCTGCCCGGACCCTAAGTCCGGGAAGGAGCGGTTTGAGGGCGAGCACAAACTCCTGAATCAGATCCTGATTAAAGTCCACGCCAAACAGCACGAGATCATGCGTATCAGCATCCCGTGTGGGATCAGCGAGACGTTCAAACAGCCGCTGCTCAAAATGCGCCATGGTCTCGAAATTCTCGCCACCCTCATCAAAGGCATGCAGGATCCGTTTGAGTACATAGGGGATTTCTGCAAGGTCCTTGGCGATGGGGTCCTCAACCGCTGTCGGCTGCTGGCGGGTGATTCTGGGGTTACCGTTGACGGCAAACCAGTTGCTGGAAGTGGCGGGATCTCGCGGATCAAGGCGCCCACTGGTGGCAGGCAGCGGGTCATTGAGGAGGCCGGTTTCATCAGCAGAGGCCCGGTCGAAGATGCGAATGGGTGCGCGATCCTTGCCCTGAGTAAATTCGATCAGGGCATATTGCCCATCTTCGAGATAGATCTGATAGGCCTCCTCCGTCGGTTCGCCCTGCTGCAGCGCTGTGGTGACACCCATGGGTTCGGCGCTCCCGAAGACTTCGCCAGATGTCAGGTTGTAGCCCAGCGAAAAGGCCTGGGTCAGGCAAAAAACGCCCATGCGTGGCTCGAGCGTCGTGCACACCATGAGGGCAAATTCGCCCACGAAATCGCGTGAGGCCCGTCGCATGATCCAGGCCAGATCCTGATGAAAGAACGCGTGCTCGAAGGCCCGAAGCAGCCTCTCAAGCGCGGGTCGTTCCAGTGTGCTGCCGATGGCTTCGGCCAGATCGCTGAGGATTGCCTGGCGCATAGCGGTGCCAAGGTCGGCCAGCTGCCCGGCCTTTTGGGGGTCGATGGAGAGGGGTGGATCCTTTCTGAGTCGCACCAGGCTCAGATCCACCGCCTCAGCCCAGGCGAAGAGGTCCTCGGGGGCGCCTTTGCCCCCGGCCAGGTCCTCGTTGTAGTCCATCACCGCTGAAAACCAGGCAAAACGCAGTGACTTGTAGGCAAGCCCCTGGGTCAGGTGGAAGTCGACCCATTCGGCAACGCTCCTTGAATCCGAATTTCCCTCGGAGCTGGTCCAGGGCATGGCGCGGGTCAGAAATTTACGCGCTTCGGCCTGGGTGAAATAGTGCCTGCGTGGAGTCCCGTCCATCAGGACCTCCAGATAGACGCCATCCATATCCCCGTTATGAGCGATCATGTTGAAGACTTCGCCTTCCCGGGCGATCAGGGTTCCACCTTCGATCCGGTGGTGCACCATGGATTCGTAATGCTCATACCAGTGAGGCTGGGCGTTGTGCCAGTGCGTGGCTCCGCCAGTGGCATAGCGCAGGTGAAGGAGGATGGCCTCGAAGGTCCGAGGGCTACGATAGCGTTCTTTGGTGGCGCGCTTGAGGAGCGATCTCAGCCGACTGAGAAGGATCCGGACAATGTCTTCTCGTTTGCCCTTGACCACCTTGTCGAAAATGATGGACGGCTGGCCAGCTTTCTCCGTCAGGATTGAAAAACCACCGGATTGGCCGCCACGGGTGGATGCCTCACGTGCCAGAATCTCGGCCAGGTCGATCAGTCGCTGGCTGGCAAGCGGGGTGTAAGGGGCGGCGTCTTCACGTCGATAGCGAACGGCAAAGGCGGGGCCACATGCCCAATAATCGCCATGCCCAAGGAGAACGCCCATCCAGTCGGGGATCGACAGGCAGGCCGTCAGTGACCAGCCAAGGGTGGCGATCAGGAACGCTTCCGCCACGAGGATTTGAGGATCAGCCTGAGAAGATAAGCCGAGCTTGAGGAGCCCCTGAGTGCAGATTCCTGCCAAAAGAAGGTTGGCCAGAATCCCGCCGGAGGCGACGAGGCGATGGCCTGCGCGGCCAAGCGCTGGTGCCGGCATCCAAAGATCGGTGGTCCCACTCCGTCTGCCGGTCAGACCTTCGATCAGGGACTCAATGTCCCTTCCTTCAAGCCAGGCGCCTTGGGTCAGGGGTGTTCCGGATCGGGTCAGGAGTGCCAGTAAGAGCGCATGACCCAGGCCGTGACTGATTTCCGCCAGTGCCCGCGGCAGTCGGATCAGCAGGGCGATCGCCGCCATTAAACAGCGAATCCAGTGGCCCGGCGTTATGTGTCCTGCTCCGTTCATGGGGATGTGGGGTCTTAAAGGGCACGGGCTCCCAAAAACAGGTGGTTGGGGGGTCAGGGGCAGCTATACGCCTTGGCGTCGGCCTCGCCATTGAAGCTGCCGATGTTTTTGTAGCCGGTGAAGACGATATGAGTTGCCCCGAGCGCCTCTGCCTTCTTCTGGGCGTAGGTCTTGGCAATGGGCTGCCAGCGCGGATTCTTGCCATAGCCTGAGTTGCCGACGACCTCCCCAATCAGTCGGCAGTGGCCGACGGCCTCGCTTTGGGCCTCCTCGGGTTTGGACCAGGCCGTCTGACTCAAAACCAGCAAGCCGAAAAGCGCGATGGGGCGAAGCAATTTTGAGTCTTTCATGCGAAACCTCTTTTCGTTATCCGTCTAAATGCACCAAATATGTGCAACAACGCACATTAGTTGTGCGATGAGAATAATCTGTTTCGCATCGACATGGAATAGTCTTTCTCATTTTTTTTAACAGAATCGACGCTTCTTTTGATCGCATCCGATCGTTCGGTGGCTCGAAGCACTCTTGAATTTCTTGCGATCAGTCGCTACTTCGGTGTCGTGGACAACTCTTTTTTCGATAGACGAGGTAACTGAGATGAGTCGATATGAACCCTTCAGCCTCTTGACCCAATTGCAAAGGGAGCTGGAAAGAAGTTATGAAAACAAGGTGCAGGGCAGCGAGACCTCTGCGACTGCAGAATGGGCCCCGGCCGTTGATATCCAGGAGGAGTCGGAGCGCTATGTGGTGTGGGCAGATCTTCCAGGCGTTGCACCGGAAGCCATCGACATTGTCATGGAGAACAGTGTTTTGACGCTCAAGGGTGAAAAAACGGTGCTCCATGCCGAGGACCGGCAGGGTCTTAAGCGACGCGAGCGCGTCACCGGCACCTTCTACCGCCGTTTTACCCTACCCGATACGGCCGATGCCGATGGCATTACCGCTAAAAGCCATCACGGCGTCCTTGAGATCTCGATCCCCAAAAAGGCGCAACTGCAGCCCAAGCGGATCGAGGTGATTGCCAAGGCGGCCTGATCAGCGCTTGCACCCCCCGTGCAACCCCTGGGGCGCCTTCGGCGCCCCTTTTTTGTCGGGGGCCTGTCCTAGAGGCTGAAGCCGCGATTGCCGATCAGTTCCCGATAAAACCGGGCGCTGTCCTTGAGGGTCCTTTCCAGAGTTTTGTAGTCAACGTAGATCAGGCCAAAGCGCTTGCCATAGCCGAATGCCCACTCAAAGTTGTCGAACAAGGACCAAGCAAAATAACCCTTGAGGTTGACGCCATCATCCATCGCTTCCCGGATCGCCAGCAAGTGGCTCTTGAAGTAGGCGATCCGGCGGGGGTCATGCACTCGCCCGTTGACGGGCGCAGGATCGGATAAGGCCGCGCCATTTTCGGTGACATAGAGTGGCAGATCGCCATACCGCTGCTTGACCCACAACAAGCAGCGCTTGATGCCCTGCGGGTAGACTTCCCAATCCATGTCGGTGTGCTCGGCCTGACTCTGGCGCAGACGCTGGCTGCCAAAGGGCAGGTTCGTCGGGTCGGCAGTCACCACCTGGCGGCTGTAATAGTTGATACCCAGAAAATCCATGGGCGTTTGAATGATGCGATCGTCATCGGCCGGAAAGCGCACATCCGCCCATCCCGCCAGAGCGGCCAGGGCCGGTGGCTCGCCCAAGCCAAACAGGGGGTCGAGAAATTGCCGGTTCATCCAGGCATCCATGCGTTGCGTTGCATCAAGGTCGTGAGGATCTTGGGAGGCTGGATCCTTAGGCTCCAGGTTGACGACGAGGCCGATTTCGCCGCTGCCGTCGGCGCGAAAAGCCTGAACGGCAAGGCCATGGCCAAGCAGCAGATGGTGGGAGGCGAGATGGGCCTTGGCCAGATCCTGAAGTCCCGGCGGGTGGCTACCGGCCACATATCCCTCATGCACCATGACCCAAGGCTCATTGTGGGTGGTCCAGTGCCGCACTCTGGGTCCAAAGGCCTTGAACATAAGGTGTGCGTAATCAGCAAACCAGTACGCGCAATCGCGGTTCGACCAACCGCCCAGTTCATCCAGTGCCTGCGGCAGGTCCCAGTGGTGCAGGGTGAGGTAGGGCGCAATCCCGGCCCGCTCGAGGGCGTCCAGAAGCCGGTGGTAAAAGTCGACGCCTTTGGGGTTCATCTTGCCCCGCCCCTCGGGCAGAATGCGGCTCCAGGCCACGCTGAAGCGATAAGCGTCAAGACCGATTGTCTGCATCAGTTCAACATCGCCTTCCATGCGCCGGTAATGGTCGCAGGCGATGTCGCCGGTGTCGCCGTTGGCGACTTTCCCTGGGATTCTCGTAAACCGATGCCAGTTTGAAACGCCGGCACCCTCCTCCAGAGGAGCGCCCTCGATCTGGTAGGCAGAGGTTGCAGCGCCAAACACGAAATCGTCTGGAAAAGTAGCGGTGGTGGTCATGGTCGGCGTGTGTATGAAATAAAGTCAGTAGGTCATTTTCGGATAAGGATACCTTTCAGCTGAGTCCCTCGGGCCGCTTGAATGCTATTCTTGCATGGGCTTGAGTGAAGCCAGAGTTCTACGTGTTTTGTGCAAGAGGTCGCATGCGAATCACTCCATGGCGCCGGGCGTTGCGGGTCATCGGGCTCGTCCTGCTGCTGGATGGCTGTGCCACGGCGCCGCCGAGCACCACCAAAAATCTGTGCCAGATCTTCGACGAAAAAAGTGACTGGTATGAGGCCACGCTTCAAACCCAGAAAAAATGGGGGGTGCCGATCGCGGTCCAGATGGCCATTTTGAGACATGAATCGGCGTTTGTGGCCGATGCAAGGCCGCCGCGAGAGTGGTTCTTGGGATTCATTCCGCTCGGACGGCCCTCAACCGCCTATGGCTACTCCCAGGCGCTCGATGGGACGTGGGAGCAATACCAACAGCGCGCCGATCAGGACGGGGCCGACCGCGATGAATTCGAGGACGCGGTCGACTTTGTCGGCTGGTATACCCGCCAGTCCAGCCGGGAGCTTGGAATTTCTGGCACGGATGCCTATCGCCAGTACCTCGCCTATCACGAGGGACAGGGAGGATTTCGCAAAGGGACCTACCGCCAGAAGCCTTGGCTGATGGGCGTTGCAAAACAGGTGGCGAATACCGCCAAACAATATGACCGACAACTGAACGGCTGCAGGCCCGAGGCGTTCGAGTTCGAAGCCTTGGAGACCGATTGATGATCCAGACCGTAACCCAGGATGTGATGCGCCGCGCTTTTTTTGCCACCGTGCCCCTGGGTATGGAGGGGCTCCTCGCGAGCGAGCTCAGGGACCTCGGGATTGATGATGTGCTGGAAAAGAAAGCCGGCGTTGCGTTCACAGGGGACCTTTCCGATGCCTACAAGGCCTGCCTCTGGTCGCGCCTTGCCAACCGGGTGCTGATGCCCCTGCACCAGTTTCCCTCCGCCACCGTCGATCAGCTCTACGCCGGTGTCCGGGCCGTGGACTGGCCGTCTCACCTCGAGGTGGGTGCTGCGCTGGCCGTGGATTTCTCTTCCAGTCGCTCGGCGATCCAGCACACCCTGTTCGGTGCCCAGAAGGTCAAGGATGCGGTGGTGGATGAGTTCAGGGCCCAAGGTCTGGAGCGGCCGGCGGTGGATCGCCTGAACCCCGATCTTCGCATCAACGTCTACCTGGATCGGGATCTGGCCACTGTCAGCCTTGATCTCTCGGGCGATAGCCTGCACCGCCGGGGGTATCGGACCGAGGGTGGCAAGGCACCGCTGAAGGAGAACCTGGCGGCTGCCCTGTTGATCCGAGCCGGTTGGCCCGGCGTTTTCCGGGAGGGGGGCGGTTTGGTCGATCCGATGTGCGGCTCCGGTACGCTGCCGATCGAAGCAGCCCTGATGGCGGCGGATCGGGCCCCGGGATTGAACCGCTCCTGGTACGGTTTCATGGGCTGGCGGGGGCATCAGGCGGAACTCTGGTTCAACCTGTTGGACGAGGCCCGCGCGCGCTTCCAAAAAGGGTTCGAGGCAATGCCGCCGATGGCGGGCTTCGACCAGGATGGCAAGGCCATCCAGATTGCCAAAGCCAATCTGGAGCGGGCCGGACTGCATGGTGCGGTGCTTTTTGAGCGGTGTTCGATTGAACGGGCGGCGCCCCAATGCAAGACGGGCCTTGTGATTGCCAATCCACCTTATGGTGAGCGCTTGGGAGAGGAGGGCAGTCTCGAACCGCTTTACCGTGCGCTCGGGGAAACCTTGAGGACCCGCTTCAAGGGATTCAAAGCCACCCTTTTTACCGGCAATCCGGAGCTTTCATTCAAGCTCGGTATTCGCGCCTTGAAAAGTTACAGCCTTCATAATGGGCGCATTCCCTGCAAGTTGTTTAATTTCGAGATTGAGGACGCCCGCTTTTTTGCCCCGCATGAGGGTGGTCCCCTGTCCGAGGAGGAGCGCGAGCAACGCAGTCTGATGCGCAAGGTCAGGGCCGTGGACCTCGAGGCGGGAGGTGCCCAGATGCTGGCCAACCGGCTGCGCAAGAACCTCAAAAACCTCGGGCGTTGGGCTCGACAGGAGGCGGTTTCGTGTTACCGCATTTACGATGCGGATCTGCCTGAATACGCCATTGCCGTGGATCTCTATGAGGGCGAGGGTCGTTGGGTCCATGTTCAGGAATATGAGGCCCCCTCTACCATCGACCCCAAGAAGGCCGAGGCGCGGCTGATCGAGGCGCTGGCGGCCATTCCAGTAGTTCTGGAACTGCCTCAGGAAGCCCTCTATCTGAAAGTGCGACGCCGACAGAAGGGCCTGGCGCAGTATGAAAAACAATCGGAGAAAGGTCAGTTTCAGCTGGTTCGGGAGGGCGACCTCAAATTCAGAGTGAATTTCGAGGACTATCTCGACACGGGCCTGTTCCTCGATCACCGCATGATCCGCGATCGTATTCGCGCCATGGCCAAAGGCACCCGGTTTCTCAATCTCTTCGCCTACACCGGCTCTGCTACCGTCTATGCAGCGGCGGGTCGGGCCAATTCCACGACCACGGTTGACCTCTCAAGGACTTACCTTGAGTGGGCCGAGAAGAATCTGGCGGTCAACGGGTTTTTAGGCGAACGGCATCGATTGATTCAAGCCGACTGCCTGGAGTGGCTGACGGCGGCCGTCGCCGAGGGTCAACAGTTCGACCTGATTTTCATGGACCCGCCCACCTTTTCAACGTCCAAACGGATGCGCTCGACCCTCGATATCCAGCGCGATCATGTTCACTTGATCCGTGATGCCATGGCCCTGCTCAGTCCAGCAGGTACCCTGATCTTTTCGACCAATCTCCGCAAGTTCAAGCTGGATCAGGGCGCCCTTGAAGGTCTCTGGATCAAGGACATCAGCCGGGACACCCTGCCACGTGACTTCGAGCGTAACCCGAGGATTCATGTGGCCTTCGACATTCGCAAGGGACCACCATGAGTCAGCGAAGACGGGTTCATCTCTTGATCTCGGGCCGGGTGCAAGGGGTTTTCTTCAGGGTGCGGTGTCAGGCGCAAGCCGAAGGCCTGGCGCTCTCTGGCTGGGTCAGAAACCTCAGCGATGGCCGGGTTGAAGTGTGGGCCGAGGGCCCTCTTGAGGCGATTGAGGCGTTTATCGCCTGGTGTCGTCAGGGGCCGGCAGGCGGGCGTGTGGATGAGGTCCTTTTGCGTGATGAGCCGCCCACCGGTGATCGCGTCGGTTTCAGGATCGAACGGGATGGCTGAAGACGTCAATGCCCACTGGGCCGAGCGCGACCTCAAGGTCCTCTGGCATCCCTGTACGCAGATGAAGGACCATGCCCTCTGGCCGCCCATTCCGATCCGCTCGGGGAAGGGCGTTTGGCTCGAAGACTATGAGGGCAAGCGTTATATCGATGCCATCAGCTCCTGGTGGGTCAACCTGTTCGGTCATTCTCACCCGGTCATCAACCAGGCGCTCAAGGATCAGGTGGATGCACTTGAGCATGTGCTGCTTGCCGGCTTCACCCACGCACCGGCCATCGAGCTCGCTGAGGCGCTGGTGCGCGTCAGCCCTGAGGGATTGAATCACTGTTTCTATTCGGACAACGGCTCCTCGGCGGTCGAGGTGGCTCTCAAGATGAGCTACCACGCCTGGTGCAATCAGGGGCGGCCCCAAAAGACGGGGTTCATTACCCTTGAGAACAGCTATCACGGCGAGACCCTTGGCGCCCTGGCCGTGGGTGATGTGGCGCTCTATCGGGAGACCTATGGCCCCCTCCTGATGAAATGCCTTCGGGCTGAAAGTCCAGCCCATTTTCCCCGAGCGCCCGGGGTGACGGCAGAGGCCCATGCGCGCGAAGCCTTCAAGGCGATGGAGGCCTTGCTGGAGCGGCATGGCGAGACCACCGCGGCCGTCATCGTCGAGCCTCTGGTCCAGTGCGCGGGTGGCATGCGCATGTATCACCCGGTTTACCTTTCCCTTTTGAAGGCGGCGTGTGAGCGCTATCAGGTACACTTGATAGCCGATGAAATCGCGGTGGGCTTTGGTCGGACCGGGACGCTTTTCGCCTCGGAACAGGCGAACATCACCCCGGATTTTCTCTGTCTGTCCAAGGGGCTGACCGGGGGCTACATGCCCCTGGCGGCGACCCTGACCACCCGGCCGATTTACGATGCCTTCTTTGATGACTACGGGAGCGCAAAAGCCTTCCTCCATTCCCACAGCTACACCGGCAATGCGCTGGCATGCCGGGTGGGTCTTGCCAGTCTTGGCCTGTTTGATCAGAGCCCGGTGCTTCTTGAAAATCAGGCCAAGGCCGCCTTGATGGCAGAGGCGGTGGCGCCCCTTGAAGGCCATCCCCATGTGGCGGATATCCGCCAGCAGGGCATGATCCTCGCCATCGAATTGTTCAAGAATCCCAAGACCTTGGAGCCCTTCGCACCGGCGCTTCGGATCGGTCACCGCGTTTACCGGGAGGCCCTTGCCCGTGGGGTCATCCTAAGGCCTCTGGGCAATGTCATTTATTTCATGCCGCCCTATGTCATCACGCCCGAGGAAATTGAGCAGATGGGAAGGGCGCTGATTGCGGGTGTTCATCAAGCCACCCAGGATCCTTGATTAACCGCTTTCGGAATCTATGGCGTCAACCCCTGATCTCAGCCCGGAACACCGTTTTCAGAGTTACCTTGAGCTGGATTCAAGGCATCAGGAACTCATTGAAATTCTGGCCACTAACGTGGCCGGCCTCAATGCGGGAAGGTTGAGGCAGGTTCAGTCGGTTCCTGCTTCCAGACAGCCCGACTTCAAGGGACTCTTGAAGAAAGGGTTGCTGCTTGGCTTCCAGAAGCATGGCGATGGGATGGTCTATGAGTGCCATCCCGAACTGATCAATCCGATCATGCGCCGCCTCTCCAAAAATTCCGTGCAGTTGGAAAAAAGAATTTTTCAGGCCCGAACGGCCTGGCCCCTCGAGGCCCCATGGACGGGTGCCGCCGGCGCGTCTCCTGAGGAGCACGATTTCGTCTCGGCAAGGCAGCTGAGTCGCGAGGTTCGAATAGGGCTTTATCGGGGTGATTTTCAGGCGGTAGACCATTGCTACGCGCGATATGAAGCGAAAAAAGGAGGCTACTGGGGCAGCGACTGGCACGACTTCAGGACGCTTCCAAGTGAGGTGTTTCATGCGGTTATCAATCCATTGGATCTGGACTGGATGGCCTCGCTTTCGCACACGATTCAGCGTCGAGTGCTCAGCATGGTTGTTCAACACCTCCTGATTCTTCAGCAATTTGGTTCCGGTGAGATCGAAAAGCTGATCGAGATGGGCCAACGTTGCGGTCATGTTCCTGAGGAGTTAGCCCTCAGCGCAGTGATGATCGGTTCAGAGGGCAGGGCGCTTGATTTGCTTCAACACTTTGATCAGGACCACCCCACGGTGCTGAGTGTTCGGGGTGTACTTGCACTTTTGCATAATGCGGAAGATTTTGGCATCTCCTGGTTTGAAAAATCCCTGTCGGCTCATCAAAAAAAGGTCTCAGACAAGAAGGGTTACCCTCCGGGAGTTCTGGGTCTTTGGCATATTTTGGCCTTGTTGCTTCGAAATCAGCCTCAGGATCTTCAGCGCGCGGAGACGCTTCTGCCCGCCCAACTGCGCCAGGCGCCTGCCTTTGAGGTGTTGTCAAAAACCCATGGCATGATCCGCGGCCTTGAAGATCCCCTCGTGTTTCAGGGGTGGCTACTCTTTTATTTTCCACGGCCAGATCAAATCTTCTGGGGCTCCCTGTTGGGCTTGATCGTATTGGCCCGACAGGATGTCAATGCCATTTTCCCCATGAGCTTCCGGGATCGACTGAGGTGCTGGCGGGAGCTCTTTGATTCTTGGGGTCAATCCTGGGCGGTAGCGGAAACGATCGCTTTTGAAATGCGCCTCTCGCAGCCCGTTTCCAAGCAAGACAAAGAGAAACTCGAGGCGTTTCGTCGATCTACAGGCTGGACCTTGTTGAGCGACCACACCCAGATTGAAGAGCCATGGCAAAAAGCCTTGAAACATCTGAGGGCTCCTGATCCGTCGCTACCCTGGCTGGAGGCGGGTCTTCAGGATGCCCCGGGTCGGTTGGCATGGGTTTTGGGTTTGGAAGTGAATGGACGAGGCTATCGGGTGGAGGCCCGGGATCAACGCAAGGGCAACAGGGGATGGCAGAAGGGGATGCTCCTGCCCCTTAACTTGCTGTGCGACCCCCTCATGCAACCGGGCTATCTAACCGAACAGGATCGGCAGGTTATTGAGCACATCAGCTATGACCCGTTGATGGGCGGCTACTACCTCACGGAGAGCGGGCTTTTGTTGTTGTCCGGCCACCCTGCTATTTACTGGCAGAAAGACAACCGGACCGAGCTGCATGTCGAGCTGCGCGTGAGCCTCCCTGAACTCCGGATTCAGCGGGTCAATGGCGATCGCTTTCGTTTGGAGATGTGGCCGCATTTGAATGACTATCAAGTCATTTATGTGGAGCTGCAGGCGGACGGGATCCTTCGCTGGGTTCCCCTCAAGCCGGAACATCTGAAATTGAGAAGGAGCATTGGTTCTGGGTTCGAGGCGCCTCTTGAAGTTTTGGATCAGGTCCTTGGAGCGATCCAGCCCTACTTCAACCGATTGCAGATTCACTCGGAGCTTGAAACCCTGCCCCTTGAGGGAGTTCCCCACCTTGAGGCCGATGCGATCCCGCATTTACGGCTGATTCCGACCGCCTTCGGTCTGAATTTCTGTTTGGGTGTTCGTCCTCTTGGAATGAGCGGGCCCTTTCTGCGATTGAGCTCCGGACCTCGCACCCTGACCGGCTTGGTCGAGGGAAAAATCAGACAGGTACTTCGGAATCCACAACGGGAATGGGACTGTGCCACCCGGTTGATCAACACCCGTCCTCAATTCAGGGTGCTTCACCAAGCGGTTCTTGAGGAGGGATGTGCCATTGAGGACTTTCCCACCTGTCTTGAGGTTTTGCTGGAGCTCAGGCACTTGACCTCGGACATGGTGGTTTTGGAATGGCCCAAGGGCGAGACGCTTCAGGAGACACACAGCGCGTCTCAAAAAAACTTCAGGATGCAGGTTTTCAAGCAGAGAGATTGGTTTGCCATCAGCGGTGAATTGCGGCTCGACTCGGGCGACATCATCCAGATGCAGGTGCTTCTGGATCTGGTGAAACAACAGGATGGGCGTTTCATAAAGCTTGATGACGGTCGTCTATTGGCGTTGACCCGGGAATTCCGGGAACGGTTGGATGAGCTCAACATCTTGACCGAACCGCAGCTCAATGGTGAGCGAAGGCTGCATCCACTGGCACTTGTCCGGATCAGCTCGATGTCCCGGGAATTTGATCAGATTGAGCTGGATGATGGCGTGAAGCAGCGCATAGAGCGAATGGAGACCAGTCAGTGTCTTGACCCAAAGATCCCGCCTGGTCTCACCGTGCCCCTCCGTGATTACCAGCGAGCGGGGTATGTCTGGCTCTCCCGCCTAGCCGAGTGGGGCGTCGGTGCGTGTTTGGCCGATGACATGGGCCTTGGCAAAACCATTCAGTCCATCGCCCTTGTTTTGGCTCGGGCCACGCGTGGACCCACGCTCATCATTGCCCCGACCTCCGTGGTCTCCAATTGGCATACAGAGCTAGAGCGGTTTGCGCCCGATCTTCAGGTTGCAGCGCTCGGCGTTGATCGGAGCAAGCAGATCATGGGGCTTGGCCCTCATGATGTATTGGTTGTGAGTCATGGCCTTCTGCAGCAGGAGGCCGCCGCGGAGCTCCTCTCGGGGGTGAAGTTTTCAACCATCGTGGTGGATGAAGCCCAAGCCTTCAAAAACGCGGCAACGCGGCGATCTCGGGCCCTCATGAGCCTCAGCGGTGAGTTTCGCCTGATTTTGACGGGTACACCGATTGAGAATCATTTGGGGGATCTGTGGGGCCTGTTTCGGTTCATTAATCCGGGGCTTTTGGGATCGCAGAAGGTGTTTTCCAAGCGTTTCATCGAACCACTGACGCTCGATCCCCAGAGTCCGGTTCGTCAGTATCTCAAGACGCTGATCCAGCCATTTATCCTCCGAAGAACCAAGTCACAGGTTCTGACAGAGTTGCCGGCATGTACTGAGATCGAACTGAAGGTTCGCCTGGGCTCGAGTGAAGCTGCCTTTTATGAGGCATTGCGCCTGCGGCTGGTTGCGCAATTGGAACGGTTGCGGCACAGCGGTGAGGATTATCGCTTCCATTTGTTATCGGCGTTGACTGAGCTGAGGCGCGCTTGCTGCAATCCTAACCTCGTTGCCCCCGAATTAAATCTTCCGAGTGCCAAGCTGGCGCTGCTGTCCGATACGCTGGATGAGCTCCTGGAAAATCAACACAAAGTCTTAATTTTCAGTCAGTTCGTGGACCATCTGGCGCTGGTACGAGCCACTCTGAGCCAAAGGGGTATCTCCTATCAATATCTGGACGGTTCAACCCCTCAAAAGGCCAGAAAGCAGTCCATTGAGGCCTTTCAAGCCGGCAAGGGCGACGTCTTTCTGATCAGCCTGAAGGCAGGTGGCTCGGGAATTAATCTGACCGCGGCGGATTATGTGATTCACCTTGATCCCTGGTGGAATCCGGCGGTTGAGGATCAGGCTTCATCCAGAGCCCATCGCATGGGCCAGCGGCAGCCCGTCACGGTCTATCGGCTGATTGTCGAGGGGACGATCGAGGAGCAGATTGTGAGGCTCCACCACGCTAAACGCGAGTTGGCCGAGAGTCTTTTGGAGGGGGGCGATCTGAGCGCCCGTATGGATGTGGATGACCTTCTGAGCCTCTTGAAGCAGGGCTGGGTCGGCCATCCGGAATGAGTTTTTTCGGCCAGGTGTTCAGCGTGATCGAAGCAGCAAGTCAACCCGTGCAAGATCCGCGGCGGTATCGACCCCAGCCTGAGGCGCTGAGTCGACCGGGACCACCCTGATTTTTTCCCCCTGATAAAGAATTCTCAGTTGCTCAAGCGATTCCACCGTCTCCAGCGGGGATGTCGGCCAGCGAATGTAGTCTCGCAGAAAACCGGTGCTATAGGCGTAGATGCCGATGTGTCGGTACCAGACCTGTTCCGGTTTTAGCACGGCGCCCTCGGTCGAGAAAGACGCTCTGTCCCAGGGGATCGGGGCTCGGCTGAAGTAGAGGGCATGACCGTTGCCGTCGATCACCACCTTCACCGCATTGGGGTCAAAGATTTCCTGACGCTCTTGGATCCGTGCGGCGAGGGTCGCAGTCCTTGCGGATTCAGAGGGCCCCAGCGCTTCTGCGAGTTGCTGGATCAGACGAGGATCCATCAGCGGTTCATCGCCTTGCAGATTGACGATCAGGGTGTCATCGGACCAACCCAGCTGGTCGGCGACTTCGGTAATCCGCTCAGAGCCGCTGGCATGATCCTCACGGGTCATGACGGCCGTTACCTCAAGCCCCTTGACCGCCTCCTGAATCCGAAGGTCATCGGTTGCCACAAAGACCTCACCGCCGGCTTCCAGCGCCCGCTCGCATACATGCACGATCATCGGGCGACCGGCCAGGTTCAGCAGCGGTTTTCCCGGTAGCCGGGTGGATCCATGCCGGGCGGGAATGACGATCTTGAATGGCTGCACGGTCAGTCGACGAGTTTGGTTTTTTTCGGCAGGGCGTCGTATTCCTCAAGGCTGATGCGACGGGCTTCTCCTTCCAGCATGACCGGGATGCCATCTCGAATCGGGAAAGCCAGGCGATCGGCCCTGCAGATCAGTTCCTGGGCCTCCCTCAGGTAGTCGAGATCCCCCTTGCACAGGGGGCATACCAGAATTTCAAGCAGTTTGTTGTCCATGGTTAAGGTGTTTCAGTTGTTGAACCAGTGCGTTGGAAAAGACGTCGGGGAGTTCGGCATCGACCGGAACATAATAGGCATTGACCAGCGTCAGCGAGCGACAGCGCATGGCGTCTTTTTCGGTCATCAGGAGGATTTCATCGGGGCGGACGTCAAGATCGTTCCGGGTGAAGGGGTGATGATCGGGAAACGGGGCTTCGATGATGTCAAGGCCATGCCGCCGGAGGTGAGTGAAAAAACGGTCCGGGTTGCCGATTCCGGCCACCGCCCGAACGCTCCGCCCCTTGAAATCGCCCAGCGGCCGGGTGGTTCCTGACGCATCGAGGGCCACTGCCAGATCGCCTTTCAGGTGCATCCGAATTTCGCCTTCTGGCGCCTCACCAGTATAGACTAGCCAGTCAACGCGTTTGAGTCGCTCCGGCGGCTCCCTCAGGGGGCCTGCCGGGAGGCAATGGCCATTGCCCAGGCCTCGGGTACCATCGATGAGGGCAATTTCAAGGTCACGCCCCAGGGCGTAATGCTGCAAGCCATCATCGGCCAGGAGGATGTTGACGTCCGTGGTGTCAAGCAGCAGTCGGGCCGCTGCCACCCGTTGTCGGCAGACCGCAACCGGTCGCTGGGTCCGGGTCGCCAGTAACAGGGCCTCATCGCCTGCAACAGCATACGGGGTATCGTCCAGAATCCGGATCGGTGCAGGGCCCTGATGGCCCCCATAGCCGCGCGTGATGATGCCCGGCCGCCAGCCATGCGCCACCAGAAGCCGCGCAAGCCAGACCGTGAAAGGCGTTTTGCCCGTGCCGCCCACGCTGAGATTGCCGACCACGATAACCGGCACAGGGAGGCGCTGGGCCGGGGCATGTCCCCGCTCAACGCGTTTTTGGCGGTGCCGCACGATCGCCTTGAAGAGGGTTTCCAGCAGGATCAGCGGCGCCGGTGGCGTGCGTTCGTGATCGTACCAGAGCTGCTCCAGCCAGGATCCGACCCGGTCGCGGATTTTCATTCGTCGCGGCGCTTGAGGGCACCAAACTCGACGCGGGTGAAGCCGAGCTGACTGATCACATCCATGACTTCGATCACTGCCTGGTGGGTGGCCTCACGATCCGCATCGATCACGATCAACGGATCGGCTTGATCTCCTGCAGCCAGCTTGATGGCCGAGCGCAGCCGGTCCATGGCGTTGCGCCCGAGCGGTTGGTCAAACACCGAGACCTCACCGCTGCGGCTGATATGAAGGACGATGGCGGTGTCTCCGCCCGCCGTCCGGGGCGAGGCGCTCGAGGAGTCCGGTAGGCTGATTTCAAGGCTGGCTTGCTGCTGGAAGGTGGTCGTCAAGACCATGAAAATCAGCAGCACGATCAGGACGTCAATCATCGGAATCAGATTGAGTTCCGGCTCGTCCCGGCGCTGTGGTCTGAAATTCATGGCGAGGGCGGGCTGCCGGTCGGCGGCTTGTTGAGGTGATCCATCAACTGGACCGCTTCCTCTTCCATGCGGACCGTCAGTTCGGCGACCCGCCCCTGGAAGTAGCGATAGAAAATCAGGCTGGGAATGGCAACGGCCAGTCCTGCGGCCGTTGCCACCAGGATTTCGGAGATGCCACCAGCCAGAACCGAGGGGTTATTGGCGGGGTTGCCGGCGGCGGAGAAGGTGGCAAAGACTTTCATCATGCCCAACACGCTCCCGAGAAGCCCCATGTAAGGCGAAATCGAAGCGATGGTGCCGAGGGTGTTCAGGTAGCGCTCCAGTTCATGGACCACTTGTCGGCCCGCTAATTCAACCTGATCCTGAATGCCCTTGTGGTCAAGATGCTGACTGGTCAGTGCAGCGGCCACGATGGCCCCAAGGGGGGATCCGACCTTGAGTTGGCGAAGGTAAACGTTGTCGATCTTGTTCTGACGCGCGCGCTTGACGACCTCGGTGATCAGGTCCGGCGGCATGACACTGGAGGTCCTGAGAGACCAGATGCGCTCGAAGACGATCGCCATGGCGATAATGGAGCAGATCAGAATCGGCACCATCATCCAGCCGCCGGAGGCTATGAGATCAAACACGGGTGGAATTCCTCATGGGGAGGGTGAACGGCATGCCGGGTCGTGAGGCATCGCCCTTGAAGACTTAGCCAGGATCGCCCGATCCTTAAAATGTGGGGATTCTAGCATTGCCTGATGCCCGCCTTGACCCCCCTCATCGGGGGAGTCCTGAGGTCGGCTCCTTCGCGCGCCGATTAGCGGGGGATCGCCGATTGGCTTAAACTACGGATTGTTTCCAAACGGTCTTGATGATGCGCCACCCCGCCTTGCTGTTGATTCTGCTGCCGCCGTTGGCGTCCCTTTCGGGTTGTGGGCAGAAAGGCAACCTCTATATGGAAGGTCACGAGCCCCGCTCGCAAATGGGTGCGGTCAAGGCCCAGCAGCGGCGAGATGCCCTTGAGGCCAAAAAGCAGGCGGAGGAAACGCTCAAGTCCCCATCCAAGGTCCCCGAGGCGGTTTCAAAACCCAAGGCCGCGGCACCGGCTCAAAGTCCCCCGCCTTCGAACGGGCAGCCCAAGCCCTATGAGGAGGGGTCGACCCCCAACCCGGCCAAGCGTTGGGTCTCGCCCGATCAGAAGACGCCGGATCTCGAGCCCTCAGCTCCCAATTAATCGTATGGATCATTTTTCCTATCGGGGCGATTCGCTGTTCGCCGAAGACGTGCCCCTCTCCCAAATCGCCGCGCGCTACGGTACGCCGGTCTATGTGTACTCGCGGGCCACCCTGGAGCGGCACTGGCGGGCATTTGATGATGCGTTCACGGGGCATCCTCACCTGATCTGCTATGCCGTCAAGGCCAACTCCAACCTCGCCGTGCTCAATGTCCTCGCACGACTGGGATCGGGGTTCGATATTGTCTCGGTTGGCGAGCTGGAGCGGGTCCTTCGAGCCGGTGGTGATCCTTCGAAGATCGTCTTCTCGGGCGTTGGGAAGCGTGAAGATGAAATCCGCCGGGCGCTCGAGGTGGGAATCCGCTGCTTCAACGTCGAGGTGGCCTCAGAGCTCGATCGATTGAATCGGGTAGCTGGCCAGATGGGTATCAAGGCGCCGGTTTCCCTCCGCGTAAATCCGGATGTGGATGCCGGCACGCATCCCTATATCTCGACCGGGCTGAAGGAGAACAAATTCGGCATTGAAGTCGAGGCCGCCATGGATGAATACGGCAGGGCCCACACGCTCCCCCACCTTGAGGTCATTGGTATCGATTGCCATATCGGCTCGCAACTGACCAGTGTCGCGCCCTTCATCGATGCACTGGACCGGATTTTGGTACTGGTGGATCGGCTCCAGTCCGAGGGCATCCGGCTGCATCACCTGGATATCGGTGGGGGGCTCGGGATTCGTTACCATGAAGAGTCGCCGCCCGAGCCTTCAGATTATGCACGGCAGATACTTGAGCGGATGAAGGGACGTGATCTTGAGATCCTCACCGAACCGGGTCGGGCCATTGTCGGCAATGCCGGGGTACTCCTGACGCGCGTCGAATACCTCAAATCCAATCGCAGCAAGCGCTTTGCCGTAGTCGATGCGGCCATGAACGATCTCATCCGTCCCTCTCTGTACCAGGCCTACCAGTCGATCGTTCCCGTCGAACCGCGGAAGGGTCTTGAAGCGGCTGCCTTTGACGTCGTGGGGCCGGTTTGCGAAACCGGTGATTTTCTCGGCAAGGACCGCCACCTTGCGATTCAGGAAGGGGATTTACTGGCAGTGCGTTCATCCGGAGCCTACGGCTTTGCCATGAGTTCCAACTACAACTCGCGGCCCCGGGCGGCAGAGGTGATGGTGGATGGAGGGCGAGACCAACTGGTGAGAGCCCGGGAATCGCTCGAGGACCTTTACCGACATGAAAAAACGCTTGAGGCCTAGCCGGAGCATGGCACAGGATCAAGGCGGCAGCGCACCGCCACGATTGCAATTTACCAAGATGCAAGGGCTTGGGAATGATTTCGTGGTGATTGACGGGGTGCGTCAGACGGTCTTTTTGACGCCAGAGAAAATCCGCTCGCTGGCGGACCGCCACTTCGGGGTCGGTTGCGATCAAGTGCTCCTGGTGGAGTCTGCCGAGCACTCACATGCCGATTTCCGGTATCGCATCTTTAATGCCGACGGCAGTGAAGTGGCCCAATGCGGCAATGGCGCCCGCTGCTTCGCCCGCTTCGTGCGGGACAAAGGGCTGACCGATAAGGATGAAATCCAGGTGGATACCGATGCAGGACGCCTGGTGCTCAAGCTGGTCGATGATGAGGGGGTCATGGTCAACATGGGCGTACCCCGTCATGCGCCCGGGGAGATCCCCCTGCTGGAGGAACCTGAAGCCCTGCGCTATACCCTGCGCCTTGGCGCCGAATCAGTGGCCTTCGGTGCAGTGTCGATGGGGAACCCGCATGCGGTCATTCAGGTGGATGACATCGAGACCGCCGAAGTGGAGCGGCTGGGTCCCTGGCTTGAATCCCACCCCCAGTTTCCGGAGCGGGTGAACGTCGGCTTCATGGCCGTCTTGAACCGCCATCAGGTGCGCCTGCGGGTCTTCGAACGGGGTTCGGGAGAGACGCTGGCCTGCGGCAGCGGTGCCTGCGCGGCGGCGGTGGTCGGGATCGAACAGGGTCTGCTGGAGAGCCCCGTGCGTGTGGATTTGCCCGGCGGACGGCTCGACATAGAATGGGCGGGCAGGGGATCTCCGGTCTTCATGCGGGGGCCGGCCGTTACGGTTTTTGAGGGGGACATCGCACTTTGAAGCTGAAAGAACAATCGGAGTCCCTTGGGGCGCACGAGGTCGCAGACTATCTTCGGGAGCACCCGGATTTTTTCGAGACGCATCTGGACCTCCTTGAGACCCTGAGTGTCCCGCATCCCAGCGGCGATGCCGTGTCGCTGGTGGCGCGTCAGCTGGATCTCCTGCGGGAGCGCAATCAGCGCATGACCCGACAGCTCGAGGAGCTGGTACAGATCGCCCGTGACAATGATGCCCTCCACCAGCGGGTGCATCAGCTGACCCTGACCCTGATCGATGCCAGAAGCCTCGAGGATGTACTGGGTAGCCTCGATTGGGGGCTGCACCAGTTTTTTCAGGCCGATTTCGTCGCTGTCCGTATTCTGGATCCGGCCGTGGATACCCCGGTTCAGGGCTTGTTTGTAGATCAGACACATGCCCAGCGACCTTGGTGCCAACGGGTGATCGAGAGGGAAACACCCTTGTGTGGACCTCTGGAGCCAGAGCCGCTGGCATTCCTGTTTGGCGAAAATGCCATCGAAGTCGCCTCCCTGATCGTGGTCAGACTGGATCATGCCGGTCTCAAGGGCGTGTTTGCGATCGGCAGCCGTGATGGCGAACGCTTCCGGCGTGACATGGGTTTTGAGTTTCTCCGGCAGCTCGGCGAGACCCTCGCGGCCCGCTTGGCAGTCCTTCTCAATCCGGTACCCTGAGGCATGCAGCCTGAGGCAGATCGCCAGCGGTTTGCCTACCTGGAGCAGCTGCGGGTGCAGCAGCAGCTGTCCCCGCACACCCTCAAGGCCTATCAGCGCGATCTTGAAGGGCTAGTGGCCTATTGCGATGCCCGTGGAATCGCTTCGTTCCGGGATCTCGGCATCCGCGGGCTTCGGGAGCACCTTGCATTACGACACCGCGCTGGCCTTGGCAGCCGGAGCCTGCAACGCAGCCTTTCTGCGCTTCGCGGTTTTTTTGATGCCCTTATCCGGGACGGAATTCTCGATCAGAATCCGGCCCTAGGGGTTCGTGCGCCCAAGGCCCCCAAGACCCTGCCCAAGCCGATCGATGTCGATGCCATGAAAGGGCTCCTTGATCAGGACGCCGAGGATGACCTTGAAGTTCGCGACAGGGCTATGTGGGAGCTCTTCTACTCCTCGGGCTTGCGGCTTTCCGAACTGGTGCAGCTGGACCGGGTGGATGTGGATCTCCGGGCGGGCTGGATCCGGGTTCAACGGGGCAAGGGGCAGAAAACCCGGCTGGTTCCCATCGGTCGCTGCGCCCTTCAGGCGCTTGAGGACTGGTACAGGCTCCGCGAGGGCTGGTGCCAGGCCACGGAGGATGCGGTGTTCTTAAGCCGTCTGGGGCAGCGGATTGCCAACCGCACGGTGCAGATGCGCCTGTCCCGCTGGCAGCAACGCCTCGGCAGCCCCGAACGCTTGCATCCCCACCGTCTTCGCCATTCCTTTGCCAGCCATCTGCTCGAATCCAGTGGCGACCTTCGGGCCGTTCAGGAGCTTTTAGGCCATCAAAATCTGAGCACGACGCAGGTCTACACCCATCTGGACTTCCAGCACCTCGCCAAGGTCTACGACGCCAGTCATCCAAGGGCCCGCCGCAAGGGTGGGCCGGTCCGGGGCTGAAGGGCGCTCTGGCCGCTTGTTGTATACTGATCCTCATCCCTCTGAACCAGAACCGATTTTTTAAAGATGTCCGACGAAGATCAGAACGAGATCGACCTTCAAGCTGAAGCGGAGGCCCCCAAGCGAGGCAGGAAGAAAGCGGCAAAATCGCGCGGCTTGTCGGAGCGGCCCCAGCTGAAGCGTCTGGGTAGTGGCCTTCTTGGGGTTCTGCTGATCATGTTTGCGATTGCCTGGTACTGGAGCCGCGAACCCAAGCCGTTTGATGTGGTGGAGGAGGCGGCCAAGGCCGCCAATGTCGAGAATCCCAAGGAATTGCCCTTGGGTTATACCTACGCGACGACCCTGATCGAAATTGCCGAGACCCTGCTGCATAAACCCGGCGGTTTCCTGATGAACGACGTATTCCCGCCCAGCGTGCTTCTCGACAACATCCCCAATTGGGAGTTGGGTGCCCTCATTGCCCTGCGCGATGCGACGACGGCCCTGCGTAACAACATTGCCCGCTCACAGACCCAGTCGCAGGAGGACCCGGATCTTTCTAAAGGCGAACCCTTCCTGTATTTCGACTATCGGTCCTGGCAGTTGCCGTCGTCGGAATCCGAGTATGAAAAGGGAATTGAATCCCTGGTGGCCTATCGTGAGCGTCTGCGCAAGCGCGATGCCAACTTCTATGCCCGTGCCGACAACCTGAGGCAGTACCTCGAAGTGCTCGAAAAGCGTCTGGGTGACTACTCCAACCGGCTGAGTGCCAGCACCGCAGATCGTTTACCTGAGGGTGAGGCCGGGGGCGAGCGCCATTCCGAACTCGGAAGGACCCCCTGGTTGAAGCTGGACGACCGATTCTTCGAGGCCCGAGGGTATACCTGGGCGGCCATGCTGGTGCTCAAGGCCATCGAGTTCGATTTCAGGGATATTCTCGGTAACAAGACCGCCTTGGTCTCCCTTCAGCAGATTGTGCGAGAACTAGAAAATGGGCAGGAGTCCCATCTCAGCCCGGTCATTCTCAACGGCAGTGGCTTTGGCCTATTTGCCAATTACTCTCTGACGCTGGCCAACTATATCGCTCGGGCCAACGCCGCGACCATCGACCTTCGCTCTCTCCTGCAGCAGGGTTAAGACCGATCCGGTGCATCTTGGCTTCAGCCAAGGTGCATCTTCCCGAGGAGCTTGACAAAGCGCTGGTAGCGTTCCGGAAGAATCGTCCCACGATCAATCTCCCGCTGGATGGCGCATCCCAGGTCCCCAAGGTGCCGGCAGTCATTGAACTGGCAATCGGCGAGGTGCGGGCGAAACTCCCTGAAACCCCAGGCCAGGTCGTGAAGATCCATCTCGGCAAGGCCAAAGACGGCAACCCCCGGACTATCAATCAGGTCGCCGCCGCTCGGCAGGTGATAGAGCATGGCGGCCGTCGTGGTGTGGCGGCCCAGCTGGGCTTTTTCTGAAAGCTCCCTGGTCCTGACATTTTTGCCGGGGAGAAGGGCATTGGTGAGGGAGGATTTGCCGACACCGGACTGTCCGGACAGCAGGCTGGATTTCCCTTCCAGCGCCTGACGAAGGCCCTCAAGGCCATCTCCCGAGCGGGCGCTCACCTTGACGTTCGGGTAGCCGATGGCTTCATAGCCCGCCAGCGTAGCCTCAAAAGCCAGCGTTTTTCCCTGGTCGATCTTGTTGACTACGATCATGACACCGAGCCCCCGGTGTTCCGAAGCGGCCAGGTACTGATCGACCAGCAGCCAGTCGGGTTCCGGCTCCGGCGCCACGATGATGACGAGCTGATCGAGGTTGGCGGCGACCACCCGTACCCGGCCCCCATGTGCCGGACGGGTCAGGGCGCTCTTGCGGGGCATTACCCGCTCGACCCGCCCCTGGCCCGGGGCAACCGCGCACCACTCGACCCGGTCACCCGCCGCCACTGCGCCCAACTGCCGGCGGGTGTGGCAGAGCCATACCTCGCCGTCCTCGGCTTCGATCAGAAGACCTTGACCCAGATGGCTGAGCACCAGGCCGGGTGCCGGCGGCGAATGGCCTCCCGCGGCGTCCTTATGACTCACGGCGTGTTGGGGGGGTCTTCAATGCCCTTCGTTTTTCAGGAGATTGTCGATCCGGATGGCCGCTGGTGGGTGGCTGTAGTGAAAGGCGGCGTAAAGGGGGTCCGGGGTCAGGGTGCTGGCATTCTCGCGATAGAGCTTGACCAGTGCGCTGACCAGATACTGGGCCTTCGTCTGGGCGGAAGCAAAATCGTCAGCTTCAAATTCGAAGCGGCGCTGGAAATAGGCCATCACCGGTTTCAGAAACACCGTGAACACCGGCATGATCAGCATGAACAGCAGCAGCGCCGAGGCCATGGATCTGCCGCTGACGCCAAGGCCTTCGAAGAACCAGGGCTCCTGGCTTAACCAGCCCAGAAGGGCAAAGCCAATGAGGCTCATGAGGCTGCTGGTGATCAGCATTTTGATCACATGCCGGCATCTGAAATGACCCAGTTCGTGCGCCAGAACGGCCTCCAGTTCGTCATGTTCAAGGGAGTCCACGAGGGTGTCGAAAAAAACGATCCGCTTGCTGTCGCCGATGCCGGTGAAGTAGGCGTTGCCATGTCCCGAGCGCTTGGAACCGTCCATCACGAAGATGCCTTTGCTCTGAAAACCGGAGCGGTCCAGCAAGGCCTCGATCCGCGCCTTGAGGTCCTGATCGGGCAAGGGGGTAAAGCGATTGAAAAGGGGCGCAATGACCGTCGGATAAGCCCAGCTCATGAAAATCGAAAAGCTCATCAAAATCGCCCAGGCAATGAGCCACCACAGGGGACCTGAAGAATTCATGACCCAGAGGATGACCGCCAGCAAAGGACCACCGATCACAAGGCTGAGCACGGTCTGCAACATCAGGTCCTTGATGAACTGGGTCACGGTGCTGCGGTTGAAGCCATAGCGCGTTTCAATCACGAAGGTCTGGTAGAGATTCAAGGGGAGCTCAATCAGTTGCAGGATCAGCAAAACGCCCATGATCAGCAGCACCCCTGAGAAGAGGGGCGAAAGATTGAGGGGCTGAATCCAGCCCTCAACCACATTGATGCCGCCCCCTAGGGTCAGCGCCAGTAGCAGACCGACACCGACCAATCGGTCAAGATTGGCAATACGGCTCTTGTCCACCGTGTAATCCGCGGCTTTCTGATGTGCCTCCTTGGAGACCGTCGCCTTGAAGGCGGCAGGCACCTCTTGCCGGTGTTCAAGGACGTGCCTCACCTGACGCCGGGCCAGCCAGTACTCCAGCAGGAACGAGGTCGCTAGGGCGATGAGAAACAGTTGCGTAAAATCGTTCATATGCGCGTTATCTATGTGTGTAAATCAATGTCCTGACGTTCAGATCCGACGCTGAAGTCCCTGTCTGACGTTTTCGTTTGCCGGAGCCCTATGAATTCGAATCACCACCATCTGATCTGGATCGACCTTGAAATGACCGGACTCGATCCGCTCAATGACCACATCATCGAGATTGCCACCCTCATTACCGATGCCGATCTCAAGGTGGTCGCCGAGGGTCCGAGCCTTGCGGTCCACCAGAGCGAGGCCGTACTGGCGGCGATGGATGAATGGAACACCAGCCATCATGGTCAATCGGGTCTGATCACGCGCGTCAGGGAGAGTTCCCTGAACGTTGCGGCGGCGGAAGCCATGACGCTTGAATTCATCAAGGCCTGGGTCCCGGCCCGCACGTCGCCCATCTGCGGTAACAGCATCTGTCAGGACCGAAGGTTCCTGGCGCGCCACATGCCAGAGCTCGAGGCCTATTTCCATTACCGCAATCTGGATGTATCGAGCGTGAAGGAGCTGGTGGCGCGTTGGGCGCCCGAAATCCTTGAGGGGTTCAAGAAGAGGGGCCAGCACCGCGCCTTGGACGACATTCGCGAATCCATCGAGGAGCTTCGCTACTATCGGGAGACGGTCTTCAAGATTTAGGGGGGACTTACAGCCCTGCAATGATCGCGATCAGCAGCAAAAGGGCGATGATGCCGATGGTGATGAACATCGTGAACCAGCTCCAGCGGGGGGCGGTTGGTGGTTCAAAGTCAATGCCCTCGGCGACCGGGTTCCCGCAGCTACTGCAGACCACGGCCTTGTCTTTCATTTCATTTCCGCAATGACGGCAGAACATCGGAGACCTCAGCAAATGTCGTTCTTGGGGGGCGCGAAGCCTTTAAGGGCTCCGGACCGCTGCTTCTTCATAAGACAAGAGCATAGCCGATGCCAGCCAGGCTTGCCACGCCCCTTGGGCGGGTGGATGAGGCCTCAGCCATGAAACCGCAGCAGATCGTGCGCGGACGTGGGGAGTGTGTGAGAATAGCGCCCCGAGAGCTCCGGCCAGGGTCGATGCTTGGTGCGGATTCCCAATCACTCCCAACAGGAAGACGTCTATGAGCAAGAAGACAATTTCAACCGTTTTGGCAACCGTTGCGACCACGTTTGCAGGTACGGCTGCTGCCACCGAGAACCCCTTCGCCATGCAGTCGCTGGCATCAGGCTATGTGACCGTTGCTGAAGCCGGCAAGGAGAGCAAGGAAATGGTCTGTGGCGAGGGCAAGTGCGGCGGCATGAAAATGAAGAATCCCGAGATGAACTGCGGCGCGATGATGGAGCAGGCCAAGAAGGGCGAAGCGCAGCAGGGCAAAGCAATGGAAGGCAAGTGCGCGGGCATGCCTGGCATGGGCGGATCGCAAAATGCGACCCCGGCGACCCCCACCCCGATGCCTGGCCATTAAGGTAGCCAACGGGGAGGGATCCTCGGTCAATGGCGGATTCTCCTGAGGGGGTCGGGCTCGGACTTCGGCGCGTGCTCGTCGATGCCCTGCTTGAGCCCCACCCTCACCGCTTTGACTTCTTTGAAATCGCCCCTGAAAACTGGATGCGCATCGGTGGGCGGCTGGGGCGAAAGTTCCGGGAGCTCACCGAACGCGAGACCTTCCTCGCCCATGGTCTGTCCCTGTCCCTCGGTGGGCCCGAACCGCTGAATGAAGACTTTGTGCGGGAGCTTAAGGCCTTTCTCAGGGCGCATGGGATCGCGCACTACAGTGAACACCTCAGCGCCTCCAGCGATGGGGGGCATCTGTATGATCTGATGCCCATTCCCTTCACTGAGGCGGCTCTAAGGGTGGTCGCGGAGCGGATTCAGCGGGTTCAGGACATTCTGGGCCAGAAAATGGCCATCGAGAATGTGTCCACCTATGCCGCCCCCGGCGCTGAAATGGACGAAATTGATTTTCTCCAAGGCGTAGCAGATGCCGCGGACTGTCACATCCTGCTGGATGTCAATAACATCTTCGTCAACAGTATCAACCATGGCTACGATGCACGCGCTTTCATGGCCGCTGTGCCGGCTGACCGGGTCATTGGTCTCCACGTTGCTGGCCACTATGTGGAATCCGAAGATCTTCTGATCGACACCCACGGCGCCCCGGTCGTTGCGGGGGTCTTCGATCTTCTGGATCGGACCTATGCGCGTCTTGGGCCACTTCCGACCCTCCTGGAGCGTGACTTCAATATACCGCCCCTGGCCGAACTGGCTGAAGAGGTGGAGAAAATCAGATCCATTCAGGCGGGCCATGGCGGGCTCTGAGGCGGATTTCAGGGCAGTGCAGGCGGCATTTGCCGCCTACATCCGGGACCCCCGATCCGCAGCCCCGCCTGAAGGGGTGCCTCTGGCCCGGATGCAGGTCTACCGGGACCTGTTCTTCAATAACATCGCCAGCTTTATCCAAACTGGTTTTCCGGTACTAAGACGCCTTCTTTCAGAGGCCGAATGGCAGACGCTGATCCAGTCGTTCTTCGCCACGCACGCCTGTCGTACCCCGTTGTTCGTGGGGATTGCCGAGGAGTTTTCCGACTGGATGGAGCGCCAACCTCCCTCAGCCTTCGCGCAACGCCCTTTTCTTCCCGAGCTGGTTCGCCATGAATGGGTAGAGCTTGCGCTCTCGACCCGCATGGGAGAGTGCCCGCCCTTGGATCCCCAGTTTGAGCACGGACTTGAAGCCAAGGTGCTCCGTCTTTCATCACTGGCGGTAATTCGCGCCTACGCCTTTCCGGTGCATCGGATCGGACCGGATCACCAACCGGTCGCCGCACCCGATGCCAAAACCTACCTTCTGGCCTATCGCGACCGCGAGGAACTGGTGCAGTTCATTGAACTTAACGCCATCAGCTTCGCTCTCCTCGAGTGTCTGTCCCAATCCGATCCGGAGCCTTTGCGCCAGATCCTCTCCGATCTGGCGCAGGCAATGGGTCACCCGGATCCCGCCGCGGTGATTGCGTTTGGGCAAGACCTTGTCATCACCCTCCATCGCCAAGGGGTCTTGGGCTAGGACGCGGCGCTTCTGGCGTGCGCTGCGATGCCCCGTGATGGGGCTTTTTTTTGACGCCATAATGCCCCATTATGGTGCAATGAAGGGTTCTTGAGCCGCCTCGAGTAAGCCACAGCCCCGCTGGCTGGGGCCTCGCGCCGTTCTGGCCCTCAAATTGCAACACATCGGACCATGAATCCACGCGATCCCGCTCAACTCTGTCTTCGTATCCTTGACCACCTCACGGATGCCGTGTTGCTGTTCGAGCCGGACTGCTGTCTGGCCTACATCAACCTGGCCGGTGAAATGCTGTTTCAGGTCAGTGCCCGCCAGGTGATGGGGCTTCGTGCCAGCGAGATGTTTGGTCTGTGCGATCGCACCATTGAGTCGGATTTCAAGCGGGCTCTACAGCGCGGTGAGACCCTGACCAAGCGCAATCTGGCCCTCGGGATGCCATCGCAGCCGGCAACCGTCAATCTCACCATCGTGCCCATCCTCGACAAGGATCGACCTGAGTCGGTGCTGGTGCAGATCGAACAGGTCGACCGGCACCTTCGGATTTCCATGGAGGAGCAGATTCTGGCGCAGCAGAATGCTGCCCGCATGCTGCTGAGGGGCCTGGCCCATGAAATCAAGAATCCGCTGGGCGGTATCCGCGGGTCCGCACAGCTCCTTGAGCGGGAACTGCCCGATGAGGAGCTGCGGGAGTACACCCAGATCATCATGGACGAATCCGACCGCCTGCAGTTGCTGGTCGACCGGATGCTGGGTCCCAACAAGCCCCTGACCATGGAGCCAATCAATATTCATAAGGTGCTGGAACGGGTGCGGCAGTTGGTCAAGGTCGAGGTGCCGCCCGAGGTGCTCATTGATCGTGACTATGACCCCAGTATTCCCCTGGTCAATGGCGATGGCGATCTTCTGATCCAGGCCATTCTCAACATGGTCCGCAATGCCGCGCAGGCGGTGGGCCAGCGGGGCACCATTTTGATCCGGACCCGAATACACCGGCAGGTGACCATCGGTCACAAGCGCAACCGCATGGCCGTCAAGATCGAGATTGAGGATGATGGTCCGGGAATCCCCCCGGAAATCATGGGTCAGATCTTTTATCCGATGGTGACTGGCAGGGCAGAGGGGACAGGACTTGGGCTTTCCATCGCGCAATCGCTGATCAACCAGCATGGCGGCCTCATTGAATGTGCCAGCGAGGCCGGGCATACCGTATTTTCAATCTATCTACCCCTGGAGATGGGCCATGGATAACGCAGACGAGGTCTGGATTGTCGACGACGACCGGTCGATTCGCTGGGTGCTGGAAAAGGCGCTCCAGAAAGCGGGCATCCTCACCAAAAGCTTTTCAAGCGGAGATAGCCTGCTTGAACACCTCGGCTCGGACACGCCGGATGCCATCATTACGGATATTCGCATGCCCGGCATCGACGGCATCAGTCTTCTCAAACGCCTGCAGGCCCAGCACCCGGATCTTCCTGTCATCATCATGACGGCGCACTCTGACCTTGAGAGTGCGGTTTCCGCCTTCCATGGCGGGGCGTTTGAATACCTTCCCAAGCCCTTTGATATCGATGAGGCGGTGGATCGCGTCCAGCGCGCCTGCGTTCAGGCCCGTAACCTGCGTCAGGACAAGGACCCCCTGCCGATCGCGGAGGCAACGCCGGAGATCATCGGCGCCGCCCCCAGCATGCAGGAAGTGTTCAGGGCCATAGCGCGCCTGGCGCGCTCCCATATCACGGTGCTGATCAATGGTGAATCAGGGACGGGCAAGGAATTGGTGGCCAAGGCCCTGCATCGCCACAGTCCCCGGGCCGCGCAACCGTTCATTGCCCTGAACATGGCGGCCATACCCAGGGATCTGCTGGAGTCTGAGCTTTTCGGGCATGAGCGGGGCGCCTTCACCGGTGCTCAGGCGCGCCGTGCCGGACGCTTCGAGCAAGCCGATGGCGGCACCCTGTTTCTGGATGAGATCGGCGACATGCCGGCGGAACTCCAGACCCGCTTGCTGCGCGTTCTGGCCGATGGTGAGTTCTTTCCCGTGGGAGCCCATGCGCCGGTGCGGGTAGATGTCAGGATCATCGCGGCGACCCACCAGAACCTGGACCAGCTGGTGGCCGAGGGTCGATTTCGGGAGGATCTCTACCACCGCCTCAATGTCATCCGGATTCATTTGCCGGCGCTCCGGGAGCGGCGTCAGGACATCCCCTTGTTGCTGCGTCATTTCCTCAAGGAGGCCAGCCATGAAATCCGGGGCGAGGCCAAGAACCTCCTGCCTGAGGTTGAAACCTACCTTTGTCAGCTGGACTGGCCCGGCAATGTCCGACAACTCGAAAATACCTGCCGCTGGATCACGGTCATGGCCGCCGGTAAGGATGTTCACCTTGACGATCTTCCCCCGGAATTGCTGCAGCCACCGAGGGAGGGAGCGCTTGGGCCCATTCCCGAGGGTTGGCAGGAGGCCTTGCGGGTCTGGGTCGATGAGCAGGTCCGTCAGGGTCATATCAACATTGCCAAGGATGCGATTGAGTCCGCCGAGGGCATCCTGATTCGCACGGCCCTCGGTGCGACGCGGGGTCGACGCCAGGAGGCCGCCAAGCTTCTGGGCTATGGCCGTAATACCCTGACGCGCAAGATTTCAGAGCTGCATCTGGACGTTTGAAGCCACTCTCGGTGAACGGGCTGGTTCCTGTACGGGTGCCAATCGCCCGGCACAGGGATGCGATAATGTTCCCAAGCTCAGCGCGTAAGTTCATCGCGTTTGTTAAGAAGGACACGCTCCTCGACCCAGTGGCGGGGAAGTGCCTACAGATTCGTGGACCAGAACCAGGAACCCTCCATGCCCAACCGCAGCCTCAACCGCAGTGAACCGACCCGCGCGCTGACACAGGTGCCCCCCCTGGGCATGAAGCCCAATGAACTGGCGGAGGCCATTGCCCTTCACTTCAATGTGACCTTGGGCCGGGATTCGTCCTGCAAGTCTTGCCATTACACCTATTCAGCGTTGGCTTTGACCGTGCGCGATCGTCTGATGGAGCGCTGGAAAAATACCCTCTCGGCCTATCGGGAGGCGGATTGCAAGCGGGCGTACTACCTGTCATTAGAGTTCCTGATGGGCAGGACCTTGAGTAATGCCATGCTCAACCTTGGGGTTTCAAGCCCGATGGTCAAGGCCCTGGAGTCGCTGGGACTCGAGATGGAGGAATTGGAGGACATCGAGCCGGATGCCGGCTTGGGCAATGGTGGCCTTGGCCGGCTTGCGGCCTGTTTTGTTGATAGTTGTGCGACCTTGAGCCTGCCGGTTACCGGCTATGGCATTCGCTACGAATATGGCATGTTTCGCCAGCTGATCGAGCAGGGATACCAACTGGAGGAGCCGGATCACTGGCTCCGTAATGGCAATATCTGGGAGCTCGAACGTCCCGAACTCACGGTCCGGATTCATTTTGGTGGCCGTACCGAGGTCAGCGAGGACGGTCGGGTTCACTGGCGCGACACCCATGATGTTCTGGCGGTACCCTACGATGTCCCGGTACCCGGCTTTGAAAATGGCACGGTCAATACCCTGAGACTGTGGTACGCCGCAGCAACCGATGAGTTCGCCCTCAGCGAATTCAATGCCGGCGACTATACGGAAGCGGTCAGGGCCAAGAACATGGCTGAGAACATCACCATGGTGCTTTACCCGAATGACACGAGCGAAAACGGCAAGGAACTCAGGCTACGACAACAGTATTTCCTGGCTTCCGCCAGTCTCCAGGACGTGCTGCGGGGGTGGGTCAAGGTCCACGGAGAAGATTTCACCCAGTTTGCCGAAAAGAACGTCTTTCAACTCAACGATACCCACCCGACCATTGCGGTGGCGGAATTGATGCGCCTGTTGGTGGATGTGCATGGGCTCGAGTGGCAGAACGCCTGGTCGATCACCCGCAAGACCATGGCCTATACCAATCATACCCTCTTACCTGAAGCCCTTGAAAAATGGCCAGTGCGGATGTTCCGGCAATTGCTGCCCCGTCTTCTGGAGATCATTTTTGAGATCAACGCCGGTTTTCTCCAAGAGGTGGCCGCCCGTTGGCCCGGCGACAACGAGCGCATGGCCCGCATGTCGCTGATTGAGGAGGGGTGGGAGCAGCACGTCCGCATGGCCTACCTCGCGATCGTAGGCAGTTTCTCGGTCAATGGCGTTGCTGCCTTGCATTCGGACCTGCTGGTTCGCGGCATGTTTCGTGACTTCAAGGAGATGTGGCCGGAGAAGTTCAACAACAAGACCAACGGCATTACCCCGAGGCGCTGGTTGCAGGGCTGTAATCCGGATCTCTCGGCGCTCATTACCAAAACCATTGGCGATGGCTGGACCCATGACCTTTCGGCCCTGAAAAAACTCAAGGCGTATGCCGAAGATCCGGCTTTTCGCAAGGCCTGGCGCGAGGTCAGGGCGAGCAACAAGGAGCGGTTTGCCCGCTACGTGCTCAACGAAGTCGGCCTGGCCCTCGATCCCAATGCCCTGTTTGACACGCAGGTCAAGCGCATCCATGAGTACAAGCGACAGTTGCTGAATGCCTTGCATGTCATTCACCTCTATGACCGGATTCGGCGGGGCGATACCCAGAACTGGACACCGCGGGTCGTCTTTTTTGGTGGCAAGGCTGCGCCCGGCTACCAGATGGCCAAACGCATCATCAAGCTCATCAATAACATTGCCCGGATCGTGAATCGGGACCCGATGGTGGGTGATCGTCTGAAGGTGGTGTTCCTGCCGAATTATCGGGTCACGGCCATGGAAATGATCTGCCCGGGCACCGATCTCTCCGAGCAGATTTCCACGGCGGGCAAGGAGGCCTCCGGAACCGGGAACATGAAGTTCATGCTCAATGGCGCCCTGACCATTGGTACCCTCGATGGCGCCAACATCGAAATCCGCGAAGAGGTCGGCGCTGAGAACTTCTTCCTCTTCGGCCTGACCGCCGAGGAAGTCGAGGCGGCCCGCGCCACCTATGATCCCCTGGCGATCATCCGGGGCAATGAGGACCTCAGCCGGGTCATGGGGCTGTTGGAGTCCGGATTCTTCAATCCGGATGAACCGGGTATCTTTGATGCCGTGATCGATTCGATCAAGGGCTCCTGGGATCCCTGGATGACTGCGGCGGATTTCCCGGCCTATGTGAAGGCCCAGCGCGATGCCGCGGACGCTTATCAGGATCAGGATAACTGGACCCGCATGAGCATTCTCAATACCGCATCGGCCGGCAAGTTTTCCTCTGACCGCACCATTCTCGAGTACAACCGGGATATCTGGCACTTAAAGCCCGTCAAGGCGGCTTCCTGAGCGGGTGTTTGACATCGTTCTGGTGGAGCCGGAGATTGCCCCCAATACCGGCAATATCATCCGGCTGTGTGCCAACACCGGCGCCCGGCTCCATCTCATTCATCCACTGGGATTTGAGCTGGATGACCGGCGGTTGAAGCGGGCAGGCCTGGACTACCACGAATTTGCCGATGTCCAGGAGCATCCAAGTCTCATGGGTTTTCAAGAGCGACTCAAGCCACGGCGACTCCTGGCGTTTACCACCAAAGGCCAGCGTGGCTATTCGGAAGTGACATATCGCCCCGGAGATGCCCTGCTGTTCGGCTCGGAAACCCGCGGGCTGGGCGCTGAGGTCCTAAACACCTTGCCGGCCGAAGATCGGATTTACCTACCCATGCAACCGGAGAGCCGCAGCCTCAACCTTTCCAATACGGTGGCCGTGGTGCTTTATGAGGCCTGGCGCCAGCAGGGGTTTAGAGGCGCAGGGCCGGCCCCTTGAGCCGGCCTGGATTCCCGCTGTCAGGGATTTAGAGGTAGTCCCGGATCAGCACTTCGGCAATCTGGAGACTGTTGAGGGCTGCCCCCTTGCGGATGTTGTCTGAGACGACCCAGAGGTTCAGTCCTCTGGGGTGGGAGATGTCCTCCCGGATGCGTCCGACATAAGTGGGGTCGTTGCCCGCGCCCTCGGTCACTGCGGTCGGGTAGCCGCCGGGCTGGCGATCATCAATGACGCAGACGCCAGGGGCTTTTTCCAGCAACTGACGGGCCGCCTCGGCCGTGATCTTGTCACGGGTTTCAATGTGAACGGCCTCGGAGTGTCCATAAAACACCGGCACTCTGACGGTCGTCGGATTCACCTGAATCTGGTCATCCCCCATGATTTTCTGGGTTTCCCAGACCATCTTCATTTCTTCTTTGGTGTAGCCGTTATCCAGGAACACATCGATTTGCGGAATGACATTGAAGGCGATCTGCTTTGGGTAGACCTCTGGCTGAATCGGTTTGCCGCTGAGCAGCAGGGTGGTTTGATTTGCCAGTTCGTCAATCGCCTTCTTGCCGGTACCGGATACGGCCTGATAGGTACAGACATTGATCCGCTCGATGCCGACGGCATCGTAGATCGGTTTCAAGGCCACCAGCATCTGGATGGTCGAGCAGTTGGGATTGGCAATGATCCCCCGGTTGCGATAGAGCGCGATCGCCTGCGGATTGACTTCCGGAACCACCAGCGGAATATCCGCTTCGTAGCGAAACCGGGACGTATTGTCGATGACGACACAGCCGGCCTGGGCCGCGATGGGTCCATAGACCTCAGAAACAGAGGCGCCGGCTGAGAAGAGGCCAATCTGCGCCTGATTGAAATCGAAGGTGGCGACATCCTGGACAACCCGTTCTTGACCCATGAACTCGATCGTTTGTCCGGCCGAGCGGCTACTGGCCAGCGGGTAGACGTTGCCGACCGGAAAGCGGCGTTCGGCCAGCAACGCCAGCATGGTCTCGCCAACGGCGCCGGTGGCACCGAGGACCGCAACGTCAAAGGTTCTGGTCATCCGCCTAGCTCCTCAGGGCGCGCACGATGGCATCACCCATCGCCTGGGTTCCGACTTTCTGTGTGCCTTCCGAGTAGATGTCAGCCGTCCGGAGTCCCTCGTCCAGCGCCTGGGTGACGGCCTTTTCGATGCGGTCGGCATGATCGGCATGGCCCAGGCTGTAGCGCAGCATCATGGCCACCGAGAGGATCGTGGCGATCGGGTTGGCAAGCCCTTTGCCGGCAATGTCGGGTGCCGAGCCATGGATCGGTTCGTACATGCCTTTGCCGTTCTTGTCGAGTGAGGCCGATGGCAGCATGCCAATCGAACCGGTCAGCATGGCGGCGCAGTCGGACAGGATGTCGCCGAACATGTTTTCAGTGACCATGACGTCAAACTGTTTGGGGGCCCTGACCAGCTGCATCGCGGCATTATCGACGTACATGTGGCTGAGTTCGACATCCGGATAGTCCTTAGAGACCTCGATCATCACCTCGCGCCAGAGTTCGGTGCACTCAAGCACATTGGCCTTGTCTACCGAGCACAGGCGACGGTTGCGCTTTTGCGCGGTCTGAAAGGCAATATGACCGATGCGGCGGATTTCCGATTCGCTGTAATACAGCGTATTGAAGCCCTCGCGCTCGCCCTGATCATTGACCCTGCGGCCCCGTGGCTTGCCGAAGTAGATGCCGCCGGTGAGTTCGCGAATGATGACGATATCCAGCCCGGAAACCACCTCGGGCTTGAGCGTTGAGGCCTGCACCAGCTGTGGATAGAGAATGGCCGGGCGCAGGTTGGCAAACAGCTCGAGTTCCGAGCGCAGGCCCAGGAGGCCCCGCTCCGGGCGCACCGAGTAGTCCAGGGGTTCCCACTTGGGGCCACCGACGGCACCGAGGAGCACGGCATCGGCCGCCCTGCAGATCTTGAGGGTGGCATCGGGGAAGGGCGTGCCTGTCGCGTCATAGGCGATCCCGCCAATCAGCCCCTCTTCCGTCTCGATCTTAAGGCCAAAGTCACTTTGAAGGACATTCAGTACCTTGAGGGCTTCGGCGACAATTTCGGTACCTATGCCATCGCCTGGCAATACAGCAATTTTCTGGGTCATGGAGAACGTTCAGTCGAGTCGTTAAAAGGGGAGGGATCAGTCCTGGAACAGCCAGGGTGCCTCGGTGCGGCGCTTGGCTTCATAGGCCTTGATGGCATCTGCATGCTGAAGGCTCAGGGCAATGTCATCGAGGCCATTCAGCAGGCGGTGCTTGCGGTTGGGGTCAATCTCGAAAGGAATTTTTTCGCCGAACTTGGTGGTGATCAGCTGTTTTTCGAGATCGACTTCGAGCTGGTAGCCGATACCGGCCGCCTCCTCGAACAACTGATCGACAATCTTGCTGTCCAGGGTGATGGGCAAGAGGCCGTTCTTGAAGCAGTTGTTGTAGAAAATGTCGGCAAAACTCGGCGCGATGATCACCCGAAAGCCATAGTCATCGAGCGCCCAGGGGGCATGCTCGCGGGAGGAGCCGCAGCCGAAATTCTCACGCGTCAGGAGGATCCGCGCCCTGAACGCCTGAGGCTTGTTAAGAATGAAATCGGGGTTCTTGGGCCGATGGGTGCAATCCATGTCCGGCTCACCCCGGTCGAGATAACGCCACTCATCAAACAGGTAGACCCCAAAACCGCTGCGCTTGATGGATTTCAGGAACTGCTTGGGGATGATGGCATCGGTGTCGATGTTGGCCCGATCCAGCGGAATGACACGCGAATTGATGCGAAGGAATGATCTCATGACTTTTTCGTCCTCTTGATGGCCGGCGAGGCTTTCGATGGCTTGTCTTTCAGCGGCTCCTTCCGGGCCTTTGCCTTCTGAGTTTCACTGGACATGGGGGCGGCCGACTGTTTTGCGCGACTTGCCTCCGGGGGCGCTGCCTCTGTTTTCGGTGCGTTCTGCGTCTCGACCGGGGCTTTGGCCGGTGTTGTCGGCAATACGCCCGCCGGGAGGCTTCTGACGTCGACGAAGCGGCCGGTGACTGCGGCTGCGGCGGCCATGGCCGGGCTCACCAGATGGGTGCGACCACCAAACCCTTGGCGGCCCTCGAAATTGCGGTTGGAGGTCGAGGCGCAGCGTTCACCCGCTTCAAGGCGGTCCGCATTCATGGCAAGGCACATGGAGCAGCCCGGGTCTCGCCATTCAAAACCGGCCTCGACAAAAATGGCATCCAGCCCCTCGGCCTCCGCCTGTTTCTTGACCAGGCCCGAGCCGGGAACCACCATTGCCAGCTTGACGTTCGAGGCGACCTTGCGGCCTTTGGCAATGCTGGCAGCGGCCCGTAGGTCCTCGATGCGACCGTTGGTGCAGGAGCCGATGAAGACTTTGTCGATAGCGATCTCGGTGATCGGCGTTCCGGCGTTAAGGCCCATGTACTCAAGCGCCCGCAACATGCCATTGCGCTTGACCGGATCTTTCTCATCGTCCGGGTTCGGCACCTTGGCGTTGATGGGAACGACCATTTCAGGGGAGGTCCCCCAGCTGACCTGCGGAATCAGGTCGGCGGCCTGGATTTCGATCACGGCGTCGAAGGTCGCATCGGGGTCGCTCCTGAGTTCCTTCCATGCCAGCGTGGCCAGATCCCAGTTGCGTCCGGTCGGCGCCATCGGACGCCCCTTGAAATAACTGATCGTGGTGTCATCGACGGCCACGAGACCGGCGCGGGCACCGGCTTCGATCGCCATGTTGCAGAGGGTCATGCGTCCTTCCATCGACAGCGCACGAACCGCCTGGCCGGCAAACTCGATGGTGTAACCGGTGCCGCCCGCGGTGCCGATGCGACCGATGACGGCCAGAATGATGTCCTTGGCCGTGACGCCCTCACCCAGTGTTCCTTCGACCTTGACCTGCATGGTTTTGGTCTTGCGCTGCACCAGGCATTGGGTTGCAAGGGCATGCTCGACTTCGGAGGTGCCGATGCCGAAAGCCAGTGCGCCAAAGGCCCCATGCGTGGCGGTGTGGGAGTCACCGCAGACGATGGTCATGCCGGGCAGGGTGGCCCCTTGTTCCGGACCCATGACGTGGACGACCCCTTGGCGCTCATCGCCCATGGCGTACTCGGTAATGCCGAATTCGCTGCAGTTGCGGCTCAAGGTGTCGATCTGCAATTTTGCAATCGGATCCTTGACGCCTTGGTCCCGCCCCTTGGTCGGCACGTTGTGATCCACCGTCGCCAGGTTGGCCTTTGGCCGCCAGGCCTTTCGGCCGCTGAGCCTGAGACCCTCGAACGCCTGCGGCGAGGTCACTTCGTGCAGGAGTTGTCGGTCGATGTAGATCAGTGCAGATCCATCCGCTTCGGTACAGACGACGTGAGCGTCCCAGAGTTTGTCATAAAGCGTTTTGCCGGCCATAGGCTTAGGATTCCCGTGCTGAGAAGTAAAGTGGAATGAGGGTGCGGACGAAGATCAGGGTGCCAGCGCCTCAAGCAATCGTGAGGTGATGGTTTCGACTTCGCCGATGCCATTGATGCTGGTAAAGGCCAGCCGACCTTCGGCGGCCTTTTTCTGGTAGTAGCTGACCAGAGGCAAGGTCTGGTCATGGTAGACGGCGAGACGTTTGCGGACCGTTCCCTCGCTGTCGTCATCCCGCTGGATCAGGGGTTCGCCGGTGACATCATCGAGTCCCTCGACCCGGGGGGGATTGAAGCGCAGGTGATAGGAGCGTCCCGAGGCTAGATGCACGCGGCGGCCGCTCATGCGCTGAACGATCTCTTCGTCATCGACCTGGAACTCCACCACATGATCGATGCCGATACCCATCTGTTCGAGGCCATCGGCCTGGGCGATGGTGCGTGGAAAACCATCCAGCAGAAAGCCCTTGGAACAGTCAGGGGCTTTGATCCGTTCCTGGATCAGGCCGAGGATGATCTCGTCGGAGACGAGCAGGCCCTGATCCATGATCTTCTTGGCTTGCAGTCCGAGCTCGGTTCCTTCCCTCACCGCGGCGCGGAGCATGTCCCCGGTAGAGATTTGGGGGATTCCATATCGCTCGGTAATGGCCTGTGCCTGGGTGCCTTTGCCAGAGCCTGGCGCACCAAGGAGGATGACTCGCATCTCGAACCTCTTCAATTAAAAGACCCTGATTTTCGCACAACCGTCGCTACCAGACCAGATTTTCAAGGCGGCCGGCCGGTTTTAAGACGAGCATCCCCCGGCCAATCGGCCCCTCTTCTTCAGCGCAGCGAGCGGAGGAGGAAGGTCGGTCGGATCCCTTGGGTCCAATCCTGGGTTTCTGCACGGGTGACGCCACTTTGGACGAGGGCCGAGTCAATACCGCAGCGGCTGGCGCCCAGAATATCCGTTTCCACTTGATCCCCGATCATCAGCAGGCGGTCCGTGCCGACGCGCCGCCGGGCTTCTTCGAAAAGGGCCGGCTCCGGTTTGCCCAGCACCTCGAAACGAAGATCGGATCGCCCCGGATACCGTTGCCTGAGGACCGCCTCGATCACCAGGGCGAGGCTGCCACAGGTCATCCCAAACCCCTCGGGTTTGGGATAGATCAGATCGGGGTTCGGCAGAATCAGGGGGGTCCTGAGGCCCTGATCGAGGCGCTGGATCAGCCGAGAGAGGGTGGCATCCATAAACTCCAGGAAAGGAAAGCCCACCTGATCTCCGATCACCAGACCTTCGAAATCCTGCGTGGGTGGCACCGGCCTGGCGCCGGCCTCCTCGACAAAGCGGTGCGTGCCCCAGGGGCCCAGGACGGCAATAGGCTTGCCCTCCAGGGCGTGGCGCAGGAGGGCATCCCGGATGAGCTCACCGGCGGTCACGATCTGCTCCGGCCCCAGGGGAAATCCGAAGGCCTGATAGCGGCGGGCGGCCTCGTCCGGTAGTCGGGCTGCCGAGTTGCTGACAACCAGATAGGGTTTTCCGAGGGCCGTGAGGGTTTTGAGTAACTCGACCGCACCCGGCAAGGGCCCGTCCCGATGCACCAGAACCCCATAGGCGTCGAACAGGAACGCGTCATAGCGCGTGATCAGCGCCTGAATACGTGTTGGGCTTGGGGACATTGCGGACATCACGGGGCTCTTTTGAGATCGGTAGCGGCTAGACTATCAGGCACGGAGTCACGCGCCTGCGTCTCCCTTATCTCAATGGGTCTAAAGGTCACGGAGCACGTAAGCATGAGTATGAAACAGCGGCAGATTCTTTTTGCGGTGGGTCTTTGGATGGGGGTACAGGGGTTGGCGCCGGTGATGGCGGCCGCCAAGCCATCCATGACGGTCTACCGCAGTCCGACCTGTGGGTGTTGTGAGAAATGGGTCGCCCACATGCGCCAGAATGGCTTCAAGGTAGAAGATATCGTCTCCAGCGACATGGAGGCCGTCAAGCAGCAGCGCGGGGTTCCCAAGGCCTTGCGGTCTTGTCATACCGCGGTCGTGGGGCAACATGTTATCGAAGGGCATGTGCCGGCGCAGGACATCGAGGCCTTACTGAAGGGGCCGGCCAGCCCCTATGGTATCAGTGTGCCCGGCATGCCCTCGGGAACCCCCGGCATGGAAATGGGGGGTCGCAAGGATCCCTATGACGTCGTCGGGTTCGAGAAAAATGGAAGCAGCAGGGTGCTCCGTCACGTGGCTGAATGATTCGAGGGGCGTTCCTGCAACCGATTTTTGGGCCGCCGGGTCGGCTGGAGTCGCTATAATTGCCGGTTTGAATTTCCAAGAGCCTTTCTAGGTGGTCTCCGTGACTCCACGACAACACGATGTTTCGACTTTTCAGGGCCTGATTCTGGCGCTCCAGGAGTACTGGGCCACACAGGGCTGCGTGATCCTTCAGCCCCTTGATCTTGAAGTGGGTGCCGGCACCTTTCATCCGGCCACTTTCCTGCGCTCGATCGGCCCGGAGCCCTGGAATACCGCCTATGTCCAGCCTTCCCGGCGACCGACCGATGGCCGTTATGGGGAAAATCCCAACCGCCTGCAGCATTATTACCAGTTCCAGGTGATCATGAAGCCCTCGCCTGCGCATTTTCAGGAGTTGTATCTGGGGTCCTTGCAGCAACTGGGTTTTGATCTCAAGGAGCATGACATCCGCTTCGTTGAGGACAACTGGGAATCGCCAACGCTGGGTGCCTGGGGTCTGGGCTGGGAAGTGTGGCTCAATGGCATGGAAGTGACCCAGTTCACCTATTTCCAGCAGGTCGGCGGCCTGGATTGCCGGCCGGTCAGCGGCGAGATCACTTACGGGCTGGAACGCATCGCCATGTACCTGCAGGGCAAAGAGAGTGTGTTCGACCTGGTCTGGGCCAAGGGACCGCAGGGCGTGGTTACCTATGGCGATGTCTACCATCAGAACGAAGTGGAAATGTCGGCGTTCAATTTTGAGCAGGCCGATACGACCTTCCTGTTCGGCGCCTTTGATACTTATGAAAGGGAGTGCAAGCGGCTGATCGAGAAGGATCTGCCACTGCCGGCCTATGAGATGGTGCTCAAGGCCTCACATGCCTTCAACCTGCTGGATGCCCGCAAGGCGATCTCGGTGACCGAACGCCAGCGCTTTATCCTTCGGGTGCGTGAATTGGCCAAGGCCGTTGCAGAGGCGTACTACCAGTGCCGGGAACGACTCGGCTTCCCGATGCTGAACGAGAAGAGTGATTCAAGATGAGCGAACGCCGCGATGTCCTGTTTGAACTGGGAACGGAGGAACTCCCGCCCAAGTCCTTGCTGACCCTGAGTCAGTCGCTCTCAAGCCAGGTCGAGGCCGGGCTGAACAAGGCGGCGATCGGTTTCAATGCCATTCGTCCCTATGCAACGCCACGCCGGCTCGCCCTTCTGATCGAGGGGGTCGAAGTCAGCCAGCCGGACCTGCCGATCGAGCGCCGGGGTCCTGCCAAGGCAGCGGCCTTCAACCCCGATGGATCGCCGAGCAAGGCCCTTGAGGGCTTCCTCAAGGGGGCACAGGCTACGGTCAAGGACCTGGTGACCCTTGAAACCGACAAGGGGGCCTGGGTCGCGGTGCGCCAGATCCAGAAGGGCGTCATGAGCCGGGATCTGATTGCCGATATCGTGCGTCAGGCCCTCGCCGGCCTGCCGATTGCCAAGCGCATGCGTTGGGGCAACGGGTCGGCTGAATTTGTCCGCCCGGTCCATTGGGTCGTGCTGATGATGGGATCGGAGGTGATTGAGACCGAAATCCTTGGAATTCAAAGTGGCCGTGTGACCCGGGGGCACCGATTTCATGGGACATCCCAGCTGACGCTGGATGCGCCCAGAGAATATGCGGGTGTTCTCGAGCATCAGGGGTGGGTGCTGGTCGATTTTGCCCGGCGCAAGCAGAAGATCCAGGAGTTGGCCGAAGCCGCGGCCCTGACCGTCAAGGGGCAGGCCGTGATCGACCCCGACCTCCTGAATGAAGTCACCGCGCTGGTCGAGTGGCCCGTGCCGGTCCTCGGCGGCTTTGAGTCGCGCTTCCTGAACCTGCCTCCCGAGGTGCTCATCACCACCATGCAGGCCAACCAGAAATATTTTCCGGTCCGCGCGCAGGGCGGGGAGTTGCTGCCGCATTTCATTACCTTCAGCAACCTTGACAGCAGCCGTCTGGACACCGTGCGCGAAGGCAACGAGCGTGTGGTCCGGCCGCGCTTGACGGATGCCGAGTTTTTCTGGAACCAGGACCTGAAACGCTCGCTTGGAGACCGGTTTAAGGATCTGGGGCAGGTCACCTTTCAAAAAGTCCTGGGGTCAATCAAGGACAAGTCACTGCGGGTGGAGTCGCTGGCGGTCCATATTGCCGGCCTGATTGGCGTCAATCCGGCCGCTACCGCCCGTGCGGCACGCTTGGCCAAGGCTGACCTCTTGACGGCCATGGTCGGCGAATTTCCTGAGCTCCAGGGCATCATGGGGCGCTACTATGCATTGGCCGAGGGCGAGTCTTTGGAGGTCGCCACGGCCATTGAAGAGCAGTAT
>CAYLUS010000004.1:46772-86636 GCA_964386975.1 uncultured Methylococcus sp.
TAAGGTCGAGGCCTTCATCTTGGATCGCTTGCGTGGCTATGTGCTCGAAAAAGGGTATCGGCCCGATGAATACGAAGCGGTGCTGGCCGTGTCTCCGGCGAGCCTTCTGGATTTCATGAAGCGGCTTGAGGCTGTTCGTGCCTTCCGCAGCTACCCGGAGGCGGAGAGTCTTGCAGCGGCCAACAAACGGCTTCGCAACATTCTCCGGAAGCTCGATGCGCCGGTGACGGCCGAGGTCGCACCCGAGGTGCTCCAGGATGCGGCCGAAAAAGAGTTGCTGGAGGAGGCGCTGGCGGCACGCGAGGATCTTGGTGATGCCCTCAAGCTGCGCGACTACACCCGCGCCATGAAGCGTCTCTCGGGCCTGAGAGTCCCAATTGACCGCTTCTTTGATGAGGTCATGGTGATGGCCGAGGAGGAGGGGCTGCGTCGCAACCGGCTTGGCCTTCTGGCACTGATCGAGGCGCTGTTCCTGAATGTCGCCGATATTTCCCGCTTGCAGGGATGATTGCCGGTCGGGGCAGGGAACGGCTGGTGATCCTGGACCGCGACGGGGTCATCAATGAAGATTCCGATGCCTATATCAAATCCCCGGCGGAGTGGATTCCGATCCCCGGAAGCCTTGAGGCCATTGCCCGACTGACGCGCGCGGGTTTTCGGATTTTCGTGTTGACCAATCAATCCGGGATCGCCCGGAACTACTTTGACGAGCGCGTGCTGAAAGCGATTCACGAGGGGATGCTGTCGGCCATCGAAGCGCACGGCGGCCACATTGAAGCGATTCTCCACTGCCCGCATGGCCCGGAAGACGCCTGTGACTGCAGAAAACCGCTGCCCGGGCTGTTCCGTGCCTTGTCACAACGAATCGGTATCGATCTTCAGGGCGCTCCGGCCATCGGCGATTCGCATCGCGACCTGGTGGCTGCAAGAGCAGTCGGTGCATCGCCGATTCTTGTCAGAACCGGGAAAGGGTTGCGGACGCTTGCAGCGCATCCGGAACCGGGCTGCCCGGTCTGCGATGATCTCAGCGCAGCCGTCGATCTGATTCTTGACCAGGGGTGATCCGTGATTTTTCTGAAGTCCCTTCTTTTTCTATTAGGCCAGATTGTGTCCACCTTTCTGCTCGGGCCTTTGGTCCTGATGCTCTGGCCGTTTCCCATGCAGAGTCGTTACCGGCTGGCCGTCCTCTGGACCCGCTTCAATCTCTGGATGCTCAAGGTCATCTGTGGTCTCGGATTTGAGGTCAAGGGGACTCATCACATCCCCAAGGATCAGGCGGGGCTGATTTTCTGCAAACACCAGTCGGCATTTGAGACATTAGCGCTCCTCGTGATCTTTCCGCCCTCGGTCTTCATCCTGAAGCAGGAATTGATCCGAATCCCGGTCTGGGGTTGGGCGCTTTCAACCCTGAAACCGATCGCGATTGACCGCAGCGCCAAGTCTCAGGCGCTCAAGCAGGTGCTCCGCGAGGGTGTCGCCCGCATCCGCAGTGGCTATTGGGTCATCTTGTTTCCAGAAGGCACGCGGGTGGCACCCGGCGAGAAAGGCCATTACGGATCCAGCGGCGGGCTCTTGGCGCACCGTGCCCAGTGCCCGGTGGTCCCGGTGGCCCACAATGCCGGCACCTACTGGCGCAAAAATGGCTTCCTGAAATACCCGGGAACCATCGAGGTGGTGGTCGGCCCTGCCTTGGATGGGTCAACGCTCTCGGCGGCCGAGATCACTCGACAGGGTGAGGCCTGGATCGAAGAGACCATGGCGTCGCTTCCACACTGACATAACAGTGCAGCAGGATGTGCCGTCTTGCTGCGGAGCAGGCGCGCGAGCGCAAAAGGGGGATTCAGGCAAAAAAAAGCGACCGCAGTGGGGTCGCTGAAGGAGGAGAATAGGGTCGAGAAGTCGGTACTCGCCCCCCGTTTCGGGGCTCCGTTGAAGTTGGACATAAGTATTGCATGTCACTCGACCCAAATCGAATAAGGATTTCTTATCGTTCTGATAGCATCTAAATGATGTTTGCCCGTATGCAGTCGCGATCCTTCAGGCCGTGAACACGTTTTGGCGTTCGACTTTCAGGGGCTCTCGAATTATCATAGGTGTCATTTTGCCCCTCAGGCCCTTAAAGCTGGACCCGTCATGGAAGCATCGATGACTGAAGTGTTGTTGTCAGGACTGAAGCTCATGCTCATCGGCATGGGTATCGTGTTTCTGTTCCTGGCGCTTTTGGTCTGGATTATCAATGTGACCGCCAGACTGGTGAATACCTTCCAGCCGGTCCAGGAGGCATCGAGCGCTCCCAAGGCCAGCGTTGAAACGGATGAGGCTGAACTGGTCGCGGTGATCTCGGCCGCCCTCCGGCGCTCCCGCTAGTTGCGGCTGTTCGCGGACGGAAACAAGCTGAACGACACAAGGAACCGAAACTATGGCTAAACCATTGGGAATTACGGATGTAGTGCTGCGCGACGCGCATCAGTCGCTTCTGGCTACCCGTCTTCGCATTGATGACATGCTGCCGATTTGCCCGAAACTCGACAAAGTCGGGTTCTGGTCACTGGAGGCATGGGGCGGAGCCACCTTCGATGCCTGTATCCGTTATCTCGGCGAAGACCCATGGGATCGCCTTCGCCAGTTGAAAAAGGCCCTTCCCAAAACGCCCCTGCAAATGCTGCTTCGGGGGCAAAATCTTCTGGGTTACCGGCACTATGCCGACGATGTGGTCGACAAATTTGTCGAGCGTTCGGCCGCCAACGGGGTCGATGTCTTCAGGATCTTTGACGCCCTCAACGATCCCCGCAATTTTGAGCGGGCAATCAAGGCGACCCTGGCTCAGGGCAAGCATGCCCAAGGCACCATCTCCTATACGGTGAGCCCGGTTCATACCATCGACATGTGGGTGGATCTGGCCAAGCGCCTGGAAGACATGGGTTCCAACTCCATCGCCATCAAGGACATGGCGGGACTTTTGAAGCCCTATGATGCTTTTGAGCTGGTCAGCCGCCTCAAGAAGGCGGTCGCCGTGCCGATCCACATGCAATGCCATGCGACCACGGGACTGAGCACCTCCACCATCATCAAGGCGGCCGAAGCCGGCATCGACAATGTCGATACCGCCATCTCCTCCATGAGCATGACCTATGGGCACAGCGCCACCGAGGCGGTGGTCGCGGCCCTTGAAGGGCAGGACCGGGACACCGGACTCAACCTCCAGTTGCTGGAGGAAATTGCCGATTATTTCCGCGAGGTCCGGAAGAAATACGCCAAATTTGAAGGCAGTCTTAGGGGCGTCGACAGCCGCATTCTGGTGGCGCAGGTACCCGGCGGCATGCTGACCAACATGGAAAGCCAGCTCAAGGAGCAGGGCGCGTTGGATCGCTTTGATGCCGTGCTCAGTGAAATCCCCAAGGTCCGCAAGGACCTCGGCTACATCCCCCTGGTGACGCCGACCTCGCAGATTGTGGGCAGTCAGGCCGTCATCAACGTGCTGATGGGGGAGCGCTACAAGAACATCACCAAGGAAACCCAGGGCATCCTCCGTGGTGAATACGGGGCGACGCCGGCAGCGGTCAGCAAGACCCTTCAAAAGCGGGTGCTTGGGACCGACAAGCCGACCACCTGCCGCCCTGCGGACCTGATTGAGCCGGAACTTGAAAAACTGACCGAGGAACTGAAGCGCATGGCCAAAAAGGAAGGGGTCAAGCTCGCCAAGTCGGAAATCGACGATGTGCTGAGCTATGCCCTGTTCCCGCAGATCGGCTTCAAATTTCTTCAGAACCGGGGTAACCCGGCCGCCTTCGAGCCCGTACCGTCCGCCGCGGATGCAGCGCCGGTCGCGGCCGTCGGTGACCTTGATGTGACCGTGAATGGCCGGCGTTTCCGCGTCGAGATGCCGGGCGAGGGCGTCTTGTCCGTCAATGGTCGCAATTACAAGGTGCAGGTGGACCCTGCCGGAACGGCGACGTCGGTTGCAGCGCCAGCGGCCAAGGGCGAAGGCGAGATTGTCAAAGCACCGATGGCCGGCCATATCCTCAGGATTAATGTGGCAGAGGGGCAGCATGTCGAGCCGAGCGCGGTGGTCATCGTCATGGAGGCCATGAAGATGGAGACCGAGATTCGTACCCGCGCGGGTGGCATCGTCTCCAAGCTGGCCGTGAAGGTCGGCGATACGGTCGCCTCCCAGGACAACCTCCTGATTCTGGAGTAAGAACACCATGGACGGATTGATGCAGCTTTGGGCCAGCACCGGCATCTCGAACTTCCAAGCCGATCAGGCGGTGATGATGTCAGTCGGCTTTGGCCTGCTGTACCTTGCGATCAAGAAGGAGTTTGAGCCCCTGCTACTGCTGCCCATCGGCTTTGGCGCCGTGCTCAGCAACATCCCGGTGGCCGGGATTGCCAGCGAGGGCGGCCTTCTGGCCTACCTGTATCTGGGCATCAAGTCCGGTTTGTTCCCGCTACTGATCTTCATGGGCGTTGGGGCGATGACCGACTTTGGCCCGATGCTCGCTAACCCCAAAACCCTGCTTCTGGGAGCGGCGGCCCAGTTCGGCATTTTTGGAACTCTCTTTGGGGCGCTGGCGCTGAATTTGGTGCCGGGTATGGATTTCAGCTTCAAGGACGCTGCGGCCATTGCCATTATTGGCGGGGCGGATGGTCCGACCTCCATCTATGTAGCATCCAAGCTTGCTCCCGAGCTTTTGGGCGCGATTGCGGTTGCAGCCTATTCCTACATGGCGCTGGTCCCCCTGATCCAGCCGCCCATCATGCGGGCCCTGACCTCGAAAGAGGAGCGCCTGATTGAGATGGCCCAGTTGCGTCATGTCAGTCGTCTGGAAAAGATCATCTTTCCGGCGGTGCTGCTGATTCTGACGGCGATGCTGCTGCCCTCGGCAGCCCCCCTGATCGGCATGTTCTGCCTTGGCAATCTGATCCGTGAATGTGGGGTGGTCGACCGCCTCAGCAAGACCGCGCAGAATGAGCTCATCAATGTCGTCACCATATTCCTGGGTCTGGCCGTTGGCTCCAAACTGAGTGCGGACCAGTTCTTAAGGCCAGAGACGCTGGGGATTCTCGTTCTTGGGGCGATGGCCTTCAGTTTCGGAACGGCGTCCGGCGTGCTGATGGCCAAGCTCATGAATGTCGTGACTCCCAACAACAAGATCAATCCGCTGATCGGCGCCGCCGGCGTGTCGGCGGTGCCGATGTCGGCCCGTGTTGCCAACAAGATCGGTCAGGAATCCAACCCCCACAACTTCCTCCTGATGCATGCCATGGGACCGAATGTTGCCGGCGTCATCGGTTCGGCTGTGGCGGCTGGTGTCTTGCTCGCTCTGGTCCAGTAGCGGCCGGCGGCCTGACGGTCGCTCTTTACTCACGTCATGAAGATCCTGCACGTCGAAGGGGGGCGCAACTTCTATGGCGGTGCGCACCAGATCCTTTTGCTCATGCAGGGCCTCAAGGCACGAGGCATTACCAATCAGCTGGCCTGTCGTCCGGGGAGCGAGCTGGCCGCCGTGTCTTCGCCTTATGCGGAGGTGTTCCCAACCGCGATGGCCGGTGACCTCGACGTGGGCTTGATTGTCCGGCTCTTGTCTCTTATTCGCAGCGCCCGACCCGATCTCGTCCACCTCCACAGCCGCATTGGGGCCGATGTCATGGGCGGCATTGCCTGCCGACTGACGGGTGTCCCCGTGGTCCACTCCCGGCGGCAGGATAATCCGGAAAGCCGTGTGGCAGTCGCACTCAAATACCGGCTGCACGATCGGGTCATCGCCATCTCCGATGCCATTGGTCGGATCCTACTCGAAGAGGGCCTGCCACCCCAGAAACTGCACTGTGTGCGGGATGCCATCGAGATTCCGCCGCGGGTCGAGATCCCCGAGCGGGCCTGGTTCAATGACACTTTCAAGGTTCCGGAGGAGGGGCTTGCGCTCGGCGTCATCGCCCAGCTCATTCAGCGCAAGGGGCATCAGGTGCTTCTTGAGGCGATGCCACCGATTGTGGCGCGATGGCCCGATATCCGGCTCTTCTTTTTCGGCAAGGGTCCGATGGAAGCCGCACTCCGTGATGAGATCGCCCAGCGTGGGCTTGGGCAACAGGTGCAGATGGTCGGATTTCGCGAGGATCTGGAGCGCATCCTTCCCTGTCTGGACCTGGTGATCCACCCGGCCCTCCGTGAGGGCATGGGCGTTTCTCTGCTTCAGGCCTCGGCGGCCGAGGTGCCGATCGTGGCCTCGGCAGTCGGGGGTATCCCGGAGGCGGTCCGGGACGGGGAAACGGGCCTTCTGGTGCCTCCAAACCAGCCACAGGCGTTGTCCCTGGCCATGGCCTCGCTGCTGGAGGATCCGATGCGCCGGCGCGCGATGGGCCGGGCCGGGCGGTCCTGGGTGGAGCGCGCCTTTTGCGCGGATCTCATGGTCGAAGGAAATCTTCAGGTTTACCAGGAGCTTCTTAAGTCCCGTTAAGCCTTTTCTTTGCAGGTCAATGACCCTAGATCAATGGAGCGAGCGCGGGATGTTGGCGAAGCAATTGCGATTTGAATGCCTGGATGGCTTCAGCGCTCCGCTGACCTCGCGGGATCTCAATCGCTGCGTTGCAGAGGATTTTCGCCGGTGAGCTTGAGAGAAACACGACCCGGTCCCCCAGTTCCAGCGCCTCGTCCAAATCATGGGTCACATAGAGGACCGTGTGCGGTCGTGCTTGCCACAGATCGAGGGTCAGGGTTCGAATCGTTCGCGCCGTGGGCGCATCCAGGGAGACCAGCGGTTCGTCCATGAGGAGCAGATCCGGATGGACAGCAAAGGCACGCACCAACGCCACCCGTCGACGCATGCCCACGGACAGACGCTCGGGATAGTGATCCCGGAACGCCCAGAGTCCGACGGTTTCCAGTAGGGTTTGTGCATCCAGAGCCTCCCCGGGGGTCGGGAGACACAGACAGATGTTTTCGAGGACCGTCCGCCAGGGCAGTAGTCTAGGGTTCTGAAAGACATAACCGACCCGTCCGTCGCCCTTTGCCGTGGCCTCAATGCCGATGTGGCCCGTATCCGCGCATTCAAGGCCTGCGATCAGATTCAAAAGCGTGGTCTTGCCGCTGCCGGAGGCGCCGAACAGGCAGACAAACTGGTTGGCGGCGATCTCCAGATCAATCGAATCAAGCACCGGACGCCCTGCAAACTCTTTGCTCAGGTTTCGGATCGAGACAGCCGTCATCGACGCCACCTTTGCGCCCTGGCATCCAGCGGTCGAATGAGTAGCCACTCGATCGTCTGAACCACGACGATGAAGGCCAGCGAGTAAGCGAGGATCCTCGCCACATCAAACGTCTGAAAATAGAGGTGGAGCTGGTAGCCCATGCCGTTGCTACGACCGAGCAGCTCCACCACCAGAATGATTTTCCAGATCAGGGCAATTCCGGTCCGGGCCGCAGTCAGGGCATAAGGGAAGAGTGCCGGGCCGATGACGTGGCGGAAGGTTTTGATGCGCCCGAATCGATAGACTCGGGCCATTTCCAGCAAGTCCCGGCTGAGATGGCGCGTGCCCTCGCGCAAGGTCACGACCACGTTTGGCAGTTTGTTGAGTACCACCGCGGTGATGGCAGCGATTTCATTGAGCCCCAACCACACATAGCAGAGGATGATGGTCACCAGGGCCGGGACGTTGAGGCTGATGATGACCCAGCTGTCAAAAAAACGGTCGGCGCGCGGGAATAGGCCCAGAACAATACCGATCAAACTGCCAAGGCTCATGGCAATCAGGAAGCTGACGAGGAGCCTTAACAGCGTCACGCCAAGATGAAAGGGCAGCTTTCCCCCTTCACATTCCCGGATCAGAACCTCAAATACCCGCTCTGGGGCAGGCAGGAGGTTTGAATGGGCCCAAATAGCCAGCAGCTGCCAGATCAGAAGCAGAACCAGCATAGAAACCAGCGGCATGCTTCGTTTCAGCAGTGCGCGCATGGTCTGATCAACGCTCACTGCATCAAGGGTGGCAAGCGACCCTCAATGACGCCCGTCTCCTCCGAGAGCATCATCAGCGTGGTCGGATGAACCTTGAAACTCAGCGCCTGTGCGTGCGCGGGGGTGGTCTTGAGGGCAACCTTCAGGTAATTCGGGGTGTAGCCCTGGACCACACTCAGGGTTTCTGAAAGCGCTCGCGCCCCTTCAAACAGCACCGGCAGGGTCTGGCCGATAAAGCGCTGGGCATAGCGTTGCTTGAGGGTTTCTCCCAGTGCCATCAGCGCATGAACCCGTGCCTGCCGGACCCGGCTATCCACCGGATCAGAAAAATGGGCGGCGGCGGTCCCCTGCCGGGGGGAAAAGCTGAACACATGCACGTGGCTGAATGCCATGCGCTCGAAGAGGGTCAGGGTTTCCTGCCACTCCTCGTCGGTTTCCCCGGGAAATCCCACAATCACGTCGGTGGTCAGATTGATCTCAGGAAGGGTCTCCCGAAGCCGATGGAGGAGATCCCGGATGTCATCCGGTCCAGACCGTCTTGCCATGCGTTTGAGCACGGAGGCGGAACCGCTCTGAATGGGTAGGTGCAGATGCGGCATCAGTCGCTGGTTTTGAAACAGGCTGAAAAAATGCGGCGGAATATCCCAGGGTTCGAGGGATCCGAGCCGGATTCTCGGGATGGAGGTCCGGGCAAGAATGGCCTCGATGAGGTCGGTCAGGGTGCAACCAAGGTCGCTGCCATAGCCGCCGAGATGAACGCCGGTGAGAACCACCTCAACCAACCCGGCCTGATGGTGCTGATTGATTTCATCAATGATCGCCTCGACAGTCCGGCTGCGCTCCTCGCCCCGGGCAACCGTGACGATGCAGTAGGTGCAGCGGTGGCGGCAACCATCCTGAACTTTGACGAACGCCCGGTGCCTGCCAAGCTGAAACAGGGCGTTCGCCTCAGGGCCTTTGGCGGCCGCTGGCATGGCGTGGATCGCGAGCTGTTCCTGAACTATTTCCACCAGGCGATCCTTGTCCTTGTTGGCGACCACCAGATCAATCCCCAGGGTCTCCGCCTCGGACGGGTGAAGGCTCACATAACAGCCGCTGACAATGACGCGGGCACCCGGGTTCTCACGAGTTGCTTTTCTGATCTGGTTGCGCGATTTCCGGACGGCATCCTGCGTGACGGCGCAGGAATTTAAGACCAGAAGGTCAGCGTCTGCGCCCTCGGGGACCACCTGATGGCCTTCAGCCTGAAACTCGAGGGCCCAGCGCTCGAGTTCGGCCTCATTCAGCCGGCAGCCGAGAGTTTTGAGCTGGACCCGCATGGATCAGGACCGGCATTCAGCCTTCAAGGCGCTTGAGGCTCAGGACATCCTGCATGTCGTAGAGTCCGGGGTTGCGTCCAGCCAACCAGCCGGCCGCCCGCATGGCACCCTTGGCAAAGGTCATGCGGCTGGAGGCCTTGTGGGTGATCTCGACCCGCTCGCCCTCATCGGCGAACATCACGGTATGTTCACCGACAATATCGCCGGCCCGGATGACCGAGAAGCCGATACTCTTGGGGTCTCTCTCGCCTGTATGTCCCTCTCGGCTGAAAACGCCATGGGTCTTGAGGTCTCGCCCGAGCGTCTCGGCAACCACTTCCGCCATGCGCAGCGCTGTTCCGGACGGGGCATCGACCTTATGGCGGTGATGGGCTTCGATGACTTCGATGTCGGTCTCATCACCGATGACCCGGGCGGCCACCTCCAGAAGCTTGAGACAGAGATTGACCCCGACGCTCATGTTGGGTGCGAGCACAACCGGGATTTCAAGTGAGGCCGCGTCAATCAGGCGTTTGTCGCTGTCGCTGAATCCCGTCGTGCCGATCACGATGGCTTTTTGATGCTGGCGACAGACCGACAGCGCCTGCAGAGACGGTTCAGGCCGGGTGAAGTCCACCAGAACGTCAAAGTCTTGGGTCTTGGGATCAATATGGTCGCTGACCCGAAGGCCAATTGCCTGGAGGCCGGCAAGGCTCCCTGCATCCGTCCCGATCGCAGGGCTCCCAGGTCGCTCGATGGCGGCTGCAAGGCTCAGGTTTTCGGCTTGCTGGCAGGCCTGGATCAGCGCGTGGCCCATCCGGCCAGCCGCACCGTGAATGGCGACTTTGATCATCTTCGTGTGTATCCCGGGGGGGCGAATAGGGTGAAAGCTCAGGGAGTTCGAGTACCGGCTCCCTGAGCGCTAAGGGTCTTAGAGTCCGATTTTATCGAAAAACTGCCGGACCCCATCAAGCCAGCCGTGTGCCTGGGGACTGTGACGGCTACCACCGCCCTGCAAGGACTCATCCAGCTGTTTGATCAGCTCAACCTGATCCTTGCTGAGATGCACAGGGGTTTCAATCCTGACGCGGCACATGAGGTCACCCTGACTGCCGCCCCGGACCGGTTTTACCCCTTTCCCGGAGAGCCGGAACATCCGACCGGTCTGGGTTTCTGCCGGTATTTTGAGTGCAACCTTGCCGGAAAGGGTTGGGACTTCGACCTCGCCGCCGAGGCAGGCTTTGGCAAAGCTGATCGGCAGTTCGCAATAGAGATTGGCGCCGTCCCGGGTAAAGAGGGCGTGATCCTTGACGGCGACCTGAACATAGAGGTCACCGGGACCTGCCCCTGGTCCCCCGGCTTCTCCTTCACCGGACAGGCGAATGCGGTCACCGGTATCGACCCCGGCCGGAATCTTGACCGAGAGGGTTTTGGTATCTTGCGTGCGCCCTTGACCATGACAGCTCTTGCAGGGCTCCTTGATCTGTTTTCCCGAGCCGCGGCAGGTGGGACAGGGTTGCTGCACGCTGAAAAATCCCTGTTGCATCCGGACCGCTCCATGGCCATGACAGGTCGGGCAGGTGATGACCTTGGACCCCTTGGCCGCGCCGCTGCCATCACAGGGTTTACAGTTAACCAGCGTGGGCACGGCAATCTTGACCTCGGTGCCGGAAACCGCCTCCTCCAGCGTGATTTCGAGGTTATAGCGAAGGTCTGATCCGCGCTGGGCGCCGCCCCGACCCCGTCCCCCGCCGAAGATGTCGCCGAACACATCGCCAAAGATGTCGCTGAAGTTGGCGCCGCCAAACCCGGCACCGCCACCCATACTGGGATCGACTCCGGCGTGCCCGAACTGGTCATAGGCCGCCCGCTTTTTGGGGTCGGAGAGGATGTCATGGGCCTCCTTGACCTTCTTGAACTGCTCTTCCGCCTTGGGGTTATCCTGATTTCGGTCCGGGTGGTATTTCATCGCCAGGCGACGAAAGCTTTTCTTGATGTCATCATCGCTGGCGTTTCGGGAAACGCCCAGGAGTTCGTAGTAATCTTCTTTGGCCATAACGCATTAAGCCGCACGAAGTGCGGCACCCTTGGAAATTGGAACGGGGATGGCCCGGGGCATCACGCCCCGGGAGTTAAGTCCGCAAAGCCTTTGGGGCGTCACGATTTCTTGTCGTCTTTGACTTCCTCGAATTCGGCATCGACGATATCGTCCTGCGCGCCCTGGCCATGACTGGCCGACGGGCCACCATCGCCGCCGGGTGCGGCACCGGCTTCAGCGCCCTTCTGGGCATAGAGACGTTCTGCAAGCTTGCCTGAGACTTCGGTCAGCTTTTCGGTCTTGCGATCGATGAGTTCCTTGTCATCGGAGGCCATGGCTTCCTTGAGTTCGCTGATGGCCGCTTCGATCTGGCTCTTTTCGTCTGCCTGAACGCCCTCGCCCAGTTCGCTCACCGTCTTGTTGGCAGCATGGATCAAGGTATCGGCCTGGTTGCGGGCCTGAACCAGTTCATGCGCCTTTTTGTCATCCTCGGCATGCAGTTCGGCATCCTTGATCATGCGCTGGATTTCATCGTCACTGAGGCCACTTGAGGCGGTGATCCGGATCGACTGTTCCTTGCCCGTTGCCTTGTCCTTCGCCGAAACATGCAGGATACCGTTGGCATCAATGTCGAAGGTGACCTCAATTTGCGGCATGCCACGCGGTGCAGGCGGGATGTCAGCCAGATCGAAGCGACCGAGGGACTTGTTGTCCTTGGCCATTTCCCGCTCGCCCTGCAGTACATGAATGGTGACTGCGGTCTGATTGTCGTCGGCGGTGGAGAAGGTCTGCCCGGTCTTGGTGGGGATCGTGGTGTTCTTCTCGATCAACTTGGTCATCACCCCGCCCAGGGTTTCAATGCCGAGTGACAGCGGGGTGACGTCCAGGAGCAGGACATCCTTCACCTGACCACCGAGAACGCCGCCCTGAACCGCCGCACCGAGAGCCACCGCTTCGTCAGGGTTGACGTCCTTGCGCGGCTCCTTGCCGAAGATGCTGGTCACAATTTCCTGAACCTTGGGCATCCGGGTCTGGCCACCGACCAGAATGACTTCATCGATGTCGCTGGCCTTCAGTCCTGAATCCTTGATCGCCGTTTCGCAGGGGCCGCGGGTATTGAGTACAAGATCCTCCACCAAGGACTCAAGCTTGGCGCGGGTCAGCTTCAAATTCAGATGCTTGGGGCCCGTCGCATCAGCCGTGACATAAGGCAGATTGATGTCAGTCTGCTGGCTCGATGAGAGCTCGATCTTGGCCTTCTCAGCCGCTTCCTTGAGGCGTTGCAGGGCCAACGGATCATTGTGCAGATCAATGGCCGTGTCTTTTTTGAATTCCTCACAGATCCAGTCGATGATGCGCAGGTCAAAGTCTTCACCGCCCAGGTGCGTATCGCCGTTGGTGGAAAGCACCTCGAACTGGTGTTCGCCATCCACCACGGCAATCTCGATGATGGAGACATCGAAGGTACCGCCGCCGAGATCATAGACGGCCACTTTCATGTCGCCGCCCTTGCGGTCAAGGCCAAAGGCCATGGCAGCGGCGGTCGGTTCATTGATGATGCGCTTGACTTCAAGACCAGCAATGCGGCCGGCATCCTTGGTCGCCTGGCGCTGGGAGTCGTTGAAATACGCGGGAACCGTGATGACGGCCTCAGTCACTTCTTCACCCAGGAAGGCTTCGGCATCCTTCTTGAGTTTCATCAGAACGCGCGCGGAGACTTCCGGGGGTGCCATCTTCTTGCCATTGGCCTCGATCCACGCATCGCCATTATCCGCCCCGACGATCTTGTAGGGAACCAAGTGGATGTCTTTTTGAACTTCCTTGTCCTGGAAACGCCGTCCGATCAGGCGCTTGACTGCAAATAACGTATTGGTCGGGTTGGTGATCGCCTGGCGTTTGGCGGACTGGCCGACCAGAACTTCGTTGTCAGGCGTAAACGCAACGACCGAAGGAGTCGTTCTCGCGCCTTCGGCATTCTCGATCACGCGTGGCTTTCCGCCTTCGAGAATGGCGACGCATGAATTGGTGGTGCCCAAGTCGATGCCGATGATTCTTGACATTTAATACTCCGGGTTAATCAGGTAAATCGGGATTTAGAGTGATCTTAGTTGGGATGTTGGGCCGCCTCAGAGGCTTTTCAAGGGGGATCAGGCCATGTTTTGCGCGACCACGACCATGGCGGGTCGGAGTAGCCGGTCATTGAGCAGATAGCCTTTCTGGTAAACCTTGATGACCGTATTAGGTTCGGCCTCGTCGGTGGGCTGCATGGCCATGGCCTGGTGCAGTTCCGGGTTGAATTTTTCCCCCAGAGGATTGACTGGCTTGACATGAAATTTCGACAAGGTGTCCATCAGTTGCTTAAGGGTGAGCTCCATGCCCTCCCGCAGTTTCTGGACTTCCGGCTGATCCCCGGTCTCGACACTGAGTCCGAGTTCGAGGCTGTCGGCAACCGGAATCAACTCACGGGCAAATTTTTCAAGGCCGAACTTGTGGGCGTTCTGGACATCCTTTTCCGCACGCCGCTTGAGGTTCTCCAGTTCCGCCTGGGTTCTGACGAATTTGTCCCAGTTGTCCTCGGCCCGCTGGAGAGCGGCCGCCAGCGCCTCGGGGGTCAACTCACCCTCGGGCCCGGCAGTGTCATCGCCCGATGGATCCGCCGTTGAACCGGTCTCGGGGGTCACCTCGTCGTTTTCGGGCAAAACATCTTCTTGGCGCATGCGTCAGAGCTCCTTCGATCAGAAATGGATTTGTGTGCGGTACAGAACGTCTAGGCCCCGGGAGGGCGCAGAGACGATTACAGTTTATTGTGGGGGCAAGGTGCAGTTATTCAAGGCCGCACCCACAATTTTGGCGGTCAGGTCGACAATCGGGATAATGCGCTCATATTCCATGCGGGTCGGGCCTATGACCCCGAGAACGCCGATGGCGCGGTCGTTGACGGTGTAGGTCGAGGTCACCAGAGAGCACTGATCGAAGGCCCGGTGGCCGGATTCCTCGCCGATGAAGATCTGAACGCCCGGTGACTCGATGCAGCGGTCCATCAGCTGCACCATATCTTCCTTCTGATGCAGGGTTTCAAACAGGCTGCGGAACTGCTCCATGTTGGCCAGTTCGGAAAAGTCCATGAGATTCGTTTCTCCGCTGACCAGCAGCGGGTTTTGGGGTTCTGCACCGGGTCTGAGTGCCAGTTCGGTGATGCTGGCGGCATCGATCATTTCCTGTCCGAGCCGCTCATGGGCATCTCGGACCTCCTTCATGAGCGCCTCGCGGACCGTGGAAATGTCGCGCCCGGCAAACCGGCTGTTGAGAAAGTTGGCGGCAGCCCTCAGTTCCTCCGGCGTGAAGTTACGGGGGGGCTGGATAATCTTGTTGTGAATTTCCTGCTGGTTGGAGATCAGGATCACCAGAAGGCGTCCCTCGCTCAGTGGCACAAATTCAATGTGGCTGAAGGCGCGCGTTTCACGGCGTGGCAAGGTCACGACACCGGCCATATGGGTGACCTCAGACAACAGGCGCGAGGCCGATTCAAGCACCTCCGCGGGAGATATTTTCTGCTCGAGGTCGGTCTGAATCTGGCGCACCAGGTCTGCCTGAATGGGCTTGACGGTCAACAGGGAGTCGACGAACAAGCGATAGCCGGTGACGGTCGGCATGCGTCCTGCAGAGGTATGCGGCGCCGTAATCAGGCCCAGCTCCTCAAGGTCCGCCATGACATTGCGGATAGTTGCGGGGCTCAGGTTGAGGCCTGCCTCGCGGGCCAGCGCCCTGGATCCGACCGGCGCGCCTTCATTGATGTAGCGCTCAACAAGTACCTTCAGCAAGAACTGGGCACGGTCATTGAGGGGCGGAGGAATGGACACGGAGTTTGGGCGCCAGGGGAGGGATTAGCACTCTTGGAGTGAGAGTGCCAAAAACTAGCAACCCATGGATAATGTGTCAAGATGTCCTAATATGCCATCAGCACGGTTTGCAGATCGCGTGAGCGCCTGAGACCGTGCTTGAGCGTCCCAACCAGCCGAGGATCAATACTCCATGACCAGGCCCATCCAGTTCAAAGTCGCGGCGCTCGTGGCCCGCCCGGATGCGGATCGCATTGCCGGCACGCTGGAGACGCTTTATCACTATCTGGTCAACCGTGGCGTCAAGGTTCTGGTTGAGCGGAAATCCAGCAAAGCGCTCAAGGGGCTTAATCCCGAGGTCCGCGAGCTGGAGGCGTTGGGTGAGGACTGCGATTTCGCCCTCATCGTAGGTGGGGATGGCACACTGCTGGCCGCGGCTCGCACACTGGCCCCATTCGACATCCCCCTGATTGGCGTCAACCTGGGTCGCCTCGGGTTTCTGGCCGACATCCTTCCAGAACACCTTGAAAAGCGCCTGGGTGAAGTCCTTGATGGCCGTTTCGACCTCGAAGAGCGGTTCATGCTGGAGGCGCAGATCAAGCGGGATGAGGCCGTGGTGTTCCGGCAAACGGCCGTCAACGATGTCGTGATCCATCGCTCCAGTACCACCGGAATGCTGGAAATCGTGACCCATATCGATACGGTGTTTCTCAATTCGCAACGCTCGGACGGGCTCATCATTTCGACCCCAACCGGCTCCACGGCCTATGCCCTGTCGGCCGGCGGACCGATTCTGTCACCGTCTCTGCAAGCGATTGTTCTGGCACCGGTCAACCCCCATGCCTTGTCCAATCGGCCCATTGTGGTCGAGAGTGAATGCGTGATCGGCATCTCCTTCAAAAAAGGGAAACAGTTCGGCGCTCGCCTGGTGTGTGACAACATTCAGAGTCCACCCATCGAGGTCAATGACCGCATCGAGGTCAGAAAGGCCGGCCGCCCGTTCCGCTTGCTGCATCCGCCGGGCTATGACTTTTATGAAATCTTGAGAGCCAAGCTCAACTGGAGCTCGGGCACCCAGGCGTGAATCATGCTGATTGAATTGAGCATCCGCGACCTTGCCATCGTCCAGCGCCTGGATCTGGGCTTTGCCTCGGGTTTAACCATCCTGACCGGTGAAACCGGGGCGGGTAAGTCCATTTTGCTCAACGCCCTCGGTCTTGCCTTGGGCGAACGCGCCGATTCAGGCTATATCCGGCCCGGAGCCCCAAAGGCGGAGGTCAGCCTACGGCTGGATCTTCGCGATGCCCCCCTGGCGCGGGCCTGGCTCGAGGCGCAATCGCTGGACCCGGAAGAGGGCGAGGAATGCCTGGTTCGTCGGGTGGTGACAGCCGATGGTCGGTCCCGGGCTTTTATCAATGGCAGTCCGGTCACCCTGCAGGCTTTGCAGGAATTCGGCCAGGGTGTGGTTGAAATTCATGGCCAGCATGCCCATGTCCGACTCATGCGTGCCCCGGAGCAGCGGCGCTTGGTTGATGTCGCCGCTGATAATGCGACCCGGGTGGCTGAGCTGGGTGAGATCTTCAGGGAATGGCGCAAACTTCAGGAGACCCTGAGCCGCCGCGAAGCGGAGGCCGGTGACCGGGCATCCCGGTTGGATCTCTTGCGATTTCAGGTGGATGAACTGAGCCAATGGGAGATTGAGTCTCTGGATTACCCGGCGCTGGTCGAAAGCCATGACCGGGAGGCCAACATGGAACGAATCATGGGCCTGACGCAGGCGGCACTCGAGGGTCTCTATGAGGGTGAAGGGGCCTCCGTGGCTGCGCAATTAGCGCGGGTCCAGCAGAACCTCGCCGAGTTGATGCGTCTTGAGCCTTTGGCCGATTCCATTGGCCACCTGGTCGGCGAGTCCCAGATTCAGATAAAGGAAGCGGCCGGGCAACTGCGACGTCTTCTGGATCGCGCGGAAATGAACCCGGAACGGCTGGCGAGACTGGAAGAGCAGATGGCGGCCATTCACCGGCTGGCGCGAAAGCACCAGGTTCGGCCTGAGGCCCTTCCGGAGGTCTGGGTAAGGCTTTCGAAGGAACTGGAGGGCCTTGCGGCGGGTGAGGGTAGCCTCGAGGATCTTCAACACCAGTGCGCAAGTCTTCAGACGCGGTATCAGGTGCTCAGTCAGGCGATTTCAGAGCGGCGCAAGCAGGCGGCGGCGCGGCTCCAGCTGGAGATTCGGGACATGGTCCGCACTCTGGGTATGCCCGAGGCGGTATTGGAGATTGATGTCCTGACGCCTACGGAGGCGCAGCCGACTGCAGAGGGGCTGGACCAGGTCGAATTCCGGGTCAGCGCCAATCCGGGCCTGCCGGCAAAGCCGCTGGCCAAGGTGGCCTCAGGCGGCGAACTGTCGCGCATCAGCTTGGCCATTCAGGTGGCCTTGAGCAGTGAGCGACAGGTGCCGACCCTGATCTTTGATGAAGTGGACTCGGGAATCGGCGGTGGGGTGGCTGAGGTGGTGGGACAAAAGATGCGGCTTTTGGGGCAGGACCGGCAGGTGTTTGCGGTGACGCATCTGGCGCAGGTCGCCTGTCATGGGCATGCCCATCTTCGGGTGGAGAAGCAGGTCATTGAGGGCGTTACCCACTCCACGGTGCTGGCGCTTGAGGGCGAGGACAGAGTCCTTGAAATCGGGCGAATGCTGGGTGGGCGCACACTGACCGAATCAACGCGGGCCCACGCCCGCGAGATGCTATCCCTGGGCCAGCAAGCGCCCGCTTGAGAGGGGCGATGGGTGGGATCTGTTAGACTTTCGGACCGATTCAAGGGGCACAATGCCCTGTGCGAGGTAATGAAAACGTGAATGACATGCTAAAGAATGTAGTCCTGTGGGTGGTCGTCGCCGTTGTCCTGATGTCGATGTTCAATAGCTTCGGCGCGCGCAAGTCCATGGACTCCAGTATGTCGTACTCCCAATTCCTGCAATCGGTCCGGGATGGACAGATCAAGCAGGTGACGCTCGACGGTCCCCTGATCCGGGGTCTTTCCGGAAGTGGCGAAAAGTTTACGACCTATTCCCCGGCCAATGACCCGCACCTGGTCGACGATCTGGTCGAAAATCATGTCGACATCAAGGTCAATCCACCGGAAACCGAATCCTTTTTCTCTCAGGTCTTCATTTCCTGGTTCCCCATGCTCCTGTTGATCGGTGTCTGGGTCTTTTTCATGCGTCAGATGCAGGGTGGCGGAGGCGGCGGTCGAGGCGCGATGTCCTTCGGCAAGAGCAAGGCGCGTCTCATTGAGGAAGATCAGATCAAGGTCACGTTCGCCGACGTCGCGGGCGTTGAAGAGGCCAAGGAAGATGTCCAGGAGATGGTCGACTTTCTAAGAGATCCGAGCAAGTTCCAGAAACTCGGTGGCAAGATTCCTCGGGGCGCCCTCATGGTGGGACCGCCGGGAACCGGCAAGACCCTTTTGGCCAAGGCAATCGCCGGCGAAGCCAAGGTTCCCTTCTTCTCGATTTCAGGGTCTGACTTTGTCGAGATGTTTGTCGGCGTCGGCGCTTCCCGGGTCCGCGATATGTTTGAACAGGCCAAAAAGAATGCCCCCTGCATTATTTTCATCGATGAAATCGATGCCGTAGGCCGACATCGCGGAGCGGGGCTGGGTGGTGGTCATGATGAACGGGAGCAGACCCTCAACCAGTTGTTGGTCGAGATGGATGGTTTTGAAGGCACCGAAGGGATCATCGTGCTGGCAGCGACTAACCGTCCGGATGTTCTCGATCCTGCCCTTTTAAGACCCGGCCGTTTTGACCGTCAGGTCGTAGTGGGTCTCCCGGATGTGAGGGGCCGCGAGCAAATTCTGAAGGTCCATATGAAGCGCGTGCCTTTGGCCGCCGATGTTGAAGCCTCCTACCTGGCCCGCGGAACGCCCGGTTTTTCGGGCGCGGATCTGGCCAATCTGGTGAATGAGGCGGCGCTTTTTGCTGCCCGCAAGAACAAGCGCCAGGTTGAAATGGAGGATTTTGAAAAGGCCAAGGACAAGATTCTGATGGGCGCCGAACGCCGCTCGATGGTCATGAGCGAGGAAGAAAAGCGCTTGACTGCCTACCATGAGGCCGGCCATGCGATCGTCGGGCGACTGGTGCCTGAACATGATCCGGTCTATAAGGTCAGTATCATGCCGCGTGGCAGGGCGCTGGGGATCACCATGTTCCTTCCCGAGCGTGACCAATATTCTGCCAGCCTCGAGAAGCTGGAGAGTCAGATCTCGAGTCTGTTTGGCGGACGGATTGCCGAGGAGATCATCTTCGGGCGCAAGAAGGTCACCACCGGTGCCCAGAACGACATTGAGCGGGCCACCAATCTGGCCCGTAACATGGTCACGCGCTGGGGCCTATCCGAGCGGCTCGGGCCGCTTGCCTACAGTGAGGAGGAGGGTGAAGTGTTCCTCGGACGTTCGGTGACCAAGCACAAATCGGTTTCCGAGGAGACCGCGCACCTGATCGACGAGGAAATTCGCTCCTTTATCGACCGTAATTACGAGCGGAGCGAGTCGATCCTCAAAGAGAATCTCGATAAGCTCCACCTGATGGCCGATGCCCTGATCAAGTATGAGACGATCGATCATTTCCAGATCGATGACATCATGGCGGGCAAGGCGCCGCGTCCTCCTCAGAATTGGGATGAGACACCCCCCAAAGGCCCGCAGGGCAGTGCGCCGGATGCCACGAATGCGACCGGTGAAGACGGAGTTGCCAAGGCGGCTGAGCAGCACTGAGGCGCCATCGAGCGCATCGATCGAAGGCCCCTTCTGGGGCCTTCCTTACGTTCAGGGAGTCAGGAATCCCCCACTTTTTCAGGATGGCAAGGGCATGAGTCGGACTTATTTCGGAACAGATGGCATACGGGGCAAGGTCGGAACCTATCCCATCACTGCGGACTTTGTCCTGAAACTGGGCTGGGCGGCCGGCCGTGTCTTTGCTCAGGACCGCAACGAGCCGATGGTGCTGATCGGCAAGGACACCCGGATCTCCGGCTATATGTTCGAGTCTGCACTGGAAGCAGGGCTTTCGGCGGCCGGCGTCAATACCCAGATGCTCGGGCCCATGCCAACACCGGCAATTTCATACCTGACCCGAACCTTTCGTGCGGAAGCCGGGATTGTCATCAGTGCCTCCCACAATCCTTACTATGACAATGGCATCAAGTTTTTCGGACCGGACGGCTTGAAACTCTCCGATGAGATCGAGCGTCGCATTGAAGCCGAGATCGAACTGCCCATGAGCACCGTGGATTCAATGCGAATCGGACGGGCCACACGGCTGAGCGATGCCGCAGGTCGCTATATCGAGTTCTGCAAGAGCACCATTGCCTCACGTCTCGACTTTCACGGCCTTCGGGTGATTGTTGATTGTGCGCATGGCTCGACCTATCACATCGCACCCCATGTATTCACTGAACTCGGCGCACAAGTGACGGCCATCGGCAATACGCCCAATGGCATCAACATCAACGATGGGGTCGGCGCGACCAAGCCGATGGCGCTGGCGCGCGCTGTGGTCGAGGCCGGTGCTGATCTTGGAGTCGCTCTCGACGGTGACGGGGATCGACTCATCATGGTCGACCATGAGGGCAATATCGTCGATGGGGACGAGATCCTGTTCATCATTGCTCAGGCCCGTCTGGCCCGCCAGCAACTCGAGGGGCCGGTGGTCGGAACCTTGATGACCAACCTCGGGCTGGAGCGTGCCCTTGACACCCTGGGTGTCGCGCTGAAGCGGGCAGCGGTGGGTGACCGCTACGTGATGGAGATGATGCTCGCGCATGGCAGCACCCTGGGTGGCGAGAGTTCTGGACATATCATCTGTCGCGACCGGATTTCGACCGGGGATGGCATTGTTGCCGCCCTTCAGGTGCTTGAGGCCATGAGCGTTGAGGGTAGAAGCCTCCGGGAGTTGCGACAAGGAATGAACAAATATCCTCAAGTGCTGGTCAATGTAAAGATTAGGCAGCGGGTAGACCTTACGGGACTGAAGGGCGTTCAGGCACAAGTTCGATCGGTTGAGGCCGAGTTGGGCCAAGGCGGTCGGGTGCTGCTCCGGGCATCGGGTACCGAACCCTTGGTCCGCGTGATGGTCGAAGGGGTAGACGATGGGCAGGTCTCCCGCTGTGCGGAGTCTATTGCCGAGGCCCTCAGGGCCGAGGTAGGCTCCGAATAAGTGGTCAGACGGTCAACAGACTGCCACCATCCAATCAATGGCGGGTACATCCAACTTTTGATTAAATGATCAGGATGGATGGAAGATGATTAGGTCTTGAACCTAAAACAATAAAAGGAGAAATGGGATGTCAAAAGGCCAAAATCTACAGGACCCGTTCCTGAATGCACTTCGAAAGGAACACGTGCCGGTCTCGATTTATCTCGTGAATGGAATCAAGTTGCAAGGCAAGGTGGACTCTTTCGATCAGTATGTGATCATTCTTAAAAATGCCGTCAGCCAGATGGTCTATAAGCATGCCATCTCAACCATCGTTCCCGCGCGTCAGGTCAAGCTGAGCGCCAGCGGGGAAGAGGTCGACGAAGAGGTTTGAGGCGGGCATTTTGGTCTCTTATAAGGTTTCGGCACTCGCTCTGACGGCGTTGAAGGCAGCCATTGTTTGATCGGCCCAAAACGGGCGAGCGCGCCCTTTTGGTGCTAGCTGGTGCTTCTGCGGAAGATCCGGCTGTGCGGGAGGAGTTGCATGAACTGGCCCTTTCCGCCGGTGCTGAACCCATCGGATGGCTTCAAAGCAAGCGTGACCAGCCCGATCCCAAGTCGTTTATCGGCAGCGGCAAGCTTGAAGAGCTGAAGGCGCTGGTTGCCGGTACCGAAGCCGAACTGGTGCTGTTCAATAACCCTCTGACGCCGAGCCAGGAGCGTAACCTGGAGCGAAGCCTTGAGGTGCGCGTGATCGATCGCACTGGACTGATCCTCGATATCTTTGCGCAACGGGCACAAAGCTATGAAGGCAAACTGCAGGTAGAACTCGCGCAGTTGCGTCATTTGTCGACCCGTCTGGTTCGCGGTTGGACTCACCTTGAACGGCAAAAGGGGGGTATCGGGCTGCGCGGGCCGGGCGAGACGCAGTTGGAGACGGACAAACGACTCATCGGCCGCCGTATCGCCCAGATCCAGAAGCGGCTCGACAAAGTCGATCGCCAGCGTGACCAGGGGCGCAGGGCTCGACGGCGCTCGGAAACGCCCGTGGTCGGGTTGGTCGGTTATACCAATGCCGGCAAATCGACCCTGATCAATGCACTGACCGGTGCCAATGTCTATGCGGCTGATCAACTGTTTGCAACCCTCGATCCGACGCTAAGGCGTTACCGGCTCGGTGAGGGCGGTGCAACAGTCATTTTGGCAGATACGGTCGGATTCGTCCGGGATCTGCCGCACGAGTTGGTCGCCGCGTTCAAGTCGACCCTCAAGGAAACAGTGGAAGCCGATTTACTGTTTCATGTGGTGGACGCCTCGGATGAGGGCGTCGATGACAAGATTTTTGAAGTTGAGCGGGTAATCGAGGAGATCGGTGCCGACGAAGTGCCCCGCATTCGCATCATGAACAAGATTGACCGGCTGGAAGCGCGATCGCCCCAGTGGGTGCGTGATGAAGCCGGGGAGATCGTTGAGGTGTGGGTGGCCGCGCAGACCGGCGCAGGGCTCACGTTGATTGATCAGGTACTCAAAGAGCGCCTGGGCCTTGAAACCGTCGTCCGTCAGCTCGAGCTGACGCCGTCTGAGGGCGGTGTTCGCGCCAAACTGTACGGGGTTGCCACGGTTCTAGAGGATGAAGCACTGGACACCGGCGGCTGGCGAATGCGGGTCCAGGCAACGCCGGATCGACTGCGTTTCCTCGACGGTCGGGCACGTTCGGTGTGATGTCCTCCCATCCCTTTTGGGGCCGGGGACATGGGGCGGGGTTTCTCCCGCATCGCCAGACGAATAGAATGAACACTTATTTAAAAAGGTCCTTTGGACCTTGTTGGAGAAGCAACCATGTCCTGGAATGAACCGGGTGGCAATAAGAAAGATCCCTGGAGTGGCCGTGAACGGCCCCCGTCCCCCCCTGACCTGGATGAGGTCCTTAAGGGTATTCAGGAAAAGCTGGGCGGCTGGCTCGGGGGTGGCAAAGGCTCTGGGGGCGGCTCTCCGGGTCGTCCGGGTTCTGCCCAGTTCGCCTCTCTGTTTGTTGCCGTGGTCCTCGTGCTTTGGGGGCTGACCGGCATCTATGTCGTCGATGAGGGCAGCCGTGGGGTCGTCACCCGATTCGGTGCCTTTGTCGATACCACGCAGCCAGGTCTCCACTGGCATGTACCCGCTCCGGTTGAGCGGGTCGATGTGGTCAATATGGAACAGCAGCGCTTTCTCGAGATCGGTTACCGGTCCGGGGGCCGGGCGCAGTCCCTGGGATCGGTACCCAAGGAGGCCATGATGCTGACCCAGGATGAAAACATCATCGATATCCGCCTCGCGGTTCAATACCAGATCAAGGATGCCAAGGCCTACCTCTTCAACGTTGCTGATCCGGATCTGACCCTGAAGCAGGTCATTGAAAGTGCCCAGCGGGCAGTGATCGGCAAGAACACGATGGATTTTGTTCTGACCGAAGGGCGGAGCAACATCGCGGATGAGATCAAGACCGAGATCCAGCGGACGCTGGATGACTATGAGACGGGCATTCGCGTGAGCAGCGTGAACCTGGTCGATGCGCAGCCCCCGGATGAAGTGCAAAACGCCTTCGAAGATGCCATCAAGGCACGCGAGGATGAACAGCGGCTCAAGAATGAGGCCGAAGCCTATGCCAACGAGGTTGTGCCTAAGGCGCGAGGGGCGGCTGCCCGCCTGCTGGAGGAGTCTGAAGCCTACCGACAGAAGGCCGTTGCCAAGGCTGAGGGTGAATCCTCCCGTTTTCAGCAGTTGCTGACCGAGTATGAGAAAGCGCCCGATGTGACCCGTGAGCGCCTTTATCTCGAGACGATGCAGGACATCATTGGCCAGACCGGGGCCATGGTTGTGGATGTCAAAGGCGCCAATAACCTTCTCTACCTCCCCGTGGATCGGCTGCCGAAGGGCCGCGGAGAAATGCCGTCCATCCGCGAGGATCTTGGGCAACCGACCCAGACCCCGGACGTGGCCAGCGAGTCCACGCCCAAGATACAGCGCTCTCAATCAACGCGCGGCCGGGATGCGCGGGGGAATCACTGATGAATAAGCAAACCCTCACGGCGGCTCTTGGACTTTTCGGTCTGTTGTTCCTTTTCACCATGATCTTCACGGTGTCTGAAACCGAAAAAGTCATCTTGCTGGAGTTCAAGAAGATCGTTGGCACCGACTACAGTCCGGGTCTTCACATCAAGCTGCCCTACCGGCAGGTGAAAAAGTTTGATGACCGAATCTTGACGCTGGAGTCCAAGCCAGAGCGCTTCTTGACCTCGGAAAAGAAAAACGTGATCGTCGACTGGTTTGTGAAGTGGCGCATCAATGATGTCACCAAGTTCTACACCTCGGTCGGCGGCGACAAGACTCAGGCCAACATTCGTCTGGATCAGATTACCAAGGATGCCATGCGGAATGAATTCAGCAAGCGCACGATCCGGGAACTGGTGTCCTCAGACCGTGGCCGCATTCAGGAGTCGCTGACCACCATGGTCGCACCGGCAGTCGCAGGTCTTGGAGTCGAGGTTACTGACATCCGGGTCATGCGCATCGATCTACCCGATGAAGTCAGCTCTTCCGTCTACCGGCGCATGGAGGCTGAACGGGCTCGGGTGGCGCGGGAATTCCGCTCTCGCGGCGCCGAGGTTGCGGAAAAGATTCGGGCCGAGGCCGACCGCCAGCGAGAGGTACTGCTGGCCGAAGCGCAAAAGGAGGCTGAAATCCGGCGCGGGCAAGGGGATGCGGCTGCCGCTGACATCTATGCGAAGGCCTATGGCAAAAACAAGGACTTCTTCCAGTTTTACCGGAGCCTTGCGGCTTATCGCCAGTCCTTCAAGGATGATAAGAGTCTGATGATCCTCTCGCCGGACTCGGAATTCTTCCAGTATTTCAAGAAGACCCATTGAGTCTTTCCGGGGCGATGTGGAGCGCTTCGCCCCGATCCAGTACCATCCTCCTTTGACCTGATTCCCTGACTGCGACTGATGATGTTGACCCAAGACCGCTGGCTTTTGCCCGAAGGCATCGAGGATATTTTCCCTGAGCGGGCCGAACGGCTTGACCTGCTTGGGCGTCGCTTGATGGACCGCTTCAAGTCATGGGGCTATGCGCCCGTGATGCCCCCCGTCGTCGATTTCCTGGACTCCTTGCTAGTCGGATCGGGGCATGAACTCGATCATGAAACCCTGAAGTTCTCGGATCCCATGAGTGGCCGCTTAATCGGGCTTCGGGCCGATATCACCCCACAGGTTGCGCGGATCGATGCAAGGACCGCACGCGCCGGACTTCCTTCGCGCCTGTGCTACATCGGATCGGTGGTCCATGGGGTGACGGGTCATCTTGAAAAATCCCGCAATCCGATACAGGTCGGTGCCGAACTCTATGGTCATTCCGGCGAGAGGGCGACTCTTGAGGTCGTTGAGTTGATGCTGGAAACCCTCACATTGGCGGGGGTAGAACAGGTCCATCTGGATCTGGGACATGTCGGTGTGTATCGGGCGCTGACCCATGATCTGGCTCTGCCTGAGTCGGACGATGCGCAGTTGTTCGATCTCCTGCAGCGCAAGGATCCCACGGATCTGGACCTGTTCCTGACCGGACGTGGAATCGAGGCACCAATTGCCGCCCGGATCCGCGCCCTGCTGGATCTCAATGGACCAGTCGAGGTGCTTGAATCGGCTCGCTGCCAGCTGGCTTCAGCTGGCGATGCCATCACCCGGGCCCTGGATGAACTTGCTGTGATTGCCGACGCTCTGAAGGCTCGCCACCCCGAAAGGCCACTCCATATTGATCTCGCCGAACTTCGAGGCTATCACTACCACACGGGGATCGTGTTTGCGGCCTATGTACCGGGTCAAGGCCGGGAAATTGCGCGGGGCGGGCGCTATGATGAGATTGGTCAGGCGTTTGGTCATGCTCGGCCGGCCGTGGGCTTCAGTGCGGATCTCAAGGTGCTGGATGCACTTTCACGGACACCGACCTTCGATTCCGCGCATCCGGTTTTCGCACCTGCCCAGAAGGATCCGGCACTCGATGCCATGATGACCGATCTCCGTAATCAAGGCCGGGTCGTCATTCAGTCGCTGGGGGGCGATCGGGAAACCCCTGAGTCGCTGGGTTGTGGCCAGTCATTGGTCCAGCGTGATGGCCGTTGGCAGCTTCTCTAGGCCGCATCCCTAACCACTTACATATCCGGAAATCAGAAGAATGGGCAAGAACGTCGTCGTCATTGGCACGCAGTGGGGTGATGAAGGAAAGGGCAAGCTGGTCGATATCCTCACCGAGCGGGCCGATGCAGTGGTTCGCTTCCAAGGTGGCCATAATGCCGGGCACACGCTGGTCATCGACGGCCAGAAAACGGTCCTCCACCTGATTCCATCCGGCATCCTTCGGGATGGCGTGACCTGCTACATTGGCAATGGCGTGGTGCTCTCACCGGATGCCCTGATGGAAGAGATCGGGGTGCTGGAAAAGGCGGGTATCCCGGTCCGGGAACGTCTGATCATCAGCGAGGCCTGTGCCCTGATCCTGCCGATTCATATCGCCCTTGATCAGGCTCGGGAACGGGCGCGCGGTGCCAAGGCCATCGGCACAACCGGTCGCGGCATCGGCCCTGCCTACGAGGACAAAGTCTCACGCCGTGGGCTTCGCGCCGGTGACCTTTTCTATCCGCACCTTCTGGAAGAGCGACTCAAGGACCTGCTGGACTTCCACAACTTCGTTCTCAGCCAGTACTACGGCGAGGCGCCACTGGACTTCGCCGAGGAATTGGCCAAGCTCAAGCGCATCGGCGAAGAGATCAAACCCATGCTCGGTGATGTCGCGGGCGACCTCCATCATCTCGGAACTCGCAGCAGACCGGTCGTCTATGAAGGAGCTCAGGGTGCAATGCTGGATATCGACCACGGGACCTATCCTTTCGTCACCTCCTCCAATACCACCGCGGGTGGCGCCTCAGCGGGCAGCGGCGTCGGACCTTTGGAATTGGACTATGTCCTTGGGATCACCAAAGCCTATTCCACCCGCGTCGGCAATGGACCTTTTCCAACGGAACTGTTCGATGAGGTCGGACAGCACCTGTCCTCTCGAGGCGCCGAGGTAGGGGCGACCACCGGACGCGCCCGGCGTTGCGGGTGGTTTGACGCGGTCTTGATGCGTCGCTCGGCCAAGCTCAACAGCCTCTCCGGCATGTGCCTGACCAAACTGGACGTGCTTGATGGGCTCAAGACGGTCAAGATTTGTACGCATTACCGCTATCGGGGCCAGATTATCGACCATTGGCCAATCGGGGCTGAAGCCTATGCCGAGTGCGAGCCGGTCCTTGAGGAAATGCCTGGCTGGACGCAATCTACCATGGGGGTCACTGAGCTTGACAAACTGCCGAGCGAAACCCGGGCCTACATTCAGAGGATCGAAGCGCTGGTCGGGGTTCCCGTCGATATTCTCTCGACGGGCCCTGATCGTCGTGAAACGATCATCCTGCAACATCCCTTCGATTGAGCGCAACAGGCTGAAGGAGACGCGCTTATGAATCTGTTGCTCAATCTGCTTTGGGCCTTGCTTGGGGGCGGTTTGATTCTGGCCCTCGAATATGCGCTGGCGGGCGTTATTCTGTGCCTGACGATCATCGGTATTCCCTTTGGTCTTCAGTGCTTCAAGATTGGTGGCTTGGCATTGGCCCCCTTTGGCAAGGGCTTTGAGTCGCCGCAGATGAGCCCACTTGGCTTTCTCGGCAATCTCTTGTGGATGATCACGGCGGGCCTTGTGATCTTCATCAGTCACCTTGGCCTTGCACTGGGCCTGGCCGTCACGGTCATTGGCATTCCATTTGCCCTTCAGCACTTGAAAATGGCGGTGCTGGCACTGGCCCCATTTGATGTCACCGTGACGCCAAACCTCTCCTGAGTTTCCTTTTAGGACACCCCTGTTCTAGGGGAGGATCCAAGGCCTTCCGGTTGCCGGGGGCGAGCGGTCGGCCAGAGCGGATGGAAGATCGGGTTTGAGTGCGCCTATGGCGCTCTCGCGATCGGACATCCGGGGTGAGTGGCGGCTACTTCTTGTGCTCTGATTTCCTGCTCTGGCCTTCCATGATCTGGCTGATGATGCTGGCGCTCTTTTTTGAGCAGTAGGCCATGTGCTGATCCGTATAGGCCTTGGGGTCCTCCTTGAAGCGCTTTAACGTGCTCTGTTGAATCTCCTTCACCGCCTCTTTGCTCAGGCCCCCAACCACGCTGAAGGCCATTGCAACGGCACCCAGTTCCTCCATGCCGGAAATGGCGGCACTATTTTTAGCATCCAGTGTGCCATCTGCCGCCATCCGCTCGCCAAGGACGGTAAAGGGATAACACCGCTGGTAGTCATCTGCCGAGAAGAGCTTGATCAAAATCGACTTGTGTCGGGGTTTGGAAACAAGATCCTCTGCCATCGTGAGTTCCTCCTCGTCATATTGTTTCTGCGAGTAGGGTTCGGCCAGGCTGGGTCCATGAACCCCGGCTGAAGCGAAGAGGGTGAAGAGGAGTGCGTTGCGACCCAGTTTCATGAGGTTTCCTGTGTGGTCTGTGAATGCCTGGCCCGATCGCTTGGACGCCGCTTGCGCTTCACCGTCGGGTCCCATCGGTGTGTACGGGTGATGGCGGCGTACTCTTTTCAATGGCCTTGCGACGCTGCCGCTTCGGCCTTTTGGGTCGATACCATGTCCGTTGCCCGGTTTCCCTCAACAACGATCGACTGCGGGAACACGGGCAGGATGTAGTTGGTCAGGAACGTGATGACGCCGTCTGAAATGCGATCTTCGGTCTGGACACGGACCTCTACGAGTCGCTCCTCCCGAATCAGATCTTCGATGCTGTGCCGGTAGACCGGAATCAGGCCCCCGAGAATATACCAGTCCTTGAATTCGGTGCTGAAGGCTGGCTTGGCATCCTGCGCCATGAGCTTGACCTGCTGCTTTTCCGGCGCACTCAGCGTGGTGGTGAAGCACGCTTGCAGGGACAAGCCCATGCACAGGAGGATAAGCCATTTCATTTTGACGCTCCTGCAGTATCGCGGGTAGGCGTCGGGGCGGTTGCAATGACTTTGCCCGTCAATGGGTCGTGAAGTGTCCGATTGCCCTCGACCACCAGGGTGCGCCGTGGAAAGCCAAAAATGCCCGGAACGATGGAATAGAGGCCATCTACAAAAGTGTTGGTCATCTGAATGCGGGCCTCCTTGAGTCCCTGCTCCTCGATAATCTTCGAGGCCCTCACATCGTCGGGGTTAAGCGGCGTTTTGCCCCATAGCTTGAACCATGCGTGGCGTTCCACCCGGACTTCGGCCTTCTCGTTCTTTGAAAGCAGCCGGATGTTGCTCTGCACTGGTGCACTCAGATACATGGTGCCACAGCCGGTCAGAAGGAGGGCCATCAGGCAGGCCAGAGGGCGTTTCAAAGGCATCATTCAGGGTCCTCGATTCTTGGGTATCGATCAGGGTCTCTAACAGCCCTGCAGGGGCACTTCACGAGATCCTGAGTCGGGCTCACATCATGGTCGAGCACTCTAGCATCCTTTTTCGAAGGCGGCCGCTTTCCGGCGAAAGGGAAGCGCGAAGCGGTATGATCTTCCCGTTTGATGACACCAAACAGGTGGGCCCCCATGCGATCTCTGCTGCGCTCTTTTTTGCCTTTGGCTCTGGTATCCCTGACGTATGGATGCGATCTCTATCTGCCCCAGTGCGGCAGCGCATCGATTCTCGAGCGTCTTCGAGACCAGACCCTGGGTGCCTCCGGACTCCAGCACCTTGAGGCGGTCGGCATGGTCAGAGAGACCGCTCATTCGCTGAAGGACCGCACGCGGTCCTGCCAGGCCACCCTCCAGCCAACGGCTGAATTTTTGGCCCGCTTGAATGCCGCAAAAAGTCAGTCGTCCCATTCAGGGCAGCGCGGGCTTTTGGGGATGATTGGGGAGGTCGTGGTCAGTCAGGCGCTTCCAGACCGATTGGAGACCGTGACGGTTTTCTACCAGATCCAAGCCAATGCAGGGACGCACGAATTTGATGTCGAAGTCGAACAGGAATCCCTCGACCAGTTATCCCATCTGGATATGGCCTACAAACTGACCGATCTTGCCATTCGTCACATCCTGCCCTCAGGCGATGCGTCCACAACCGCGCCTTCAGGAGATGCGGGGCGTCCTCTGCCCGAGGACGACTAGCCGAGCGGCCCCTCTTAGGGGTTGGTGGTTGTGCGTCCGACATCCCGATTGAACCGGAACCCTTGACGTCATGAAAGGTCCTATCTGTGAGGCTCCAAGGGTGTCCTGCACACAGTTGGCAAATCCTGAAACCGTGGATTAGCAATGGTCGGATGAGAAGACGGTCCTTCGAGCGTGGATCTGCATCTCTGGCCAGTCTGGAATGAGGTTCACTGATCCTGTCGTCCTTGGATAAGCCGGTGCTTGACCCTTTGGCTTGAGATCTTTTTTCGGCCACCCGCTTATGACTGCACCCTGCGCCATTTACTGGTTCAGAAACGACTTGCGACTGCACGACAATCCCTCGTTGCTGAGGGCCATTGATGCCTCAGCAACCCTTGTGTGTGTGTATTGCCACGAAACCCCTGCGGTCTCGGGGCCCTGGGGTTTTGAACGGCTCGGTCCGCATCGTCGGAGGTTCTTGGCTCAAGGGCTTAGTAGCCTTCGTGCCGCACTGGAGGCCGTCGGGCAGGTCTTGGTGGAGTGTGCCGGCGATCCGGGGGTTGTCCTCAAGGCAATCGCCGAGTCCCTTGGAACGGATCTGATTTTTTCAGAAGCCATTGAGGCACCCGAGGAAATTGAATCCATTCGCGACCTTCGGGCACGCGGCCTCACGGTTCACACTACCTGGCAATCGAGCTTGCTGGATCCCCTGGCGTTGCCATTCGATGTGGATCGGCTTCCGGATGTCTTCACGGAATTCCGCCAGCGGATTGAAGGGGAGGGGGTCAGGCCGCCTGCCGCATTGCCTTCGCCGACCCGATGGCCGGCGGCTCCGGCTGGCTGCCTGCCGCAGTCGCGTGACTTTCCGCTACCTGAAGCCTTTCATGAACGCGGGTCGTCTTTTCCTTATCGAGAGCCGCCCTTTGCCGGGGGAGAAAAAAACGCCCTTTTGCACCTCAGCCAGTATCTTGAACGGCGTTTACCCGATACCTACAAGCAGACCCGCAACGCGCTATCGGGGGTGGACTTCTCCAGCAAGTTTTCACCCTGGCTGGCGCAAGGGTCACTCTCGGCCCGCTGGATCTTTGAAAGGCTCGCTGGCTATGAAGCGCGAGTTGGCGCCAATGAGGGAACTTACTGGCTCTGGTTCGAGCTGCTCTGGCGAGATTATTTCCGGTTTCTTCACTTCAAGTATGGCAAGCGTCTCTACCGTCCGGAGGGTCTTGGCCAGTCACCCCCCACAGGCCATGACGCGGTGGCTTTCAAGGCCTGGTGCCAGGGGAAAACCGGACATCCGCTGATCGATGCCGGGATGCGAGAGTTGTTCTTGACCGGGTACCTTTCCAATCGGATGCGACAAATCGTCGCCAGCTATCTCGTCCATGACTTAACGTGTGACTGGCGATCGGGCGCAGCCTGGTTTGAGTCGCAGCTGATTGACTATGACGTCTATTCGAACCAAGGCAACTGGCTCTATATCGCGGGCCTTGGCACCGATCCGCGTGGAGGGCGGCGTTTCAACCCGGATAAACAGGCCAAGACCTATGACCCTGATGGGGCTTACTCTGCCTACTGGCTGAATGCGACTTTAGGCGAGCCAGAGAGCCCGCCAGGTTCCGGCCGCAGGCCTTCCCCGGCATTAACTCCAGATCGTGCATGAACGCCCCGGCAGATTCAAATGGCCCAAAAGGGAAGGTCCAATCGACCCATGCCCTAGCGATGAAATCCATCCTTCCATGGTTCATGTGGCTTTGGGTCGGCCTTTCTGGATGCACACCCTCGACTGATCCAAAGGCCTTTTTTGAGACGCTCCTTGAACGCATGGCCAATGTCACGGAGGTCCCCCTGAAATCAGGGAATCTGCAAAGCGCACTCCCGACTTTTCCAAGGCCACGGGATGTGGTGCTGCCGATGGACGATATCCGGGTCGGATTCTCCACCTACATTGGCCTTGGCCGATGCGGTCTGGTCGGCGAAGTCAGCGCAAGAAACAGCTCACTGGGTAAGTTTCAATCAGCGACGGCGCGTCTTCTCTATGAAAAACGGTTTCTCGGCCAACTGCGGGGCTGTACCTCAGGCCTGAAACCGGAGACGGAGGCCGAGCAAAAATTTCTGACAGAACTCCAATTGATCGAAAGCCGAAAAACGGCCCTTTTGCCCGTGGTGTTCTGGAACGCCACCTTTGGCAGTCCCGAATTCAGAGTCTTGCTCAGCACCAGCACGGGCCCGCTGGCGATGCGTTCGGAGGTTTCCTCAAGCGAGATTCTCGGTGCACTGCACCTGATCGCGGCGCTTGGACCGGATTTAGAATCGCCGATCGGCGAGGTGGGCCAGAGTGAACTCGAATCCCAGTATTACCGTCTGCAATCTTCAAAGCTGGTGGGCCAGCTGCTGCAGGGGATGGTCATCGCGTCCGACTATCTGCAGCAGGGATCTCAACTACTTGAGACCGCCGCAGCACAAAATAGCCTGTGTCCGATGGGCAAGAAAACGGTACGTGGTGGCTATCTTTTTAATGTCTTCCAGAAATTTTACATCGGTGAAGCGCAGCCTTACATCAGCCTGCTTCACTCACGCGCCCGACCCATTGTCGAGGCCCTGGATGAATTGGTGAAGCTGCAAACAGTCCCGTTGCCGGGTGCTTTTCAGAGCTTTTATTCGGCAACAGTAAGTGCGGACGGGCCACAGAGTGTTTGGGTCGTTTTTAACCAGGCCCTGTCGAGGCATACAAGGGCCTGGCAAACGGTGTTGAAGCAGTGTGAATTAATGCCCCGCAGTTGAGCGGGTGGTGAAAACCTGAATGACAGGGATCCGGTTGGCGGAATCCTGACGGGAGGCAGCATGGAAGGAATGGCAGAGGGTGATTACGGCAAGATTGTCGCTTGGATGATCCATGTCCTTGACCGTCTCGGCATCGACCACCGGGATGAGCGCCCCTGCTACGACAACCGATCCATGTATGACCATGCCTTTTATCAGGTCACCCATGCGGCCCGCGACTTCTGGGGGCCAAGGCTCGGTTATGTTCCCACCGATGAGGCTTTGTTCAGGGCGTTTTTCGAGGCGGAGAAGCAGCGCTTGAGAAAGTCGCGACCGGATCTCAAAGCCAGGGCGCCGACAGCGCCTCAGACCTCAACGTCTTTCCATCGACTTCTTCGTTTTCTGAAGGGGTAAGGTTCAGGCCGGCCGCAGTCAGGAGAAGACTACTCAGATCAGCAGCTCGGGTCTTCTGAAAAGGACAGATCCGACCCTCCTTGAAACGAAAAAAGCCGACTTAAATCGTCGGCCTTCTCAGTGGGGTTTGAAATAATTGGTCGGGGTGAGAGGATTCGAACCTCCGACCACCTGCACCCCATACAGGTGCGCTACCAGGCTGCGCTACACCCCGAAGCTTTGAATTATATGTCTTTCGGGCTCTTTTAGTCAAAAGGATGTAGGCTGAGCGCGTGGAAAAAGCCAAAAGCAGAGAGATGTCTGATTCAAACCCCCCATCGGTCCTGAGGCTGGTCCCCGGTGCCACGGCTCGTGTTCCGATCAAGGGCTTGTATCTGTCGGAGGCCCTGCATCGCAGGGGGACACCGACGTCGCCTTTTGTCTATGCCAACTTCCTCACCAGCCTCGATGGAAGAATTGCCATTGAAGATGATCAGGGTGTCCCTTTCCTTCCCAAGTCACTGACGACGGAAGCGGATTTCAGGTTGTTTTTGGAACTTGAAGCCCAGGCCGATTGCCTGATTACGCATGGCGGCTACCTACGGGCGTTGGCCGAGGGTCGCCTCGGTAATATTCTTCAAGTGGGTGCGCACCCCTTAGGCGCCGATCTGGTCCAATGGCGACTTCAGCAGGGTCTACCGCCTCAGCCGGCGATCGTGGTTGCCAGTGCCAGTCTGGATTTTCCGCTTCCATCATCGATCAAGGCGCATGATCAGCCGCTGTATCTGGTGACGGGATTGTCTTCGGACCCCCAGCGTGTGAAGGCATGGCGAGAGCGTGGACACGAGGTGCTGTTTGCAGGGAAGGATAACCTGGTTGAGGGTGATGCACTGGTTCGACTCCTGGGCTCCCTGGGTTATCGATGCTTGTATCTCATCGCAGGGCCACAAATGCTCGATACGATGGTCAGAAACGCCCAGCTTTCGCTCCTCTTTCAGACGCTTAACCATCAATTGATGGGCGGTGAGGCCTTCAGGACCCTGGTTTCGGGTCCACCGCTTGGCGCTAGGGGACAAATGGAACTCATTAGCCTATATCTTGATGAAGGTGAAGGACAATCGGTGGGACAGTTTTTTGCCCAATTTAAACCGCGATGCAATGGAGCGACGTCGTGAATGAGAAGGATGTGAAAGTGGCCCTGGTAACCGGGGCAGCCCGAAGGATAGGAGCGGCCATTGCTGCGCATTTGCATGAGCGGGGCTGGCACCTGCTCTTGCACTGCCGCCAATCCGTAACGGTTGCCGAGTCGCTGTGCGAGCGCTTCAATCAGGCGAGAGGCGGAACCGCACATGTGTTGGTCGCCAATCTTGCCGAAACGGGAGCTGCAGCGCGGCTGATTGATCAGGCCGAGGGGTGTTGGGGGCGCCTCGATGCGCTGATCAACAATGCATCCGTTTTTTTCCCAACCCCCCTAGGAACGCTTCAGCCCAGTGACTGGCAAGTCGTGATGCAACCCAATCTCGAGGCGCCTTTTTTCCTGAGCCAGGCAGCATGGCCGATGCTCAAAAGGGCGGGGGGTTCGATTGTCAACGTGACCGATATCTATGCGGAATATCCCTTGAAGGACCATCCGATTTATTCGACCAGCAAGGCGGGGCTTCTCGCCTTGACCCGATCACTGGCCCTTGAGATGGCGCCCGAAGTCAGGGTCAATGCGGTGTCCCCGGGCGCCATTTTGTGGCCCGAAAACCAGTCGGACACCGAGGGCTGTGAGAGGATCCTCGAAAAAATCCCGATGGCTCGTGCGGGCGCTCCCTCAGACATTGGCAAGGCAGTTCATTTTTTTCTCGATGAGGCGCCTTATGTAACAGGGCAGGTGCTCGCGGTCGATGGTGGCAGGACGATCTGCGTATGAGAAGCCATGATCAGCCAGTTCGGGGTCCTTTCTCGTGAATCACGTCCTGGTGATTGCGCTGGGGGGCTCGATGGGTGCGGTGGCCCGGTTCCTGACGGCGAATTGGGTGTATGGCCTCCTGGGCCGTAGCTTTCCCTATGGAACGCTGGTGGTCAACGTCTTGGGTTGCTACCTCATGGGCGTCCTGACCGAGTTGCTTCTGCAGCGTCTGCAGGTGGCCTCAGAGTATCGGGCGGCCATTCTGGTCGGTTTCTTGGGGGCCTACACCACGTTTTCCACGTTTGCCTTCGAGACCCTCTTTCTCTATGAGGAAGGGGGCGCTTTCAAGGCGCTCTTGAATATCGTCCTGAGTGTGTCTCTCTGCATCTTGGCCGTCTGGCTGGGGCTGGTTTCGGTGAGGCTTTTTTTTACAGGCGGGTTTGAGAGTGTCCAGCGACTGGTCCCCGGGGGACTCCGAATTGGGGCAGCGCTGGGGCTCCTGCTGATGCTGGAGTTGATCAGGGATCTTGGGTTTCGCGTCTTGGGCCTTGAATGGACGCTGGTCGGACTGTTGCAAGTCGGGCTGATGGCGCTCTGGGCGCTCTGGTTTGCGGGGTTTGTTGCGCGAGGCGAAGCCGCAGCGCTCGGCCTTAATGCCCTGATGGGGCGCTTCCTGGTGATGTTTTTGCTATCAGGCCTGGTGATCAGGCTTGCCAACCTAATGGGGAACTGGATATGGCGGCACAGTCAATGACCTTGGTTCGACTTTATTTGCATGAAGGGGGCCATCAACTGCAAAAGGTGATGACCTTCCTTGAGAAAGAAGCCAAGGTGCCCGGTGCGATTGCCATTCGAGGGAGTCAAGGCTTTGGTTTTGGTGCCACGGCCCACTCCGCATCGCTACTCGCCCTGTCTCTGGATCTTCCTGAAGTCGTCGAGTTTTATGAGGACTCCAGTCGGGTTGAGGCGATCGTGGCACAACTAAGGGCGTCGGTCGCGGTGCCCTACGTGCTTGCGATTGAGGCCAAAACCCTTTGATCCTGAGCGGCCTAGCGGATCAGGTCGGCGCGTCCATAGCGGGCGGGACCCTCATCAAAGCCCTCCTGGGCTCTTCGGTAGACCCACATCTGATCACCCAGGCTGAAATGCCACCACTCATCCGGGTGACGAGTGAAGCCGGCGGCCGTGAGGGCGCGTGCCAGAATCTGGCGGTTCTCGTGTGCCTCCTTGCACAGATCCCTGAAGTAGTCCGGCGATGAGCGATCAGAGTTTTCATCGATCGGCGATCCCATGTTGATTTCCTTTCCCTTTTGATCGGCAAGGGTCATATCAATGGCGGCGCCGGTACTGTGGGGCGGGGGGGTCAGAGGGTCAGATGAGGGTTCGGCCCAGACGCGAAAGGCCTTTTCATAGAGACTGGCCCTGATCATGGGCGCAAGTACCTCTGGCGCAATTCCCCCTGAAAGCGAAAGAAACTCAATGTCGACCATGAATGCCTGAACGCGATTGGGTCGATAGGCATCAAACAGCTTGATTTTGTGGCCCGGGTGGGTCTGGTCCAGATGGCTCTGCGCCTCGATCAGGGCCGCAAGCACGCCCTGCCGGAGCCACCACGGTCCTGTATCCCCATAAGGTGCGCCCAATGATTCATAAGGATGGGGGTCCGTTCTGAGAAAGAGGGCGTCAGGGATGGGTACGAGTGGCTCGTGACTCTCGAGGATCGGAAGCCTTCGATAGGGCTTCATGCGAGTTGGACCGGGATTTTTCGGGCCGGATTTTGCTCTCTTGGCTGAAGTTCGGACCAGAGTTCCGCGTAGGTCTTGTCAAGGATTGGATGACGCGCTTGTGGTGCAAGCTCTGCCAGAGGTTCAAGGACAAAGCTGTAGCGGGTGACTTCCTGCCGCGGGAGTTCGATGCCGGCGGCCTGAATGACCAGGTCGCCATAGAGAATCAGATCCACATCCAGGGTTCTTGAGGAGAACTTCTGACTGTTTCGCGTCCGCCCGTGCCGTTCCTCGAGGGCCCGCAGTGTGGTTGCGATCTCAAGAGGTGGGCGTGTTGAATCAAACGCGGCGACCATGTTATGGAATACCGGCCCTTCGAAGCCAACTGCCTGAGTCTCATAGAGGCTGGAGCAGCGCAGCGGGCCGAACAGGGTCTTCAGGTCGCTCAAGGCCCGGGGAATGTGTTTTTCCGGTTCAATATTGCTGCCAATGCTCAGAAACACTTCGGCCATCACGCCTCCCGGGTGCCCCGCTCAATCAGGATCCCGACGTCACTCGCTCCACTAATCGCTCCTTTCTTGTTAAGAGTCAGTCGGACCCAGGGGATACCAAAGTCTTCCAGCAGGAGTTGGGTGATCCGCTCGGCAAGGGTTTCAACCAGGAAAAAGGAACTGTCCTCGACCAACTGGATGATTTTTTTTGAAACCGCCTTGTAGTCGAGCGTGTGGGCGATATCGTCTGTGGCAGCGGCCTTGCGGATATCAGTGGCCATTTCAAGATCGATGACAACGGTTTGTCGAATGGTCCGCTCCCAGTCGTAGATGCCGATGACGGTTTGAACAGTAAGTCCCTTGAGAAAAATGATATCCATAGTGTGGCCGGTCAGGTTAAGAGTCGAGGTTGTTGGAAGCCTTGCATCGGCTTCTTGGTAACATAGACACATTATCCCTGATATCGGGCAAGGCGATGTTCGAACATCTTGATTGGCTTCTGGTCCCCCTGGCGTATCTCATGGGGTCTCTCTCAACCGCTGTGATCGTCTCCCGGTTCGCGGGACTTCCCGATCCTCGCTTGGAAGGCTCCAAAAACCCGGGTGCAACCAATGTGCTCAGGCTCGGTGGCAAAAAGGCGGCCGTGATCACCCTGTTGGGCGATGCGGTCAAAGGCTTGGTCCCGGTTCTGATCGCGCGATACCTGGATTTTCGGCCTGAGCTGATCGCAGCCGTCGGCTTGGCGGCGTTCCTTGGCCACCTTTACCCGATCTTCTTTGGATTCAAGGGGGGCAAAGGCGTGGCGACGGCGCTTGGGGTGCTGGCCGGTTTTTCAGGCTGGGTCGGGCTTAGTGTCATGGGAACCTGGTTGGCCATGGCGTTCGTCTCGCGCATCTCCTCCCTCTCGGCCCTGACGGCAGCGGCTCTGGCACCGATCTATGTCTGGACCATCCTGGGTTCGAAGGTACTTTCGGGTGCCGCTCTGGCAATGGCCATGCTGTTGATTTCTCGCCACCGCGCCAACATCGTACGCCTTTTGAAGGGTGAAGAAAGTCGGATCGGATCCAAATCGCGCTAGCAGCGCGGGTTTCAGGGTCGTCCCAGAGTATCGATTGGCCAGCGCGGCCGGGCCCTGATAGCGCCGTCCTCCTGCTGGCCGGCTTTGAGGCGGTGCCAGCCGGCAAAGGCAATCATGGCGCCGTTGTCACCGCAGAATTCAAGTCGAGGGAAATGGACGGAGAACTTTCTGGTAGCCGCCATCGCTTCAAGCTGGGCCCGCATTTCCCGATTGGCGCTGACCCCTCCGGCAACCACTAGCCGCCGGAACCCGGTTTGCTCGAGCGCACGGCGAATCTTGATTAGCAGGGTTTCTATGACGGCGGTCTGAAAACAGGCTGCGACGTCTTCCAGATCCTCGGCGGTTTTACCCGTGGCGTTGAGCGTCACCAGCGTGTGCGTCTTGAGCCCGCTGAAGCTAAAGTCAAGGCCAGGCCGATCGGTCATGGGACGGGGAAACTTAAAGCGGTCGTTACGGCCTTTGGCGGCAAGCCGGGCGATTTCGGGTCCCCCGGGATAGGCAAGTCCCATCATTTTGGCCGTCTTGTCAAAGGCTTCGCCCGCTGCATCATCGATGGATTCGCCAAGAATCGTGTATTCGCCAATCGCTCTTACAGCGACGAGCTGCGTATGCCCCCCCGAGACCAGCAGCGCGAGGAAGGGAAATTCAGGCGGATGATCCTCCATCAGGGGCGCGAGAAGGTGGCCTTCCATGTGGTGAATTCCGATCGCAGGGATGTCGAGGGCCAGCGCAAGACTTTTAGCGAGCGAGGCGCCAGCCATGAGCGCCCCCACGAGGCCGGGTCCCGCGGTGTAGGCAATGCCGTCGATGTCGCCCAGGGATCGCTGTGTTTGCGTCAGTAATTTAAGGACAAGGGGCGAAAGCTTTCGAATGTGATCGCGTGAGGCAAGCTCCGGAACCACACCCCCATAGGCCTGATGCGTCGGGATCTGGCTGTGGAGGACATGGCCAAGCAGGCCCTTTTGGCCATCGTAAAGGGCGACACCGGTTTCGTCGCAGGAGGTCTCAATGCCAAGGATAAGCACGGGTTTTAG
>CAYLUS010000005.1:0-74032 GCA_964386975.1 uncultured Methylococcus sp.
CGTTCCAGGTTGTCCCCATAGTAAGCCTGCTGCCAGTCCTTAAGTGACCGATCGACAAAGTTCTGGTAAGCCCCACCACCAGCAATGCGCGTGATCGCCCTGTAGAAATGGTCTTGCCATTGTCGAGCCATGTCCACCCGCTGAGGATTAAGACTCCCTTTCCAATCGATGCTTATACCCGCCAACCATTGACTGCGCCGATGCACGAAGGCCGTTGCGTCGGGCATGACGTCATTGACCGCACCGCCAGTTTGGTAAAACTTGATATAGCCGTTGCCGCCCGGGTGTTTCCAACGACGGAGGTGTTTTCTGATCACGGGAATCATAGCCTGGGGCATGGCGGCATTGATAAACCTTGATCTGAAGCGGTAATAGGAAGGCAATCCGGCATCGCTGATTCGTCTTTGCCCCTCCCAGTACGGAAGCGACTCCATCATGGAGGAAGAGGGTGATCGCACTGCGTTAATGGGGGCAATCAGATCAAGGAATGCCTGCATGGTTCCGGCAAACTGCCCGAACATGAAGGCATTGATGGCCTCAGGATGGCTATTGACCGCCTCCGGCCTCAGATAGATCTGATGACCCAAGGCTCGGGGCGCATTCTCAAGAACTGAGAACAGGGTGGCGAGGAACTGATCTGACACATCGGACCAGTTGATCTTGAAGACAACCAGAGGGTCTGCCGGAAACACGGAGACATTGAAACTAGTATTGATACCTAGGTTTCCACCACCAACACCCCTTAAAGCCCAGAACAACGACGCATTTTCAGATGGGTTTGCACGGACCTTTTGGCCATCTGCCAGCACCAGTTCTGTCTGAGTTACCAAATCCGAGCCGACACCAAAACGTCGCATGTTGAATCCGATGCCTCCCCCCAAAAGGAAGGCAGCCATCCCGACCCCAAGGCAACGACCATGGGTTAGCGTCCGATTGATTTGCTGGAGTGCCTTGGATGCCTGTGCAATGTTGGCTCCCGCCCCAAGATGCACCACCTCACGCGCCTCGTCATAGGTGATCGTGTTAAGAGCCTGTGTATTGATCATCAATCCCCGGGTCGTGGAAAACCCTGCATAGGAGTGTCCGCCATTGCGAGTAACCAGAGGAATCCCGTGTTTTCTGCACCACTTCAAGGCGAGGGCGATGTCTTCGTCGTTGGCACATACCGCGATACCCAGCGGTTGGACGGCTTGATAAACCCGATTATTCGGGAGAGAGATCGCACGATAGCCGGGATCACCGGGGATGATCAGGGTGCCGGCTAGGGCATTTCTGAGATCGTTCAGTGCAGAGTGGGGAAGGATCCTTTCCTCAGAAAACTGAGGTCCATCCGAGGGATCGGCGGTTCCTGCGTGGGTGAGAGAGAGAGCGGCGATCGCGGAACCGAATTTGAGGAAGTCGCGACGCGATGGATCCTCCGGGGGAAAGGCCATAATCTGGTCCTTGCTCAAAGCCGATGGGAATAGGGGGGAACAAATGATCACTCAGAGCCCAGTTTCCTGGTGCGACCCATGTATCCCGACAGAGATGGGGGGAAGCATCAGGAGTTAAGCGGGCGCTCAAGCGGGACAAGGTTCAGGCAAGGACCATCGGCTGCATTCAGGCGAAGATCGCTCGAGGATGCCTGATCCTTCTGAAGGACCACCAGGCAGTGTGTTGTTCCTACGCTGTCGCGTGTTTGGTTAATAAGGGATCCTACACTCTCAGACGTGCCACCTTGGCCCAAATGGATGGGAGCACCTTCATGAATCTCTGATGAGGCGCTGAAGGAGCCGCGATAAAGAACCCGCTTGAGTTGTCCCAAGAAATGGGTGCGGGCGACAATTTCCTGTCCGGTGTAGCAGCCTTTCTGGTAACTGATCCCGCCAAACCGCTCAAGGTCGAGCATCTGCGGCAGGAAAAGGTCACGGGTACTCGCCTTGATCCAAGGAAATCCTCGCTCGATTTCCCCGTAAAAGAACTGCTGATCGCCGCACCCTTGGGTGAAGGAAAGCGTGTCCGTTTCATCGATGATCAGGACGTGCTGCCCCCCTCCGGCATAGACGATCACCTTGCCTTTGGGTGTGTCTATGACGCCTTGGGCTCTGGGGAGCGTCAGATCCTGACCTGAAAGGATCGCCGGAAGGTCTGCTGCCTTAGCTATCCCGATAGTCCCCGTGGTCGGGACCTCCAGAAACACCTGTCGTCGAAGGATATATTTTTGCAGGTGTTGGCAGATGCTCTCTACGAGGTCGGAAGCCAGCAAGAGCAGAAACCCTTCTTTATCGTGGACGATCAGGAAATTGGCGATCACCCGTCCCTTGGGGTTGCAAAAGGCACCTGTTCCAAGGTCGCCCGGGTTCAGGGCCAGCACATCCGAGGTCACCTGACCCTGAAGGAAAGCACCGGCATCCAGTCCCGTGACTTTAAGGCGCCCAAGCGCTTCAATTCGATCGATCGTCTTCATGAGGGGGATTGTGCGCTCATCGAAGGATTCACCGACGGGCTTCCAGCGCTCTGATCCGCTCTTCAAGCGGCGGGTGGCTCAGGAACAGACGACTGAAACCCGATCCCCCCCCACTAATACCAAATGCCGCGAGCTCACCAGGGAGATCCTGAGGCTCCTGCGCTCTTTGGAGCGCCTTGAGTGCATTAATCATCTTGCCGGTACCGGCGAGTTTCGCGCCCCCTTCATCGGCCTTGAACTCGCGGTGCCTTGAGAACCACATGACGATCATGGTTGCGAGAACCGAGAGGACCAACTGAGCAAGCATCTGGGTAATGTAATACCCCGGCCCATAGCCATAACTCCGATCATCATTGCTGCCCGAACGGAGCAAAACACGATCAACCAGATAGCCAGCGATACTGGCAAGAAAATACACGAACGTATTAACGACGCCCTGGAGGAGTCCCATGGTCACCATGTCGCCGTTGGCGACATGGCTCATTTCATGACCGAGCACCGCCTCGACTTCTTCAGGCGACATGCGCTCGAGAAGACCGGTACTTACGGCGACCAGGGCATCATTGCGGCTCATGCCGGTGGCGAAGGCATTCGGTTCAGGTGCTTGGAAGATGCCGACTTCCGGCATGCCAAGCCCCAAGGATCGTGACTGGTGCGCAACCGTATCCAGAAGCCAAGCTTCCGTCTGGTTGGAGGGCCGATCAATCACATGGACACCCATCGATTGCTTGGCCATCCACTTGGACATCATCAATGAAATGAATGATCCGCTCATACCGATAACGGCGGAGGAAATCAGGAGAGAGTCAAGGCTGATGGGCACGCCGCGGGCCTGAAGATAGCCACCAATTCCAAGAAGATGAAAAACGATGCTGATCAAAAGCAGCACAGCGGCATTGGTCAGCATGAAAAGCAGAATTCGCATGGGTTTACCCGTTGGATAGAAGAGCCTGATGACATAATTGGTACAGGTGGGATAAAAATCAAGTCGGTTCCCTCACCAATCGGGTGTTCGGATGAACAATTCTTATTGAACAGGTGATGGACATGGGGGCATTCAAATGGCTGGGGCTGTTCATGGTGTGTGTACCGTTGGCAACGGCAGCAGCGCCAGTACCCGAAGGCCTTCGGGTGCGGGAGGGCCTTCGGCTCTCGGTCTTTGCCGACCAGTTGCTCAACCCTCGGGGGATGGCACTTGCATCGGATGGCACGGTCTTGGTGGGCACCCAGAACGCGGGCCTGGTCTATGCCCTTAAGGATCGCGATGGCGATGGTGTGGTGGATGGCCGACGGATTGTGGCCGATGGGCTTGAGGGGCCGACCGGGATTGCCGTGATCGGTGAGGATCTTTATGTGGCCGATATGAGCCGGGTCCTCAAGTACCGGGGTGCGGCCCAATGGACCTCGACCAACGCGCAGATCGCGGGGGAAGTCATTTTTGATGGGTTTCCCAAGGGCGACATGCACATCTGGAAAACCCTCAAGGTCGGCCCTGAAGGAAAGCTCTATGCCACCGTCGGCGTCCCCTGCAACAGTTGTGAGGTCAGCCATCCGCTGCATGGCCGACTGGTGCGCATGAACCCGGATGGCTCCGGACTTGAGATACTGGCATCGGGACTTAGAAACAGCATGGGCTTCGACTTCGACCCCAACGATGCCTCCCTCTGGCTGAGTGACAATGGGCGAGACTGGCTGGGTGACGATGTGCCGCCGGATGAACTCAATCATTTGAACCAGCCGGGAACTGACTTTGGATTTCCCCGCTGCTTTGGCAAATCGGTGCTGGATCCGGTATTTGGCAAAGCGGGTGCCTGTGAAAGCGCGCAGGCGCCTGAGTGGGAATTTCCGGCGCATGTCGCGGCGCTCGGGATCCATTTCTATCGGGGCACGCGCCTTCCGGCGGCCTATCAGGGGCAACTTCTTGTCGCCCAGCACGGGTCCTGGAACCGCTCTCGACCGCAGGGCTATCGCCTGGTCATGATCCGTTTCAAGAGTGGTCATCCGGTGGCCGAGGAACCGCTCATCGAAGGCTGGCTCAGCGACTCAGGTGCCGTGAGCGGCCGGCCGGTGGATCTCCTTGAACTCAAAGATGGCAGCGTTTTGCTGTCTGACGACCTTGGGGGCATCCTCTACCGGATCAGCCCTGAACTCTCACGTACTGTCTCTGATCGCGAAGGGTAATGGACTATGGATCACGCTGAACACCTCTTTCAGGGCGCATTTTCGGAAGAATATGTCTTTCTTCGGAAAATCTGTCCGGCCTCGATCACCATGAGCGAGAGGGTCGGTGCGTTTGTCGCCGGTGTTGATGTGCCTCCTCAACGACCCCTTACGATTTTTGAAATCGGCTGCGGCACCGGAATCACCTCGCGTTATCTTCTTGATGCGCAGCCAGAAGCCACCGTGGTGGCGGTCGACAATGCCCCAAGCATGATTCAGCAGGCGGCGTCTTTTTTGGACGCATCCATCCAATCCGGCCAACTTCGGTTGATCGAATCCGATGCGCTGTCTGTCTTAAAAACCCTTGATGACCACTCAATCGATGTCGTGGCCTCCGCTTATGCCATCCATAACTTTCTGCATGGATATCGCCGGCGGGTGCATGAAGAGATTTTTCGGGTGCTGCGCCCCGGCGGGGTTCTGGTCAATGGCGATCGATTTGGCATCGATGATGAAAAGACGCATCTCCTGACCATCCAGGCCGAAGTGAAGGAGTACTTCAGGGTGTTTCGGGAAGCAGACCGCCTGGATCTTCTGGAACAATGGATGGTTCATCTCTTGAGCGATGAATCTGCCGAGCATGCCATGCGCTTGGCCCCCATGCTGGAACTGATGGCGACGATCGGCTTTGTTGATTGCACAGTGCATGAGCGCTTTGAGGTCAATGCATTGGTGAGCGGGAGAAAACCATGAGCAGCGCCAAGCCAAAGGCGCCGCGTCATGTTCATCGCTGTACCGAATGCGGTCATGTGCAAAGCAAATGGGCAGGGCAATGCCCTGGCTGCACCGGTTGGAACACGCTGGTTGAAAGCCTTGAGGATCCGCCCTCGGTGGTGCCTTCGCGCTTTTCGGGTTATGCAGGTTCAGCGACCCTCGAAGACCGGATGCCCGTCTCCCTGGCCGCGGTTGAGGCCGAAGATGTCGCGCGGGAGCCATCGGGTCTGATCGAATTTGATCGGGTGCTGGGCGGAGGCCTTGTCAATGGCTCTGCCATCCTGATCGGCGGCGATCCGGGAATCGGCAAATCGACGCTGTTATTGCAGACGGTCTCGGCCTTGAGTGCCCGTGCGCAGGTGCTCTATATCACCGGTGAGGAAAGCATCAATCAGGTCGGGCTCCGGGCACGGCGTCTGGATCTTCGCTGCGAAACCGTCCAGATCCTGGCGGAAACCGAGTTGGAACGGATTCTCGCGATTGCCACACGCCTGAAGCCAGACTATTTGGTGGTTGACTCCATTCAGACTGTCTACAGCGGCTTGCTGCAGTCCGCCCCTGGATCCGTGGCGCAGGTCCGGGAGTGCGCCGCACAATTGGTGCGCTTTGCCAAGCTAACCCAGACGACCGTGTTCCTGGTCGGTCACGTCACCAAGGAAGGGGCGCTGGCCGGGCCCCGTGTGCTGGAGCACATGGTCGACACCGTGCTCTACTTTGAGGGTGACAGTGGCAGTCGATTCCGGGTCATCCGTGCCTTCAAGAATCGCTTTGGGGCGGTCAATGAACTGGGGGTGTTCGCCATGACCGAGACGGGCCTTAAAGAGGTCCGCAATCCCTCGGCCATTTTTCTCTCGCGCGGCGAAGAAGACGCGGCTGGCAGTACCGTCATGGTGATGCGCGAGGGGAGTCGGCCCTTGCTGGTCGAGGTTCAGGCGCTGGTGGATGATTCCCAGCTTCCAAGCCCCCGGCGGGTGGCCGTGGGCATGGATGGTAACCGTCTGGGGATGTTGCTGGCCATCCTCCATCGCCATGGCGCCATCCCGATCCTCAATCAGGACGTTTTCATTAACCTGGTGGGGGGGCTCAAGCTGAGTGAGACGGCCGGTGATCTTGCGGTGGTACTGGCGATTGTTTCGAGTTTCAGGAACCGCCCCATACCCAGAGATTGGGTCATCTTTGGTGAATTGGGGCTCAATGGCGAAGTAAGGCCGGTCCAAAACGGCGAGGAACGGCTACGAGAGGCGGCCAAGCATGGCTTCAAGCACGCGCTTGCGCCTCTCAAGAACATCACCCGGGAAGACACGCTGGGTTTGAAGGTAGTCCCGGTGAGAACCTTAAGGGACGCCATTGATGCGCTGTAAGGACCCCAGGGATTCGAACTTGGCCCCTGTTGCCCGCCCCGCTATGATGGCGTCATGACCCCACTCCTTGGCTGTTGATGACATTGAGGACCCTTTACCATGGCAGACGCCCTTAAACCCTTCACCCCATGGACCCGACCTTTGGCGCTGATCATTCTGGTTGGGCTGCCGTTTACGGCCTGCACAACCCTGACTGAAGCCGAAAAGGCGACCCAGACCGAAGGCATCCTGGCTGCGGCCGGTTTCCGCATCAAGCTGGCCGATACCCCGGACAAGCTGGCGCATACCCAGGCGCTGACCCAGCACCAGATCGTGCCGCACCAGAAAGACGGGGAGGTCTACTACGTCTATGCCGATGCCACCACCTGCAAGTGCGTCTACTGGGGCAATGAAGAGGCCTATCAGCGCTACCAGCAATTCGCCCTGCAGCGAGAACTGGCCGATGAACAACGTCAGGCCGCCCAGATGAACGCCAACGCCTCGATGAACTGGGGCATGTGGGGCATGGGCCCCTGGTGGGTCTACTGACCGATCCGGGCCCCCGTTGGGGCGCCCGTTCCACCCCTAATTTCTCTGGCTCCCTGCCACGGATGGCAACCCTCTTGTTCAGCGCAGTCTGCGTGTTCTTATGGATTACTTGCCGATCTTTCTGAAGCTCACCAAGGCCCCCTGTCTGGTTGTGGGTGCAGGGGAGGTGGCATCCCGCAAGATTCAGGCCTTGCTGCGGGTCGATGCAGCCATCACCGTTCTTGCCCCCGAAATGGGGGCAGAGGTTCGCCATCTGATGGATGCCCACCCGCTGCGCTACTGCCAGAAAGCCTTCGAGCCAGAGGATATCCGGGGATTCTCGCTGGTGATCTCGGCGACCAACGATCCGGCGGTCAATCAGGACGTCGCCGATACCTGCAGAGCCCGGGGCATTCTGGTCAATGTGGTCGATTGCCCCCGCCTGTGTGATTTCATCTTCCCCGCCATTGTCGATCGAAGTCCGGTCATCATTGCGGTCTCGACCGGCGGTCGCTCACCGGTTCTGGCCCGGCTGATCCGGGGTCGGCTGGAATCACTGTTGCCTTCTGGCTATGGCCAGCTGGCGCAATTGGCCGAGCAATTTCGAGAAAGGGTCAAACAAACCCTAAAGGATGCCCGAGCACGGCGCCGCTTCTGGGAAGAGGCCCTGGATGGGCCTCCGGCGGAACTGTGCCTTCAAGGCCGGGACCAGGAAGCCCGGATCGTGCTTGAGCGCCGGCTTCAGGACGCCCTCGCAACACCCCTTCGATCCGGGTCCCCCGGTTCCGTTTCTCTGGTCGGGGCAGGCCCCGGCGATCCTGATCTTTTGACGCTTCGGGCCTACCAACTCCTGCAGAAAGCCGATGTCATTGTCCATGACCGCCTGGTCAGCGCTGAAATCCTTCGCCTCGGGCGCGCCGATGCCCGACGAATTGATGTTGGCAAGGCCCGCAGCCGGCACACCTTGCCACAGGATGACATCAATCAGTTGCTGGTCCAGCTGGCCCGCGAGGGGCTTGAAGTTGTCAGGCTCAAAGGCGGGGATCCCTTTGTCTTTGGACGCGGCGGCGAGGAGATCGAGACCTTGATGGCGGAGGCAGTGCCTTTCCAGATCGTCCCCGGCGTCACCGCGGCGACCGGTTGCGCCGCCTATGCAGGCATCCCCCTCACACACCGCGATCATGCCCAATCGGTTGCCTTTGTCACAGGTCATGGCAAGGACGGGGCGGTTCCTGGGGTCGACTGGTCACGCTATGTGGATGCGGGGCAGACGCTGGTGATCTACATGGGGCTCAACGCCTTTCCCGGGATTCGGGACAGACTGATCAGCGCCGGGATGCCTCAGGGGATGCCCGCGGCGATCATTCAAAATGGCACTTTAAGGGACCAGAAGGTGGTGGTCGGCACCCTTGAGTCGCTTGAGGCGCGGGCGCTAGAGGCGGGGATCACATCGCCTGCATTGATCATTGTCGGCACCGTGGTCGGGCTGCGCGAGCAGTTGGAATGGTTTCAGGGCAGTTCCTGAGCCGCGAGGCCCAGGAACTGCCCTGCCCACTTACAGAGGAGGCGGGGGAGGAGCGAGTACCGTTCGGCTGCCGTTGGTCTCCGCGGGCCCTACAATCCCCGCATTTTCCATATCCTCAACCATGCGTGCGGCCCGGTTGTAACCAATCTTGAAGCGCCGCTGGACGCTCGAGATCGATGCCTTGCGTGATTCTGTGACAAAGCGCACGGCTTCATCGTAGAGGGAATCAGTTTCATCACCCCCCTCAGCCCCCTTGTAGCCACCAAAGTCGCCACCACCACTCCCTTCATCACTGAATCGGGTGAGATCGAGCAGGTAATTAGTGGGCCCCGTGCGCTTTAAAAACTCGACCACCTTGTGGACGTCCTCATCGGAGACAAAGGCGCCATGGGCCCGCATCGGAAGGCCGGTTCCCGGAGGCAGGTAGAGCATGTCGCCATTGCCAAGAAGGGATTCGGCGCCGCCCTGATCGAGGATGGTGCGCGAGTCAATCTTGGAAGACACCTGGAAAGCAATGCGGGTCGGGATGTTGGCTTTGATCAGACCGGTGATGACATCGACCGACGGCCGTTGGGTCGCGAGGATCAGGTGAAGACCGGCTGCGCGCGCCTTTTGTGCCAGGCGGGCAATCAGTTCTTCGACCTTCTTGCCGACAATCATCATCATGTCGGCCAATTCGTCGATCACCACGACGATGAAGGGCAGCGGCTCGAGGAAAGGGGCCTCATCGAATTCGGTCAAAAGGTCAGGGCTCCAGAGCGGGTCGCGGATCGGTTCGCCTGCGTCGATCGCATCGCTGATCTTCTGGTTGAATCCCGCGAGGTTTCGAACCCCCATCAGTGACATCAGCTTGTAGCGGCGCTCCATCTCGGCGACACACCAGCGCAGCGCGTTGGCCGCCTCCTTCATATCGGTAACCACCGGCGTCAAAAGATGCGGAATTCCCTCATAAATCGAAAGTTCCAGCATCTTTGGATCGATCATGATCATCCTCAACTCCGAAGGCTTGGCCTTGTAGAGCATGCTGAGGATCATGACATTGACCGCCACGGACTTGCCCGATCCGGTAGTACCGGCGACCAGCAGGTGGGGCATGCGGGCCAGGTTTGCTGTCACCGGTTTTCCGCTGATGTCCTTGCCCAGCGTGACGGTTAGAGGCGATGCGCTACCCGAAAAAGCCTCAGAAGCCAACACGGAGTGCAAAAGCACCGTCTCGCGTTCCTCGTTGGGGATTTCAAGGCCGATGTGGGTCTTGCCGGCAATGATTTCGACCACGCGCACGCTGGTCACCGAAAGCGTCCGGGCCAGATCCTTGGCAAGCCCGCTGATTCGACTGACCTTGACGCCCGGAGCCGGCTGCACCTCGAAGCGGGTAATCACCGGCCCCGGATGGACTTCCATGACCTGGACCTCAACACCGAAATCATCAAGGATGGCTTCCAGCTGACGCGACATCGCTTCGAGCTGGGCATGGGTATAGCCGCGAACCCGAGGGGCCTGATCATTGAGGAGTTCCAGTGTCGGTAGTTGCCCGAGCCTGATCTCGGCGGGGGCCGAAGGCGTGTTGGCCTTTCGCGGCGCGAAGCGAATGACCTCTGGCTCCTCGGCAGGAGCGGATGTGATGAGGGGGCCTGCGACCGGTGCCGCGGCAGGCTCGATGTCGGCTTTTGCCTTGCCTCGAAGGCCCTGCCGCGCGCGGCTCTCGGAAACCGGTGCCGCCGATTCTTTCTGGGGTACAAAGGGTCGTGCATCGGTGAACTCCATCGGCGCGTCCTCCTCCTCGATGGACGGCATTCTCAAGCGTTTGGCCTTGACCCAGATGGCCAGCTGATTGATTTTCTCGAGTAGACCCAGTCCGAGTCGCCCAACCGCATCCAATACCCAGAACCAGGACACCCCGGTACACAGGGAAATCCCGCCGAGGAGCAGGGTGATCAGGAGGATCGTCATTCCGGTGCTGCCAAAGCCAACGAAAAAGCCCTCGGAGATTTCCTGCCCAAGCAGGCCGCCATAACCTTCGGGCAGAATCAGGCGCGGACGCACCATGAAGCGTTCGGTGATGGCCGTTGCGGCAAGCACTGACAGGATAAAACCGGCCCAACGCAACAGCCGATCCAGGGGCGGACCCTGAAGGGCAGGTGGGTTTTTGAAGATCACATATCCATAAATCGCCAGCGCGAACGGAAAGCTGTAGGCGGTCACGCCAAAGAGCGATAGCAGGAGATCCGAAAGCCAGGCACCAAACTGGCCGGCGGCATTAGCGGCAAATGCACGCGAACCGGGATGACTCCAGCCTGGATCCTCGAGTTGATGGCTGACCAGGGCCAGAAGAACAAACAGGGAGACCGCCAGATAAACCAGAAACATGGTCTCGCGGACGATGCGCAGTACGGCTGCGCCCAACTCCCGATTGAAGGCCAATCGCTTCAAAAAGTGCTGCAAGAACCCCCCATTGTTCCGTACCGAGCGTGTCTTTTTTTATCCAAAGGTTGAGATGCGTGTCGTCGTGCCTTTGGACTCGGGTGATTATTTTGCCCGAGCCGGGCGCTTTGGTCATGTTTAATCGCAGCTGGCGTGTTTGATTAAGGACCATCACCGGCAATTGCAGCACCGCGCGAGAGCCCCCTTACTGAGACGGTACGGAACGCTATTGCCAGTTCGCTGGCGGGAACCTCTGGATACAACCGTACCTCTGATCGTGAAGGACCTGGCGATACTACAGGTGCTATCTATCGCCTGAGTAGCGTCTCGCCCCCTGCTTCATCTGACGCTCCAGAGGCGTTTTTGCCAGTGCCCAAGGGCGATGGGCATCGAGCGACAATCCGGGCGGTTGGTGGGGCTGGATGCGGTGGCGATCCGGAGCGCCTGGATCTCGCGCTTCAGCGTCGGACAGACAGCCGCATGCGAGTTCCCGCGCAATTTGTTTTATGATCACACCCACACTCTGACACCCTGCATGGAGAATGCATGCCATGACGAATTCCCGCCACTCTCGCTTGATCATTCTGGGTTCTGGCCCGGCTGGCTATACGGCTGCCGTCTATGCCGCGCGCGCCAATCTTCGCCCCTTGCTCGTGACTGGCCTGCAAATGGGCGGTCAGCTGACCACCACCACCGAAGTGGATAACTGGCCAGGGGATGCCGAGGGAGTCCAGGGTCCGGATCTGATGGAGCGGATGCGCAAGCATGCAGAACGCTTTGAAACCGAAATCGTCTTTGACCATATTCATACGGCCGATCTCTCGAAGAGGCCATTTCAACTGACCGGGGATTCTGGCAGCTACAGCTGCGATGCATTGGTCATCGCCACTGGTGCCTCGGCGCGATATCTTGGTCTCCCCTCTGAGGAAGCCTTTCAGGGACGCGGGGTTTCCGCCTGCGCTACCTGTGATGGTTTTTTCTACCGTGGCAAACGCGTGGCGGTGATCGGGGGCGGCAACACGGCGGTGGAGGAGGCGTTGTATCTTTCCAATATCGCTTCCCATGTGACCGTCGTGCATCGCCGTGACCGCTTCCGCTCGGAAAAGATCCTGGCAGATAAATTGCTCAAGAAAGCCCAGGAGAGCAATGTCTCGATTGAATGGAATCACACGCTGGATGAGGTCCTCGGCGATGCAGCCGGGGTGAATGGCATGCGTATTAAGGACGTCAACACAGGCACCACCCGCGATCTGGCGCTCGATGGCGTCTTCATTGCTATTGGCCACAGCCCCAATACCCAGCTGTTCGAGGGACAACTGGAGATGCGGGGGGGATACCTGATCGTCAAGGGTGGTCTTGAAGGCGGTGCTACCAGCACTAGCATTCCCGGCGTCTTTGCGGCGGGTGATGTGGCGGATTCGGTCTATCGTCAGGCCATTACCTCGGCAGGCTCCGGCTGCATGGCGGCACTGGATGCCGACAAGTTCCTCGAATCGCAGAGCTGACCTTTGAGGAAAGAGGGCATGAGGCTTGTTTTGCTTCCGATAAGTCTCTAGAATCCGAGGGTTTAACCGTCGCCCTTTGCGGGGCGATCCTCCTTGCTGCACCGATTGTTCGGGTAGCTTTTCCATCCATAGGGAGCATTCATGCGACATTATGAAATCATCTTCATGGTTCACCCTGACCAAAGCGCTCAGGTTCCGGCCATGGTCGAACGTTATCGTGCATTGATCGAAACGGCCGCGGGCGCCGTTCATCGCCTTGAGGACTGGGGCCGCCGTCAGCTGGCTTACCCAATCAACAAGATTCACAAGGCGCATTATGTGCTGATGAACATCCAGTGCGATCAGGCCACGCTTGAGGAACTGGAAAGCGGTTTTCGTTTCAATGATGCGGTTTTGCGCAGCCTCACGATCCGCAAGGACTTGGCAGTGACCGAACCGTCTCCGATGGCCCGCAAGGAAAGTCAGGAGTCCCATTCGATCCGTGATGACGACAGTGATGAGGCCGGTTCTGCCGGTTCTACGGGTTCTGCAGACGAATAAGCCCCATCCCGCATCTTCATCACCACGTTACCGAATTCAGTGAGGTTCTAAATGTCACGTCAGTTCAAGCGCAAGAAATTCAACCGGCTTTCCGCGGAAGGCCAGACCATTGACTACAAGGATCTGGATACCCTCCAGGAATATTTGTCAGAGACCGGCAAGATCGTTCCGAGCCGGATTACCGGCACCAAGGTCAAGCATCAGCGCGAGCTGGCCATCGCCATCAAGCGGGCTCGCTTCCTGGCGCTGTTGCCGTTCTGCGATAGCCACGAATAAACCAAGACGCATTCACTGGATCAGAAGCGATCAATGAGCGCATTGGCTGGATTCATCATGAGAGGCCGGTCATCGGCGATTCTGGTGATCTCCGCGTTGACCATCCTGTCATGGCTGGTCTCCGTGGCGAGCCTTCTCGCGGCGGCAGCCCTGGCGTTACCGACCTTGAGGCGAGGCGCAAGAGAGGGGGCCTTGCTGCTTGCAGGGGCGCTGCCGGTGGTTGCATTGGCGGGCCAGCTGATCATGGGAAACGCCGTTCAGGCGGCGGGCTTCTCCCTGATCACATGGATTCCGGTATTTCTGATCGCCCTCGTTCTGAGGGAGTCTCAAAGTCTGGCGGTAGCCATCCTGGCTGCCATCGGTATTGGACTTCTGGTGGTGATCGGATTCTTCGCCGTGGTCGATGATCCCGCGACCTTCTGGAGTGCACAGATCCAGACGGCCCTTCGGCCGATTCTCGAACAGCAGACCACCGGTGATGGCCAGGCACTCGTCACTCAGACGCTGGCCAGCTTTTCGCGGTATGCGACAGGCGCGATCTCGGCAGGGTCTGTGATCTCGGTCCTCATGAGTCTACTGATCGCCCGCTGGTGGCAATCCAGCCTCTTCAATCCGGGAGGATTTGGTGCCGAGTTTCGTGCGCTGCGTCTGCCCTCGATTGTGGGGGGATTCTTCATCGCCGTTGTCTTGGTGGTGAGTATCGCTGGGGGTGAGGTCGGCATTTTTGCCGCCAATCTCCTCCTGCCTGCCTTCATGGGACTCTTGCTTCAGGGCTTCTCGGTCGTCCACGCTCTGAGTCATGAGCGGTCCAGCGGAAAGTTTTGGTTAACGGGCCTTTACATAGGAATCATGTTTTTCGCACCGCTGTTTATCGTGGTTGCGCTCATGGGTCTTACCGACCCCTGGCTGAACTGGCGGATGCGGTTTAAAGGTTCCAGCACCTGATCTCTCTACAAAATTCATTTCTGAGGCACACAAATGGAAATCATTCTTCTTGAAAAAATCCCGAATCTGGGTGGGCTGGGCGATAAAGTCAGCGTCAAGCCGGGCTATGGCCGCAATTACCTGATTCCGCAGGGAAAAGCCGTGGCCGCCACGGCTGAAAAGATCGCACAATTCGAACAGCGCCGCGCTGAACTCGAAAAGAAGGCTGCAGAGGCGCTTTCAGCCGCTGAGGTCCGCGCCGAGGCGATCGCCAAACTGGTGGTCAGCATCGCGCATAAGGCCGGTGAGGAAGGCCGCCTTTATGGTTCAATCGGTACCCGCGACATCGCCGATGCGGTCAGCCAGCAGGGCGTGGCCGTTGAAAAGCACGAAGTACGCCTGCCCACGGGCGCCATTCGCAACATCGGTGACTATGAAGTCGCCATCCAGGTGCATGGCGATGTCGTCGCTCAGCTGCAGCTGAAGGTTGTTCCCGAGTAAGGAATTACCCCCGCGGCATGGCTTTGGCCGTGCCAACCAAAGGCACCGGGCATGAGACATCTCTACACTGGATTGTTTTATGCCCTGGTGCCTTTTTTGTATCTTCGACTGCTGATCAAAGGACGCAAGCAACCCGGTTATCTGCAACGGATCAGTGAACGGTTTGGCTATTATGCCAAGGCATCCCTCTCTCCCTCGATCCGCCCCCTATGGATTCATGCCGTTTCGGTTGGGGAGTGCGAGGCCGTGTTTCCACTAGTGAAGCGGTTGCTCAGCCATGCGGATTGCCCGCCACTGTTGATGACCTGTACGACCCCGACCGGTTCGCAGCGCATCCAGGAAGTCCTGGGCTCCAGGGTTTTGCATGTCTACCTTCCCTACGATCTGCCGGTTGCCGTAGCAGGTTTTCTAAGACACTTTAACCCCAGGGCCGGCGTCATCGTTGAAACGGAGATTTGGCCGAATCTGTTTTACGGCTGTAAGCAAAAAGAGATACCGCTGGCCATTATCAATGGCCGGCTGTCGTTGAATTCACTCAAAGGCTATCAACGACTCGGGCGTGTGATGCATGACATACTCGCGGCGGTTCGCATCCTTGCGACCCAGACCCAGGAGGATGCCGATCGCTACCTTGCAGCGGGGGCACCGCCTGAGAGGCTGAGAGTGGCCGGCAACATCAAGTTCGACATCGCCTTTGATGAAGCCATGGAGGAGGAGGCGCTTCATCTTCGCGCGGCGCTTTTTGGACAGCGGCCGGTCTGGATTGCCGGAAGCACGCATCCTGGGGAGGAGGCGATCCTTTTGGAGGCGCACCGCGCCATTCGTGTTCAGCATCCTGAAGCGGTTCTCGTCCTGGCACCCCGCCATCCGGAACGGGCTCAGGAAGTGGTTTCCCTGATCGCTCAGCAGGGCGAGTCTGTCACCTTACGATCGGAGGGGACCTCTCTGAAGGCAACCGATTCTGTCTTTCTGATCGATGGGGTTGGCGAACTCAAGCGCTTTTATGGCGCTGCGGATGTGGCCTTTCTTGGCGGAAGTCTGATTCCCCATGGCGGACAGAACCCCTTGGAGGCGCAGATCGCCGGGCGTCCGGTCCTCTTTGGTCCTTTCATGATGAATTTCAAGTCGATTGCCCGAACAATCCTCGAGGAGCAGACCGGCCGTGAGGTCAGCGATGCCCAGGAACTGGCGACACAGGTCCTGATGCTACTGGATCATCCAGCCGATGCCGGCGCCATGGGGGAGCGCGGCCGCGCCTTCGTCAAAGCGAACCAAGGTGCTCTTGACCGGATCGAATCCCTGATTACCCGCGATTTGATGGCCTGAAGACCACGCTCGCATTCATCCTTCTGAAGACGTACTTTTTACATATATCGGATTACTCATGACGCTTTACTGTGGCATCGTCGGACTTCCCAACGTCGGCAAATCGACTCTTTTCAATGCACTGACCAAAGCAGCGATCGCCGCTGAGAACTATCCCTTTTGTACCATCGATCCCAATGTTGGCGTGGTACCCGTGCCAGATCCCCGCCTTGATGCGCTGGCTGAGATCGTCAAGCCGGAGCGCGTTGTTCCCACCTCAATGGAGTTTGTCGATATCGCAGGCCTCGTTGCGGGTGCCTCTCAAGGTGAGGGTCTCGGTAACCAGTTTCTGGCGCATATCCGTGAGACCGATGCCATTGCCCACGTTGTTCGCTGTTTTGAAGATGAGGATGTCATCCATGTAGCCGGCAAAGTGGATCCCTTGTCTGACATCGAAGTGATCAATACCGAACTCAGCCTTGCCGATATGACCAGTGTCGATAAGGCGCTGCAAAAAGCCGTCAAGGCCTCAAAATCCGGCAACAAGGAGGAACTGGCAAAGAAAGATCTCTTCGAGCGGGTCCTGGCGCATCTGGATACCGGTAAACCGGTCCGCATTCTGCCGATCGAAAACGAGGAAAAAAAATGGCTTCGCGAGCTTCACCTGCTCACGGCAAAGCCAACCATGTACATCGCCAATGTCCGCGAGGATGGATTCAAGGACAATCCCTTCCTGGATCGGGTCATGGCTTTTGCTGAGGAGGAGGGCGCCCAGGTGGTTCCTGTTTGTGCCGCATTCGAAGCGGAAATCGCGCAGCTGGATGAGGGGGACAAGGACGAGTTTCTGGCCGAAATCGGCATGAAAGAACCCGGGCTTAATCGCGTCATCCGGGCGGCCTACACGCTCCTGAATCTGGCCACCTATTTCACCGCCGGGGTCAAGGAAGTCCGGGCATGGACCATCCCGGTCGGTGCAACGGCCCCTCAATCAGCCGGCGTCATCCACACCGATTTTGAGCGTGGATTCATTCGTGCTGAGGTCATCGCCTTTGAGGATTATGTTCAGCATCGGGGGGAGCAGGGCGCAAAAGATGCTGGTAAATGGCGACTGGAAGGTAAGGAATATGTCATGCACGATGGTGATGTCGTTCACTTTAGATTTAACGTCTAAGCTGTAACCATCGGTTTTGGGTGTTCGCGGGTGTTTTTCACCGGACTGGATGGAGCGCCAGCTTGCCTATAGCGAACCGAACTCCGTTCGCCGCACCTACAACCACGCCGACGACCTGAAAGATCGAGCCAAGATGATGCAGCAATGGGCCGACCTACTGGATCAATGGAAAGGCGGGACACATAAGATCCTTACGATCAAGACTGAAGCCGCCGTTTAACGCAGTGGTGGCGATTGGTGGATTGGACATGTTGCTGTTTCTTAGAAATCGCAACATATTTGATTGGCCTGTCGTCACCAGCGACATAGGCTGGGGACGTGGCGCAAGAATCCATAAAACTCACCATGTCCAGTTGGCGCCCAGACCAACCCTACTGTTGCCGGTTGGGCGAGAAAAGCTATTTATTCATCCCAAGCTGATGCAATGGCTAACGCGGGACATCAATTCATTTCAGGGATACAAAATGGTATGAACAAGAAGGGGCTCGGCGAACGCGATAGCTGCATTAAGTTCATCACTTAAGCCGCTCTGAAATGTGCCTGCCCAAATCCAACGAATCCGGACAAATCTCTCATTCTGCTTCGACGAGAACTGCCTAAGCCGCAAGCGGCGCAGGATTTACACTCTCTCCAAAGACTGCTATGGCAGCACTTGCCGCCGTTTTCAGTATCAACGCCGCATTTAGGTCACGGTCGATGACTCATCCGCAGTCACACTACGGAGACCCGGTAGGTGCCAGGCAACTGGCGGTCCCACCGGGAACATCAGATGAAGATGAGTGATTACTGCGGGAAACCCACAAACACACGCAGCCCCGCATTATTCGGCCCAAAAACCGCGCCACCGATGTTTCCGTTCGCGTTGATGGCCAAGGCTTTTGATTCTCCAACTGGGTTGACATTCAACATGGAATATTCTCGCGTCTTGATATCGTACTGATAGGCCTGATATCCAACGCCCGGTTTAATGCCATACAAGGACAACTGGGTCTTGTTATTGATGCCGGTCACAGAAGTGCCATCAGCGCCAGGCGCCATGATGTTGATCAGCGCTCCATTTCTCGAGAGGTAGCCTTTCATTCCGCCCTGAGGGTCCAGATAGCGTCCTGCAAAGATCCGTGGATTACCGCCTGGACTCAGAAGTGCCGAGACCGCACGATTGGGCGTCTGAGAGATTGTGAGCTGATTATTTGAGGTACGCAGCCGATAGGCTTTCGATACGTCGTTGGTTGAGCCGCTGATGATACCGATGTTATTAATGGAATCCATGGTTGTCGTACCCCCCAGCCGAGCATTAAGTTCCTTGAATTTTCCGGTCCTCAGATTGTAGCTAAAGTAGCCACGTGAGCCAAACTGATCCAGATAAAGACCGCCAATGAGTCCGTTGTTGCTGATCACCTCCAGTGTGGTCTGGAGAGCCTCTGGGTAGTCCAACAGTTGAAAACCGTCACCGTCCAGAATGAGTCCGTGCTCAAGCAATCTATTATTCGCGAAATCGAATAATCTAGCCGAGCCGACCGCGACACCTGCATTATTAACCGCTCTGATAGCGGTGTCTCGGGCACCCGGGTAATCCAGATCCAGGGTCAAAATCCCTTGTGAAAAAATAAAGCCGTGATTCCTTAGCTCATTGATATTAGGATCAACAGACGAGTAACTCCCTACCATGTAGTTACTGTTGTTCATTGCAAGGAAGGTGATACTCGACGTAGCAGGAAACTCGGCACTGGTCGCGAACGAGAAGTCTCTGGCCTGGATCGGCGAGATAATCAGGAAGCCAAACAGAAGCAGAAGTGCTTTTTTCATTTTGTCTCCAGGAGGATTCATAGTGAATTGGAAAATCAGGGGTTTATAAAAACGCATCGGAGAAGAATGGATCCGATTGTATTCACAAAGCGTTTTGAAGCATGGGTTGGTTATCTGTAAGAGGAACAATATTACCATCCTGCGATGCGAAAAGGCCTGATAATTAAGACAGGGATCATTCAACGGTCAACGCTAATTCACGTGGCATTCAAATATGCTCAGAATTGACTTTATTCGTGGTCATGAGACATGTGTATTGACCAATATCCATGCCAGATCATTGCAGCGCCAGAGTTAGCAATGCCTCAACCAAGCGAGATCAGCAGCCACTCAAATCCTTTGGCAGGAGGTGAGTGGCATACAGCGAAACTGAGCGGAGCCTTGCATCCACTCAATATTTAACGGGTCATTAGTCCTGCCGGATCGGAGATCGGGAACGAGACCAAGGGCAAAGACCGCGTTCCGTCGGTGAGTTGACGCTAGTTGATTCGGGCGTGGCGGTGGCACATGCTCTGCCCGCTACGCCCGTGTGTGATCTAAATTTAAAACGACCAAGTCGGGCAAAATCGACAAACCACCACCCATGGGGTAAAGGATGTCAGAAACTCAACAACCCACTATTGAGGAAAAGCCAGAAACACTTGATCCGCATTGCCATTGTTGCGGTACATTATCCCTGCAATATTTCCATTGGCATTAATCGCGCGGGCCTCTGCCTGACCCTGTGGGTTGACGTTCAGCTGGCTATAGGATCGAGTCGCAGGATCATATTGGAAGGCTTGTACACCTTGGGCCCCCATGTTGGCCGACAGAGAAAGTTGGCCCCTGTTGTTGATTCCGTTCACTTCGGACGCGTTTGCAGCCGGTGGCAGGATGTTAATCAGTTGTCCGTTTCTGGAGAGATAGCCTGTGAACGCTCTGTTCGGGTCGATATATTTCCCTGCAAACATTCTTGGATTGCCACCTGGACTGATAAACGCGGTCATCGCTTGGCTTGGCGTCGGAATCAGCGTCAGCTGACTGTTTGAAGTCCGCACGCGATAGGCCTTCGAGGTATTGTTTGTCGATCCGCTGATGATGCCACTGTTGTTGATAGCGTTGATGCTGGTGGGGCCATTCAAACGTACGTTAAGATCTTTAAACCTTCCTGTTCGGATGTTGTATGTAAAGTAGCGGTCATCGTTGAATGCGTCGGTATACCGTCCAGCAATGAGACCGTTATTACTGATCACATCAAGCAGAGTGAACTTGGCATCAGGGTAGTCGAGGAGCTGAAACCCGTCGCCATTCATGATCAGCCCATGTGTGATGAAGTTGTTGGTGGCAGGATCAAACAACACCGCGTGGCCAACCGCAACACCCGCATTATTGACGCTTTTGATAGAAGTGCTTGTAGCCCCCGGGTAATCTTGATCAATTGATAGTATCCCTTGGGAAAAGACAAAGCCATGATCTCTTGCCCGCAACTGATTGGGGTCAAAAAGTGTATAACTTCCAACAATATAATTGTTTTTGTTCATGGCGATCGTGCGAACCATGGCGCCAGCGGGAAGTTCAGGACTGATGCTGTAGGAATATTCCTGAGCGTAAAGAGAGGGGAGGAAGAAAAGGTGGATGAGAAGGAAAAAGGCCTTTTTCATTTGATTATTCCATGGATGCCAATTTGAGAGGATTTTAGTTAATTCACCGGAGGGCTTTGTGCTGTCTTGTGAAGAATACGACATACCATCACTTCCCTGGCGCTAGAGTCCAACAAGCGATCGATCGAGATTCTATGCTGTCTTCTGGCCACGCCCCTGTCAATCCATTGCCTTTTCTAATAGAAGAGGATGCCACAGTTGGGCGTTTATTTTGTTGATGGTTTCATGCACGTGATGCGCCTGGGCAAAACCGATCGGCGTGGGCGCCCTCTCGAGTGCCACCCAACGAGCGGCAGAGTGTCCGGTTCTTATGATCTGGATTTTTTCCAAATTTGATGGCTTGGACCAGGCACGAGAGGGTGCTTTTTGCTTAAACCATGTTGACAGTCGGTAACTTGGGCTCTGCAGCGGAAAACCCGAATGTAATCCGGCTAGACCCGATTGAGGGTGGCTACAGGAACCGCTTCACGCTGGATTTCCCCAAGAAGGAAGGTACCGACTGCCTATTGTTGGTTTAGAAAGCGCGGCCCTATTGCGCCTCTCGCTTGCCTCATCTTGGTCTTTATGCGCCGTCAACAACCCGATCTTGAAATGACGTGCCGCGCCCCACGTCTAGGAAAGTTTTTCTACTGCACCTTTTTGGCGCCCACAATGCCGGGTCTAAATGCTTGGGTTCGTCATATTTCAAGATGGAGGCCGCCTCAAGCACATATCAGGGAGGCATTACGAATCCCTGAAGATTTTAGTGATGTAACTCCTTACCGTGGATACGCGATATACACCTTTTGGTGCTCAGCCATCGCGTCGCTTAAAGAGCCCGCGATAATACCGTTGACATTGATCGAAAATGCGTAGGTTTCGCCCGTTGGATTGACATTCAATAAGGAGTATTCTCGGGTAACCATGTCATATTGATATGCCTTGTAACCCTGCTGTGTACTCACTGTTATGCTGAGCTGCGTTTTATTATTAATGCCGGTCACCGCGGTCGGGTCCGATAGACTTGTTGGTGAAATGTTAATAATGGATCCATTTCTTGAGAGGTATCCGATGGGATTTTGATTCGCGTCATTGTAATAGCTCCCTGCGAAAATATTTGAATTGCCGCGCGGGCTTATGAAGGCCGACTTTGCTGTGCTTGGCGTCTTCGAGATCGTTAGCTTCATAGTCGAGGCAGTCAAGCGAAACGCGCGCTCATCGTTGTTGGTGACCCCGCTGATCATGCCGCGCTCACTGATCGCGTTTATCGAGGTGGAGCCATTCAGACGGGCAGTGATCTGCTTGAATCGGCGCGTCTTCAAGTTGTAGGTAAAGTACCCTCTGGCACCAAACTTATCGTTAAAATGACCTGCAATCAATCCGTTGCCATTGATTGCATCGAAATACGTATTTCGTGCATCGGGGTAATCGAAAAGCTCGAATCCGCTGCTGTTCTTGACCAATCCATGAATCGTATAGGTATTACCATCTGGATTCAGGGTCATAGCATATCCAATAGCAACTCCCGTGTTGTTCAAACCAACCAATACGGTCGACTTAGCGCCCGGGTAATCCTGATTTAGAGATAAAACGCCTTCCGAAAAAATATATCCATGATAGAGAAAATCAACACCATTCCAGAGCATATACGTGCCGGCAATGGTATTGGAATTGTTGATGACACCATTCTGGATTCTGGAATTAACTGGAAACTCCGCACTGGTCGCGTAGGAAAACTCTCTGGCGAACAGGGAAGGCGCCATAAACAGGCAGACACTGAGTAAAAAGGCTTTTTTCATTTTTTATTTTCTGGGACAGGTTGTCGGGGGCGTTGAGGGACAACGTCATGAACGCCGTTTGAGGGGCTTTCATTACTCGCCTTCTTAAAATAAAAAAGGCAGTAGCAAGCCCACAGGCAACAGGGTTATGGTGTCGCTTACCCCACGGACTGTCAAACGATTAAGCTTGAATTCGGGTTCGTGGATCCAACCTCCCCTGAGCTACAGTTCGCATCGGTCATGAATCCTACATCCATTTCCTTCACACGGAAGGAGGCATTGACCAATGCCCTCCAGAGTGGCCATTGGTCACTCGCTCAATCGCTGGCCATTGCCTTACTGTCGATGTCCCCCGAGGATACCTTCGGCTGGAAAGCCTTGGGGGTATCCTTGCACCTTCAGGCAATCCATGGGGAGGCGAGGGCGCCGATGGAGCGCGCCGTTCTCCTGGACCCGGACGATCTTGAGGCACATCTCAATCTGGGCTTGTTTTACCAGGCGATCGCGGCACTGGTTGCATCAAAAGAGGTATTTGCCGCCGCGCTCGCCATTTTTCCAAACTCGGCCGATCTGCACGCCAACCTCGCCGTAACCTTGCATCGTCTGGGCGATAAGGAAGGCGCCGTGGATCACTGTCGATCAGCCATCCTCTGTCATCCGCAATTGGCCGTGGCCTATGCCAATCTTGGCTTGCTCCTAGAGTCAATGGCATCGAGCGAAGAGGCGATCGTGGCTTATCAACGCGCCGTGTATCTGATACCCAAAAATCTTGAAGCCCGGAATAATCTCGCCCTCTGTCTGATGGGATCGCACAGGGCTTTTGCTGCCATTGGCTGGCTTCGGTCGGTTCTCATCCTTAATCCCAGCCATGCCGATGCTTGCAACAACCTGAGTCTTGTTGAAAAACAGAGAGGGCGTTATTCATTCGCCAGAACCCTTCTCGAGCGGGCACTGGTGATCCATCCCGCGTTCGCCGCGGCCTTTAATAATCTTTCCACTCTGGATCATCAGGCGGGCGCATTCGAGGCATCCGCGTTCTGGGCCTTGAGGGCGCTCATGATCCAGCCTGAGATGGCCGATGCGTATTCGAATTTCGGCAACGCCCTTTTTGGGATGGGACATCCGGATCAGGCCCTTCTGGCGCTTCGCCGGGCAATCCAATGTGATCCGAGCCATGCCAACAGTTATAGCAATCTTGCCGTGGTGCGCTATCGCCAGGGCGAATTACCTGAAGCGGTTTTCTCATCCCAGCGAGCCTTGATATTAGCCCCTGATCACGCGCCCACCTGGAGCAATTTAGGGGTCATGATGACATCTCCAGACACCCCAGTGTCTGCTCTTGCTTTTACCCGGCGGGCCGTGATCATTGATCCTTCATCCGGACTGGCATGGACCAACGCCGGCGTTGCGCATCATGAGGCAGGACACTATCGAGAAGCGCTCGATGCCTACAATCAGGCGATTGCGCTCGAGCCACTGGACCCTGCTGCACATTGCAATCGGGGCCAGACGCACCTCCTTCTCGGCCATCTGATGCAAGGCTGGTGCGACTATGAATGGCGATACCGCGATGTTCTGACGCAGGTCAGACCGCGAGAGCCGCAATCGCGCCGATTTGATCCTCGCCAGGGGTTTATGGGCCGGACGCTGCTCCTCCATCATGAACAAGGGCTTGGAGATACTCTCCAGTTCTCTCGCTATGCGTCCCGAGCCGCGGATCTTGGGGCCAGGGTCATCCTGGAAGTACAAATGCCCTTAAAACCCCTGATCATGGGGATGGACCCGCGCCTCAAGGTCATAGCCCCTGAGGAAGAATGTCCTCCCTTCGATGGGCATTTCTCGCTGCTTTCGCTGGCGGGCCACTTTGAATCCGAGGGAGAAGCGCCGCCCCAGCCGGGGGGGTACCTGAAGGCACCTGCATCCCGCCTCGAGATCTGGCGGCAGGCCTTAGGTCCTCGCATTAAGCCGCGGGTGGGCCTTTGCTACTTCGGACACCCAGGCCACAGTCGAGATCACCTGCGCAGCATTCCCTGGCGGGTTTTCAAAGAGATTGTCAGCCAACATCAGGATTTTTATCTGCTGCACACACAGGAAAGGCCTGCCGATACCTCAATAATCCGCGATACGCCCGAACTCCATTGCCCCGCGATTGGTGATTTTGAAGATACCGCGGCTTTGATTCAGTTGATGGATGTCGTCATTTCTGTGGACAGTTGTGTGGCGCATCTGGCGGGTGCCTTGAATGTCCCGGTCTGGGTCCTGTTGCAAGAGGTGCCGGATTGGCGCTGGCTCACCCAGGGCCGGCGCACCCGCTGGTATGCCAGCATGAGGCTTTTCAGGAAAGAGAGCGGATCGGGATGGACGCCCGTGCTTGATGCCGTGCGAACGGCACTGGAGGCTTTTTAAGGTCTAGCGATCGATCGCCCCAAGAGGACTGCATCCGGCACCCGGCCCGCTAGGAAATGCGTTCGGGCCCTGAAAGCGCAACCTGAAGATCGGCGGCGACCCTCTCAAGTGTGCCTTTCCAGACACGACTTGCATCCTGGCGGTAAAGCCGGACACCGGGGTACCACGGGCTATCCTTGCGATCCAGCATCCATCGCCAGTCGGGAATAGAGGGCAACAGAACCCAGGTGGGCGAACCCATTGCCGCCGCCAGATGGGCGACACTGGTATCGACCGAGATCACCAGATCCAGATGCGCGATCAGGGCAGCCGTATCCGCAAAATCCATAATAAGATCGTGCATCAGGTGCAGGTTGGGAATGCCATGGGAGAAGGCCATATCGGCTTCGCGCACCTCTTTTTGCAAGAGGTAAAAGTCAACGTCCTGTCGGAGTATCGGGTCAAACGCGGAAAGCGGAATGCTCCGCGCATGATCCCCTGAATGCCGGGGATTGCCGCTGACAACAATACCGACCTTTTTTCGCTCCCCAGGGCGCAAATGGGCGCGCCAGTGTTTGACCCGCGAGGGCAGGGGGACAATATAAGCAGAGAGCATCGGCAGACGCTGGTCATCGATCCCAAGCGCAAAGGGCAGGGACATCAATGGAAACTGAAAATCCTGCGCAGGGACAGGGTCGCCGGGAGCGATAACCCCTTTAACCTTGAGGTCAGCGAAAAGGGCCTTGAGTGCTGAGGGGACCTCGAGCGTCACCCGCGCACCCATTTGTGTCAACACTTCACCAAAACGCACAAACTGGATCGTGTCGCCAAAGCCCTGCTCGGCGTAAAGCAAGATGGATTGGCCTTGAAGAGAGACTTTTCCATCCCACTCCGGAAACTTCCCAGCCCTTTTTTTGATGTTCAAGGGCGGATGCAGAAATCGCCACTCATAGAATGCCCAGCCGGTCTTGAAACGACCTCTCAAGAGATGCGCGAGGGAGCGGTTCCAATGTGCCTCAGCAAAATCCGGCTTGATTGTCAGTGCATGCTCGAAGGCCCTCTCGGCCTCTGAGGGATTGCCGAGTTCATAAAGGCCAGTGCCGAGATTCATGTAAGCCTCGGGACAATTTTCAAGGCGCTGAATGGCAATGCGGTAGCACCGAACGGCCTCTTGTAAAAGGCCACCCGACTTTAGGGCATTGCCCCTGTTGATCCAACTTCTTGGATCATTGGGAGTGAGTGTGGTGCTTCTTTGATGCAGGACGCTCGACTCAAGAAAGCGGTGACCCTCACGACACAGATTACCCAGGTTCCCATAGCCTTTGGGGTCTGAGGGAGCAAGAATGATGACCTGCCGATAAAGACCATCGGCTTCGGACAGACGCGATAGCCCCCTCAGAAGATTGCCAAGCTCAAGCCGCGCGCCGACATGCGCCGGAGCGAGATGCAGACATTGCCGGAAGCCGTGTTCTGCTTCGTTGACGGCATCACCCGCTTTTTGCAAGGTCTGCGCCAGAAGGTAGTGCGCCTGATGCAAATCGGGCGCAAGTAAAAGCGCCCTTTGAAGTAGGCGGATGCGTCCGTCGGATCTCGCGTCCGATTCGCTTGCTAACGTAAGGGTCAGGTTCAGGTAGAAGACCGGTGATCCTGGCTCCAAAACAAGACCACGCCTGTAGCAGGCCGCAGCGGCCGTGACATTGCCGCTCGATTGGAAAAGATTACCCACAGCCGCATGGATGCCGGGATCCTGGATGCCGATTCGAAGGCTGCGACCGAGAAACCAAATGGCCGCCTCCATTTTTCCAGCGTGAAGAAGATCCTGCGCGGTGGCCAGATAAACGGCCGACTCTGAGGGGCTTTGGAGTAACAGCCGCTGCAACGATATGGTCTCAGGCGCAGGTATGGTCACAGGGCGGTTAAGGGTTTCACCGATGGGGCGCTGAAACGCCGGGGTAGCGAGGGTCTTTCCATTGCAGGGGTCATCATACGCTCTGGGCGCCAAGGCAACGGCGGGTGGTCATGACGATCGGCACAATACAGAGCGGCCAGATGGGCTTGGCTGGCCGCAGGAAGGGGCGGAGCGGCCCTGTCGTGACAGTCCCTCCCGGGAGCGATAAAATCCACATTAATTATCGAGGATGACTCCGTCACAGCGAATGTCATGTTAAAGCGACTCTTGTGGCTGAAGGCCTTGATCGGCATTGCATGGATACCCAGCGCGACGGGTGATGTCTATCGCTTCGAGGGGAAGTCCGGGACTGTCTATTACGCGGAAAGACCGTCGGCTGGAAAGGCAACGGGGGTCCCCCCGCGGCCTCAAGATGCCATTCACGGCCCTCTGCGCCGGGTGCCCACGATGGAAAGCGTTGACGCGTTGCCCCAGGGTTCAACGGACATCGATCATTGGATCGCTCAGGCTGCAACGACCTACGAATTGGACCCGAAACTGCTGCACGCGGTGATCGGCACCGAATCGGCTTATAACCCGTTTGCAGTCTCACCCAAAGGAGCCAGGGGGTTGATGCAGCTCATGCCTGCAACTGCGGCTCGTTTTCGTGTTGATGATCCCTTTGATGCGCGTGAAAACATCCTGGGGGGCAGTCGTTATCTCAGGAGTCTGATGGGACTCTTTAATCAGGACGTCGAACTGGCGCTTGCGGCCTACAATGCCGGTGAGCAGAACGTCATCCGCTATGGTCACCGAATCCCGCCTTTCCAGGAGACGCAGTCCTACGTCTCCAAGGTCTTGAGCCGCTACCGACGCTGACGGGTCTTTTTGCCGCGCACTGAGGCGACTTTCTTCTGAATCTTGGGGCCTTTGGCGCTGGAATGCCGCTGTGTGCCGCGCTTCTTTTTCTTGTGCAGGTGCTTGGTCCCTCGCTGCCGACGATCCTGCTCAATCAGTTGACGCAGGGAAACGCCCTGGCCGCTGCAGTAGACATATCCGTCCACCAGACAGAAACCGCAACGCGGCCCGCCACCGGCAGACTTTTGCGGCTGTACCGGGGTTTCAACCGCCGCCGACTTCCGAGACCGGACTCCTGCCTTGATTTTGGTCTTGTGACTTGCACTTTTCCGCGGTCTTCGAACGACATCATGCGCCCCCTCCGCGCCCACAGTTCTGAATTGGCTGGGTTCCTGATGGCTTGGCGCCGTGTATCTCGGCCTTGCGGTCTCCGGTTCGATGGGCGCCCGCCGGGATTTAGGCGGCACGGCCGGTGGGTACCGGTATCCAGGGTCTGGATCCAGATAGCGGCTGCGGCTGCCTGAGGTCGATGAAGTGGGTGCTGAGGGTGTGTGAGACCGTAACAACTCAAGGCGCTGCGAACGCTCATAGGCATCCGTACCTGACCCGCTTGAATCATCGTCTCCGCTGGCCGCGAGCACCGACTGGGTGAGCGCCAGAAGCAGCATGCCAAGGAGCAGAGAGACTGAATGCGCGGTCCGGTCACGCAGGGAGAAGGGAGGGATGGTAGATCCCCCGCGGGGTGCCTTGCTGTTCAGGAGGTGCCTATTGACCACGGGTCACCCGGGTGTCGTTTGCATCAGGCGCGGCCACATTCCCCAGAGGTTCGCCATGTTCGGACAGGAGACCCCATTTCTGTTCATCGAGCGCGGTGGTTTTGCTGGTATCGCGAACCTGCTCGTCATGGACCTGCTTCAAACGGGTGTGCCAAGGCAGGCCCGAACCGCTTCTGTGCTCCTTGCTCAGCTCCTTGAACTGAAGCCCGTATTCATTCTCGGCCGCGGTCAAGTGCGAGGTCCTGAATTCGGTCTCGATCGGGGGTGCTTCACGCTCGGGTATCGGTGCTTCGCGCTTGGGTTCAGGTTCGCCATCGGCAACCCCTGATTCCGTGCGATCCGCTGCAGCCAATGGCATGACAGAGGATGCCGAATGTCCCCTGAACCACCAGGTTCGGACATCCTGAGAGGGGTCAATGTCCGCTTCATCGTCCCATTCCTCATCGGCCTCCCGGCGTCGAAGCCACCATTGAAAAAGCGCGATTCCGATGACAATCCCGCCCACCGTGCCGACGATCAGGGCAAACACCGGCGACTGGTAAGCACTTGTCATTCGCTTCAGTAGGTAAGGCGGCTGAAGATATTGGGCGCATCACCCACCTTGACGGTGTTATGCGAGGGCAGTTCGATGCCGTACTTGGTATCCAGCGGGGTTTGGAGGAGGGTTTTCCAGAATGGTCCCGGATCGGTGAACATGAAATACACCGCAACCGGCCCTTTGGCTGGCCCCGTGAGCTCGATTTCCTTTTTTTCTCCGGGGATGATCGGATGGACGCCCAGCAGGGTCGGATCTTCTGTCAAAGGAAACACCTTGGCCGCAACCATGGCATAGGTTTCATCGATGAACTGCTTCTCATTGACGCTACGCACCACCATATAGACCAGGTGGCCATCGTTGGCCTCGAAACTCGGATTAACATAAAAGGCCAGAGGGGGAGGGGGGTCCGGGGTGTTGGAGCACCCTGCCAGCAAGACGAGCAGGAGAGAAGTGGTACGTATCAAATCCATGACAGCATCTTTGCACAGCCTCTGGGCGTTGGCTAGCGGTTCTTGATCGCGCTGAAGAACTCAAAGGGGTCTCGCCGAAACGCAAAACCCGCATTCAATTTCTCATTGGGATTGTCCAGCAAGGAGACACTCCATCGGTAGGACAGTCCCGCCCGGTTGGCTTGTGCCAGCAATTTAAGGAGCGGCCATCTCGAATCGGAGACCTCAAGGCTCGCATATTTCTTGGCTTTTTCATCAATGCTTTCAAATTCGATACCGACATTGGCCGTCCCCTTCGGCCACCACTCCATTGAAATATCCTGCCAGATGGACTTTTGGTTGAATCCCAGCGCTGAGGCATTACCCGAGCGGAGATAGACCAGGGAGGGTCGGATGGTCTGGTCATTGGCATTGGCCATGGGCTTGATTTCAGGAATCATGTCGACCTTGACCTTGAAATTCATGGGCTTGGGCAGTCCCTCCTTATCCCACAACTCAAGGGTCAGATCAGAGACCGCATTGAGTCGGTCATCCATGTTGTCGGGCAATCGAAAAGCCCGAGCAACCTCCGGGCGAACGGACCATTTGCCGTCTTGAATGACAAACAGCACGCCGAAAATGCGCCGGATTTCAAGCCAGAAACTGCCGTTGACCGGATGGAAGATGGCATTGAGCGCTTCAGGCGCCAACTCCGGCGCCGTGCCTCCCCGCGTCGAATCGAATGGAAATTGCGAGAGCAGCGGGAGCACCTGTTGATCCCACAGCTGCGCCCATTGACGGGAGACGATCCGGTCCACATCGTTGCGGCCCATTTCGCGGACTTTCAGCATGGGGGCAAGAAAAGGGCCGCGCCAGGATTCCGGGATGCTGAGGTCCCGTAACCAACCCTCGGTCAGCCGCAGAGGCGAGCCATCTGCACCGGTCAGCATATCGAAAGACACCCGCCCCAATGGCGTGAGAATGCTCTTTAAACCTTGGGAGGCTTGTGCCTGCTTGTCACTGATCGGGATGGGTGGTGGTTCATCGCTGATCAGCGCATCATAAAGGCCGGCGACAATGCCAAGGTAACGGGCAAGTTCTGGATACGTGCCCGCTTGCTCCGCCATCAATTTCTTGAGGAAGACAAAATCCTCAAGGCGGTCACGCATCGGCTGGTAGTTCGGACTTTGCGGTAAGTCCAGCAGCACATTTTCCTTGACGCGTACGAGGTTTTGCACAAATGCAGAGCCGGGTCTTTGCAATTCCTTGAGGTAGGTAATCAGCTGATCCGGATTTTCAATGCGAATGATGATGCTTCTGAAAAATCCCCAATAGGCATTGGCATAGTGACCCGCATAAGCCGACAGATTGCGGACAAAAAAATCAAGAAAACGCTGCCGATCCTCCGGTTGCAGCGGGATGATATCGATCAGGCTGCTCATGCTCTCGATTGCGGGCTTGACGTTTTCCTCATAGCCCTCACGCGTGAGCCGAAGGTCCACTTGGGCATTGTTGATGAGTACCCCGGACTCATCGGTGCTATAGCCAAGCGCTACCCGGGCGACATGGTCCCGGGGTTCAAAGAAGATCCATCCTGGTGTTGAAACCGACTGCAAATAATAGGCATTGAGGAGTTCGTAGATTTTCGATCGAAGCGTCAGCGTCAACCACTTGTCGGTATCGAACTGAAAAAGTTCATTGGCCAACTGAACGTCAATGACGCCCATCTTGTTGGCGGCAATGAGTTTCTTGTTGTCCTCGATGGTTTCCTGGATTCTTTTCAGGAGGAGATTGAAGTTCTTGGGCACATCACTGGCCTCAACCTCCGTGGTGACGAGGAGTTGCAAGGCCTCCCTGACCAGGGCCGAGCGAATTTGTGACTCCAAGGGGAACCGCTCCCACTCATGGATGGTCTCCGGTGAGACATGCCCATGCTGCGTCAGCCACTGGCGCTTTTCATCAAAATACGGGATTGCATGTTGTCGCTCGATTCGGGTCAGCAGAACGCGGGCAACGGACTTGAGATTTTCGAGCTTTTCGGGATCGATGTAGGGGTCATCGGCCATGTCATCCAACGAACTCAGCATCTGAGTGATTCTGAGGCTGTAGCCGGTTGCGTTGATCGCAGAAACTATGCCGTAGGGTTTGCTTTCAAGCTCGACCAGATCCGAGGCATTGGGGTCATTATTAAATGCGATGTAGTCAGTGACGACTTCTTGGGGCAACGACTGGGTTTCATTCGGGTCCGGATCGAGATCATCGACATAAAATTGACCCAGTTCGTTTTGAGTGCTTGCGTGCAGGATCGCCAGCAGGTTGATGGTTCGGGAATAAACGCGGTCTTGATGCTGGGCCAGGTTGAGCCGGGGCAAAAGGTAAGAGGTGCGGATCGTCTTGGCAATTTCACGGCGAATCCGGTTGGCCTGCTCGGGGTAAAATTTGAAATGCTGGTCGCCAATGTCACGCCGCATGAGATTTTCAGTGCGTAAGGTCAGATACAGCCGTTTGAAGGTCGGGTGAATGATCTCTGCGTAACTGTTGAGCGTGATGGCGGGCATCTCGTTGATGAGTTCTGCAGCCCGAATGAGCGTCGTGCGCTCACTCCAGAAGGAGAAGCCCTGATAGAGGGTCGCCACAAGGGCAATGGAGGCTGCAATCCGAAGGTGTGATCCATTCAGCCGATCAAGCAGGCGCTCTTTGACCGCTTCCTGAATGAACGGATTGTTGGTGGTCAACTGATGTTGGCTTTCGCCCGCGACATTGGAGATCAGACAGACTTTCCGAAGATCGGAGGTGGTCATGCTGTTTTGCGTCAGGGCCAAGTGCATCAGGCCCTGAAGCGTTGCCAGTATCTCCTTGATGCTGGACATGAAATTGAGAATCTCAACGAACGAGCGGGTGTCGCAGTGGAGCAGCGGACTGGCCGAGTATTGGGCGTAGTAGTCCAGCCCCTGGGAGAAATTGGCTATGGGATCTGACGCGGTGAGCCTCACACTCAAGTCAAAATTGTTTTCGTCAACAAACGCCAGCAAGCTTCTGAAGCCATGGATGCGGTCCATATGCGTCAGCACCAGGCTGTAGGGGACCGGCCGCTGATTTAATTCACCAAACAGGGCTAACTTTCCGACCAGCGCCTGGGCCACCAAATTCTGTTGTTGCTCATTGCCATGCATCATTTCGTATGCATCGATGGTGAGCACCAGATGGGTATTGCTGGGCAAACGCTTCCAGAGCCTTAGGAGCGCGTTGGCATGGTCGGGCGTATTGGCATGGAGGAAACTGGCCGAGAGTTCCAGAATGATGCTCTCGTTGCCGAGATAGATGCGAATGTAGTCGGCATCGACGATGCTTGGGTGGTAGCGGTTGGCCTGGATGTCGAGCGCTGCACAGCAACGGATCAGCTCTGATTTGCCGCTGCGATCATCCCCCAAGACCACATAAACCGGGTATCGCCGGATCTGCCAGCGCAACGCCACCGGAACCCGCCGCCAGAAATGCACCCAAATCCGGGTTAAGGCATCAGGTTCAATTTCAGGCTCGCGGCGGAAAGCCTCCCACCATGCAAACAGGCTCTCGCGGTAGCGCTTCCATACCCACCAGGCCAACGCAGCAAAGAGAAGCAGGGCCAAAAGCCCAATCAGGATGGCAACCCAGTGCAACTTGAGCCACGGCAATAAAGAGGCAAGGGCAGTTTTCACGGAGCATTCCTGATAACAGGCAGAGGGTTGTCCCTCGTCAAAATAAGAAAGGACACCCGGGATGGTGCCAAACGTTTATCGATCATTTGTGTAAGACGGCCCGGTGCGAGACACCGGGGCGCTGAATACCTGCGTAATTGTACCGATTCAAACCGCCGCGGGTTGTTTAATTGAACGCCAGTTCCTCGCGGGTCGCGTCGTAATCAACCGTAATCGTCTGGCCCGCCTCGATTTCAGTTCGCAAGAACATGTCCGAGAGCGGATCTTGAACGCGTGACTGGATCACCCGCTTGAGCGGCCGAGCCCCGTAGAGGGGATTGAACCCCCAGATGGCCAACTGGTCCCGTGCGGCCTCAGTGAACACCAGGCTCACTTCGCGTTCCTTGAGTTTTCGGATGAGGCGCTGCAACTGGATATCGACGATGGGACGCATCGTTTCCTGCGTCAACTGGTTGAAGATCAGCACATCATCCAAACGGTTGATGAACTCGGGACGGAAATGGGCTCGCACTTCGTCCATGATTTTCCCTCGCATTTCACGGGCGTCCTCCTCATTCTCAACCGGTTCAATAAATTGAGAGCCGAGATTGGACGTCAGGATGATCAAGGTGTTGTTGAAATTGACCGTGTGACCCTGCGAGTCGGTCAGGCGGCCTTCGTCCAGCATTTGCAGGAACAGATTGAAGACGTCCCCATGGGCTTTTTCTACTTCGTCGAATAACAAGACGCTGTAGGGTTTTTGACGGACGCGATTGGTGAGCACACCGCCCTCCTCGAAGCCGACGTAGCCGGGGGGGGCGCCGGTCAGACGGGAGACCGTGTGCTTTTCCATGTATTCGCTCATATCAAAGCGCAGGATCGCCGCCTCGTCAGCAAACAAGAACTCGGCCAGCCCTTTGGCCAGCTCGGTTTTACCTACACCACTTGGGCCGAGCATCAGGAAGGAACCCATGGGGCGTTTTTCATCCTGAAGATCTGCCTTGGCGCGACGGACCGCCTTGGCAATGGCGCTGATTGCCGTTTCCTGCCCTACGACACGCTGACTCAAGGATTCATCCAGGTTGAGGAGCCGGCTCTTTTCGCTATCGAGCAACTTGCTGACCGGAATACCGGTCACACGGCCGACGGTTTCCGCGATGTCCTCGGCCGTCACTCGATTGGCTTTCTTCTGTACTTCAAGCGCCTCAGTGCCTCCCGATGCCCCAAGAATCTTCTCGGCGTTGGGTATGATCTTGTGTTCAAGCTCGGCGACTCGGGCAAAATCCTCGGCTTCGATTTTTGCCTCGAGCTCCTCGCGCGCGGACTCAAGGGTTTCAAAGGCTGTGCGGATTTCCTCCATGCTTTTTTGGTTCTTTTGCCAAATCTCAAGGAGCCCATCGGCTTCTGCACGCAATTCCCCAAGTCGCTCCAACAGTTCCGCAGAACGTTGCGGATTCTCCTTGTGAATGGCGCGCTGCTCGATTTCAAGTTTACGGATTTCCTGATCGATGGCCTGCAGGTTCTCAGGCTTTGAGGAGAGCCGGATCCGGACCGTGGCGGCAGTCTGATCCATGAGATCAATCGCCTTGTCTGGCAAGAAACGCTCCGTGATATAGCGTTTGGATAGGTTGACTGCCGCCTGCAGGGCCTCATCCTCGATCAGGACGCCATGATGTCGTTCGTACTTTTCCTCGATCCCACGCAGAATGGTGATCGTTTCTTCCATGCTTGGCTCCGGAATTTCGACCTTCTGGAAGCGGCGCATGATGGCCTCGTCCTTCTCGAAGTATTTCCTGAATTCGGCAAAGGTGGTTGCACCAATCACTGTCAATTCACCGCGCGAGAGAGCCGGTTTGAGAAGGTTGGCCGCATCCATGGAGCCTTCCGCCTTCCCGGCACCGAGCATCGTGTGGATCTCATCGATGAACAAGATGGCCTTGGGGAGCGAGGCGATTTCTTCAATCAGACCTTTGAGGCGTTCTTCAAACTCGCCCCGATACTTCGCCCCGGCGATGAGTTGACCCATGTCGAGCGAAAGGATCTGGCTGCCACGCAGCGTATCAGGGACCAGATTGCCCGCCACATGTTGCGCCAGACCTTCAACCACTGCGGTCTTGCCAACACCAGGATCACCCAGCAGGATGGGGTTGTTCTTGATCCGACGACACAGGATCTGGGTGGTCAGCCGTACTTCCTCGTCGCGGCCAATCACCGGATCCAGATGGCCTTCAATGGCGGCTTGGGTCAAATTGCGGGTGTACTTCTCGATCAGGCTACCATCCTCGTCCGGGCTGGATCCCGAAGCGCTCAACACCTTGCGCTTTTCATCCTGACTGCTTGCCGAGATGGCCGCTTGCAGGGAGGCTTCGGAAGCACCGGCCTCCGTCAGGCATTTCATCGTCTCTTCACGCTCTGCAAGGGCCAGCAGCAGGTGCGAAAGCATGATCTTTGACTTTTGATGCTCACTGGCCAGATCCTCGGCGCGAATCAGAAGCGATTCAAGATCGCGACTAACCGGGGTATGTTGCTCATCGCGCAGCGCCTTTTGAACCTCGGCAAGCCGAATTTCGAGTTTCATTGCCAGCTTGTCAGTCTCGATCTCGGCAGACTGCAGCAACTTGGCATGGTCAGTCTGAAAGGCCAGCAGGAGATGCCAGGGCGTCACGAATGCATGATTTTTACGTACCGCGATCCGACAGGCCTTTTCGATCAAGGTCTGAGCCGCAGGAGAAAATTTTTCAATGATCATGAGTCACCTTTTTGCACGAGCGATGAAGTGGAGGTTGGGTTGTTGAGGGCATTGATCAGCTCAAGCTTGTACCGGCTGAGGGCCTGATAGAGCGGATGGGCTTGTCGCCTGAGCAGTTCGCCATTGAGGTACTGGCGTTGAATCCAAGGCGCATCCAAATCGCCTTCTTCTGTGAACCGGGGCATCATGTTCAAGCGGCAGATGGCATCCGGCAGCGCATTGAGTCCGACCTCCCGTTCAAGGACAGTCTGAAGTGCCTCGGGCGAACGCGGATCCATGAAGCACAGCAAAACATAGCGGACCGGGCGATCGCTGTCAGATGCCGCCTCTTCCTCGACAACGATCTGCCAGGTGCCTTCCATTGAGAGCGCCTGTATGGCTTGCGCGGTCGGGTAGACCCCGCGTGAACAGCCCCTGGGATAGGTCCCAACGACGCGGAGTGCCTGATCACTCATACGGGTGATCATCAAAGGCGTCGCCTGAATCACCGGATCATCCTTGGGGCCTGTCAGCTGACAATAGCGCCCAAACCCCAATTTTGCTTCGCTTTCAGGCGCCATCAAGTCACCAAGATGCCAGGGAACCCCGCTTGCGGGAAACACATCGAGATCGATGGGGGTGTTGGTCCAAGGGGTGCCCAGCACCACGGTCCCGCTTTGCAGTGACCAATGGAGAACCGCACTCGGAAGACCTTGAAGCTTGAGGGCCTCGACGGCGGCAACCCAGCGATTGATCATTGGAACCTCAAGGGCTTCCCGATACCAGCGGCCCCATTGAGGCGCCGTATCCACTGGACGCGCGGCAAGCGCCTCAGCAATTTCCAAGGGGAGGCTTACGACCGTCAAGGGGTCTTCCATGAGGGTTCGACGAAGTTCATCGGTCGCTTCGGCATCAAGACTCATGAAGGTGGCACCGGCAAACAGCACGACCAGTTCGATGAAGGGCACGAGTCGATGACAAGAACGGATGGTCGCCAGGGTATCGCCGCGCCGAAGCCCGAGGACCAGCGCACTGTCTCTTAATAGCGCGTTAAAAAGGCTCCCGGCCGCCACATCCAGGATCCCTTCAGGTCCCGGGTGATAGGGGTCTATCCAGCGAAAGGCAATGGCGCTCGGCGTCAGCTTGACACTGTCGATGGGCCGAAGGATGGAGCCATTGACAGGCAAAAGGCACCGTGATTTCCAGTCTTCCGGCAGCCATTGCAACAAGTCACGGTCCGCATCTACCCAGTCCGGATTGACCCACTCAAGCTCCATCCTGAGACGGGTAGGCCCCTCAGGAATGAGGATCGTCGGTGCCAGACCGGCGCGAAGAGCGGCCAGCATTCCGACCAGACGATCGAGTGGATCGCGTGTTGCTATCACGATGGATTGCTGCGGCTCGATCGGGTAACGCGCAAATGCCGTCTGCTGAGCCAAGACCCGTTCATGGAGGTCCTGATAGGTCAGGTGGACCCATTTGCCCCCGAGATGAAAGGACAGGGCCGTAAATGCATCCGAGACATGACGGCCGACGAGATCCCCGTAAAGATCAAGATCCCGATCAGGGATCGACTGGCAGTTAAAGCCAATGCCTGAGCGCCACCAGTTAAACAGCGACATGTCATCGATCGCGCAATCCGGCTGGAGTTGCCACGGCACCGGGATACCGACGATTTCCGTTTCCAAGGGTGCATCCATGAGGGGATCAGGCCGAATCGGTGACCATCGTCTGGCCGGCAAATGTAATGCTGATTTGCCCCCCCCACGTGCAGACCGCCTTGCAGGAGTTATCCAGTGTCGGCATACCGCCGGTAAACACCGCGGTGCTTCCGGTGATCCAGGGTGAGACGGTCATCGGAATGCAGGGCATGGGGGTCAGAACCCCCATCGCCGCGGCCGTTGCCGCGGCCACCGTCGGGTTAGCGATGCTCATGCATGTCCCGAAGGAGGGAATGTTGGCCATGGGGGTAAAATTCATAATGGTTCCCACCTGCAGGGTGGCCGTCACGATGGCACTCGGCGTGACGATCAACGACGAAGGCGCTGCACCAAAGGTGCAGGCCATCATGGCAGAAGTGACGCAGACCTGTGGCATGGCGGTCAGGAATTCAGGTCCAGGTTCAAGAACGCCTCCATATCGACCCGATAAAGGCTCTGGAGCGAGCTGAACTGGGGCGACTCTCGCATTTCCATCATCTCGTAAACCTCATTGATGCGCGGGGTCAGTAAGGCGAAGAACTTTGAAAACAAGGAGGGCAGGTAAAGCCGCGGGTCAAACTGGTCAATGATCTCGGTAATGTCAGCGACAATGACGGCTGCTTTTGCCATGTCGCCCTGTTCCATTACTTGCTCAAAGAGGGCCAGTTTTTGAACCAGAATTTCAAGATGCACCGATCCACCGACCGATCCGAACTGGGGCTTGAGGGCCGTGGGTGCATTGCCTGTTTCCACTTCGGCTTCCGGCGCATCAGCCGCTGCCGGTTCCCTCAGTTTCTGTCCAAGCTCCGAGAGCCATTTACCAATCTCGGTCAGCTTGCTATTGGCATCACCCGCATACTCATCACCAATCACCTCACGGATCGCATGATTCAGATTCGAAACCGTGCTGATCAGCGAAGTGAGATTCTCACGCCTGAAGTTCTCGAGCCAAAAGGACCACTCCTCGCCAGCCTCGAGTTCGACCCGCTGCAGTTCCACCCGGATGCAAGTGAATAACCAGGCAAAGCTTCCCTTGGCATAGGCATTGCGCTTTTCTTCAGGCCCAACGCCCGGCCATTTTTCTTTGAGGAGCGTGATCAGGCAGAGAAACAGGTCCTCGGTCGTAAGCAGCCCACCCGTTCGCATGCCGGCATAGATGCCATACAACACGGCGCGGATATCGAAGATGCCTCGTTCAGCCAATTCGCTTGCCAAGGCCAGTAGCCCCTCAAAATCCTCCGCATCGGCCATTTCGCGCATGCTGTCCAGTTCGGGATCGCCGATCTGGAGTCCAAGAGGGGGGGTGCTTTCATCTAAAGACTGTAAAAACTCAGGTTCCATGGTCATTGTCGCTCTTAGTCGATGTAGCCGGAGAGGATCAGGATCCGTTTGTTCTCGTTAAGGCCGCCCTTGAGGCGTTCATAACCGAGATAGTTGCCTTGCTCGCTGATCTTGAACCAGGACTTTGTGGTTCTGAGGATCATCCACAATTCGATATGGATGTCGAGTTGCCGAAGTATGGGCCTGAGTCGTTCCTCATAACGGGACTGAATTTCAAAATGCCAGGGTCGGCCAGGTTTGTAGTGTTCATAATCGGCAATCAATTCCACCTCGAAAACGTAGGCGAGCACGTTGAACGTGTCCCCGAGGATCATCTCGATGCCGATCTTCGAGCGCCCCAGGATGGCAGGTCGCGTGGATTTCCCAAGGTTCATGGACTTCCGTTTGACCCGGACCTGGAGATCGGGAAAGACCTGCGTAAACAGCCAATGAAAGCTTGATGTCGATCGAAAGTTCTTGACGGATCGAATCCATCTCAGCGGGTCTAGCCGAATCCCGCTTAACCCGGGGATCATGCCACGAAGCCAACTCTTGAGGAGGTATCGGTCAAAGAAGCCGATCAGGGCGTGGAAATGGCTATCGTTGATCACCCCCTTGTCTGCCATGCTCATCAGGTAAGTGGGAATCACCCCATTGGCACCGGCCAGGCCAAAATAAAGGGTGATTGCCACCCGATCTTCGATGAACTCGATGCCGCGAATAAAACTGGGCTGGGATTCGAGCCCCTGGTGTCCGATGAGCTCCAGATCATCAATGGTATAGCCCCAATGTTTGAGGAGGTCCACCAAGGCATAGATGTCAAACCGCCAGGCCTCGGTCTCCAACTTTTTTGCGAGATGAGCTGGCGGAGATGGCTTGGGTTTCCTCCGACCCAAATTGGATCCGACCGCCGGCAAGGACGTTCCCGATGGAGGGGGAGTTGCCTGTTCGGAGACTTGCGGCTTCATGGGGTCGATGGCTTCTGCGCTTCGATTTCAAGCGCCTGAATGACATCCTCGAGCTGATTGGCATAGTCCATGGGATTTTCCCCAGGATCAAGGCGCCCCTCGAGAAAGTCATTGACCTTGCGCTCCCCGAGTTTCAGATAGTCATCTAATCCCGGGCGGTCGGGGAATTCGAGCAACAGCGCCGCTGCCAGCTGATTCCATGCCAATGGCAACTCCGGGCGCGGATCCCCACCTTCTGAGGACCGGCTTAACGGCCCTTTTGGCGAATCCCAGCGAATGTCAAAACGACTTCCCTGCTTCATGGCATGGTCATTTTAAAGTGCGATCTCGAGCGGGATGAACTCGAGGACGATACGTAACAGGATCGGTGGTACGAATGCCAGCAAATAATAGGCATAGGTAGGCACTCTTTTCTTCGCCATCTCATGAATCTGACTTCGATCCACGATTTTCGGCGGCTCGTCTTCAGGAATCAGTGCCTTCAGTTCCTGCATGTAGGCTTGCCTTAATTCAGGCTCGGAAATCTTGGAGCCTTTGAATCCATCTTTCAGGCAGAAGAAATAAATCTCATGAATGACAAAGGGGATGTCGTTTCGACCGAGGAAGTAATCGATGTAGTTATAGAACAAGGTCCCGGCATCGGTAATATCGAACAACTCGACTTGGAGGGGATACCAGTCAACCGCATCACCGCTCAAGTGGGATTCTTGTATGGTCTCGTCGAGCCAGGCAACAAATGCAAAGATGACGAAATAGGCATTGCGCTCCGTGGTTCGCGTGAGCAGATAGGTATGCGCCTCCTTGAGCGTTTCTTTCAGGCGGGAGCGAAGATCCGGGACCGCATCCGCTGCCAGATCGGCTTTGGTGAGCTGCGCATTCAGATTCGACAAGCGTGCCAGGAAGTACCAGATCTGCCGATTGATGAGGACTTGTTTACTCATGGATATCCGACTCTGAATCGGCATTTATCTCGAGACTAATACGAACCTCCATACCGTCACTGCTAAGATTGAGGACGCGTTCAAAATGCTCGATGAATAATTTGAACAGTTGATTGTCCGGTTCGATCAGATCCCAATCAAAATCGAAAAAGTAAATCACGTAGCCCGGGGTCATACGGCCATCCTCGATGGTTCGAAGCTCCCAACGAACCGCTTTAAATGCCGAGAAGATCTGTCGATAAGGACCTTCCGTCACGCTCCCGAGCTGCATCATGATGGCCCTTAGGTCATCAAACGAATAATACTTCTTGTGCGAAGTCTGGAGAATATCGAGGAGACCATCGCTTTTGAGGGTGAGGTCCGGCTGAGCCGTATGCTTGTCCGGCATGAAGGCCCATTCCCACTGAACACCCAGAACATTGAATGAATAGGGCCGGAATTCAGAAGGACTGTCCCTGTAGTTGTCAATGCTGGGCTGGTGCCAGAGACAATCGACAAAAATCTGTTTGGATTCCTCGTACGCTTCAGGATAGTGGATCAACAGGTTGCTGAAATGCCGACCCCTTTGCTCGATGATCCGTGATTCAATCTCATAGCATGGGGAAACCCGTGCAATGACACCCGGAATCATCGGTGTCAGGCCATCAGAGTCCAGTTGAAAGACGCCCATGGGTTTACACAGTTCAAAACCATGCTCATCCTCAAATCCCGAGAGGATCGTATGTTGCGTCAAGCTGCCATCGATCAGGATCGGTCTTGAGGGCAATTGCCTCAGATTCATGATCGGAAAGCAGTTGAGCTGAAAGATATCCCGATTGGGAACAATGCCTTTTGGCCAGGGTTCTGAGAGATAAAACTCAAGGGTAATGAGATCGATCGGCTCTTCCTGCTTGGGAAGGTGGATGTGCATGAACAACTCAAACCGCGGATCTTTGAAGAAGAGGCGCTCATGCTCGATCGGATGCAGGTAGTCGTCCTCGTCGGGACCAAGGTCAAAACCCTCGCTTCCGTAAAGGGGGAGATCCACATCAACCCAGGTCCAGTCCTCCCGCGCCTGCATTTGTTTGACCGATCCGAAATGCACACGCATTCTCTGCGTACTCGCTCTTAAATAGGTCAACAGCCGAAAGGAGGTTCGCGCATCGGAGATGTAGTTGATCAGGATCTGAAGCGGCGAGGGGTTCTGATGCAGGGAGTGTCTTGCCGCGATGTGGAGGTAAAGATTGGTTCCAATACGCTCCGCAGGCTGCGTTTCGATCGAGTGCACGTAGAGCGGGTAGAGCGTGGTGTCAAAGCGGGTTTGCCAGAAGAACTCTTTGCCCTCTCGGGTCTGCATCACGAAATCGGTCCCCCGCTCGATGCGAACGGGTTCAGTTAATAACCCGGAGGTTGTTCCTCTGAGAATCCCTGAGGCCGGGATGGGTGTCAGAAGGTAGGGGAATAACTGTTGGTAGAGACGATATCGGTAGGACTCGAGATTTCGGGTAACCGATTCGTGGATCCGGGCTGAAAAGAAAGCAAGCGATTCGAGCAACCGGTTGACATCCGGGTCCTCACTGGACATCTCGCTATGGAGCCCGGAGAACTTATGCTCCGAGTGATAATTAATCACAAACTCCCTCAATGCCTGCATCTCATCGAGGTAAGCCCTGTAGATCTGATCGTTCCTCATCGTATCAAGGCCCCAAAGTGACCGTTGAGGCCGAGACGGCAGCCGTCGTACCCTTGATCGTCGTCGTCGTCCCCTGCACGGTGGCAGCCATGCTGGCCTTGACCGTGCACGATGCCCCGGAAACAGTTGCATCCTGATCGGCGGTGACACTCACGGTTGCGCCCTTCACCGTCGCCGAGGTTGAGCCATTTACCGTCACGCTCGGCGCTGTCAAGGTTGCACTGCTGCTGCCCGTGGCCGTAACCGTCGATCCCGAAAGCGTCAAACCTTGGGCAGCACCCAGGCTCACGGTATTGCTACCGGTCATGGTCATGGCCTTGGAGGAGGAAATACTGAAGGTGCCGGTCGAGGCAAGTGTCGTCGCTGTGCTGGAGGAAGTATTGATCTGTTTGGCATTCACCGCAAAGGTATTGCAGTTAATGGTGATGCTTTCGGCACTTTGGGTGATGGTGGAGGTATTCGAAGAATCCTTGACGGTAATGGTCACCGTCGTCCCATTCATGACAATGGTCTGCGTCGGTGCACTGGAGGCACCTGTGACGGTCAGGGTGATACCGCTGGTTTTATTCAGCTGAACCGAACACGTGAGGGTCGAGCTCATGATGAACTCGTATCCTCGGTTTGCAACAGAATGTACCCTTCAGCGATGGTGATGGTTTCCGTATCCGTGCCAAGGACCCGGTTAATTTCAAGTTGCGGTTGGTTGTTCGAGTAGCTGTGGGTAATGGTGGTACAACTTGTGGTTGACTGCCCCATCACCAAGACATTGCTCTGGCTGGTAAGTGCCGGAGTCGCGTTGGTTCGCCAATCAAGATACGAAATGAGCGCCGCCGTATTCAGTCCGAGACTTACAAGCACCTGCTCATTCCGATAGGGGGGGAAGTAGAACTGACCATTCATATTGACCGGCATATAGGGGACTTGCACCTGCGTGTTGTTCCACACCGGAATTTGAATCGTGTAGTAGTTGACCGTACTTCCCGAGGGCGTTGCATACGAATAGGTTAGGTTCGGGCTTGAACCCTGACTGGAGACGACTGTGCCCTGCACCTGGAGAGGATAGGTGGGCATGCGATAGTCAGGCAACATGGAAACGGTGGACGATGAGGCCCGTGCCCCCACCCGCATCGATACCCGATAGCCAGCACTCGAGGCGCCGTAGTTGTCCGTTTCGGAGCCGTTGATCATTTGACGACAGCTAAAATCAACCTCGGTCAGCAGATACGTGTTGTTGGCAAGAGCCGAAGCCGAACTGAGGTTGTTTGAGTTGGTGGGGAACTGGACCGTCGTCCAGGGCACAGGCATGGTCGTCGGCGTCGTCAGATAGTCCCATGAGACCTCCTGCGGAGCCCCCTGAAAGCGATTGGTCTGCAGTGTCGAATAGTTGGTGAAGTTGCTGGCGATCGGTTGAATGGTCGTGTAGTCATAGACCAGTGGCGTCACGGCGTTTGAATTGGTTACCGTCTTGGTACTGGAGCTGGTCGCAACCGCGTTGTAGATAGTGAGTGTCGAGAGCGTCGGCTGAGCCGGTTTGATGATGATGTTGGTCAATATCAGGGTTGAGAGATTGACCGGACTTGCTGCTGTTGGGAGCGCCGAAGCCAGCGTGTACTGACCGTTGGAATAGTTATAGGACCAGTAGCCATTATTCGTATCCGTGAGCCACATCAACCAGTCATAAAAACTGGCGGTCGGGTTTCTGGATTCGCTGGCGCCCGTGTTGACAAGGATCTGCAGTTGCGAGGTGGTCAGCAAAGTCCAGTTCATGGTGATCGTCACCGTCGATGGCTTCTGCGCATTGATTACGGTCTGATAGGTGCTGTTGGCGTAAAGCGCCTGAACAAAATGCTGTGACCAGTAGAAGGCCGCGTTATCGACGAAGCGGACAAAATAGCGCCGGTAAAGCACTGGGTTTTCGGTGACGGTCGCGTGAGTGGCTTGCTGATTACCAGCAATTTCAATGAATTGCCGCTCGCACACCATGCCGGACAGGTTCAGAGGCTGGCAGGAGGACTGGTTGGTCCCTTCGTTGCCAGTCTGGACCGAGAGGGTGATCGGCAGGGTCGTACTGGTTTGAAAAGAGGAGAGTAGTCCATCGCTGCTGGGATATGCCATGACCAGAAAAGCCATGGAGCCCTCGAACCCCCAGGGTTTGAGGCGCACTTGAAGATCGAGGACATTGGCTCCGGGGATGGAATAAGATCCACTGCTGAGGGTCAGCGAGGCCGAAATGATCAGCTGGTCTTCGTAGACTAGAGCGTCACGATCCATCGCTCGATTCCCTTCTCGTTGTAAACGCGGATACTGACAGGCGTCTTGTGCGCTCGCAGTTCGAGCTTGAGTTGAATGCGGGAGAGGGATTCAACCGGTAATTCGCTGATTTTGATGATCTCGACTTGCGGATAGTAAGCCTCAAGATTGCGAATAATTTCATTCTTGATGAATTGGCTGATCATCGCCTTGCTGGTGTAGTGCGAGATATCCTCTATGCCAAATTCCGGGTCAACCGATCCGTAACCTTTTTTCGTATTGAGAATGTTGGAGAGATTCTGCAGAACACGATCTGCAACCCCCGCCTGGTACTCATGCGCGGTGACATCGTACTTCTGGAAAATCGCCATCAGACCAGACTCCAGTAGAGGAAGAACCTGAAGTCCTCCAGTCGATTCTCATGCAGAAACGCGAGGCTGCGCTCCTTGAGCGCGCCCAGCCATTCCTCGCTGCTCTGGATCTCCCAGATTTCAACCTCGGGACTGAAGTAATGCTTGAAAAGCGGTCTCTCGATGCGGCGAATCGTGACGCCTTGAAGAAAATATTTGTGCACGATCGGCAGTCGGCTCTTGGAGGCAAGCTTGACTGTGGAGATGTTGATTTCGGTATCGGCCGTTGGCTTCTGGATCAGCAGGAACCAGCTTGAGGCGCTGATACACGCCTCGCTGAACTCCACTTCATGAACCCCATTGACGAGTTTGAATTCGGCCATTGGCGTTCTTTCTCGCTCACGACTGAGCAAGTCAATGACGGCGCGAAGCGGCGGGATCAGACATTCACTCAGGTTCAGGTGCTGATAGTGCTTGCCACACTGTATGGGTTCTTCGTTTTGATAGCTGGCCAGTTCAAGGTGGAACCGTTCCAATCGCTCCGCAAAATCAAAGGGATGGATGGGAGCTTCACCACGCATATTGTCGAGACAATAGAGAAAGTGACGTGCTTCGATTAGGGCCCGACGGGCTCTAATCAGATTCTCCCCAGACAACTGCAGATCCGCGAGCGTCTCATTCAGACTTTTGGTGTAGTTATCAAGTGCCTGTGCCAGTTCATCGAGGTCCTTTCTCAAGAAGCCCGGCGGGCCAACCTGGAGCATGGGGGGCAGAAAGTCTTCGTTGATCTGCCAGAATCCATTGATGTCGCTCTCGAAAACGCCGAACGGCAAGTATTCGAGGGTGCCATCCATTTCCTCATCGAGGCTGAGAGCAAGACGCCATTTCCACAGGGGAATGGTCTCGTGTGAATGATTCTCGGTGCCGGGTTTTGGAATGGGAGGCGCCAGAAGATGAAGGAAGGTCTTGAGGCGACTCTTACCATAGGAATTCAAGTTAAGGGTATTGACCGTCGCATTGCCACCGACGGAAAGCAAGGTGCCAGAGCGCATGCCAACGAGCCCTGACTCAATGGTGAGGAGCCCATCGGACTTGAGCCCCACACCAAATTTGAGTTGCGCATAACCGTAATTCGGACGCTCAGTGATCGCGCTTCGAACGGCCGACAGGCTGATGATCGAGTCTTCCAGACGACGCAGATGCTCCGGCAGGAGTGTCTGGCCAACGGACCACTGAATCCGAGGTTCGCACTTCATGAGATTATGCGCGGCTCCTTCTTACAGCCTCGCGTCCAGGCGCAGTTCAACATCCATGCCTTCGAACTGGATGTGAGGCAGTACCCCCATCTTGCAGTCGTACCAGCCAATCTGTCCCGGTCTCTCAACCACCTCAACGCTGGCCGCCTTGAACGGGTAGTACTGGAGGGTGAGATCATCCGGATTGACGATGGTCGTGATGTACTGGTTGATCCAGCGATCCAGCGTGGCCTGGATGTAAGCTGCATCTGCGGAGCTACCGATATTGTCACGCATGATGCACTTCACATAATGAGCGATACGCGTGATGGACATCGTGTAGGACAAGTTGGTTGCCAACTGGGCATTTTCATTGTCCTTGGGATCCAGATATTCCTTGGCCTTCTTGAGAGACTGAACGCTGAAGAAGCAGGCATCGCCGGTTCCTTTACGGTAAACCAGCGGCATGAAACCGGCATTTGCAAATTCAAGCTCGCGGAAATCCGGAATGACCATCTCAACCGGCAACTTGATTTCATCCTCGCCGCGAAGGTTGAAGCTATGGACCGGAAGGCCCGTCACCAGACCGCCGCCCTTAGGACCACGCAAATACTGACACCATCCGCTGTTGGTGAAAGAGCGAATCATGTTCTTGGCCATCAGGATGGACGCATTACCCCAGAGGTATTCGCCATCAACATCGCCGCGCACGCTTTCCTTGAATTCAAACCCGTTGCCGACCGGATTGGTCACCGGATCGTAAGGCAATCTCAGTACATAGCGGGGGAGGGTAAGCCCAAGGTAGGCCGCTTCTTCCGTCAATCGAAGCGCATTCCAGGAACTGTAAGTCGGCCGGCTGACAAGGCCTTCGAGATCCTTGACCGCTGCGAGCTCTTCGATGCTGCTGCACCCAAAAAACTCGGGGGAAACCGAGGAGATGAAGGGTGCATGGCTGGCTGCTGCCACCTTCGACATGATCTTGAGCCAGAACTCATCCGTCGGGGTGTGCTTGAACTCATAAAGACCAATGATCCCGCCATAAGGCTTGCCGCCGTACTGGTCGTATTCAGCAATGTAAAGCTTCTTGAAAAGGGCGCTACCGGTGATGTCAACCGCGTTGCTGTCAAAGTCCTGGAGCAATTCATCCTTGGTGACATCCAGAATGTCAATCATGATGTTCGCGCGGAAATTGGTCGAGCGAATGAGATCATCAAGACCTCGCCAGTTCGACTCCAGCGCCTGAAATTTGGGATGGTGCAAGACTTCATTGACCTGCGCCGCAACGATCAGGTCAATGCGACCGATCAAGCTCAAGACCGAGGCCTTGTCAAATTTGTTGACGTTCGTGGTATCAATGTTCAACAACATCGCAGCAAGGCCGGAGAGGAAGCGGTCCTCCTCCCTGAGCTTTCCTGATTCAAGCTCCAGCCCTTCCTTGATTGCCGGTACGGGGGCATCAATGTCCGCATTCAGACGCATGCTGGAAAGAAACCGCTTGAGATCAATGACCTCAGAAGTCGATTCCGCCGTTTGAGTTGATTCCTCTGCCATGGGTGCTGCCTCAGATTAAATAGGGGGTGATTGCAAGTACGTTTAATAGTGTCGGGGAGGGCGATTTATTCAGCCGCATCCTGGGGTTTGGAACTCGGAAGCTTCAAGCCCTCAAAGGACTTGAGGTCGGCAAGAACCTTCTCCAGCTGATCCGGCTGCGCCATCAGTTCGTCGAGGAGTTTGCGGAACTCCTTGCGGTTATCGACGTTGCTGATGCTCTCCTCAAGAAGCCGCTTAAGCAGCAGGAGCGCTTCGACCTTCGGGATCTGCTTTGCAATCGCATCCGGCTTGAGGGATTTCATCGAGTCAACCTTAAGATTGACATTCATGTCTTCGCCGTTCTCTGGATCAACCCGGTTAGGAACCGCCACGGTCAGGCTGATACCCATCTCACGCATCACATCATCGGTGTTGGTGCCGTTCATCGAGTGTGAAAGGCGCTCCTCAAGGTCCTTCTCACAATCCTTGGAGGTGCCACCTGAAAAATCTCCGGTCACCATCATGCGCATCGGCAGCACGATGTCAGCAGGCGTTCCGTTTACCTCTGTTTTGTAGCGTAGGGTAAGTCGTGATTTTGGGATTTCGTCTTGAACTGACATGATGACCTCCAGCAGTCGATTGAGCCAAAAGATTTACAAAGAGAGCGATAGATGACCGTTTTCTCTGAAAACGGTCATCAGAAACAGAAATCGCGGCGTTTGTGAACGTCTGCGATTCAAACAACAGGTGAACGTTGAAACGAGATCAGCTTCCACCCGGGTTAGCAACACCCCACGTGATGACGTTCTTCGCGGTGTTTGACTGCTGAAGGAAGATGGACTGGGTCGAACCCGGTGTCGGCGCCATGGACAGGTGCATCTGGTAAAGAAGCGGCTGATCAATGCCATGGTACGGGGTGACATCCATACCGATCGCAAGATCATCGCCCGATTTTGCAATCAGGCCCGTCAGGGTCGATGAATTCGTCCAGCAACAGGTGAAATAGGCCTTGGCGTTGGGGTCGTAGTAATAAACTGAGAAGTTGATCACCAGATCTGTGTTTGAAAGACCTTGATCCAGCAGGCCGGTGACGGTGACCTGATTGGTGTTACTGACCAGGATCCCGAAGTTGAGGGGCTGAGTCTGGCCACCTTCATAATAAAGATCCGTCAGAACGCCCGTGGCGGTCAGACCCGCCGTGTCGGTCACGTTGGTTGGATTGGTAATACCCTGAAGATCGGCAGACAGGGTAGCCGTACCAATCTGGAGCGTGTTCACGACACCGCAATAGGTTTGCTTGTCGCGCTTGAAGTTCATGGTCTGAATCGGATCGCAAGGATAGGATTTTGCTGGCATGTGGATCTCCTTTTAGTTGCTGAATTTGGCCGAGAGAATGATGCGGAGGTCAGTCATAAAGACGTTGGTGCCTACCTCGGTGTTGGGGCTTCCCGTATTTCCCCTCTCGGGATCGCTGTCACGTCTCGATTGTATACCGACAATATGAAATTAAGCGCATTGACGAATGAATATTTTCAATGAGGCACCTTGTCTCTGCGGTGACTCATGGATGAGCAATCAGTTCCTTCTTTCGAAAACGCATGAGCTTAAGCAAGGTACTCGGGCTCAGATCCATCAAAAGCACCATGAGCCAAGGTACTGGATTGCACTTCAATTAAGAAGAGGATCCCGCCGAATCGGACCTCTACACCAGTCAGAGACACTGCAATAACAAGGAATTAGGAATGGCGACCAACAGGGTAAGGGACAAGGAACCGGCTCACTTAGATGCCGGTGATCACGTGGATCAGGGCCGGATCCTCAGTGCACGAGCGGCACGCCTTTTTCAAAATGGCAATCACCTGAACGCTATTCACTGTTTAAAAGGCGCACTTGCCCTTGCACCTGCTCAGGCCGCGCTCTGGGATGCCTTGGGAAATGCCCTAGATGCCTCCAAAAAGCGACAACAATCGCTTTGCGCCCATCAATATGCGGCTTTTTTGGACCCCCTCAATGTGGCCTTTTTGAGCAACTATGGGCGGGCTCTGATCGCCAGTGGGCAGTGGTCGATGGGTGCGATACGCTGCAAATACGCTGTGGCATTGGATCCGTCCCGGGTAGAGGCTTATTTCAACAGAGCCATGGCGGACAAACTCCTGGGGGAATTGACGCCTTCCCTCGACGGTTATCTGAGAGCATTGCTCATTCAGCCTAAATTGGCACAGGCCTTTTGTAACATGGCCGAGATACATGCGCTGATGAATCAGCTTGAGCTTGCCGAGGCCCACTATCACCGGGCGCTTGAGATTGACCCAAGGCAACTGATGGCTTGGGTCAATCTCGGTAATCTCTACCTGCAATTTAATAGGCACACAGATGCCAGGCGGGCGATCATGCAGGCAATTGCACTAGCACCTGAATCACCAGCCGCCTTAAGCAGTTTCGGGAGTCTTCTTAAGGCCGAGAGGGACTTCTCAGGTGCGACCGTTTTTTATCAGCGCGCGCTCTGCGTTTTTCCGTTTTTCGTCGAGACTTTGAGCAATCTTGGGAATGTCTTCAGAGAGCAGGAATACTGGAAAGAGGCAGCCCTTGCCTATCAGAGCGCACTGATTCTCGATCCCGCTTTTTCCGCGGCCTTTTACAACTGGGGTATTACGCTCTATCGCCAGGGATACATTGACGCGGTGGAGCAAGCCTATGATCGCGCGCGATGCTTGTTGCCGGATTTTCCAGAGGTGCACCTCAATCTGGGCTTCCTGCGCCTCTCACTCGGGGACTACCCCAATGGGTTTCCTCTTTACGAGTGGCGCTTCAAGCAACCCCACTTTGCCTTGAAACGCAGACGTTATGACTTCCCGGAATGGGATGGAGAAAAGGATCTTCGGAATACCAAACTGCTGGTGTATGCAGAACAGGGACTTGGAGACACCCTTCAGTTTTTTCGTTTCATAGGAAGTCTTCAGGCTCGGGGTGCGCATGTGACTGTCGAGGTACAGCCAGAGCTCGTAGACTTTCTACGGGGCTATTGCACCGGCGCTCAGATCGTTGCAATGGATCAGGCGGGCCTCGATTTTGATCTCCATACTCCCTTGATGTCCTTGCCGCTGGCGCTTGGAACAAATGTCACATCGATCCCCCCGAATTTCGGTGGCTATCGCTATAACCAATCCCTTCTGCGCCGCTGGGAAAAGCGCTTGGGTCACCGCGATCACTTGCGGGTCGGCATCGTGCTCAGTGGCAATCCCCAGCACGTCAATGATCACCTGAGGAGCATCCCTTGGGCGGCGGTTCAACCACTTCTTGATGCGAAGATCGACCTGATTTGCCTCCAAAAGGAAATTCGAGCAGATGATCTCGCATTTATCCAAACACAGTCGCAGATCCACTCACTGCAGGGAGAAATCCAGAGCTTTGAGGATACGGCAGTCCTTTGCAGCCAGATGGACCTGGTTCTTAGCGTCGATACCAGTGTCGCTCATCTGGCAGCCAGCCTTGGAATCCCGACCTGGATTCTGCTAACAGAGATGCCTGATTGGCGCTGGATGCTGGGTACCGAGGACTCGCCTTGGTACCCCAGCGTTCGACTCCTTCGAAAAAAGAACGGGACCAGCTGGCGGGATTTACTGGAATCGGTCGCACAGCAACTGAGTCATCTCTAGAACCGCCAGATCTTGCCCTTCCATTTTTCACAAGGGGGCCTCAGACTTCCGTGCAGTCGCTTGCAAGATTGACGCGGATCAACTTTCCAGCGGTAGCGACGGAGATCGCTCTTTAGCACCGCTTAGTGGATACATGGGCCTTCGGAGGCGATCATTACGTGATCGCCGGGGCTATACTGATAAAGCGTATCACCTTGAGACAGTCCGCTAGGTGGCGTGCTTGCCATCCTTCAAAGATTGCCTGAGGAACTCATCGATGGACGCTCAGGCTCTATTCTGTCGCCTATGACCCACGCCGTGGACCCTCTCATTCAGGTAATCAGTCTCAAGAATTCGACGGCGCGTCGCCGGACATTCAGTCACTGGAACCGACATCTCCAATTTGATTTTTTTCCCGCAATCGATGGGGCTGCCATTTCTCAAGAAACGATCAGCTCATCCAATTGTTTTCTCGAGCCTTTAGCCTATGGTCCCGGGGCATATGGCTGTGCTTTGTCCCATAGAAGCCTGTGGCAACGGACCGTTGATACGAATCGTCCACTCACCATTGCAGAGGATGATGCGATATTTCGTCTTGACTTTCAGGACCAGGCAGCCCGCTTCATCGATGGCCTACCCGATGATTGGGATCTCGTCCTCTGGGGTTGGAATTTTGACTCAATCCTCTCTGCCCGGGTGACTGAGTCGCTTGCTCCGGTCCTCATGTTGTTTGATCAAGTCGCGTTAAGAACGACCCTTGGGCGTTATCAGTCATCGACAGACGTACCGATTCGCTATCGCTTGCAGTACAGCTTTGGAACTCCTGCCTACACGATATCGCCCAAAGGGGCAGAGCGGTACCTTCAAGCCTGCTTTCCAATCCGGGACTTTATGATCGACATTCCGGGGCTTCCGGGGCCGATTCGAAACAATGGAATCGATATTGTCATGAACCAGATTTATGGCCTCACAGCCGCCTATGTGGCGCTCCCTCCGCTGGCGGTCACCCCTAACATGTCGGAAACTTCTACCATTAACAGGCAGGACCCTTCTGTCATGGATGGCCACAATCAGGCACGGTGACATGGAAACATCACCGCATCTTGCCGACATAACGCGACAGATCCTCCTAGCGCTAAGCTACGCGCGTCTTGATGAAACCGAAGCCTTGTCCCGACGGTCCATCATCACATCACCCGAAACCTCGCTTGCCTACAGAGCCCTCGGGCATATCTACGGTCTCTCTCATCGACCACAGCAAGCGATCGATGTGTTGTCTTGGGCACGCGCGCTTGAGCCTCAAAATCCTGACCTCCTTGATCAACTTGGACTTGCGCTTTATGCCAAAGCGCGTTTCGCCGATTCAAAAACCTGTCACCTCACCGCATTGGCTTTACGGCCAACAAATGCGGCCTTTTGGCTGAATCTTGGAAACGCATATCAGGCACTGGGTCATCGCGCTCAGGCGCTTACCGCCTACCGTGGAGCAATCATCCATGAGCCTCAAGGGGAGGGGGCTTACCTCAATCTGGGTTCGGTCGCTTTGAGCAGCGGTGATATTGGCCCTGCAAGGCAGGCGCTCGTGCATGCGCTTCGCCTTTCACCGCAGCAATGGAGAGCCAGCAATAATCTGGCGAATCTCGAACGCACACAGGATCACCTAACGCATGCCGAGTGCCTGTATCGCCGCTCTCTTTGTCTTAATCCCAGTGGTGTCGAAGCCCTTACGAATCGGGGCGTCGTGCTGCGGGATCTCGGACAAGCCGAAGCGGCCGAAGCCTTCCATCGTTATGCACTCCAGACTGACCCCACATTCAAAGCGGCATACAGCCACCTCCTTTATTTGCTCAGTACGCAGCCAAAAAGTGCCGCTGCAACGTATCTGCAAATGGCCATGCGCTTTGGCGAACTCTTGAAAAATGAATGCAATGTCACTTTCGATCATGGGCCCCATGGTCCGGCCCCCCAGCCTTTAAAAGTCGGGCTCGTTTCAGGAGACCTTCGGGAGCATCCGGTGGGGTACTTTTTGGAAGGCTTGCTGGCGCGAACGAATCCATCTCGAATCCAATGGTTGGCCTATCCCAGCCGTGATGATCACGACCACCTGACGCAGAGAATCCAAACGCATACCCATGGCTGGCATTCACTGGTCGGACTTACGGATTCAGAGGCGGCACAACTGATTCGTGCCCAAGGCACCGACGTTCTGATCGACCTGGCAGGTCATACGGCGGACAACCGCCTTGGCGTTTTCAGTTACAAACCCGCACCGGTTCAAATCACGTGGCTGGGCTACTGGGCATCAACCGGAGTCACTGAGATTGATTACATTCTGACTGACCCGATCTCGACCCCCCTGGAGAGAGAGGGCGACTTTACCGAGAAGGTATGGCGATTACCTCATTCCCGGTTTTGTTTTTTGCCGCCAGGAGACGCACCTGCGATTGCGCCTGCTCCGCACCTTAAAAATGGCTATCTGACGTTCGGCTGTTTCAATCAGGCATCAAAAATCACCGATGAAGTAGTCAGCCTATGGTCACAGATTCTGGAACAGATTCCCTCCGCCCGCCTATATCTCAAATCCGGCGCCTTCGACCAGCGCGAGGGTCGAGATCACATGCGTCGACGCTTTCTCAACCAAGGTATCCCTAAGGACCGGTTGCTCCTGGAAGGGTACTCCGCCAGGAACGCCTATTTTTTGGCCTATCAGGCTATTGACGTGGCACTCGATCCCTTTCCCTATTGTGGGGGAACCACCACCTGTGAGGGGCTTTGGATGGGCGTGCCGGTGATCACCCTGGTCGGTGATAGCCTCCTATCCCGTCAAGGAGCGAGCATTTGCGAGAATGCGGGACTTGGGGATTGGGTTGTATCCGATACCAAAGCCTATCTTCAAAAAGCCCACTCAGTGGATAAAGACCGGTGCAGCCTGGTCCATCTGAGAGAGAATTTGAGATCGCGGCTTCAAAAGACACCGCTTTTTGATCCGGATCTATTTGCTGAGCACTTTGAGAAGACGCTGTATGCTCTTTTCACCGCATCATGACACCGATAACAAACGAGGACGCCTTGCAAAATTCCGACCCAAATCACCAAGAAATTGGGGAGATGCGCCAAAAATCACCGCCCCAGTCAGACATGGACCGGGTGATCGGCTTGTTTCAATCGGGTGACCTCCTAAAGGTCTGTGCCGAACTTGAAAGCATGTGCCATGAATTTCCAGATCATGCCTTTGCCTGGAAAGGACTTAGCGTCTCCCGCCATGTACTCGGGCAAAAAGAATTGGCGCTTGACGCCATGACACACGTTATCCGAATCGACCCGGGCGATCCAGAGGCACAAAGCAACCTGGGTGCCTTGTTGCAAGAGCTTGGTCAGTCTCAGGCCGCACTTGTCCATCTTGAGGAAGCGGTTCGGCTCAAGCCCGACTACGCCGATGCCTACTTTAATTTGGGTAATGCCCGACGGAATCTGGCCATGCTGCAGGAGGCAGCGCATGCCTATCGGGTCGCCATTTCCCTGAAGCCCGCCTTTGGGATGGCCTACTGCAATATCGGACTCTGCTTCAAGGATCTTTTACGCCCGATCGATGCTGAACAGGCCTTGCGAAAAGCGATCAAGGTCGATCCAGATGATCCCTCGCTCTACTTCAACCTCGGCAACCTGCTTGAGTCCCTCGGGCACTCACATGAGGCCTTGCGCATGTTGGGGGAGGCCGTTAACCGAAAGGCGGATTTTTCGGAGGCTTACACTAACCGGGGCGTGATTCAACGATCGATTGGCCTCCTTGGCGCCGCTGAATCCAGCTTCAGGGAAGCCATTCGCATTGCCCCTGAGAATGCCGAGCTAAAAAGTAATCTCGCTGTTTTACTGGGAGAACTGGGAGAGAGCCAAGCCGCAGAGGATCTGATGCGGGAAGCCATCAAGCATGATCCCCAGCAACTGATCTTTCGAAGTAACCTGCTTTTCCTGATGAGCACCATCTCCGGCGGCGATCGGGACCGTTATCTTAAGGAAGCCCGCGCATTTGGTGCCTTAGTCTCCGATCTTGCAGCCAAAAAGACCGTTCATTGGTCAGTTGAACCAAGCCCATGCCCTCTTAAAATCGGCTTGGTCGGTGGCGATTTTCGAAACCACCCGGTCGGTTTTTTTATTGAGGGTCTTGCCCGATCGCTCGATTCCACCCGGATTGAATTGTTTGCCTTTCCAACCAACCTCTTGCATGACGACCTCACCGCTCGCCTGGTTACTCTCTTCAAGGGCTGGCACCCGATCTTCGGGATGCCCGATCAGGCTGCAAGTCAACTGATTCACTCGCTCGGCATTCATATCCTGATTGACCTTTCAGGACATACAGACCACAACCGACTTGGCGTTTTTGGCTACAAGCCAGCACCCATCCAAGCCTCTTGGCTCGGTTACTGGGCATCAACCGGGGTAGTGGAGATGGACTATCTGATCGGCGATGTCCATGTCACTCCCTTGAGTGATGATGCCTGCTTTACGGAACGTCTATATCGCCTTCCAGAGACGCGATACTGCTACACGGCACCCGATTGCGAAGTGGAGGTGAATACCCTACCGGCCCTGACCAATGGGTTTATCACTTTTGGGAGCTTCAACAAGCTCCACAAGATGACCGAGGAGGTTGTCAGTGTTTGGTCAGAAATTTTGCGGAAGGTCCCTGAATCACGCCTGCTCCTCAAAGCCGGTCCCCTGTGTGATCCGGCCATGCGGGAAACGGTCAGCCAACGATTTCAGGATCAAGGTATTGAATCCAACCGGCTCTGTCTTGAATCGGCATCCTCGCGATCCCAATATTTCGCCGCTTATCGCCGCGTCGATATGGGCCTTGATCCTTTCCCGTTTCCTGGAGGGAACACCACGGTCGATTCCCTCTGGATGGGCGTACCTGTGCTTACCTTAGAAGGCAAAACGCTGCTTTCCCGACAGGGGGAGGGCATAACGCTCTCCAGCGGGCAGGTCGATTGGGTCGCCAGTGATAAGGATGACTATGTCTTGAAGGCACTGCGTTTTGCGAGTGATCTGGAGGCCCTGGCTGAAATTCGGAAAAACCTCAGAGAACGGGTGCTGAAAAGTCCGCTTTTTGACACGCAACGATTTGCTACGAATTTTGAGAGCGCCATGTTCGATTTATGGAAAATCCGATCAGGTCATTAGAAGCCGCAAGGATCATTTGATTTTGCTGAAGGGTACATGGGCGCAGGGTCATGAAATCGGGCCAAAAGATCGTGGACGATTCGATCCATGACCCCATTCCACCCCCCTGGGGCTGATTGTCGGTAAAGCCGGGCCGCGTCGTACCATGGGCTGAGATCTTCTCCAAGCAGCCAGCGCCAGTCCGGTATTTTCGAGAGTAACAACCAGGTCTCCTTTCCTAACGCCATCGCGAGGTGGGCAACGCTCGTATCTACCGTGATCACGAGATCCATCAGGGAAATAATGGCTGCCGTATCGTCAAAATCAACGATGGCCGGCTGAAGGTTTCGAACCTGCGGTCTGTTCTTCAGAAAGAGTTGATCGGCAGGGGCGATCTCCTTTTGAAGGCAGAAGAATTCAAAAGGCAACGTGAGAACCGGCTCAAACTGCAGCCAACCGATACTTCGCTGACGGTCCTCAGAATGCTGGGCGCTGCCGCTTGCCACCAAACCGATCTTCGGCCGCATTCCTCTTTCAATCAATGCTCGCCAGCGTTTGACCGCGCCCTGCTCTGGCTGAAAGTACCCTTTGGACAGGGGAATCGCATTTCGACAAATACCCATCAACAGCGGCATTGACATCAGCGGTGCCACGTAATCGGGCAGGGGGCTCGGAGCCGCCTCCCCGCGATGAAAGACCGAAATGGCGTTGGATTGACGTTGAAGAAAACCCTTGAGTTCAGGCTGGACCACCAGCATCACCCTCGCACCAAGCGATGTCGCTGCAAGGGCAAAGCGATAAAACTGGAGGGTATCTCCAAGCCCCTGCTCTGAAACCAGCATCAGCTGTTTATCAACAAGTGTGTTTAAGTTTGAAGGGCGAGGACCTAGATCCAAAAGTGGATCGGGAACATGAGAGGCCATTTTGAGTCGCCATTCATAGTTCGCCCATCCGTTTTCATAATCGCCCACCAAGAGCTGAAGAAGACCGAGATTCCAATGGGCATCGGCATAATCGGATCGAAGCCTCAATGCAGACCTGAAGGCTGTCCCCGCCTCATCAAGTCGGTAAAGTGCGCGAAGGGCTGCGCCCAGGTTGTTGAGCGCATCGGCATATTCGGGATCGATGGCTAATGCGCGCCGCAGCATCGTCTCAGCCGTTTGAGGGTCGCCGGCCTCATAAAAGGAGAGGCCCAGATTATTGATGGCCTCGGCATAGGCTGGCTCGAGGACCAATGCGCTTCGGTAATAGTCATCCGCCAAACCGTGAGATCCTGCATCAAACGTGGTGATGGCCAGATTATTGAGGGCCTCTGGGTAGTGCGGTGAAACCCGCAAGGCTCTCCTGAAAAATTTAGCGCCACGATGGGGGGTCTTTAATACGCGCTGGGTATTACCCAGATTGTTGAGAGCCTCTGCATAATCAGGCTGAAGGGCCAACGCATTCTGATAGGGGATCAGGGATTCCTGATGCCGTCCCAGTTCAAAATTGACAATGCCAAAGTTGTTGTAGGCCTCCTGAAAGAGGGGATTTAACAAAATGGCACGACTAAAACTCTGGCCAGCGCTTTCGTAAAGCTGAAGGTCGGTCAAGCTGACACCGAGATTGTTTAGCGCGGCGCCATAGTCGGGCTGAATGCACAAAGCCCTTCTGTACGCGAAAACGGACTCCTGCACTTTGCCGGCATCATGAAGGCATTTGGCAAGATTCTCATGGGCCATCAAGTAGGCCGGTCTCAGATTTAGCGCCGTTCGACAGGCCTCTTCGGATTGGCTGTACTGACCCAGCTGGCGCAAGGTATTTCCAAGATTGTTGTGAGCTTCAGCGTAGCCAGGATTGCAGCGGATGGCGCTTTCGTAGGCCTCACGTGCCAGAATGAGTTCTTTAACCGAGGCCAGAATGACACCCAGGTTAAAGTGACTCTCACTGTTACGCGGTTGGGCGTAAGTGGCGCGCCGCATCAAATCAATGGCTGCCATGCCCTGTCCGGATGCAAATGCGATGGCACCCATCACTTTCCAGCCAAGCTCCAATGCTGGTTTTCTCACAAGCAGTTGTCGCGCCCGTGCCTGCGCCATGCTGTAATCCCCCATGGAAAAGGCAGTGACAAGTTGCTCAATTTCCTGATCGTGGGAGGCGGCCTGAGTTGACATGAAAAAAATGCGCTTAGGTAAGTAAAAATCTTGCAATGGGGATATCAGGCATTGGCTTGACCCTTTTGCCCGTTTTTTTGTAAGAGCCGGAGAGTGCCAACATGCTTTCTGGTTTGCGATCAAACCAGCGCCTGTTAGGCCTAATTCGTTCTTTATCCCTTAACTTATTACCCATCCGGCATAAAACATGAAGGACCAATCTGAAGTGCTGGCCAAGTTGGCAGAAGCCAAAGCCGATGAGGTGTCGCTTCTCGAGCTTGAGACCAAGACCGGTGAATTCGGTGCACTCAAGAAGGAGATTAAAGAATTCTTAAAGAAACCTAGCACCAAGCTCGACAAATCATTTGCTCCTGACTTTCTCAAGAATTCAACTGAAGAATTCATCGATAAGCTCGATCTGCTCGATGCCTTCTTGGACAAGGCATCGAATCTGGACGCAACACTGATGACCCACATGGATCACTTTGAAGCGTTCAGCAAGTCCCCGTCCGAGCAGAGCTACCGCGTTAGCAGTCAGTATGACAAGCACACCATAAAGAGTGCGGTTACGAATGATCTCGATGGCGCTCTCTATAAGGAAGTCTTTGGATCATCGGGCGCCGGCCGGGTCCTTAGAAAAGAGCATCGAGCCTCGGCCTCGATGTACGAGACTTTAGTGAAAAGTCGTGATGCGCTAGCTCCTCTTGTTGGCTCCAATCTGAGCGTCTTAAAGAAAAAAATCGCCGATTTCAAAAGAAAACTTGAGCTTCGCAAGGATCTGAAGAAACGGGCAGACAAGGCCCGTGTCGTTCTTACTAAGTTGCAACAGTCCACAGCCCAAAACCTTGGCAAGGTCGATGGTTTTTACAAGGTAAACAGCAACAAAATCAAAGGGCTGAATGGGCAAATTGCAGCACATCAGTCTCGGATCACGAGGCTGCAGGTCGAACTGTCAAGCGCGGAGGAAAGCCGCGCATCAGACATCGAGGACGAAATTCTGGCAGAGGAAGAGAAGATCACCCTGTTGCAGATCGAATTAGATGGCATTCTTGATGTCATCGATTACTGCGGCTTAAAAAAGGACGCGCTCATCGAATCTGGCAAGAAGATCGATGCCTTTGTCAGCGAGTACAAGGGGAACCACACACTCATCCAATATTTTGCCCTTGGTGATGAGGTCAGATTCAAGCTCGAAAGTATTGCACAGTGGCTCAGGGGAGGGGGGAGCGCCGGTGATTCCACGGGTAGCACCAAATTTCTTTTCTGTTTCGATGCCGGTGTTCAGCTAGGCGCGAAGTTAGGAATCGTAAATTTGTATCAGCGGGTTGGCGTCAAGATTCTCCTCGGTGCCCACCTTGCGATCACCGATGACCGCCGCGTCATCTTTTCGCGGAGGATCTACCTGGTGCTTTCAACGGATGCAAAATTCAGTGTGGGTCTCCCCGATGAGGCGATGGCAGGCATTGACCTGCTGCAGCAACAAGGGATTGCTATCGAGCCACCGGAAGAATTGATCAATATGTCAGCCAAAGTGGGCGCCTCTCTAAAAGACGCGGAGCTAACCGATCTTTACGATAACGAACATCATTGGGCATGCAGAACCGCACAAGAAATCACCCGTCGGATCTTTTTTATTCGATCCTATGACGCCACTCTCGACCAAGCCGCGATTGATGAGCGATTCAAACGCCTGCTCGCGCATAATTTCGCGGGGATCGAGGATGCCGAGGTACGAGGTCTTCTTGAACAGAGAGTCACAGAGCTGAATCAGGTTTTAACGCTCGCAAAAAATCCTTCCACCCGACTGCTCATGAGTGCACCCATGTCGATTCATGGGAGTGTCAGCCTCGAAGCGATGGGCCATACAGCCTACGAAAAGAAACGATCGGACAAAGCCCGTTATGACATTTCCATAACCACGGTAAGCCTGGATGCCTCTGGCAAGGAAGTGCAGCCTGATCCCAGCACTACGGTCAAGGGAACGCTTCACGAAACGCTGGCTCAATTTACCGATGGACGGTCGGAGGGCCATTTCCTTCATCACATCTTTTCTACCAACGATTCCAATCCCAAGAATTCTGCAGGCTATCTAGAACTGGTTCAAAGTGATACCAATAAGGGTACGTTTGGAACGGTGAGCGTCAAGTGGTCTGATAAATTAACCAACCAAACCGCCGATCCTCGGATACGCGACGCTTTATCAAGTCATCTCAATGGCATCGTGAGTCGAGGGACAAGCCCACCTGCTGCGCTTGATTCATCGATTGATGTGCCTGCCGATGTCATCTCTGAAATGCTCGCAAGAGCCGATATCATCAAGACCGGCAAGTCGCCATCTGCCTTTATCGAACAGGTGAAGGATCGGACCGAAAAGGCTGAAAAAATCAGCTCCGGCCTTGACTCGGTTTCCGGGGCGGTCGCCCATCCGGTGCTTGCATCGGTATCAGAAGCCATAAAAAGCCCCGTCGGCATGGCATCATCTTTTTCGGAGTCGTTGGATGGGACTGAATCCTATGGGGTCTACATGCGTTATGTGGCCCAATACAGGCAGGCGGCGGGGCCGGACCCTGAGATCCATTGGGTGCCTCAGGTCTTCAGGGGGCAGGTGCTCCAAAATGTGAGCATTTCAAGTGGGGACCAAACCATTCCCATTATTCCTGGCATCTCAGCCTATGTGGCTGTGCAAATGTCGATGCTGCGCGAGTATGCGCAATATGAAATTCTTGGGACCGAAACCTTCAGCTACCTGCGTATCTTGGCCCAACAATTTGCAAAAGCCAGCGCCGTGGTGGGGTTAAAAGGGGGGAAACCCCTGACAATCGAGGAATACGTTGACTTTCATAAAGCCGAAGTCAGCGAAATGTTGAGCCGCGTCGTCATCTCAACCAGTGGTCCACACAATGAACTCATGCTCGCGTGTTCGACCACGGCTTTGGGGGGGAAAGGCGGAATGGCGGTACTCGGCTACGACCCCGAAAAGGCGCGTGATCTTGGCAAAGCCTGCTACGCACAATATGCGCCCACAGAAAAAAATCCCTTTACCAGCAGCCTTGCACACCGACAATATCTGAAGAGTACATTCATTTGGGCCGCCAAAGCCGCGTTGGCAGAAAAAAGGGACTCAGATCTCCTCGAGGCGGTTGGCAACCCTGAGACTTATGGGATTCGGGCAAGACGGGTTAGAGATATCAATGAGAAGACGGAATACCTGACCAACCGCTACGCATTCTGGAGTAGAACGCATCTTAATCTGGTGGTCGAATTCGAAAAGCGGTTCAACGACAGTGTCACCAACAAGCTAAAGCCAACAAATTTCCAGCTAGAGCAAGCCCGGCTGGATGCGGTAAGGCGAGTTTATAACTCGATTGATGAACTGAATAAAAGGATCCGAAATGTCCTTCCCGATACCGGCTCAATTCCAGAGAAACCCACGCTTCATCAGATCCGAATACTGGCACCGATGATCCTTCAAGCCGTCAGCGAGACGATCAGCTTTGAACTGGATAAAGGGGTTGAAAACTATGAAGATAAGATACGTCGCCCCGATCTCACGAAATTCACCTACACCCTTCATTTATGGAATTTTGCGCGTACCTTTAGAACCCCACGTGAACCCCGATGCGATCAGACTTTCTTGAGAGAGGCTTGGATCAAAGAACTGCGGGAGTTCTATAACCAGATGAGACCGGGCATGAAGCCCAGGGATTACCCGGATGATTTGAAGCCATTGGTTCCCGTTAATTGGGACTATGACAGGGGAATCGCGATGCGGGGTTGGTTCCAGATCACATCAAAGGAAACGGTGAAGCTGATAAACGCCCTCGACACGTACAATAAGGAACTCCCTGAATTCAGAAGGTCAGGTATTTTCGACCCTGAGGAATTTGCCCCTGCGTTCCAAACATACCTTGAGGAACGCTATACCGCCTTGAAGAAATTCAACGCGGCAATTGAGGACTGGAAACGACCAAAACTGGCAGAAACCAGCGATCGAATGCCGAATGTCGTCATGCTCCTTCAGGTGCCCTTGTTGATCGAGGCGATGAACCTGACCATCCTAATGATCAAGAATGAGCTTCACATGCGGCTCACCGAACTGGTGTCGTATGAAGAAGCGCTTAATAAAGCCAAATTCCTGCCGCCGCGGCGATTTGCGCCACCTAAACCCAAGCCGATTTCCCCTGAGGTCTACTCGGCGCTCATCGCCTTTCTTAAGGCCTCGCCATCCAATTTCGATTTCGAAAGCATGCTTCATGGTCCCAAACAGATTCGATACGCTGGCTCCGATCATGAGGTCTACGAGGTATCGAGGGAACCCATGCCTTGATGCGGATCGGAAAGCGATTTCCTGATTGGTTGACTGCGTGCTTGTACTCACGGCTGGGGGAGAGTGGCCTCGTGCCGATCCATGGGTTGTCCGAGCCGGATTGTCTCGACCTACGGCCGTAAGCATGCGTCTTATGGGCCAACCGCGTTGGTTGGCCCAATATCAGGGGACATCCCGCAAGAATCAAGAAATGCATCACATGTCGACGGGTACCGATTGATGAATCCCGCTGCATATATTGATTAGGGTTGACTGGAGTAGCGTGGGGTGGCTCAAACGCGACGAAAAAAGGTCAGAAATCGTCTGACGACCATGCAAACCAAGTCAATGGCTCTTGATGAGACTGATCCGGTACCAACCTATTCAATTTAACATAATATACATTATGCGCATAATATGCTGTATTGTTTCTTCCCAAAAAGGCTCACCCCGCCCGGGTGCCCGATCTCACCCTGCCACGATAAATTACCTTGACAATCTCCCAAACGAGCGCATAGTCAAATGGCAGGTCGATTCCAGGATGAAATCGATCCGTAATTAAAAATATCCTGGTGGATGTTCCAAACGCTGTGATTCTGAGACTCTGAATCACAGAGCTTGGGGGCGAATAAAACAAAACGCATGGGGGCTTTATGAAAATTTCAAACCGAATCACTTCGGTGTTTCAACTCGGCTTGCTTCTTCTTTCCTCAATGGCCTCACTCGAGGCTCAGTCTGCCCAGAACAATTACCTGATGTGGCAGTTTCCAAACAACGTCAGCTACCCCATTTACGTCTATTCTGGAAATGCACAAGTCGGCTATATCTATGGTGCAACACAACAGGCTTTTTTCGGCGTCTATGATCCGGCTTCGACCACTGCGAACCGCACGCTTTACTACCAGAGCGGCACAACATGGTATGGCTGCACACTGGCCATTCAAAATGGCAGCGTGAGTGCCAGCAGTTCCACGTGCCCAGGGGCTGTCATTAATCCGCCTGTGAATCAAAATGGCGCTCAATCCAACGTCTACACTGTTGCATTTGGGGCCTCTGCCTGGCCCACCTCTTCATCAGGTCCAAGCCCCACACCAACCGCACCGAATTACGCGGCGCACCGCAGATGGCATTTTTCCAACAAAACCAGCTATTACGCGATCAGAATTGGCATGGTTTGTACCCAGAGCGTCAATCCCGATGCAAATAACTGCAATACGGAGGAAAACCTCTTTGAGGTCTATCAGGGTCAACCCATGACCTTTGTCATTGACGATCCTGTGACCACAGGAACCATGCCGGGACTAACTTCTTATGGGTTCCATGTCTCTGCCTTTAAGAAGACACAAAATGGAAAGTGGCATTCAACCGGCGGATATGGTGTTGGTCAGCAGCCCTATGCATCTAAGCTAGAGGCGACAACTTTAGCGATACCCTTGGATTCTAACGGTAACCCGATCCCCAAAGGCCCAACTAATGTTGATCTGTCTCTCGTTGATGGCTACAACTTCAATATCCGACTCTCCCCCACGGCGCCCGTTATCTGCACATACACCGTTCCCCCGGAAAATTCGAATGTCCTTGGAGCCGGCACCTACGGACCAGGATCCCCTCTCGCGCAACTTAACCTCGGATCCCTTAAATCGAACTGTAGCCAAAGCTCTCAATTTCCTCCAGGGGCTCAAGGCGCAAACGCCTGGAATCTGTCCGTCAAAAGCAAAACAGGTGCATTTGCTGGCTGCATGAGTCCCTGTAGTTACGCGACGAAAACCTTTGGGGCATCAAGTAGTGCCGCAAATACATTTTGTTGTACTGGCGCGTATGCCACGCCTTCAAGTTGTGGTGTGGGATCACCTCCAACCACTCAGGCTGCACCAAACTCAACCTATGTCACAAATTTGGTGCCGCCGGTGTCTCAGAATGCATATCGATTTGCCTATGATGATGCTATCGGCGATTTCTCTTGCCCTGCCGAGACTAGCTTTAAAGCAGAGGTATACAACGGCCAAATACCCAATTAGGCATACTCCAGCCGTCTTAAAAATGGTATGACGCTATTAGATCTCGCTCCTGCCAGAGCCCCGCGTTAAGGCACTCAAGGCAGGAGCTGAGCTCTTGATAGAATCCCGAATGGCTATTTGGTGCGTGTATTTTGCAATCCAGCCCCGGCTTTTAACGTCTTTACAAACGCTCTCGACTTCTAAGACGTTTAGATCCTCGCTCAGGTGCGGGTTTTATCACGGGCTTTTTAGTCTCACTGTCCCTTTTTTTCGGTGGTGAAGAAAGATCCGAGTCATCTGCCGCCAGACCCACCGATGCCATGAGTAATCTCACCTCATCGGGAGGCAGTTCCAGATAAGCCTTTGCCCTTACCCGCGGCGGGAGTTCAATTCCTGCAAAGCGCACCCGCATCAGTCTGCTGACCATCACCCCTTGGCTTTCCCAGAGCCGTCTGACAATGCGATTACGACCTTCCTTGAGCGTGACATGAAACCAGTGGTTGCTGCCCTCCCCGCCCGCTGACCTCAAGGTTTCAAAACGAGCCGGACCATCTTCCAGTTCGACGCCCTCCTGAAGACGCTTCAACATGCCATCATCAATTCGGCCCATTACACGGACCGCATACTCGCGTTCGATCTCATGGGATGGATGCATCAGCCGGTTTGCGAGTTCACCATTGGTGGTGACGAGCAGCAAACCTTGGGTGTTGATATCCAGTCGGCCAATGGCGATCCAGCGCCCGCGTTCAGGCTTTGGAAGCTGTGTAAAAATGGTGGTGCGTCCTTCAGGGTCCCGGCGAGTCACCACCTCGCCAGTTGGCTTGTGGTAGATGAGGACCCGAGTCGCCTCAGGGCCTTGACGCTCCGGGTCAATCTGGCGTCCGTTGACAGTCAGCTTGTCCCCCGGTTGGTAACGATCACCGAGTTTGGCGTAGCGCCCATTCAGCGTAATTCGCCCATTCGTGATCCAGCCTTCAATTTCTCGACGCGATGCAAATCCAAGGCGTGCCAGCAATTTCTGAAGGCGCTCGCCGCCTGGGGGTAATTCATCCTTCATCGGCGATAGTCTCATCGGTCCGCGTTTCATTAAGTGTGATGCCCTGCTGATCCAAGGACTCGGGATCACCCGCAGATGACCCGGCCTCTGCGATTGCAACCATCTCCGGATCTGCGTGAACTCGCTCTGAATCCTGAGCCAATTCAACCCCGGGATCCTGCGGTAGTAACTGGTCAACAAAGGTCTGAAGCGGTGGTAAGTCCTGCAAACTGGTCAGGTTAAAGTAGTCCAGAAAATGGCGCGTAGTCGCCAGCAGGGATGGACGACCCGGCACTTCCTTCTGACCAACCACATGAACCCATTCCCGCTCCAAAAGCGTTTTGATGATGCCGGAACTGACTGCCACGCCACGGATGTCTTCGATCTCGCCCCGTGTTACGGGTTGGCGATAAGCAATGATCGCCAACGTCTCAAGAAAGGCTCTGGAATAACGCCCGGGGCGCTCTTCGAACAACCTGGAAACCCAGGGAGAAAAGCCTTCCCGAACTTGAAATCGGTAACCGCTGGCCACTTTTCTCAGATCCAGAGTTCTGGATGCAAAATCCTGTCGAAGCAATTCGAGCGCCGATTCAATCTCCCCGACTTCGGGACGTTGTTCTTCGTCAAAGAGGCTCCGAAGGGTCTCCATATCGAGGGGCCGACCTGCGGCCATCAATGCCGCCTCCAAAATCAACTTGAGTTCCATGCCTTTAGAGTTCTTGGGCAATCGTTGCGGGACGGACGCTCAACGGGCCCAGTGGCTCATCTTGCAGAATCTCAAGAATCCGTTCCTTGCTCATTTCCAAAATAGCCAACAAGGAGACGACAACGCCAGCCTTACCCTCGCTGACATCAAAGAGGGCTTCAAAAGGCAGAATCCCCTTGAACTTGAGCTTGTCGAGTATGGTTGACATGCGCTCTCGAACCGATAGCGGCTCCCGTGTGATCTGGTGATGCGTGTGCTGATCAGCGCGCTTTAGAACCCCTTGAAAGGCAAGCAGGACCTCCCGAAGGTCCACGTCCGGATACACCTTGTTGACGATAATCGCATCGGTATCCGAACTGATCTCATGCACATCCCTTTCACATCGGGTGAGTTCATCAAGTTCAATTGCCGCCGCCTTGAATTGTTCATATTCCTGCAATCGACGGATTAACTCGGCCCGAGGGTCTTCCTCATCGGCGACCGCCTCCTCCGAACGCGGCAGCAGCAGCCGCGATTTGATCTCCGTCAGGATGGCCGCCATTAGCAGGTATTCAGCCGCAAGCTCAATCTTCAGTTCGCCCATCATGTCGATGTAGGCGATGTACTGCCGCGTGATAGAGGCAACCGGGATCTCGACAATGGAAAATCCCTGACGTCGAATCAGGTACAAAAGTAGGTCAAGAGGACCCTCAAAGGTTTCAAGAAACACCTCGAGGGCATCGGGGGGTATATACAGATCATCCGGTAGGTTGTGAACCGGTGCACCCATGACCCGGGCGAATTCATGAGCCGCCTCGCCTGCCGAACCCGTATTCCCTACCCCACCCTTGTCACTGCCTTCATGGCCATCGACCTCAGAGGTCATGCCATGGGCCCTGAGGTGGCTGGTGTGGTCGTATCAAAGCCATCAATGGATTCCAGACAGACTCATGATGAGGCTATTGAGAAGAACAAGCGGGATACGGATGAAAATACCGAGAATCCCCGTGAACATGAGTGCCATGAGGATATAAAAGCCGTAGGGTTCGATCTGCGCATACTTTTGAGCCGTGTTGTATGGCAGAAGCTCGAGGAGCACGCGTCCACCATCAAGCGGGGGAATCGGCACCATATTGAAGACGGCGAGCAGGACATTGAACCAGATACCAAACTTGCACATTTCAATGAGCGCCAAGGCGTAGGTCTCGGTTGGCATAAAGTCAACAAGATTGGCAAGGAGCGCCCAGAAAATCGCCATCAGGACATTAGAGGCGGGCCCTGCCAGCGCCACATAAATGATTGAACGCCGCGGATTCCTGAGATTGCCGGGATTAACAGGAACCGGTCTCGCCCATCCAAACATGAAGGGAGACCCCATGAGCAGCATCGCGGCGGGTAGAATGATGGTTCCGATCGGATCGATATGCGCCAATGGATTTGGGGTCAAGCGCCCCATCCGCTCGGCCGTGTTGTCGCCAAACAACTTGGCAACATAGCCATGGGCGACCTCATGTAGGGTGATTGCGAAAAGCAATGGCAGGATCTTGAGGATGATCTCCTGCTCGTTCGACAAAAGGGAGGTTTCCATGCGGTTAATATTGAGATGCTAATACCGTTTCTCTAACGAAGATTGTCGGCAATTCCTCTGCCTTGTCTCACAATCTCCGGTGAAGAACCAGTGAGGTTGATAATGGTCGTCGGTTCATGAACGACCGTTCCAGACCCGATGACAAGATCCACTTCCCTGTCGATCCGGTCCTTGATGTCCTCAATATCCCCTAGGGCGGCTTCTTCATCCGGAAAGATGAGGGTGCTGCTGAATAAAGGCTCGTCAAGCTCATCAAGCAACAACCGAAGGAAGGGATTACCAGGCAGTCTGATACCAATCGTCTTTTTCTTTGAGTGTTGTAAACGCTTTGGAGTTTCCTTGGTCGCTTGAAGAAGGTACGTAAAGTCACCTGGCGACTGGGATTTGATCAGTCGAAAGTTTTCATTGGTAACCTGCGCAAATATCGCGACCTGCGCAATGTCCCGGCAGATAAGCGTGAAATTGTGATCTTCACCCAAACGGCGGATCTTTCGGATGCGTTCCAGGCCTTCCCTATTGTCCATTCGACAGGCCAGGGCGTAGGCTGAATCACTGGGATAGATGATCACTCCTCCACTGCGGAGGATTTCAGCCGCGCGCTTGACATGGCGAGGCTGAGGGTCTTTTGGGTGAATTTCAAGATACTGGGCCATGTGGCATTCTACACGGTGGCATAGCGTCGGTCCCGATCCCCTGTAGAGAATGCATTGGGCTAAACGAGAAAAACCTACAAATCCCGCGCCTCCAATGACCGTTTTGCCAAAAGAGGCGAAGATCCTTCCATATCACTGACGCTGTCCAGGTTTTTTTGCAACCTCATTGCGGAGGTATGAGGGTTGCGCCTGCGATCCTGCAACATCCAAGCCTTGCCTGAACCCCTTAAAGCCTAAGCGCGCAATAGACGCTGCACGAGGAAATCGATCCGGCAGCATGTGCGCTGGTAACTGCCCCAAGCGTTCGCCCAATACGTCCCGGTAGGTGCCCCAGCCACTGCCGACACCGGCCTCGAAGGTCATCGAGGGCATGGGAACATCAGAGGGGTCAATCACGACTTCCTCGCCCGACAACACCACGTGACCCTGATCGGTTTTATGGTATGCACCCCAATAGACCTGGCCCATGCGGGCATCAATCGCGGCCAGTGCAGAATCAACGTTCAAGTCACGCATGCCCGCTTCCGCCAATGCGGCAAGGGTTGAGACACCGACTACCCGAAGGTCAAGGCCCAAAGCTAGGCCCTGAATCACACCGGCGGCGATACGAACTCCCGTAAAGGAGCCGGGCCCTGCCCCAAATGCAAGCCCCTCAAGATCCTGCATGCGCCAATCCGCCTCGGCAAGCAGGCTCTTGATCATGGGCAATATGAGGTTGTTGTGCTCCCTTGGGGCCACCTGATAACGCTCGATAAGGGAAATACCGTCAAAAAGGGCCGCCGAGCAGGCCTCGGTTGCGGTATCCAACGCCAGAATCTTGCGCATCATTCGCCTACACCTTGTCGGGGTAAAAAAATGCCATCGCCTGATCGGGATCCCGGGTGAGTGGGATCTGAGGCAAACTCTTCAGAAAAAGTTTGCCGTAGGGCTTTGACATCAGCCGTGGATCACAGAGCATTAATACACCCCGATCCTTGGCATCTCGAATCAAGCGGCCGACGCCCTGCTTCAAATTAATGATTGCCTCAGGGAGTTGGTGTGCAGAAAAAGGATTAATACCGCGCTGACGAAGACTCTCCAGCCGTGCAGCGAGAACGGGATCGCCCGGGGCTGCAAAGGGCAGCTTATCGATGATAACCAAAGAAAGCGCCGGACCTTGGACATCGACGCCCTCCCAAAATGTCTGGGTACCGAGCAGAACTCCGTTCATGGAGGTCTTGAAGGCATCGAGTAATTGAGATTTTGGGCGGTCTCCCTGGACATAGAGCGGGTAACTGATCTGTTGTGCCAATAGCTGGCTGGCCAGCTGCAGGGCGGCATGCGAGGTGAACAGCATGAAGGCCCTGCCTCTGCTGGCTTTTAGGATCGGAAGCGCGGCTGTAACGATGCTCTCGGTATACGTTCGATCGGACGGCTCAGGCAAACCCTGCGGTAAATAAAGGAGGCAGTTTCTCTGGTAGTCGAAGGGGCTTTCCCATGATTGGCAGCGGGGTGATATCAGACCCAGCGACCGGTTAAAGTGGTCGAAACGTTGGGCAACAGTGAGGGTCGCCGATGTAAAAATCCAGGCACATGCCCTATCCGCCCGAAACTTTGAGAATTCCTCAGCAATCTCCAGTGGTGTCCGGCTGAGCAAAAAGCTGTTTTTTCGGGTTTCAAACCAGCGCACCGTCGCCTCAGAATCGGCCTCAAGGAAGCGACCCATTTGTGCTTCAAGCTCACGGACGCGCCTTTGACACTGCTCAAGTCCTTTGCCCCGCGATGGGTGCCCCTCAAGTAAGCGGCCAAGATGGCCGAGCTGACGATGCAATTCAGCGAAGGCCTGTTCAAACTGAGGCGAGCGGTCCAAGACGTGCCAAGGTTCACGACGGGACGCTTCCCCCATGCTGATCCTGACATCATCGGTCAGCCGACCGAGGCGCTCTGCCTCTTCTTGAAGTTCAATCGCTTCCGGTGCCTCACGCACCCTCTCGCTGATAAGATCCTGTGAGAGATCGTTAAGCTGCTTGGACGTGATGCTGGTCCCAAGAAACTGTTCGGCCGATCCCATCAACTGGTGTGCCTCATCGATAATGATGGCATCGCTCGAGGGAAGCAACTCGCCAAGACCGTCATTCCTGAGCGTCCAGTCCGCCCAGAGCAGATGATGGTTGACCACCACCAAATCTGCCTCCCGCGCCCGGGTTCGGGCTTTAACCAGAAAACAGTCCGAGTACTTCGGGCAATCGGCGCCGAGGCAATTGTCCGCCGTCGACGTGGCGTAGGCCCAAAGGGGGGTCTGCTCCGGTACTTCGAACGCCTCTGCGATGTCGCCGCTGATCGTGGTCTTCGCAAATCGACGAATCCCTTCAATGATGCGAGCGTCCCGAAGCCCCTGCCCAGCGCGAAGCCCTAGGTGATTTTGCGCCCGATAAAGGCAGATATAGTTGCCCCGCCCTTTGAGGAGTGCGGCTCTGAAGGGCTTTCCGAGGGCTTTGCGAATACTGGGCAGGTCTTTCCTAAAAAGTTGATCCTGTAGCGTTTTGGTCGCTGTTGAGATCACCACTTTCTGCTCCGACAGAATGGCGGGAATGAGGTATGCCAATGTCTTGCCCGTCCCCGTTCCGGCCTCGGCAACCAAAACGCCCCTGTCTTGCAGCGTTTCAGCAACTGACCTTGCCATCTCCAGCTGGGGTGGGCGTGGATTGAATCCGCGCAAGGCAGTCGCTAATAGCCCACCCTCACGAAAGCATTCGTCAACCGTGGACACGTTCACCATCCCTTCTGTGCGGCGTCCATGGAGCCCTGATAATTCCCCTGTTGCCGTCGGGCCTCTGCAATCACTTGCCAATTGAGTTTGGTTATCGCTGCATGGCTTTTTGCAAGAAGATTGGACTTTTTCGCAAGATCCTCGGCCTGACCGGACTGATTCTGCCGCAGTCGCGCCAGGGCAAGCACATGCCAGAGCTCAGGGTTTTTGGGTTGGATACGAATCGCCCTCTCTAAACTGGTGGCTGCTTCCGCATAGTGTTGGGCGGCCATCTGCGTATCGATTTCCTTTTCCAGCCCGGCAACCGCTGGCGGGGCTTCCAGGGTAAATCCACGATGAATCACTGGTGCTACAGGCAGCTTTGGAACGGGCGGCACTTCCGGCGTGATTGTCAGCAGGCGCGGATCGATGGGTAATTCAGCCAAAGGATCCGGTTCTGCCTTTACCTCGGATGCATAGGGGTCCTCAAAGGGGTCGGCACCATAGGGCGACGGGACGGCATCCGGTGCCTTCGAGAAATCTTCAGGAGGGCGCGGTTCTGGATGCGGTAGCGCACTCAAGGGCAAGGGCGCCGTTTCAGCCGGTGACGGAGTTGCTGTCTCAGCCGTCACCAAGGGCTCTGGATCCAAAGGGACCTGGATCTTTGCTTCAGCGATCGGTTCATGGGTGGAAAGCCCCGCACAGCCGGACACAAGCAGTGAGAGGGTGAGCGCAATGGGAAAAAGGGCCAGGCGGGTCATGAGTCCGATCAGGAGGTGTTCATACGTTGAGGCCCATCCAATTCTACGCATCTCTATTTGATGCGACCCAGCTGAATCCCAGAGCCAACGTATGCCGCGATTAATTAACCGCGTTTTTGTGCAAAAAGAGCCTCAACGATTGTTAATCGTGAACTACAAATAAGCTGTCACTCGCTACCCTGAGCCTACTTGTCGCGTTGAAACGACGTGGCACGGAATTCAGACTTTTGGATGCCAATCAAGAATCGTTGACCGCTTGGGATTATCAAGACCTATTGATTGGCTCTAATGAACTTGCTGATGTCTTTCTCACTGATACGGGTGAAGACGGCGCTTGCCTGATTTCCACATTCAGACCCAAAGCTTACCAACCCGATTTCAATTGGCTGGCCAGACTTAAATCGAAGGAGCGGGCCTCCACTGTCTCCCTTGCACGGACCAGCCCTTGAGGTTGAGCAGAGCTGAATCGAAGGATTAAAACGAACCATACCGTGTGTGTCTTTTCGTATATCACGCGAGCACTGGACAGGATTTTTGATTGTGACTGACGCAGCAATCAGGTCATTGGACATCACTACGGCAGGCGTCTTAACGGCGCCCCAGCCCAAGACAGTGGCTGGAAAAGACCCCTTGTCCTGTTTTTGAGTTCCAAGTTTGACAGGAGGGATATTAGTTATCGGCTCGTCAAGGATCAGTATCGCCAAGTCATAGGCGAATGCAGGATTTTGTGGGCGCAAGTAGCGCGGGTGAATCTTGATTTCCTTTACCCCCCTAGAAACGCCTTGCCCCAAATCATAGGAAACCATCCCAACCTTAACGCTGAAAAGTTCGGGCGGCTCAGGTGTCACGCTACCATCCACCTCCCTTTTAGATACGCAATGCGCGGCTGTCAGGATGGCGCGTTTTGAGATAAGTGAACCGCCACAATACTGTCCATTAGGATTTTCCAAACTTTCAGCATCGGAGAACTGAATCGCAGCCGCAAATGGAAAAACGTTATAAGCAACATCAGAGCCGTTAACGATTTTCGGATAAGTCTGATCCTCCCCGGCTATGGCGGCAGTTGATAGAGCAAAGGCAAACAGCACCAAGAGGGGGTAGGCTGCGTTCTCAACCCTCATTTGTTGGTGGGATAGCAGACGAATTCAGCGATAGCTCCCCTCGATGAGCCTGCAGGAGCGTGTTGATCAATTTTTGCCTTCAAAGCCGCTCCTGTTGTCTCGCAGGTCGCTTTAGTCCGAAACCCCAACTGCAGAGTCTTGAGGGTAACTGGATCTGAGGGATTTCCGCTCATGACCGTTATCACCATGACCATCTCGTACAGAAACTTTGCCGCTGCGCCGGTCGGGCCAGAAAGACCCCATAATTCCTCGTTCATTCAAACCTCGATTAAAAGTTGTCGATCCGTCGTTGGCCTCTGAGCATTAAGCACGACTAGGAGTCTGTCGGATAGGGCGTCTTGAGAGGTTCGAGGGGCGATCCGAAAAT
>CAYLUS010000006.1:0-73998 GCA_964386975.1 uncultured Methylococcus sp.
ATGAGTCGCCGCCATCCGCCCGATCCTTCTGGTAAAGGTCATTCACAGAATCTGATCACGACGGATTCACAGATGCCCCTCGACAGTGAGTGCTTCGATGACCTTTAACCCCGTTGAAAATCGCCTTCTGGATTTGGGGCAACGCTACGCCGAATTTCAGTCTGACCCTCAAAAGCGTCTCCTGATCTGGCAGGCCAAGGAGAACGCGATGCGTTTTTACCAGTGCTTCTTCGAGGTTCAGAAGCACGAAACGCCGCTCAGCGCCGGAGGATTTTTCATCCTCTTTGATACCTCATTTGCGAACTCGATCGACTACTCGAGAAACCTGAAAGCATCTCTCCTCGGACAATATGAGGCCAGTGCGGACATTCTGGCCGGACAGGGAATCGCTGCGGACTGGATCTACCGGCCCGAGAATCTGCCGGACTCGGCATTCGGTTTTGCACAAAGTCTGCTCTCCTTTGGATCTAAACATCGAGCGCATATCGACTATCTGGTTGCCGTACTGATGCCGACCCAGGTAGAGGATGATTTAGCCTTCGCCAGCTGGATTGAACAGCTGCTGAATCTCACGCTTCCAGAACGGTTACGGCTGATCGTTATCGACCCACTCTCTTCTCCGCGTTTGACTACGCTCGCGGCATCGGGCGATTCGAGAATTCAGGTCGATGAACCACCGATCGATGGACTGATTGCAGCGCAGGAAACGTTTGCACAGGAAAAAACAAATGGGCCTGCCGGGGTCTTTCGGAATCTTCTGGCTGGCCTGATGGCCCTTGCCGAGAGAGGCAGCTTCGACGAAGTGATGCTTAAAGCGGCTGATGCACTTGAGTTCGTCAGAAAACATCAGTGGACTGAGCAAGAGTTCGTAGTTCGAATGCTGGTTGCCGGGGCACTCCTCAGAGAGAACCGCCTGGTAGAGGCCATAAACCATTATCAGCATGCCCGAAAAACCGCCAAAAAAGCCGGTGATGCCGGCAGTAAGGCGGGACAGGAACTTGAAATTCAGGCCCTGATGGGAGAAGCCGCCGCCCATCTGGCAGGACAAGATCTGTTAGGGGCGGCTGAATGCTATGACGATGCCGCACAAACTGCCGAGTCTATCCCGAATCTGATTCTGGGAATCGAATCCTATCGAATGGGATGCTTCAGCAGGCACCGACTGAATGAATCTGAAAACGCCCTTCAACGCGGCCGAAACGCCCTGCTGCTCGGGGGGCGCCTTGACCCGGCCGTTCGAGGCCTGACCACCCTGCCACTGGCCGGCATTGATGTCTTGCGCGTTATCGACTCAAGTCGAATTGATCGGATGCAATCCATTAAATTTGAGCGGGATACGGCCATTGGCAAAGCGCGCCAGGAATGTGAGCGACAAGTGCTTGCGCTCGGCCAAACCCCGACCCCGGATGCTTTTCGCCAACTCGAAGCAGCGCTCTCATGCTCATCCCAAGATGCCGATGCAAAGGCCCTCAATGCATTTCGCCTTTGTGTTGCGCGGGCCAGTCCTGAATTCAAGGATCTGATGAACTGCCTTGATGAACTGTTGGGCCAGGGCTGGATGATGAATGCCCTGATCGCTCTCCCCCCCTCTGACACCTGACCCGGAGTCCAAAGGACATGTTGCCCGTTGCCAAGCATGGGGACCCCCAACTGGGGATTGATATTCACTTATGCATCGTGCCTCCCGGCGTCCCCACACCACTACCGACCCCGCACAGTTCCATAGTTTTTGATCCAATGGACTATGTCCCATTCCTGGGCGCTACAGTCACTTGCTGCGGCATGAAACGGGCGACGGCTGGCACGGCAGGATCGGTGATCCACATCCCACCGGGCTTCCCTTTCGCGCCGTTACTGCCTGAAAGCGATGATGAATTATTCATGGGGAGTGCAACCGTCGTGGCGGACGGCGAACCACTCTCCCACAGCGCACATCCAGTGCTCGGTTGCCAGGTGGCGGGGATGCTAAGCCCGCCCCGTAAGAAAAAGAAAAACACCAATTTCCGGAACCTGCCAACCACGTTCAACCTTGCAATTCCCACCAACGTGTTTGTTGGCGGTCCGCCGATGATTTCGATGATGGGCTTGGCCAGCAAACTTGGATTTGCTGCCCTTGGGAAATTCACAAAATCCAGTGGCTTTAAGAAGTTATGAGAAGGTGTTGCCGACAAGCTCGGGACTGAAAAAAACGAGATTTCTGCGGTGCAAGGTGTTTCTTGCCGAAATGGTCAACATCCTCAACGGGAGCGTCAGCGTTGAGCGACCGTACCTCTCCACACCTGGACGCATTTTTATCCAGTGGCCGCGCAGTTACCGGTCAGACAATTTCACATCCGGGGTCTGTGCCACAGGCTGGGAAACTTTAATCGATACCTGAAGTGGCACTTCATCAAGACGATGAACCGAATGGGTAATCAGCTCTTCATGGGGGCTCATGGTCTTTGACCAATTTCCCATTGCCATTGGGGAGGGCTGCCATCACTCAGTAACTCTCAAGACAATTACTTTACGATTTTTTGTGACCTGACTTTTAACGCCCACCCAGCAGCATTTTAATAATTTAGTTTTTCCCAAAAAAAAAGTACACTTCTGCCGCAATTAAATATATCAATCCTACCTTGAGGCCAGCAATACAAGCTAGTTTCTTTTAATAATGGAAGCCAAGTTAACACCAGCAGATTGAAATAATATTTACATTTAATTTCAATAAATTTATCCGATCAATTAATTATTACTGGCACCCTTAAGGCTAAATACATGGAAAACCTATCACCAATCACTAATCCAATCCACTATCACGTCTTACTTCTAAAACGACTCATAAATAAAAAATCAACGCTCAAGCCTTTTGCTAATTTAACAACTTTTACAGAGACCAGCTTTAATTTTAATTGGGTGACAGAATGCGAATATAATAAGGAGGCAGTTACTGTTGTCAAGGAGATTCAGGCGGCAAACATTAAACCACCATCTAGCCATCTCGGATGGGTAGGACCTAGGACATGGAAGTGGCTCGGAGTATCGGTTGACATAAATTATCGATGCGACCTTGTCACACAAGACGATAACTACCACTGCTGGGAGGCCACATCCATCATGATCTTATCCGGCGCCGGCACAAAAATCATCAAGCCAAAGACTTCACAAATCGATTTTTTCCCTAACGGAAGCATAAAAAATACACCACTTAATTATATTAAATTCGCAGAAATAAATAATTTTAAAAGCGTGCGACTTAGCTCTAAGCCATCAGCCACTCAAATCATTCACTATCTGCAAATTTCTAAATCACCAATTATATTATGCTATTGGTCACCAGCCACTGCTGGGCAGTCTGGAGCCGATTCGCATTGGGTGGTTTGCTCAGGGGCTGTTGGCGATGGGTATAACGATGGAACCATGCTGAAAATTCTTGACCCTGCACCCGTCGGTGTGGGCGACGAAACCCCATGGTTCTATGATAATTGGCTTAGCGATAAAGACGTTTACTTTTTATTTTACAAATTATAAGTGAAGTCTAAATTAAGTTATTTAATTTAATATCACTGAACCTTCAGCTCATTATGTCATATCACCTTAATTCTTGGATACTAAAAATAATGCGGAGTCTGGGCGCGATCAAGTGGCTTTAGCAATAAAAGACCCAATGCATTATGGTGCCGATCTTTATTTACGGCACAATCTGACTAATCACAATAATATTTTCTACTGAAAGACATAAATGACCTTTAAAGAGTTGTCATTTTTATTGCGATAGATGTCTTCGAAGTTTGCCTATTTATATCGAATGCACTGCAAGAGAGGGCGCCTTACTAAATAAATCAGTTTGACTGATGGAACTTTTTCCTTAAGTCCAGAATCGACTGATCATTAGGAAAATAAACTAGTGCGTCATCTAGAAGGTTTAGTGCATCTTGGTTATTTCCTTGATCGTGCTGCTCCCAGGCCTGCTGTTGAATGATTTCGTTGATGCGCGCCATCCCGTCAATCGCCTCTTTGTTACATGGATCAATTTTGAGTATTTCCTGATAACTTAATGCTGCATTACTCGCAGGTGGAGATGTGAGATAACCCACCTCCATATGGACTGATGCCACCATCGTTAGGTCCTTTATTTTCTGAATATCCACATCCTGCAAATGTGGCGACTGGCAGATCAAGTCATCTTGCTTGTCCTGCTGAATCTGCCAGGCCGGAAATCCCAGAAATATCGCTGTAACGGCGCTCGCGATCAAGATAGAACCCATTCGAAGAGGTGTAAGCTTTCGCACCAATGCCTCGATCGAGGCCAACCGATCCTCTGCCTTAAATGCGAGACCTCGCATCAGTGAGCGAGCCTGCCGCATGGAAAGCGTAGCCGGTGGCTTGGCGAGGAGACCCGCCTTCCACGCCTCCACCGCAGAAGTCTTGCCGAACGGATGGGTTCCGGTGAGCAATTCAAAGATGACGCACGAAAACGCATAGACATCGTCCTGAACCGTTGGCGCGTGATTTTTGCCCGCAGATTTTGCATCGAGCATTTCAAGACTTGCATAAGCGGGGGTCAGGGCCCCAAGGTCAGAAACCTTGAATACGGTTTGCTCGGCGTCTGACTCTGACTGACCGATACCGGCGGCTATTCCAAAATCAAGAACCTTGATGTCTCCATTCTTGCAGACAAAGACATTTGCAGGCTTGAAATCCAAATGAACGATGCCTTGCCGGTGCGCATATGCCAGCGCCTGCCCCATGGCCTGAATCAAGGGAAAGGCCTTTTTAAATGGCATGCCTTTGGGGTAGTTCAAACGAATGAACCGGTCGAGCGTTTCTCCTTCCAAATACTGCATGATGACAAACATGAGGCCCGTCGCCTCATCACGGGTGAAGTCCATCATCTGTGCAATCTGCGGATGCGAGAGTTTCTGAGCCTTTTTGAACTCACGCTGCAATGCCATCAGCAGCATTTGATCATTTCGAAACTCAGGTCTGAGAACCTTGATTGCGACAAAGGGATTGCGGTCCTTCATCTCCTCCATCAAGCGGTCACGCGCTTTGAAGACGATACCCATGCCCCCGCGGCCGAGTACTTCTTCGAGCACAAACTGGTTTTTGAGCACCAGACCCACTTCAGGCTCTGCACGCGCCGAGTTGATTTCGGGCGAAATCGATGTGGCAGAAGCCGGCGCGGCATCCGCGACTGCCAGATGCCGCGTTTTTTTTCCTACACCGGCCCCAGATTCAACATCATGGACCCTTGTTGCAATCACCGTTTCATCGGCGTCAGGAGGGGCATCCATGTCGTCCTTATGGGACTGCTCAATGGACCCAAGTTCAGGTCGAATCAGCGTCTCATCCAGGGACCCCGAATGCAGCCCCTGATGCTGCGTTTGCCTCTCATGTGGGTGGGTGATGATCGTCTCATCGCTGGGCGTGGGCTGTTTGACTGGGCGCGGAACCAGAACCGTTTGCGCGTAGTCCTCGGACTTCCCTTCCTCCTCTTTTCTGCTGCGAAGCAAAGGCTCAAGGAGCAGCCACTCCACCTGGGGCGGCAATTCAAGGGCTTTGATCAGCCGCGCGCCCGACTCAAGCTCATGGATCTCCATGGAAACAGCCGCCTGCTTGACCCGCTCAACAAGCACCTCAAGAGCCAGCTCCCCGTTCTTGAAACGTTGGACTGATTCATTCAGTTCAAGGGCTATTGCCATGGCGGATCTGATATATCGCGAAGGTAAAGAAACTACCCCTTGGGCTTGAAGATAAAGGGGCTGCCTTCGTGACCTGCATACTGCAGAGGGGCATACGAGGGTGTCTGCTTGAAACCCAGTCGAGCCGCTGACTGCGAGACATCGCCGCTCACGGCGCGAAAAATTTCATAATCCTCAAGAACGCCACGATAGTTGCGGAGGACTTTCAGGAGTGACTGTGCAAATACCGAATGTCCATCACCGCCTGTGTCTAGCACCGGTCTTACATCACCGGAAGCAAGAAGCGTCCTGCTTTTACGCAACGCCATGACCTTGAGCCATTTCTCACGCTTCTCTGCATCCAGCTGTGGGGGCAGTTTTGCGACGGCCGCACTCGACATCGCCCCTGAATAGCAACTGTCCGAGATAACCATGATGTGGCGGGCCGGCATGATGCTCAGGAGATCCGTGATCGCTTTACTAGCAATCCAGTTAGCGGGGTTGCCAACCTCAGCATCAACAGGCAACCAGAACGCCTCCTTGGTTTTTGGGTCGATTTCACCATGGCCTGCATAATAGATAATGAAGTTGTCGTTCTCCGTCATTTTGGCCTGAAACTCGTTCAGCGCCGTCATGATGTCGTGCCGATTGCCATTCGATATGACCTTGGTCGTAAAACCATAGCGCTCCCTCAAGACGGAATCGATGCTTTTGGCATCATTCACCGGTGTAGAGAGTGCCGGATATTTCTGATACTGGTTATTGCCAATGATCAAGGCATAGAAACGGCCGAACTGTACGCCACTGCCCGAAATGGGGGCACCCTGTCCGAGCCCACCGACAGATGCCTCGGCAGGGGATCCAACTTCATTGTCCATCAAGGAGAGCTTGACCACCGATTCCGCACCTTTAAGGTCGACGGCCTTGATTTCGATGGTCTTGGTATTCTGAGGATCCACCGGCACTGAAAAAATACCGGACGGATCCACTGAGAGTTTTTGCTGATTGAATTCCAGCGACTTTAACTGTGCCGGATAAATGCGGCCCTTCAATACCTTGGAGTCACCGACCCGAATAGACCGCATACCCCGCGTTGCGACTGTTTCCGGTTCGATAATTTCAATGCGGGGACCCGAGGCTGTCGTTCCATTCGAATTCAATTGGGCCAGTCGTTCGTTGGCATGGGCCAACTTTGCCTTCACTTCCTTGATCTCAAGGGATAGTTGCTGAAGATGCGTTTTACGCTGATCAACCTTGTTCCTGAATGCCGCATCAGGTGGCGAATTTTGGCCTGTCAACCAGCGAGTTAACTCTGCTGAGTCGGAATTGAAACGCTCGGTCAGTCCGGAAAGGGTCGCCTCCAATTGAGCAGCCATCTCCCGGGCATCCGCTGACCCGTAATCCTGACTTTGAACAGAAGCAGGCTTTTTTGAGGGTTGCTGTTCGCGCTTGAGCTGAGCCACGGCATCCCGAATTCGGCCCTGCTGGAGATGCAGAAGGCGATCCTTCTCTTGAATCTCGCGCTTGAGTGCCATGATCTGCTCTTGATCGTGTGGGCCTGACGAGGGCGGGGTCGACTGTACCTTAAGTCTCATAGACTCAAGCTCGCGCTGCATTTGTTGAAGCGCTTCCTGCTTGGCCTGATATCGGCTCTCGCTCTCAACTAGCGCCCTTCGAACATCATCAATCTCAGAATTCGCCCCCACCGTGTTCTGGAGTTCCCGCTTTTTTGCATCCAATTGCTTTTTGAGTGCCTGAATCTCACTCTCCCGCTGCGCGAGGACCCGTTCCTTTTCTTCCAGGGATTTTTCGAATTGGATGTCCTGATGGGTCGAGGCAGGAATCGTTGACTGACCATCGGCTTTAAGACGGGCAAGATCGGTCTGCACCTTGAGTAGCTGCTCCTGCTGAAGAATCAGTTGCGACTGCGCCTCATCCAGTTGACGCCTAAGACGCGTGTCCACCTCGCCCTCTAAACGGCTGCCAGCAGGGGCCGATGATGGTTCGGAGCTTTCTTTGTACGTGAAGCCTGGTCCGGACCGGTTACCGTTACGACTTGAGTCAGACGGGTTGGCGATGGTCGCATCATAGGGAATACCCGCAACACTCAGGCCGGTCCCCTTGGAGAACCAGTCCAAAGCAGCCTGCGCGTCTTTCTGAACACCAAGGCCCCGATCGTACAGAGCGCCAAGACTGATCTGGGCCTGAGAATCCCCCTGCTCCGCGGCCTTGCGGTACCAGTTGGCGGCCTCCTTGTAATCGGAGGGTCTCCCCAACCCCTTCTCGTAGATCTGCCCGACGTAAAGTTGAGCCTTTGCGTCCCCTTCCTGCGCTCTGGCCAACCAGACATTAAGTGCGCTGGTGTAATTCGCCCGGTCATAGGCAACATACTCCCCGCCACGGACCTCGCAATCTGCCTCTGTCGTCCTGACCGGGCGGCGTTGCGAGAGATAAGTCATCGTGGATCCCAGTTTCCTGACCTGACCGGGAAGCAAACAGTCAACGACCGCTAGCTTATTCACATCGACGATATAACCCTCTACGGCGCGCGCCATTTCTTCTTTGGTGACGGTCTGCGCACAGCCCAGTACCAAGAGGAAACCGAGACTAAATGCCATTAAGCGACTCAACATCGATCCTCCTCGCGTTTGATCGTTTGGAACGGGATTTCGACTAGTTTAGCTTTATAAAATCAGATCAAGCGCGCTTCGAAAGCATGAAGGGACCTGACATGAGGGATTCTCATGCGAGGGGACTGAAAGTCCGCCGGCGTGCCTGCGCACAAAAATCAAGGGTGGCATGGCTTGTGTGCTTTCGGCCTCACAGCGGAACTGAATGCTCGCGCTGTAGCGACCGAAAGTGGAGAAAAAATAGATGCGGATAAGATTTGCCGGGGTCGACTGCGCCTAGAACTCAAGACGCAGACCGCCCAGAACACCGTTGTTATCACCACCGGCCATGACCTGTCCCTGGTAATTGATGAACGCATTCATGCCATTGGGGAGCGTTGCCTGAACGCCCGCTGAGAAATTACCCCAATCGGAAATCCCAAGTACGCTCTGAATGGGTTGAAGTCCGCCACCGAGGGGCAACACGGCATTGGCAGTCGTAAACGTGTTGAAGGCGTGCACCCACTCCATTCGGACCATGGGTTGCAGAACAGCAAAACTAGTACTGAAAGAATAAGCAAGCTGACCACCCAAAGTCGTGGTCCAGGATGAGATATTGTAAGGCTGCATCGAGATACCACTGCCATACTCGGTATAACCGGATACATCAGTTCCAATGTAGCTTCCGCCAATGAAGGCCCCCAGTTCCAAGGCATCAACGGAGTAGTTGTAGCCCATGTCGATCGCCGCCATGGCCTGATCGGATGAGTAGTTGGCGATCGCATTGCCCCCATTGAACATGCGCCTGCTGTTGTAGGTCTGGTAGCCATAACCTGCCGAAACGTCGATATAGGCATTTTCAAATGGAATCATGCTCACGAACGGCATGAATCGATAGGCGTCAGACAGGAGACTACCCGGGGCGGCCGGCGCTGAAAGGGAATTCTGGGTCCCTGTGTAGTTGAACAGGAAGCCTGCAACCAACCAGTCCGTGAACTTGAAATCAAAAGCGCCGGTTCCGGTCTGGTTGAATGTACTAAAGGGGTCGCGGCTCAAGCCCTGAATGGCACTGGCTTGGCCATTCATGTTACCGAAACTGCCCCCTCCGGAGAAAAAGGTACCGAATCGACCGTCAAGTTCCACACCATCTGAGGAGGAACCGCCACCGGATTTCTGCTGTGCTGCAAGATGCTGGCCGGCCAACTTGCGAATACTGAACTCAGCCGTCGTCGTGGGACGGTTGAAAACGTTACTCACGGTCGTGAGCTGGGTGATCGTGGCAAGGCTATTAATCCGATAGTACTGATCGAGGCTGACCGGCTCAGGCGTTGGACCGGGTGGAGGTGTCGGCGTCGGCGTCGGCTCCGGGGTCGGTGTCGGTGTCGTGGGCGTCGTCGGGGCTGTGGGCGTTGTGGGCGTCGTCGGGGTTATGGGCGTTGTGGGCGATATCGGCTTATCGGGGATGGTCGGGGCGGTTTGCCTGAGTGCGCCACTGCTCTGAAGGGTATCCGCGGCCGAAAGAGGCCCGTTGTAGGCAAGTGCCGAGACCGCCATGACCCAAACGGGGGCAAGTTTCATCGACCGATGATGGGATGTCTTCATAAGTTTGAACCTGACTCAGGGCAACGCACTAAAGCTAATTAGTGGCCACTGTACAACAAAGTTGTTTTTTTGCAAGCACAAAACCAGAGCCCATTCACTTGGCAAGACTCGCCACAACGGATTCCGCTCCGGCATGATCACTCAGATTTACGGCATTTTCGGGCATGGTGCCCCACTTTTGAGCCAGTGGGCAAAAACCCGGACGAAGGCCTCATGCGAAATGGGCGGGCGCGTCCTTGGAAGCCCTCGCGCATCAATGCCGGGATTCCACGCCCAGCTGACCAGCGGCTCCTGAATGACGTGTTGCAACAGGCCCTTGAAATCAAGCCCCCCATTCAAGGCGGGATCCTTGATCATGGTGCACAGCAGGTGGCCAGGCATGGGCTGCCCCGGCGCGCTCTCCCATGCCATGCTGGTAGGTGCCAGCTGCCAAATTGGAGACCCGTTCTTCTGAGCCCCGGGCGCTCCCGTGACTGGGTTATTTTCAAGACCGTGGCAGGTGCCGCAACGGCCATTGCCGAGTCCCTGGTTGTCGGTTCCGCGACTGACCCCATAATAGTGCGGCCTGCGGTCATCCGACTGCCTAGGAAAATCCTGAGTAGACGGATTTTGCGGCGAAGAGTAGGTGTGGCAATTGAGGCACCTCGGACTGGTCATCACCGCATAGATCTTGCGCCAGTCGGCAGCGCCAGCCGAGGCGGCTTTGCCAGGGGCAGAACAATCTACCCCGCCAGGCTGACCGCACTTGAAGATCTGGGTTTTCAGATACTGGGCGATCAAGGCGACCTCCCCGCCCTTGAGGAGCCCCGGATAAAGCCGTGGCATCGGCGGCGTGACGTAGGCCAGAAATTTCTTGAGTCGGTGCGGATCCGCGAGTGACCCGTGCCGCATCAGCGAGGGATAAAGACCGCCGCCACCGGTTTTACCGTGACAATTTCCACAGACGGTGAGGTACAGCGCCTCTCCCATCTGAACTTGCTCGCCCTCAGGCAGCAGTCGTGAAAACGTCCGCTTGAGAGGCACCCGGGGACTGCCAAGGGCCATGATGGTCACATTCAGGGGACCGGCAATACCGGCGGTGGTGATCGAACTGCCACCGACAGTCGCCGCCAGCAAGGTCTCTTTTCGAGTTGTGTAGGCGATCAGCCCGTTATTCATGGCACCGCCCAGCGCCAGCCGCTTGAGAACGTTGCCGGTCTTGGCCTCGATACCCAGGAAGTTGCCTCTGACATCAGCAGCCATCAACAGCCCTGAGGAGGTCGTTACCAGTCCTGCGATGATGGGGGCGGGTTCCCGGAGCTGCCAGCGGATCTTGCCGCTGGATTCATCGAGTGCGGTCAGAACGCCTTGAGGTTGGGTGCTGTAGTCCGGTGTGGTGGAGCCCCCTGCGTAATCGGTGGCACTGCTGGGCGGCGTCGACTTGAAGTAGCGGCACCAATCAGCCATGCCAACGAACAGCAGGCGCTGACCCGGCAAACGGGCCACACCGTTATATTGCGCCCCAGCACCAGGACACACCCGCAGCCAGTCGCTGGTTAGCGGAACGTTTTCATTAAAGAGCGTGGTTCCGGGGGTCGCAAATACCGGCTGCGACGTATCCCGCTCGACACCATAGACGACGCCACTTTTGCCCGTAACGGCAAACAGTGATCGCCCGCTCTGGCTTGCAAAAAGAGTCGGTGTGGCCGAGAGATCCCAGTCATGCGCATCGCCGGGTAGGGCCTGATAGGCCGATTTCAATTTGCCGGTTCTGGCGTCAAGGCCGATGACCGAATTACTATGGAGATTCGGGCCGGGCCGTGCTTCGGGGTAAAAGATGGGGACCGGATTAGAGACCGGCGCATAGAGGGTCCCTGAATCGGTATCCAGTGCAAAGCTGGTCCAAAAGCCACCGCCCAACTCGTTGCCCATGTCGATGGAATTAAAGGTCCAGAGGGTTTTACCGCTGAGCGCCTCAAGTGCCAGCACACGCCCCTTGATCCCCGCGTCGCTGGTGGCGATACCGAGATAGACCTTGCCCTCCCAGGCAATCGGGGCCGCAACGACGGATTCATTGGCGGCCGGGTTTGCCACCTGTTGCGACCAGAGGGTTCGCCCTGTTGCCGCATCGAGCGCCAGCAACTGGCCATCATTGGTGCCGCGGAACAGCACACCGCCCAGATAGGCGGCACCGCGGGTCGCGAAATGACTGGCCAGCGGCTGGCGAAAGTGAACAGGCGCCCGCCAGATCGGCCTGCAGTCCGAAGCCCCGATGGCATAGGTGGCCCTAAGCGTCGTGACATAGAGGGTGTGATCGATTTTAAGGATGCCACTGCCGAACCAGGCCGGTTCATTCAACTCGACCTTGCAACGGATCCCAAGAGTTCGGATGTTACTGCTCGTGATCTGGTCAGAAACCAGGTGGCGTTCGGCGGAGTAACCTTGATTGACCGTCGTCCACTCCGAATCCGAAGCTGCTTGGGCGTTACTCACAGCCAGCATGCAGCCGATCAGCCAGAAAAGACCCAGCCCGAGGACCCGACCACTGCCCTTAGAAGCCCAACGATCGCATACCATCGGCAGCTATCTCCCTTTCAGCCCTAAGGCCGGTGACTCAACCAGATGCCAGGACATCATGGCAAAAGCCAGGGTCACGGGCAAGGCGATCGAGGTAAGCGTCAGGGGATCGCGCACGGCCAGAAGCTGAACCAGCGCCTGCTGAATGGGAAATGCGTAGATGTAGACCCCATAGGAGTAATCGCCCAGCTGATTGAAGCGCCGGATCCAGCCCCCCGGCAGATAGGCAAGGCACAGAATCAGGTAAGGCAAGAGCAGCACATAAGTCACCATGAATCCGGATTTTTGGAACGCACTCAGGCAGAGCACCCCAAACGCCAGTCCGAACCCGACCCAAGACACGCGAATCTGATCTTTCAGCACGAATGCCGAGGCACCCAGCGCAAACATCATCGAGAGCCGGATAAAGGGCGATACCTTGAGAGGAAAAAACAATCCAGCGATGACGAAGACCAGTGTTCCGAGAGCATAGCCAACCACGGTCCAACTCAGGACCTTGAGCCGAAAGGATCCGAATGCCCGACTGAGGATCCACAAGGCCAGCAACCAGGCATAAAGACGGACCTCATAGGGAAGCGTCCATAAGGAGCCATTGACACTGTCAGGAAAGGGATTATCCGCAAACAGGCCTGGCAACTTGAACCGCACACCCCCGATCAGGGTTCCGCAATGGGAGAGATAGCCAAAAACCTCGGGCGATCGCCAGAAATCGGCCATAGGAAGGCGCGAGACCATACCCCCCAGAAGGCCGACCGAGATAAGCAGCATGACCCACAATCCAGGATAGATGCGTAACAGACGGGCCTTGAGAAACGCCCATCCCGATTGCCGGTAATAAAGGCTTGCGCAAACCAGCAGCCCGCTGATGAAGAAGAACGTATCCACCGCAAAGCCGCCCAGGTTCTGGCCCAACAGGGCCACCAATGGCTCCCTGGCACCTGGCCCCTGGGTCAGCGGGTATGAGTGGCCACAAAGGACGGCGACGGCTGCCATCAGACGGATCAGATTGAAATTGTTATCCCGCCCCCGCATCAGAGAGGCCAGCGAAACCGCCGGTTGCGGATGCCCCAGGGTGCCGCTGCCGCTCATGGGCCGGATGTGACCGGATCCGGTTCAGGACGCTTTCGCTGGGCATCCATGACCATCAAGCCTTCGCGCCAGTCCAGATGATGCATGCCGCGCCAGCCGCCGGCTGCCTCACCGCTGCGGTGCCAGATCCGCCTCTCCTGGTAATGCGAGGGAGACAAGGTCTCTATCCGAAGAAGATTCAGACCCCCGCCATAATACTGGCTGCAATCCTGGGAGGGCCGCAGCAGACTACCATCGACGGCCTGTTGAACGCCCCCGGCAGAGCGCCCCCGGGCGTAATCTCGGACAATCGGGTTTTCGGCATGCGGGCGCCACTCCCCCTTGAGCGGATGGTCGGTATAGAAGGCCACCAGTGACTCGTCATAGCGCAGGCCCTTCTCCTTGAGCGAGGCAAATAACCACCAATGGCCCTCGAAGGGAAACACGGTGACATCGACCATCTTGCGACCTTTGAACAGCGTCCTCTCCACCACCCACCGATCAGGAAAGCGCAGGCACCGGTAGAGATCGACCCTGCGTTGCGCCTTCTTCTCCGGGATCATGTAAAGCGCCCCGTCAACCTCGAACAAGAACGGGTAGGACAAATGCACGCCGCATTCAAGCACCGGTCGGGCCGCCGCCAGTGGGAGGCCCTCCGCGGAGACGGGCATGACACTGATCAAACCCTTGCGCGTCGCATAGGGGTAATCTTCAAAAAAAAGGTAGTGCTGGCCGTCGTGGACCCACACAAAAGGATCCGCCCAGAACCGGTCAGGAGGCGGATAAATCGGCCTGAGACTCGAAGGATCAGGATCGGTCAGCGCCGCCCGCTCGCGTGGACCTGCCAGCAAAAACCATTGCCAAGGCTCTTTCTCAAATGAGCGTCGGCGTTGGCGCTCGGCAATGGTCTCAAGAACCCGCCTGATCATGACGATGAGCCCTCCCTAACCGCCATCGCCATCGCCCCGCGTGACATACAGGCGATCCATGTGCACGCCCCTCAGATGCACCGTCTGCCGATCGCCTTCCGCAGGGCGCCGAGCAAAACCCAGGCGCGCCAGCACATCGGCAACCGCATCCGAGCCGGTATAACACTCAAGCTTATGGACACCTTGAGCCCGCATCTCGCGCATGGCTCCTGACAGGAGATCCTGAAGGATCGATGCTGCATCATCCCGGGCAAGAAGGTCCAAAATGGACGCGCGGCGTTGACGATGCCGCTCAAACGACGACCAGATGATATAGCCCAAAAGACCGGTGTCATCCTCAATCAGTCGAACCTCAATGGCTGTGTCCGGTACCGCACGATACCGCCAGTTCAACACCGCACCATCGCGGCGGGTGATGGCAGTGTGTGTCAGTCGTGCATTTTCCCAAAGCCGGTCAAAGCGCTCATCGAACGGGCCTTCCAGAGGAACCAGCGGCCTTTTCGGATGCGGCAGCCTTGGAAGAAACAGGTCAATAAGACCGCCGAGAAGCCATGCGGGTCCGCGCCCCACGTAGACGCCGAGCGGTTGTCTGAAGGTTAAAATCCGCGCCCAGCTCGCTGTCCCCCCAACCATCGGAAAATTAATCTTGCGGCACACTGCCGCCATGGCGGTGGTGAGGTGTTTGCCCATCTGCACGGGGCCTGAGGCCGGATCATCCAGCATGGCCAGGGCCAGCCCGTTGCGAAGATCAAGACCCAGATCCGTACCGTTTCGCCTTTGCCATCGAATGGCTTGTCGCATCTGCCCAAAATCCACCAGCGCATCGGTGAACCAGCGCCCCTCGCTGGCCTCGCCCTTGACGGTGAGACCGGCCGGAATGGTGCTCATGCTCGCCAGGATCTGTCCCTCCCAGGTGACCACAACGCCCTGAAATCCGGGCGATTTCAGGCGGGGGTCCTGGAACCACTGCCAGTCCCAGCGACGCGCGGCCCGATCCGCGGCCTCATCGCCATGGACTTTTCGAATCAGCGCCAGTACCGCGGACTTGTCGGCCTCAACGCCCGGCCGGATCTCAAGCATCGTCCGCACCCTCTGCCCGAGCCTCCAACGCCTTAAGCCGCTCGGCATTCTGGGCCGCAATCAAGGCGAGTACCTGGTCAAATGACATCACTTCGCTCGCATTGATGGCAGCTCGCAAGTGATGCACCGCCTGAAGATGCGCCAGCGCCCCAAAGACGGCCTTGAGGTAGCCAAGATCGCCAATCAGGGTTCTCAGCAGCACGCGGATAAACACGCGAATGGGCATCATCAGCAAGAGCGTCCGTGCCGGAAAATGAACCCACTCGGCCATCAATTTGTTGCGCTGCAGCGCCTGTTTGACGGTACGGCGTTTGATGTGGTCGTGAATCGAGCCTTTTTCCTGATGCAGTACCACGCTCTGGGGTTCTGTCCAGGTTTCAAGGCCCTGACGCCAGGCCCTGAGCCCAAGGTCGAAGTCCTCCCAGTAAAACGGTTTGTAAAGCGGGTGAAATCCGCCCAATTCCAGAAAGACCGAGCGCCGAAAGGCCATTGAACCACCCGATGCATAAAGGCACAGCCAGCCCTCGGCGCCAAGATCTGGGGTCTTCAGGCGCTTTAAGCCACCCTGGCGAAAGCGGAATCGGGACAGGCAGTAGGGATGAATGACACCCGCCTCGACCTGAATCGCCGATTGCACCGAAAAGACCTTGGGGTCCTCAAGCCGCCGGATCAGGGGCCAGATGAAATCGGCTTCAGGCCGAACATCAGAATTGAGGAGCACCACATGCTCGAAACGGGCTGCCTTGACACCGGTCAGGCATGCCTCCGAGAAACCCAGGTTGTGAGGATGGACGCTCACCCGAACGGAAGGGAAGCGCGTTTGCAACACATTAAGGCTGTCATCGGATGAACCATCATCCACGACCACAAGCTCGGTCGATCCGGGATAGGCGTTCAAGGCCTCGATCACGCAGGGGAGATTGTCCCTGAGCAGCCGGCTGCCGTTGTAGTTCGGAATCACCAGGGAGACCGGTTTCAGATCGTCTTGCATCGGGTTCCCCTAGGCTGGATCAGCCCCAGTCCTTGGCTGATGAAAAAGCACCAGACCACTGCCCACCACCCAGGCCATGGGCAGCAGATAGTCCCGAGACCACAACGGCAGGGTCAGAAAGGCAAACAGAAAGTGGCCGGTGGCGGTAGCCAGCAGCACGATACTCAGGGCACGAAGCGGCCCTGTCCGCGCCCTTGCACTGCGGACAATGGCGGTAAAAAAAAGACCGACCCCGAGCAGCAGGACCAGAAGCCCGAGGATGCCATGGCTGTAAAGCACCTCAAGCACAAAGTTATGGGGCGCGAGCCAAGGCTTGATTTTCAATGTTAGCGTCAGCAATTGAAAATCATGAAAAAACTGTCCAAATCCATGCCCCAGCAGCCAGGCCATGGCGGAATTGTCCATCAAGAGCTGCCAGGTGCCCCGCCAGATCTCGATCCGCTCATCACGCCCAAGGTGTCCGAGCAGTTCATTGCTGAGGTAGCCGAAATGGCCGATATCCAGAACATACAAAAGTCCGATCAGGGCGAAAAGCAGGGCCAGTATCCCGAGGGCCTTGCCTTTACCCATCCAGGGCAGCGTGACCAAAACCGCCGCGATGAGCGCCAAAAAGGCCGGACGCGAGCGGGTCTCAAACAAAAGCCAGGCCTCGGCCATGAGTAGCGCACCACTCAGGGCGCGGATACGAAGGCTCGATTTCAGGGCCAGATAGACGAGCAGCGGCGCAGTCAAAAGGATATATCCGGCAAGGTAGTGCACGTTTGGGAAGAACCCGGACTTGCCGTATTTGGGCCATACCGGCCAATGGCTCCAGTACAGATCAAAGATCAGGTGGAAGGTGACAAATCCGGCCAGCACTGGCCCGATGGCCCGTTCCCATCGATGCCAGGGGCCCTCGCCTCTCAAGCCCACCTGGACGATCTGGGTGGTGATCAGCGCGCACCAGATCAGCGGAAAGAGATCGGGAACGTAAAGCGGCTGTGCCCCGAGTGCGCCGACCGACAGAAAATAAATACATGCCCCCACGCAGCCGGCCAGCCCGGGCGTCATCGCCAGTCGTGGCCGCTGACGGATTATCTGCACGCAGAGCCCAAGGCCCAGTATCCAAAGCCCGATCCGGTAGGTGCCTCTGGAGGCGAGGAGCGAGAGCAGCAGCACACCCAAGCCCAGGATGCCGACCTTCACCTCGAGCCTTCGACCCCCACTGTCCGCCGTTTGCCGATTCACGGGCGTTGCCAGTGATGGCCCGGAAACAGCGCCCGGAGATAATGGTAGGCGCTGGTTTCAATTCTGAAATCCGTTACCGCCTCCAGAAGCTGGGTCGGCGGCAGCGGCTGATCCAGCGTCCTCAGCATCGCCTCGGCCAGCGCCGCATCATCACCGACCGGAACCAGAGGGCCGTAGCGGCCGTCCACCAGCGTCTCCCGGGGCCCATAGGGACAATCGGTGGATACACACGGCACACCGAAAGCGAGCGCTTCAACCAGCACGTTGCCAGACCCCTCCCAGGCGGAGGTCATGGCAAACAGGGCCGCTCTGGACATGAAGGCAAACGGGTTGGCCTGAAACCCCACCAAATCGACTTCCTCCTTAAGATGCAGGGTCTCGATCAGTGATTTGAGTGATGCCTCCAGAGGCCCCTCCCCCAGTACCAGAAGGCGTGCGGGCCTTTGCTCCCGCAGCCGTCGAAACGCCCGGATAAGGGTCGGGAAATCTTTCTCGGGCGTCAGTCGGCCCGCTGCCACGATCACCGGCACCGTCGCCGAGTCCGCTAGCCAGGGATGCGGACAGGGTGCCCGTCCCTGTGCATCCATCTCGGGGGTGATGACCGGATTTTTTATGGCAATGACCCGATCTTCCGGCATCCCGGTTAATTCAAGGGTGTCCTTGCGAACGCCTTCGGACACGCCGATGATCAGATCCAGACGCGGGAAAAGCAGGCGCATCGGCAGTGTTCTTGGCCAACGCGCATACCAGGGCTGGTTGGCCAGGTAGCCCTGCATGTTCATGTGCAGTTGTCCGACCAGTCGCGTTGCCGTACCTGACCATGCATGCGCCAGAATGGACGCACGGACGGCCCGATCCTTGGCGACCATGAGGACATCCGGGTTTTCCTTCCGAAGGTAGTGCACAAGTTCTGGAATCGCGAGTTGCGAGTGGCGGGTCTTGAAGGGAACCACCCGGACGTTCGGCCAGTCCACCTGTGGCGCCTGACCACGCCGGGCCACGACGGTCAGAAGGTCGACGTGGACCGGAAACCGCGCCAGGCCCTGAAGCAGATTCAGGGTCACCCGTTCGACGCCCCCGGTGCCCGAGAAAGACACGAAAAGGGCGAGCCGGGGCCAGTTGGACGCGGACGTGGGCGCTGTAGTCATCAGGTCACCTTTCTCAGGACCCAGTCCATGGCCCGATCGGAAAGCAGGGGTTTTAAGAAGCCGAAAAGGTAGGTCGGAAATGTCACGTAATACCGCACCTTGGGTCTTCGGGACTCCAGGGCGTGGAGCACTTTCAGTGCCACTGCCTCCGGACCTAAGGTAAACGGCACCACCGGCCCTTCCTTGGTCAGCCGCGCCTCAATCGCCGCATAGGTCGCCTGATGAACGCTGGCTTCGGGACGGATGTGGGCCTTGAACATGGCGAAGGCATTGTCTCTGAAGCGGCTGGCAATCGGGCCCGGTTCAATCAAGGAGACCTCGATGCCGCTGCCGACCAGTTCCAATCGCAGCGTATCGGTCAGACCTTCAAGCGCAAACTTGCTGGCATTGTAGGCACCGCGAAATCGCATGGCGGCAAAGCCTAGGACGGAGCTGTTCTGAATGATGCGTCCATACCCTTGCCGACGCATCACCGGAATGACGCACTGGGTGAGTTCATGGGTTCCGAACAGGTTGGTTTCGAACTGCTGTCGAAGACAGGCTCTCGACAGGTCCTCGACCGCGCCTGGCTGACCATAGGCGCCATTGTTGAACAGGCCGTAGAGTTGCCCCCCGCTGCGCGCCAGCACCGCATCGACCGCCACCCGGATGGAGGCCGAATCGGCGAGATCCAGCCGCAGGGCGTCAAAGCCTTCCCCCTCCAGCATGGCAACGTCCTTGGCTTGGCGGGCGGTAGCAAACACCCGGTACCCGCGCGCCTTGAGCAGTCGGGCCGTCGCAAGGCCGATTCCGGACGAGCAACCGGTCACCAGGACGGATCGATCCAGTGTTTTTAAAGAGGGATTCACGGGCATTTTTTCATCTGACCAGTCTCAGGGTGGCGCGGCGCCACAACCCGAACTCCGTTCGGGGGCGGTCCCCGCCTTAAAGGGCATCAGGATAGCACCCGCACAGCCTTCACCGGAGCGCGCCCCGCTCTTGCCATCAATCCAGACCGGCTCGACCTCGTCCGGCAGCGCCAGCTCGAGAGCTTCACGGCTGATCTTGCCCATGACCCCCGCCCACACCTTGAGCGCACCCTCGGCGCCGGTCAGTCCAGCCGGCTGGTTATCATCCCGGCCCATCCATACCACGCCCAGATAGTCCCCGGTAAACCCGGCAAACCAGCTGTCACGGAGTTCATTGGTCGTGCCGGTCTTGCCGGCAGGCTCCAGGCTCTGTGGCATCTGGCTGAAGGCGGGCTTGCCGGTGCCTCGCAGCATGACCTGCTTGAGAATGTGGTTCAAGATGCTGACCGAGCCTGCACTCACCGCCTGCCGCACTTCCAGCCCGAACCGCTGAAGGGTCTTGCCCTCCGGCGACACCACACTCTGGATCGCCCGCAAGGGCGTCAGGAAACCGTCGCTGGCCAGCGTCTGGTACATTTGCGCCACCTCAATCGGCGCCAGCGCCGCGGTGCCGAGCAGCAGCGAGGGAACCTGCTCGACAGCCCGAGTGGCACCCAGCTTCTTCATCATCTGCGCTGTGTGCGCGACCCCGACATCCATGCCGACCCGAACGGTTGCGAGGTTGTAGGAATGCGCCAAGGCACTGAAAAAGGGGATCGCGCCGTGCTCCTTGCCATCGTAGTTCTTGGGTGACCAGACGGATCCGGGGACCCGGACGCTGATCGGTGCGTCCTCAAGCAACGTACTGGCCGTGTAGCGATCGGTCATCTCAAGGGCGGAAAGGTACACCACCGGCTTGTAGAGCGATCCGATCTGGCGATTCGCATCGAGGGCGCGGTTGAACCCTGAAAAATCATCCTGCCGACCACCGCTCATGGCGGCAATTTCGCCGGTAGAGCGACGGGTGAGAACCGCCGCTACCTCCAAGGGCGACTTGCCGGGATGTTTGTCAAGTTTGACCAACTGCTCATCGATGGTTTTCTGCAATTGGTGCTGCACACTGACATCCAGTGTCGTAAAGATTCTCAATCCCTCGGATGTCAAGTCTTCCGGTCGATACTCCTTTTCCAGCTGTCGCCTGAGAAGGTCCATGAACGCAGGGTAGCGACTGACCGACTGATGCGGATCCGCGACCACCTCAAGGCCACGGGCCTTGGCCGCATCCGCCTCCTCCCGGGCAATGAAGCCCTGATCAACCATTTCATCGAGAATCAGGTCGCGTCGCTTCTGCGCCCGCTCTGGGGCCTTGTAGGGGTCGTAATAGGAGGGCCCCCGCACCAGGGCAACCAGCAGCGCAATATCCGGGAGCCGCAACTCCTCGATCGAACGTCCGAAATAATATTGGCTGGCAAGGCCAAAGCCATGGATGGCCCTCGAACCATCCTGGCCCAGATAAATTTCGTTGAGGTAGGCTTCAAGAATCTCATCCTTGCTGTAGCGCGCATCGAGAATCATCGCCATGATGATTTCATTGAGCTTGCGCCACCAGGTCCTTTCCGAGGACAGGTAGAAATTCTTGACCAGCTGCTGGGTCAGCGTGCTTCCGCCCTGAACAATGCCGCCTGCGCGCAGGTTGACATAAAGCGCCCTGAGGATGCCCTTGAGCGAAATCCCGTGGTGCGCATAAAAATTGTGGTCCTCGCTGGCAAACAGGGCCTCAATCAGGATCTTTGGCGCCTGATCCAGCTTGATCAGCACTCGATCCTCGCGGCGCGCCGGATAAAAGCTGCCGATCAAGGGCGGCTCCATACGAATCAGCGCGATTGCGCGACCCGCATCAACGTCTTCAAGAAGAATGATGGCGCCATCTTGGAATTGGGCGCGGTAGGTTCGGGCCGGCTCCAGCCGGTCCTGATAGTGAAAATCGCGGGTCCTGAACACCATCTCATCGCCCAGGCGGATATAGGTGCCCTGGGTTGAGAGCTGCGGATCCCTTCGGTATTTGAGCTGCCCCAACAGCCACTCGAAGCCCTCCGGATCCTGGGCGGCGCCCACGAAGAGATCGACGGAACTGGCATAAACCCGGGCCGGAAGTGCCCAGCGTTTGCCTTCGAACTGATCACGGACCAGCCGGTCCTGATAGGCCGCCGTAGCAGCAACCAGGGCCAGAACAAAGGGCATTAACCAGACAAGGGTCCAGAACCCGGAGGACAGGAGGGAGCCGAAAAGACCACGACGTGGGGGCTTGCGGCCCTTGATCGGGGGCTTTAAGGCCCGAGCCATGGTCAAGCAGCCCTCACGGTTGACTTCGCGCAGTAGCTAGCGGCGATTGATCAGATTCAGGAATTCAGAGCGGGTGCTGATCTGCTTTCGGAACAAGCCCAGCATTGCAGAGGTGGTCATCACCGAGTTTTGCTTTTCAACGCCGCGCATCATCATGCACAGATGTTTGGCCTCGATGACAACGGCCACACCGACCGGGTCGATTGCACTTTGAAGGGCGGTAGCAATCTGATTGGTCAGTCGCTCCTGAATCTGCAGACGCCGGGCGTACATATCGACGATCCGGGCGACCTTGGACAAGCCGATGACCTTGTCGCGCGGCAAATAGGCCACGTGGCACTTGCCGATAAAAGGCAGCAAGTGGTGCTCACACAAGGAGTAGAGCTCAATGTCCTTGACGATCACCATGTCCTCCGTATCGGCCTCGAAAACGGCGTTATTGAGGACTTCCTCAAGGTTTTTTTCATAGCCGTTGTTGATGAACCGAAAGGCAGCCGCAGCGCGTTTGGGCGTATCAATCAGCCCCTCGCGGGTTACGTCCTCGCCGATCTCGCGGATCACACCCGCAAACAGTTCCTCCATCACGTCTTTCTGCATCAGTCAAAGTCCTCTTTTATGGGGCATCAGTATACCGTGGGTCGGCCTCGGCGCTTGCGCAGGCGCGATGTCGGGCGAGATCGGTCATGACCTGGTCAAATGCGGCAAGGTCAGCGCCGGGCCGGGTCACCGCCTCCCCTAGCCAGCGGCGCCAGAGGCGTCCCCCGGGCTGGCCGTGATAGAGACCCAGCATGTGGCGCGTGATCTGATGGAGCTTCAGGCCCTGCGCCAAACGTTTCGCGAGATAAGGTCGCATCTTTTCAAGAACATCCTCGCGGCTCGGCACGGAGGCATCACTGCCAAAGAGGCGTCGGTCCACTTCAGCGAGGAGGTAGGGGTTGTGATAAGCCGAACGGCCCAGCATCACGCCATCAAAGGTCACGAGGTGCTGGAGGGATTCCTCCACGGTGTGGATACCCCCGTTCAAGATGATTTCAAGATCTGGAAAGTCGGATTTGATTCGCGCCACCACGTCATAGCGAAGCGGGGGGACTTCCCGGTTCTGCTTTGGAGAAAGGCCCTTGAGCCATGCCTTGCGGGCATGGATGACGAAGGTGGTGACGCCCGCCGCATGGACCGTCCCGATGAAGTCAGCGAGCTGCTCATAGCGGTCATCGTCATCCACGCCGATCCGCGTTTTCACCGTTACGGGGATACCGACGGCATCGCGCATGGCCTTGCAGCTGTCGGCAACGGTCTGCGGTTCACGCATGAGACAGGCACCGAAACGGCCTTTCTGGACCCGATCACTGGGACAGCCCACATTGAGGTTGATGGCGTCATAACCGTGGCGCTCCCCTACCCGCGCGGCCGCCGCAAGATCGTGGGGATCGCTTCCCCCCAACTGCAGTGCCAATGGACGTTCAGCCGGGTCAAACCCAAGCAGACGATCAAGATCACCATGAAGCACGGCGCCGGTCGTCACCATTTCGGTATAGAGCAAGGCTTGCTTGGAGAGGAGCCGCATGAAATAGCGGCAGTTTCGGTCGGTCCAATCGAGCATGGGCGCGACCGAAAAGCGATTGGAGACCTGGGTCCTGGGCTTCATGGAAAATCGAAAAAAATGCGCGCGTGAGATGACCTCCGTCATCCCGAGCATGACGCGGGGTCGGTTTGCGGTCGGATTCTCAGCCGGATCGGCGGCGGCTGAGCAGCGGTGGACTCCGGGCCGTCCGATGTTCGATCAGCGGCGGACGCCTTGCCTGAATCCAGAAACGGCCAACCAGGACGCCACCGGTTCCGACCAGCCCCGTTAGACACAGATAGAGCAGCGTCCGAAGCCTTGAAATTTCTTTGAGCATGTCGGCCTTTGGTATCGGAATCGCCGATGCGATGGCCGAAGCGGTCACACTCTCGGTCGAGGGCGGTCCATGCTGGTAGCGCGGGTGCTCCCGGCTTTCATACTCTAGCGATTGAGCACCCGAGGCCTCGGCATAGTCCTGAAGGGCTTTGAGGTCATTTTGCAGGGTGTCGAACAGCTTGAGATCCTCCGGGCTTACCCGGCCCTCGGCAAGGTTGCGTTCGAGACTTTTAAGGCGGATCTCCACCGAATCGGCCATCAGGCCGTGAAGACGGTTGCGAAGGGTATCCATTTGCTGGTCGATGGCATGCAGCCGGTCGCCACCGGTTTCCTGAACGAGGCGCGCCTCCAACGCATCCAGCTCCCCGCTCAGCTCATGAAACAGGGTCAGAAGTCCCGCCAAAAGGACGAAGCCAAACAGCCAGATGCCCAGGGTCGAGACAGGCACAACCCAGCGCGGCCGGCCCTGGAGCGTCTGCTCCGTCGACATCGGTTCGAAATCACTGGGTCCCCGGCGCTTTGAAGCCATTGGCTGGTATTTGCGCGCTGCTTAACAACACGCATTATCCTCGATCGTAGGGTAGATGGGACCGTGAACTATGTCAGATCGGTCCGGCAGGGTCAATCGAATATCGGGCCGTCTCCATGATCGACTTCATGTCGGAAACTGCCCGTGAAAGCCCGGTAAACAAGGCGCGTGCGATGATGGAGTGGCCGATATTGAGCTCGTTGAATTCAGGAATCCGGCAGATCGCAGCGACGTTGTGATAGTGCAGCCCGTGTCCTGCGTTGACGATCAGACCAAGCGCTTTTGCCTGATGGGCAGCTGCCTGCAACCGCGCAAGCTCCCGCTCCCGGCCCGCAGGCGTCGGGGCATCGGCATAATGCCCGGTATGGAGCTCAATGACCGGCGCACCGGCCTTTATCGCCGCCTCAATCTGAGCCGGCTCGGCATCAATGAACAAAGATACCTCAATGCCGGCTGCGCCGAGCGTCTCGCACGCTCTGCGAATACGCTCAAACTGGCCCACCACATCCAGCCCCCCCTCGGTGGTCAGTTCCTCCCGCTTTTCAGGGACCAGGCAACAGGCGGAGGGGGTAACCCGAACGGCAATGGCGACCATTTCATCGGTTACGGCCATTTCCAGATTCAAGGGCGTGTTCAAATGCGCCTTCATGAGGTCGATATCCCGATCCTGAATGTGCCGCCGATCCTCACGGAGGTGTGCGGTAATGCCATCGGCCCCCGCCTCCTCGGCAAGCCAGGCGGCTTTGAGTACGTCAGGATATTGGGTGCCTCGGGCCTGACGCACGGTGGCCACATGGTCGACATTCACACCCAGGCGTATTGGTAGTCTTTTCACTCGTTCACCTTCAACGTGGCAGTGGATCCAGCCGGATCCTTGATCATCAGCTTAAATAGCTCGCGGCTTTTCAAGGGGCGACCGTTCATATGAAACGCGAGAACCGATCGCATGAGACGCTTCGCCTCCCGACGCTGCGACTCATTCAAGGGTGATCGCATGCCAAGGGCCATCAGTGTTTCCCCCTGATAGGGTGGCGGATCGCCGAACCCTTTGAGCGCACCGGCTTCCGGATCATAGTCATAGCGTTCATGGGGAGTGATCGGTTGTCCATGGCTATCGATCTCAACATTCAGACCGTAGCCAATCGCATCCAGAAAATCCATTTCAAAACACCGCAAGTTCCATTCCGGGTCCTCATCACGCCCAAGCGCCGTTAATGCCCGCGTGACCGTCTCAAACAGCGCTGGATTGGGATCCTCAAGGGGTAGCAAGCGGAGCAGCAGTTCGCTGATGTAGAAGCCGAGAAAAAGACGACTGCCCTGGAGCCCCAAAGTCTGATCCAGGGCTTCGAAGGCATTCAAGACCTTGAGATCCCCCCGGCCGGACCAGCTCAACTGCGCCAGTTCAAAAGGACGCAGTTGGCGGGCAATGGCACCCCGGCCGCGTCGGGCCCCCTTGGCAATCAACCGGAGCCGGCCATGCTGCTCGGCCAGCAGATCCACCATCAAGCTGGTTTCGCGGTAGGCACGAACGTGCAGAATCAGGACCGTATCGAGTTGCCTTGAACGGTGATCCCGCAAGTCAGTCGCCGTAACCCAGGCTTTTCAGGGCACGTTCGTCGTCTGACCAGCCCTCCTTGACCTTGACCCAGAGTTGCAGAAAGACCTTGCCCTCAATCAGCTTTTCGATATCAAGGCGGGAGCGTTCGCCGATCCGTTTAAGGCCCTCCCCTTTCTTGCCGATAACGATGGCTTTCTGACCGGAGCGCTCCACCAGAATCAGCGCCCGAATTCGGGTCAGTTCGCCCTCAAGCTTGTATTCTTCAATTTCAACCGTAAGGGCATGAGGTACCTCCTGGCCCAGGGAACGGATGAGTTTTTCCCGAATGATTTCCGCTGCCATGAAGCGCATCGAGCGATCGGTCACCTGATCCTCGGGGAAGATGAGCTCACCCTCTGGCAAATGGGTCATCAGGCATTTTTCCAGGATATCGAGGTTAGCCCCCTTGAGCGCCGAGAGCGGAATGATGTCCTGGAACGGATAGCGTTCCGATGCCGATTGAATAAAGGGCAACAAAAGGTCCTTGTCTTCCAGTCGGTCCACCTTGTTGATGGCCAGAATGACGGGGACGCCCTGGGTCTCGATGCGCTGCAGGACCAGTTCGTCCTCCGGCAAAAAAGCCGGTCGGTCAATCAGCATGACGATCAGATCAACATCACTCAGCGCCGACCCGGCTGCCTTGTTGAGGTAGCGGTTCATGGCCCGTTTCTGATTGGCATGGATACCGGGGGTATCCACAAAGATCGCCTGTGCTTCGGTGGTTGTCTTGATTCCGAGGATCCGATGGCGTGTGGTCTGCGGACGCCTTGAGGTGATGCTGATCTTCTGTCCCAGAAGATGGTTCAAAAGGGTCGATTTACCGACATTCGGACGGCCCACCAGGGCGATAAAACCGGATTTCATGGCATTTAGCTCTTGAGGCCCAATTCCTTGGAAAGACGTTCAAGCATCCGCTCGGCGGAGTCCTGCTCGGCCCTTTTTCTCGAGGAGCCGCGGCCCTCGCAGGGCATTTCCACTAGCGAAACGCGGCATTCGACCACAAAGTTCTGATCATGCTGCTGGCCCATAACCGACTTCAATGTGTAAAGCGGCAGATCCAACCCCCGGGCCTGCATCGATTCCTGCAGTCGGGTTTTGGGATCCTTCTTCCAGTCCTGAACCGAGAGGCCCTCGATCTGCGGCTCGAACAGCGACAGGATCCAGATGCGGGCGGCATCCATCCCTTGATCCAGAAGGACCGCGCCGATCAACGCCTCCAGTGCGTCCGAGAGGATCGAATCCCGGCGATAGCCGCCACTCTTGAGTTCCCCTGACCCCAGGATCAGGTAGTCACCCAGATCCACGCTGCGCGCGATTCCGGCCAGCGAGGACTGGTTCACTAAGGTGGCTCTGAGCCGGCTTAAGACACCCTCATCGGCATCGCCGAATTTTTCGAATAGCCGCTCGGCAATCACAAAGCCGAGCACTGAATCGCCCAGAAATTCCAGACGTTCATTGTTGTCCGCATGAGCGCTGCGATGCGTCAGGGCGCGCCGGACCAGACCCGGCTGGGAAAAACGCAGACCCAGACGCCTCAGTAACTTGTCAGGATCCTGAACCACGCAACCAGAACCTAATGGAGAACGGTTCCGATGCGACTGAAGGAGACCCCGGGCTTGCCCGAATCCCAACTCATCCAGATGAAAAAGGCCCGGCCCACCAGATTGGCCTCCGGCACCGTCCCCCAGAAACGACTGTCATTGCTGTTGTCGCGATTATCACCCATCACGAAGTACTGACCTTCGGGCACCGTGAACTCCCCTTCGCGTAAAGCCGGCTCGTCCATGCGGACCAGGATGTCGTGCGTCACGGGCCCCAGTTCCTCGCTGGCGAGGGTCTCACCCAGGTACTCTCCTGCCTGCGTGCCGCCCGAGTAGAGCCCTAGCGGGGTCCGTTTCACAGGCACGCCGTTGAGGAAGATCTGCTTGTGAAAATAGCCAATCCGATCACCCGGCAACCCGATCACGCGCTTGATGTAATCCATTGTCGGGTCCTTCGGATAGCGGAACACGACAATATCGCCGCGTTCTGGAGCGCCATTCTCGATCACCTTGGTGTTGAGGACCGGCAACCGAACACCGTAGGCAAACTTATTGACCAAAATAAAGTCCCCGACCAGCAGGGTGGGCATCATCGAACCGGAGGGGATCCTGAAGGGTTCGAACAGAAATGACCTGAGAACCAGAACCAGCAGTACGACCGGAAAGAAGGAGCGCGCATATTCGACGGGCCACGGCAGGGGTTGCTCCGGTATCCTGGGTTGGCCGCGTTCGATGAGGGCCCAGATTCCCGAGATGACACCCGTGACGAAGGTGGCAACAACCAGAAAGAAAGAAAAATCGTAATCCATGCTTCAGTCCTTGTTGACGCGCAACACCGCGAGGAAGGCCTCCTGCGGAATATCGATCTTGCCGACCTGCTTCATGCGCTTCTTACCGGCCTTCTGTTTCTCCAACAACTTCTTCTTGCGGGTGATATCCCCGCCATAACATTTCGCGAGTACATTCTTGCGCATGGCCTTGACGGTCGAGCGCGCAATGATCTTCGAGCCAATGGCCGCCTGAATGGCCACTTCGTACATCTGCCTTGGAATCAGGTCCTTCATTTTTTCGACCAGATCCCGCCCACGAGTCTGACTGATGTCCCGGTGCACGATCAGTGAGAGCGCATCCACCCGCTCGGCATTGATGAGGATGTCGAGCTTCACCAGCGGCGCCGCCTGGAAGCGCAGGAATTCGTAGTCAAATGAGGCGAACCCCCTGGAAACCGACTTTAAACGATCGAAGAAATCCAGCACCACTTCGCTCAGTGGAATTTCAAAACTCACCGAAACCTGACCCCCCATATAGGCCATGCGCTTCTGGACACCGCGCTTTTCGATACACAGGGTCATGACATTACCGAGGTAATCCTGCGGCACGAGGATATTGGCCTCGATAATCGGTTCACGGATTTCAAGAACATCATTGGGGGCCGGAAGCTCGGAGGGATTGTCAATTTCAACCGTCGTCTGATCGGTCCTGACGACCTCGTAAACCACGGTGGGTGCCGTGGTGATCAGATCCAGATCGTATTCCCGCTCCAGACGCTCCTGAATGATTTCCATATGCAGCATGCCCAGGAAGCCGCAACGGAATCCGAAGCCCAGCGCCTGCGAGGTCTCCGGCTCATACTGAAGCGCCGCATCATTCAGGTGCAGCTTGTTGAGCGCTTCGCGAAGGTCCTCGTAATCATCCGATTCAACCGGATAGAGCCCGGCAAAGACCCGCGGCTGCACCTTCTGAAATCCGGGCAGCGGCCCCTGGCAGGGCTGATCCTGAGCGGTGATGGTGTCGCCGACGGGGGCCCCGAAGATGTCCTTGATGCCGGCCACGACAAAGCCGACCTCGCCGGTCAGGAGTCGCTCCTTGTTGAGGGACTTCGGGGTGAACACCCCCAGTTTCTCGGCCAGATAGGACTTGCCGGTCGACATGATCAGGATCTTTTGCTTGCGGTGAATCGAGCCATTGACGACCCGCACCAGCGAGACCACGCCCAGATAATTATCAAACCAGGAGTCGATGATCAGGGCCTGCAAAGGCGCGTCCGGGTCCCCCTTGGGTGCCGGTACCTTCTCCACCAGCTGTTCCAAAAGATCATCCACACCCAGCCCGGTCTTGGCACTGATCCGCAGCGCCTCATCGGCGGGAACTCCGATGATCTCCTCGATTTCGCTCAAAACCCGATCTGGCTCGGCAGAGGGGAGATCAATCTTGTTCAGGACCGGAATGACCTCGAGGCCCTGTTCGATCGCGGTATAGCAATTGGCCACACTCTGGGCTTCGACCCCTTGCGCAGCATCCACGACCAGCAAGGCCCCCTCACAGGCCGCCAATGACCGTGAGACTTCATAGGAGAAGTCGACATGGCCTGGGGTATCAATCAGGTTAAGCTGGTAGGTTTCGCCATTTTTGGACTTGAAATCCAGGCTCACACTCTGGGCCTTGATGGTGATCCCGCGCTCGCGCTCGATATCCATCGAGTCAAGCACTTGCGCGGACATTTCACGCTCGCTCAGTCCCCCGCAGGTCTGAATGAAACGGTCGGCCAGCGTCGATTTTCCATGATCGATATGGGCAATGATGGAAAAGTTGCGAATGTGCGTTTGATCGGTCACGGATCAGTCCTTGAGCTTCAGCGGGATGAATTGGGTACCGCCACGACGCTGGACCAACAGAGCAATCGTCTTGCCTGCCGGGAGCCCCTTGATGATGTCCTCGAACTGGCGGGCATCCTTGATGGTCTGGTCCTGGATTCGCAAGATCAAATCACCCGGCCGGATTCCGGCCTCTGCCGCTGGGCCTGCCTTGACAGCCACAATCAGCGCGCCACCTGTCTTGGGCAACTCCAACTCCTTGCGCTGGGCTTCGGTGGGATCATTCACCTGCACACCCAGTCGCTCGAGCTTGGCGCCCAGCGCGGGATCATCCGACTCGCCCTTCGGCTTACCAGGGCTTTCTTCATCGGGCAACTGTCCAATCTTGACCGGCATATCCAGACTCTTGCCCTGGCGCAGGACCTTGAGGGTTGCCGTCTCGCCGATCTTGGTTGCGCCGACCAGCGGGGGCAATGCCGACGAGGTGGAAATTTCCTTGCCATTGAAGGATTCGATGATATCGCCGATCTGGAGACCTGCCGCTTCTGCAGGGCCCTTGGGAAGGATCTTGGCGACCAGCGCCCCTTGCGGCTTTTTCATGCCAAAGGATTCGGCCAATTCACGGGTCACATCCTGAATCTGGACACCCAGCCAGCCTCTGGAGACCTTGCCATTCGCCTTGAGCTGCTCGACCACCTGAATGGCAACATCAATGGGAATCGCAAACGACAGGCCCATGAAGCCCCCCGTTCGACTGTAAATCTGGGAGTTGACGCCAATCACCTGACCCTCGAGATTGAACAAGGGGCCACCGGAATTACCCGGATTGATGGCAACATCCGTCTGGATAAAGGGCACATAGTTGTCGCTCGGGAGGCTTCGTCCCTTGGCACTGACAATGCCGGCCGTTGCCGAATGATCAAACCCGAAAGGCGATCCAATCGCCAGCACCCACTCCCCGACCTTGAGGTTTTCAGCGGATCCGATCCGGACCACGGGTAGATTTTGGGCCTCCACCTTGAGTAAGGCAATGTCACTGCGCTTGTCCGAACCGATGATCTTTGCGACCAGTTCACGGCGATCCTGGAGTTTGACGATGACTTCCTCGGCATCACGGACTACATGGTGGTTGGTGACGATATAGCCATCTTGCGAGAGGATAAAACCGGAACCGAGCGACTTGGCCTCACCTGGCTCAGACGGCGGGGCACCCGGGACCCCTCCAGGAGGCGCCCCCGGTAGTCCGGGCATCCCCGGAACCGCACCGCCAAAATAGCGTTTCAAGAGTTCATCCAGCGGCATGCCCTCAGGGATCTGCAGACCCTCAGGGCCATTCGGTCCGGCTTCCGGCGCCGGGGCTTTTTGTGTGGTACTGATATTGACCACCGCTGCATTGTTCTGCTCAACCAAGCCGGTGAAATCAGGCAATTGGGCCATGACCTGCTCGGTCAGAAGATAAAGGACCAGCGTTGCAACGGTCCGCAGCCAGCTGAATTTTCTCATGGAGGTCATCGTATTTTGGATTGTGCGGTGGGGGGGTTCAGGGCGCTCCGGTCCTAATCGCCCTTGGGAAAACGCCCGCTGTCAGAAAGAATGGAAATTAACAGGGGTCATTGGGGACCCGTCAAAAGGCCGGTTCAAGGCTGTGACCGGACCTTCTCTTCAAGACCCTTGGCGATCAGTTGAACTGTCTTAACTGGCACTTCACCCATGACGGTCACGAGATGACCTTTGCGTGTCTCGGTCGCCACGTTGACCGCGCCGATGCGTCGCGTACCACTCGCCGCGCTGGCACCTTGCTCCTCGATATAAACCGAAACCGACGAGAAGCCGTCGCTTAACAGGAGCTGCTCGACCGTCTGCCCCGTGGTCGGTCTCTCAAACACGGAATAGGAGACAATCTGAAACCCCTCGGGGACCTGTTTCAACGTCCATTTGAACGCCTCGAGAGGCTGAGTTTCGCGGTGACTGATTTGGGTGATCGAAGCCCCGGGGTGACTGCTAGGCTCGAGATCTTTTTCCAGCACCGTGTCTTTGGTATTGATGCTGGTGAATACCATCTGTTCGACAGATTGCCCCTCTTCGTTAAGGACGTCGAACTTAAGGGGGAGATGGGTCTGAGTATCAATCCACAAGAGACGGGTGTAGCGGAAGCCATCCCGAGGCTCAAGCGCAACCACCTGTGTCATCTGACCCGCCACATACTCCTGGCCGCGCAGATTGATGCGGTAGAACCGTTCGAGCGTTGCAGGGTCTTCCGGCAGATTGATCAGCACCGAATGGCTTGACGGCTTGGTATCAACAAACACTTGGCGACTGTCGCTGGAATAGCGAGAGACGTTGGTCCCAGCACGAACCACTTCCCGCAACGGGCTGTTGACCGAAATCAATCGCTCGAATTCCTGGCCATCGACGACTTTGTGATAGAGCCTGAAACTATCCACTTGCTGGTCCTTGAGGTAGGACACGCTGCCTTGGTAGTCACGGCTCACCGCCGCCGTTCGCATTTCGATCAGCCACTGCACACCGCTGTCGGTTTCTGCAGCAACGCCTGTAGAGGGCGCAAGCCCAACCCACAACAAGAGCCCTGCGAGAGAACTCTTGAAGTAGTTTAAGTGAGAACTAGCCAAAACGCTCCAGGTGAATCAGCGTGATACGGGGACACTCACAAGTCGGACTGAGGGCAGAACACCCTGCGATCCTGACAAGTAGCTCGATTCGTTATGAAGGGTCAGGTACTCGCGAAGATCCGGCTCCATCGACGCCTTCATCACCGGACTGGTGAGGTTGACCTGAGCCAGCATCTCGCCGGCCCGATCTGGGCTGTACTGACCGACCGAACGTCCCACCAGTACCGCCAGTACCGCCATTGAGGCAGCCAGGGCAAAGGTTGCGATTTTCTCTCGGTAATGCCGACGCACAGCTCTCGGCGCCAGAACCACCGGTTCATCCTGAATCGCGGACTGGACCTTTGAGAGGAAGTCGCAGTCCGTGATCACCGGCCGCTTACCGCGGAGGTATTCTCTGGCCACGGCCATCCGGTGGTACTGGCGCGCCAGTGCCGGATCGCGACTCATCTCCTGATAAAGGGAGATCGCATCACCCTCACCCAGCTCTGAATCCATCAAAGCACTCAGTTTTTCAAATTTACTGTCAGTCGTCATAGTCGTATCTACCGTATTAAAGGTTCGAGACGTTTGTCGATAGCCTCTCGCGCCCTGAAGATGCGCGATCGGACGGTGCCGACAGGGCACCCCATAACCTGAGCGATTTCCTCATAACTCAAACCTTCAAACTCTCTGAGTGTGATGGCCGAGCGAAGTTCCTCAGGCAAATGGTCCAACGCATCTTGGATGACTTCCGCGATTTCGTCGGTCAGCACATGGCCTTCAGGTGTCTCGTAAGATCTTAGACGTGTCCCGGACTCAAATTGTTCCGCATCCTCGATTTCAATTTCATCATCCGAGGGTCTGCGGCTCCTCATTGAGAGGTAATTCTTGGCCGTATTGATCGCAATCCGATACAGCCAGGTGTAAAACGCACTCTCTCCACGGAACCCAGGCAACGCCCGGTAGGCCTTGATGAACGTCTCCTGAGCGACATCCATGGCCTCGTGGTGATCCTTCACATAGCGATTGATCAGCTGGGCGATCTTGTACTGGTATTTGATGACCAGCGCATCGAATGCTTTCTTGTCGCCGCGCTGAACGCGTCTGACCAGCTCTTCATCTAATTCTTCGCCCATGGCGGAGATTCCCTGGCTTTCAGTGGACTCGAGGTAAGACCTTTTCGCTAGTGGTCGGCGTCGGATTCGTCAACGGTGTAGCCGTCATTCTCAAATCAGTCGATCGCACCCATGCGTCTGGACTGCCCATTATGCGGACTTAATCGGTTCTGTTCAACGCCCCAGTCAACCGCTCCTTAAGTGGAAATGGTTCACCCGCCATAATTCAAGTACGATTTATTCTTCCTTTTGATCGCCCACTCCCATGAAATCCAGCTGGTTCGACGTCCTCATTATTGGTAGCGGTGCGGCAGGCCTCAGTCTTGCGCTGCGGATCGCCGATCATGCGCGTGTCGGGGTAGTCTCAAAATCCCAGCTCAAGGAATCCAATACCCTCTATGCGCAGGGCGGGATCTCCGCGGTACTGGATGCCGAGGATTCGATTGAGTCCCACATTCAGGATACCCTGGAGGCCGGGGCCGGCTTGTGCGATCCGGACATCGTTCGGCTGGTCGTCTCTCAGGGCAAGGCCTGTATCGAATGGCTACTTGAGCAGGGGGTTGCCTTTACCGAGATCGAGACCCGCGAAGGCGGCCATCAGCTGCATCTGACCCGCGAGGGCGGTCATACCCACCGCCGCGTGGTGCACGCCGCCGATGCCACCGGACGCGCGATTGAGACCTCGCTGGAAGCCCGGGTGCTCCAACACCCCAACATCGAACTGCTGGAATATCACATCGCCATCGACCTGATTACGGCCGGGCGGATGGGCGCTCAGGGCGATGGCGTTCTCGGCGCTTACGTCCTCGATCAAAACAGCCAGAACGTCCGCACGCTTCGCGCCCGGCATGTGATTCTCGCCTCAGGGGGCGCCAGCAAGGTTTACCTCTATACCAGCAACCCCGACATTGCGACCGGTGACGGCATCGCGATGGCATGGCGCGCCGGTGCCCGGGTTGCCAACATGGAGTTCATCCAGTTCCACCCAACCTGTCTCTACCATCCACATGCCCGCTCGTTTCTGATCTCCGAGGCCATTCGTGGTGAGGGCGGCACATTGATTCTCGCCGATGGCACCCGATTCATGCCGAAATTCGACCCAAGAGGCGAACTCGCTCCAAGAGACATCGTCGCCCGAGCGATTGATCATGAAATGAAACGTCTCGGTGCCGACTGCGTGTTCCTGGATATTTCTCACCGTCCCGCCGACTTCATTCAGGCGCACTTTCCGACGATCTATACCCGCTGCCTGGAACTTGGCATCGACATCACCCGGGACCCCATTCCGGTGGTTCCGGCGGCACACTACACCTGTGGTGGCATCCTCACCGATGCCCATGCCAATACCAACGTGCCGGGCCTTATGGCCATCGGCGAGGCTGCCTGTACCGGCCTGCACGGCGCAAACCGGATGGCAAGCAACTCCCTGCTGGAATGTCTGGTGTTTGCCAAGCAGGCTGCTGAGCATATCCTGAGTACTCTGGACCAAAGACCGGTGCCCGCCGAACTTCCGGAGTGGGATGAGTCACAGGTCACGGATTCTGATGAAGAGGTTGTGGTCGCTCACAACTGGGACGAAATTCGCCGCTTCATGTGGGATTATGTAGGCATCGTCCGAACGGACAAGCGTTTGCAGCGGGCGCTTCGACGCATCGAACTGCTCAAGCAGGAAATACAGGACTATTACGGCAACTTCAGAGTCACCCATGACCTTCTGGAACTTCGGAATCTGGTCATTATTGCCGAGCTCATCATTCGCTCGGCGCTTCTGAGAAAGGAGAGCCGAGGCCTCCACTTCACCCTGGATTACCCCCAAAGCGATTTGAAAGCGTCGCCCAAGAACACCGTCCTTGATCCCCACTCACCCCCCTAGGTGCGCATGAAAGCGATTGCGATCGAGGGATCCGGCCCAGCGGCCCGCCTGGTCACCGCGCATCGACCGCGGCCTGTGCCAAAAGCGGATGAGGTGCTGATCCAGGTCATGGCGGCGGGAGTCAATCGACCTGATCTTCTTCAACGCCAGGGGCTCTACCCTGCACCCTCTGGCGCCTCCGACATTCCGGGCCTTGAGGTTGCCGGCTGGGTGCGACAGACGGGAAACGAAGTCACCCGGCTCAGGCCAGGGGATCGGGTCTGTGCGCTTGTCAATGGGGGTGGCTACGCCGAATTTGTAACCGCACCCAAGGACCAGTGCTTCGGTCTTCCTGATGGCCTCGGATTCCGGGAGGCTGCCGGCCTTCCAGAGGCGCTTTTCACGGTATTTGCCAATGTCTTTGAGATGGGCCGGCTTATCGCCGGAGAAACCCTGCTGATTCAGGGCGGCACCAGCGGTATTGGCCATCTGGCGATCCAGATGGCCCATCAGGCCGGCGCCCGCATCATTGCTACAGCCTCGACCGCCAAAAAGCTCGATGCCATTGACAGGCTGGGTGCCACACCCGTCAGTTACCGCGAGGCCGCGTTCAAGGACCGACTTCAAGAGGCCGCAGGCCCGGGCGGCATTGATGTGATTCTGGACATGGTGGGCGCGCCCTACCTTGCCATGCATCTCGACCTTCTCAATCCCGGGGGGCGCCTCCTCCTTATCGCAGGGCAAGGCGGATTCAAGTCGGAAATCAACCTTCGCCGTATTCTGACCCGTCGGCTGACGGTGACCGGCTCAACCCTGAGATCGCGATCGCCGGAGTTCAAGGCGCATCTGGCCCAGGGTCTATTACAGCGGTTCTGGCCGCGGGTCGAAACCGGCGACATCAAGCCCCTGATTCACGCCGTTTTTCCCCTCGAGGAGGCTGAGCAGGCTCAGGCGTTCATGGCTTCCGGCCAGCACATAGGCAAAATCATTCTGGAGCCTGACCATGGTTAGGTGGGTCACCTCCCTAATTGCCCTGGCCTTGAGTCCCATGCTTTCAGCCGATCTCGCCAAAGGGCTTGATGCGGCCGCCGCCAGCAAATGGAATGAAGCTTACAAGGAGTTCAAACAGTCGGCCGAACGCGGCAATAGCAGTGCGCAGGTCAATCTGGGCAATCTGTACATGAAGGGGCTGGGGGTCGAACAAAGCTACCTTCAGGCCCTGAAGTGGTACGAGAAAGCCGCGCTGTTGGGAAACCCCGTTGGCCAGGCCAAGATGGGGATCCTTTATTACTATGGCCTTGGGGTCTCCGAGGACGCGGCCAAAGCCGTCGAATGGTTCATACGCGCCGCCGACCAGGGTGATGCGGAAGCGGCCCTGGTTCTGGCCCAACTCTACCTTGGGGGCGAGGGGATTAACCGAAACCCCAAAGAAGCCTACCTCTGGTCATCGGTCGCCGCAGAACTTGGCAAGTCAGACGCCACAGTGCTACGCGCAGAACTGGCAAGGGAACTTTCCCCGAGAGATCTCGAGGAGACGCTGACACGGCTTTCAGCCTGGCTTGAGCAGCACAGCCAGCGCCTTGAAAAGGCGCAGCGATTAACGGCCAAGCCCCCTAACCAAGAGACAACTCCCCCGCCTGAGGGCCCATCGCCCGGGAGAGCCAAACCCCCGAGGGACCCGGCGAAGCAGGTGGGTCCCTCAGAGAGCAAAGGGGAGCCGAATCTCCTTGATCTCCAGAATCCGCTGGATTCTTTGAAGAAAACCGATCAGCTGCCGAAATGACAGACGTAGTCGAGCGTTTCCAGCGTTTCGATATCAAAGCGACTGTTACCGGGCACACTGAAGGACTGGCCAGGGCCGAATTCCGAAGAAACCGCCGCATCGCCAATCCGCACCTTGCAACGGCCGGCTACGATTTCCATGATTTCAGGCGCCCCGGTTTCAAATGTCAGCGTGGAGGGAAAAATCACGCCGATCGTCTTGCGCGTCCCGTCCTCGAACAACACCGTATGGCTGACGCACTTGCCGTCAAAATAAATGTTGCTCTTCTTTACAACGCTCACCTTGTCAAATTGACTCATCGCTTGCCTCGTTATTGGGAATGTTCAGTGGGTCCGATCTGACCGCCACGACAGGCTCAGATCAGAATGATCAAGATCAGGATCACGACGGCTCCGCCGAGAATCCGATAAGGCCAGGACAGTATTTCCCAGGCGCCTTTGACCTCCAGAATGCGAATCTGTCCCCATCGCACCATCCGGCACCAGATCCGGGTCCTGAAGTATTTATAGAGAAACCGAAGCCCAATCAGGATCAGCAGGATCTTGAGGGGCGTTAGACCAATTGCTGTCGCAATCTCGGCATAGCGGTCAGCATCATAGGGAAAATGGTGTTCGAGCCAGTCTTCCAACTTGTCTTCGAGCAGTTCTTCAGGCGCTTCAATCAGCACCAGCCAGATTTTTTCGAGGATCTTGAACAGAATCTCAATCAAGTCCATTCCGAAATCGAGGAAGACCTCCCATAGCGCGATCAGCGCAACCAGGATGCCACTGAACCAGAGGAGCGGCTTCCAGCTCGGCTCGATCGCCTCGATTTCTTCAGGGGTCAGAGCATGGGCGCTGCATTCATCTTTGACATCCGGTTCATCAATGGGTGATTGCGCCATGGGAGGGATTTCAGTGAAATGAGAGGGTCTTAAAAAAGCCGTCGAGAATACCGGTGAAAGCAGCCCGATTCAAGATTCAGTGGACGTCAAAATCGATCTTCTAAGCCCGCGGGTGCTAGCACGGATCCATGATCTGACGGGCCATTTTCAACACGCTGCAGGCCGAGTTTCGGATCCCCCGCAACCAAAGCCTCAGGTTACCCACATCAGGGCGCCAGATCTTGGAGCCGGCGCGTTCTGATTCGTTCAGTTGTGATATAGTTCGCGGGCGCGATCACCGGGCAAATCCTGAATCTGAGGGATCCGGCTCGAAGGATCCGCCCATACTTCAAAAAAACGCGCTCCAGACCAAGAGGCCCATAGCAAGAGCCCCCGCCCAGTAATATCCCCGAGAGCCTCATGGAAATCAAAGAGTGGCTGCAGGTATGGCAGTTCGAACATAATCCGTTCGTCATCTTCGATGCTGACAGGGACCCCTATCTTCAGACCTCGATGGTCGAAAACACCTCACTGCGTTCAGTGCTGGTTCACATCGAGAACCCGACCCCTTATGTCATCTTCGCGATTCGCGGGGCCGGGAAATCCTCCATGCGCATCGACACGGAGCGCTACCTGAATGATTACCGGGATCAGGTCCTGGTCATTTCCTACGTCGAATTCAATGAACTGCTTGCGGAAGTCGCACGCACCCGCAACCTGCCGCTCGAGTATGCCTTTGAGCGATCCGCGATCACCCGTCTGTTCAAGGGCAAGAAGGAAATCCCGCTAAGCAGGGATGCCAAGATCACCCTTGATGATCACCTCGACATGATTCTGAAACTGGGCGTTGAGGAGCTTTACAAAACGATCATCGACACCCCGAGAGAAGATCTCCTTAAGAACAACCGGGAAATTGCGGAAAAATTCATTCTGCTGACCGCCCTCTACTCTTCGCCCAACGACCTCTCGAGCAAGATCGCAACGCTGCGACGCCTGATCCAGTCATCGGGCTACGAGCGCAAAGTGCCCTTCTTCATCACCAAGCAGGCCAAGCGCATTGCCAGCGAGATCTACCGCAACATCCGGGGTGTACCAGTCTCCCTTGAGGGCATGGTCAAGACGATCAAGGAAATCGGGGTCGGCCTTTTTGAATTTCATGGCATTCCCCGCAACACGGAAAACCGCTTCACCCTGCTTAAAGGTTTCATGGAGCTGGTGCGCTACTTTGGCCTGAGCGGTGTCTATCTCCTTGTGGATCGTGTTGACGAACCGACCAGCATCAAGGGTGACCCCGAAAAGATGCGCGAACTGGTGACGCCGATCCTCGATGATCAGCTGTTCCAGATCGACCATCTGGGAATCATCCTGTTCCTCCCCTACGAACTCCACGATCTTAAAAAGTATTACCGCAGCGATCGTATCAAGACGATCTCTTCGATCAACTGGTCTCCGGATAACATGATCCGACTGATCGAAAAACGCATGAACGTCGGACGCAAACCTGGCAGCCCGCCGCTGCATCTCTCTGACATTTTCGAGGACGAGGGAGAAAGCAAAGCCAATTTCATCGTCCGGCAGTTGACCCCAAGAAATGCCTTCAGACTCCTGAGCATCATCCTTGAAGAGCACTGTCAGACCGTGATCTATGGCGTCAAGATTTCGACAGAAGTCTATGAGTCGGCCGTCCAGCGCTACCTGATCGAAAAAGAAGGCTATTGATCTAGCGGCCTGCCAGCCAGAGTCGGAGCCGGATGGACCACTCGGTGGTGTAACCCCGGCTCACGGACGCTACCCGCCCCTCAGGATCAATGAAAAACAAGGCGGGCACACCCACCACACCGTAGGCTTGCGCCAGTCGCCCATCTGCATCGACCACCGCCCTTACACGAAAGTCATGGGCATCCTGGTAGGCAGTCACCGTCCGGGGATCCCCCGATGCGAGCGCCACGGTCACCACCGAGGCGCCCGACGCCTCAAGGGAATTGAGCGTGCCTTGCATCAAGCGGCACACCCCGCACCAACTGCCCCAAAAGTAAACCAGCGCCGGCTTCGGTACGCTCTCAAGCCCCGCAAATGCGTGCCCATCTGCCAGCGTGCCCGTCAGCTCAGGCGCCCTGCCGCTCGACACCATGCCCCGCTGAGTCCAGAGCGAAATCAAAACAACCGCCAGCCCGGTCAGAAGCCACGCCCTGAGTGAACGCCCGTTCAACACCGCCGTCAGGTGCCCTTGAACAGAAGGAACAGCCCCGCTCCTTCGCGCTTCAACCATTGCCGCTGCAGCTTCCAGTCGGGCAAGTGGGCCTCCACCAGCTGCCAGAATGCCGGCGCGTGGTTGCGGTGGCGGATATGACAGATTTCATGGACAACGACATATTCCAGCACCTTGGGAGGCGCGAAAGCCAGAAGCCAATTGAGGTTCATGTCATTATGGGAACCAAGGCTACCCCAGCGGGTTTTCATGCGCTTGATCCTGATTTCCCGTGGGACCAGACTGAACTGGTCGGCGTACATGCACACGATCCGATTAGCCTCAGCCCGCATCCAGCGGCGGACCCAGGCATAAAGAGCGGCCTCAATCTGCACCGATACCGGCCTTGGATCGTGTGCACGCAACCGAATCACAAAGTCGCCCTCGGGTTTTCGGGAAACGCTGAGGCGCTGGCCCGACTCATCCAGAATACAGATCGCAACGGATTGCCCCTGAAAAGGGATCCGGTCACCGGATTGAAGGGGCCGAGACACGGCGGGCTGCACCCAGCCTGAGCGCTTGCGCATCTCATCCAGTTTCCCAAGGCCCCATGTCAGATGCTGGCGCGCAAAGCGGATGGCTTCGGCCTCCGGAAATCGCATGGGCACCACCAGTTCAAGACCTGAGGTTTTCACCACCAGCCGCAGCATCCGCGCCCGGGCACTGCGCCTCAAGGTGATGGTTCCGTTCAGCGCCTCCATGGCTCAACTCCGGCCCGACTGAAGACGCTCGGAACAGGCAATGCCGGTGATCTCGATTTCAGTGTCACCCAACGGTCGTCGCCAGGTCACCTGATCGCCAATCGATTGCCCCATGAGTGCCTTGCCCAACGGGGAGACCCAACTGATCAAGCCTTGGCCGGCATCTGCCTCATCTTCACCCACCAGCGTTGCATGGCGCCTGGCACCCGTCTCATCCTCAAACGTCACGGTCGCACCCAACTGGACTCGAGTCAGCACCGATGGCGGCCTTCGAATCACGATTGCACGCGCCAGGCGCTCGTTAAGGTAAGCCAGATCCCGATTGATTTCCTTGATGCGTCCCTGACCGGCCATGCCGTCGAGAACCTCAAGGCGCTCTCGTTCTTTGACGAGCGCGTGCACCTGATCTGACAATGCCTCGAATCCGACCTGCGTGATGTAGTTCGGGTGAGGGCTTGAGACTCTGAGCGAGGGAAGGTTAGGTTCCCCTTCCTCCTCTTTCACGAAGGCACGGCTCATTTCAGGAAACCACTGCCGGCCTATTCAAAAGGTCAGCCGCGAGACGGGCGAGGGCTTTCGAGCCATCGCGCGACCCCAGCTTTTCCTTGACCTCCAAAAGCGCTTGCGTCATCCGGGTCCGATAGTCAGCATCATCCAGGATTTTTGCAATTTCATCGGCCATGTTGGCCGCCGTTGCCTCGTGCTGAATGAACTCCCGCACGATGCCCCTGCCGGCCAGAATGTTGGGAAGTCCGATGAAGGGCACCTTGACCAACAGCCGTCCCAGCCAGTAACTCAGGGCCGACAGGCGATAGACAATGACCATGGGCCGATGCAGCAAGGCCACCTCAAGGGTGGCCGTTCCTGAAACCGTGATCACCGCATCACACAGTTGCAGGGCGTTGTAATCCTGTCCGCGAATCCTCTCGATCGGGAGATTCTGCGCTCCAAGAGCGACATCCAGTGTCTCATCCTGAAGGCTTGCCGCCTGAAACAGCAGGAAACGAGTGTCGGGATGCGTCTCCCTCAAGGCCTTGGCCGCCTCAAGGATAACCGGTAACAGACGCCGGATTTCATTGGTCCTGCTGCCTGGAAGGAGCCCCACCAGGGGTCCCGTGTCCGGCAAACCCAAGGCCAGACGCGCATCGTCCTTCGCAAGGCTGGGATGCACCTTGCCCGCCAAGGGGTGCCCCACATAGGTCGCAGGTACGCCATAAGCCTCATAGAACGGCAGTTCAAACGGAAAAATGACCGCCATGTGATCGATAATCCGGCCATATTGCTCCACCCGACCTGGACGCCAGGCCCAAACCTGGGGACTGACATAGAAGAGGACCTTGATACCCAGTGACTTGGCGGTCTTGGCCAGACGAAAATTGAATTCCTTGTAATCCACACAGATCAGCAGATCCGGCCGCCGGGAGGCGAGGGTCTGCTGCATCTGCCGCAGCGCGGCGCGAATTTCGCGATAGTGTCTCAGTACCTCAATGAGCCCGATAACGCCGATGTCCCTCGAGTCAAACACCAGCTCCACGCCGGCTTCACGCATTGCATCGCTGCCCATACCCAGGGCAGAGACATTCGGCATCAGGGCCTTGAGTTCCCGATAAAGGCTCGCCGCATGGCGGTCACCCGAGGCTTCGCCCGCCGACAGCATCACCAAAGGGTGCGATTCGCTCATGCGGACAAGGCGGCGCGGATGACCTCAACGATGTGGTCGATTTTTTCGTCTTCAAGCTCAGGATAGATCGGAAGACTGAAACACTGGCTGGCGACCGATTCGGTGATTGGCAAGGACAGGCCCTCGCAGGCATCCTTGAAGACATTTTGCTGATGCAGCGGGACCGGATAGTAGATGGCCGAGGCTATCCCGGCCTCTGTGAGGTGACGCATGATCCGTTCGCGCTGGTCAGACAGCACCGTGTACTGATGGTAGACATGGACACCGATGCCATCCTCATGAGGCGTTGTGACCGGCAGATCCGCCAACTGACTTGAGTAGCGATGGGCCACCCGACGGCGTTCGCGGTTGAAGGCATCGATCTGCTTGAGCTTGACCCTCAAAATCGCCGCCTGCATTTCATCAAGGCGACTGTTGAAGCCGATCACATCATGGTAGTAACGGATTTTCGAGCCATGGTTACGAAGCATGAGCAGCATCTCGGCCATCGCATCGGAGCGCGTGACAACCAGACCGCCATCCCCGTAACAGCCCAGATTCTTGCTCGGAAAGAAGCTATAGCCGGCTGCAATGCCAAACTGGCCCGTCTGGCGACCGTCAATAGAGGCACCAAACGACTGGGCGCAGTCCTCAATGACCATCAGCCCCTTTTGATCGGCAATGGTTTGAATGGTGATCATGTCAGCCGGCTGGCCGAACAGATGGACCGGCATGATCAGCCGGGTTTTTTCCGTCACCGCGCGCTCGACGGCCTGAGGATCCAGATTGTAGGTCTTTGGATCAATGTCGACGAAGACCGGGGTTGCCCCGACGTAGCGGATGGCTTCGGCCGTTGCAATAAACGTAAAGGGACTGGTGATGACTTCATCACCGGGACCGATCCCTGCAGCTAAAAGTGCCAGATGCAGGGCATCGGTTCCGGAGGCGCAACCAAAGGCGTGGGGAACTCCAAGATACTGTGCAGTCTCCTGCTCAAAGGCCTTGACGTTAGGTCCAAGAATAAAGGCCGTGCTGTCGAGTACATCAGCAAGTGCGGTATCGATCTCGGGTTTGAGACGCAGGTACTGCGCCTTCAAATCAACCATAGGAATCATTCTTTCACTCTCGTTTAAAACCGACGGAATCAGGATGCGTTCAAAAGACGACCAATCTCAATGGCCGTTTGCAAGGCGCGGCGACCGGCGGTCCCAGGGACCAGCGGCTCACGACCTTCACGGATACAGGACACAAAATGCTGAATTTCGGCCATCAAGGCATCGCCGTTTTCAAAAACCGACTCTTCACTCAGAATTTCCGGCACACCCGGAAACATCTCCTTTTCGCCTTTGCGGTACTGGGCGAGAACCCGATTCTGAAAATCAACCGAGAGGTATCGGTTCGGCATGAACATGCGCATCTTGCGCTCGACCTTCAGGCTGGCTCGACTGGCCGTGACATTGGCCACACAACCGTTCCTGAAGGTCAGTCGGGCATTGGCGATGTCGGTATCCCGAGTCAACACCGTAACCCCCTTGGCATCAATCCGCTCGACTTCCGAATCCACGATGTCGAGGATGATGTCGATGTCGTGGATCATCAGATCCAGAACCACACTGACATCATTGGCCCTTGGGTTGAAGGGTGCCAAGCGGTGGGACTCAATGAAGAGCGGTTTTTCATTGATCAGATCGAGACCCAGGAGCGCCGCATTAAAGCGCTCAAGGTGACCGACCATCAGAATCACCCCCCGCTCATGGGCAATCCGAATCAATTCATCCGCTTCATCCAGCGTCACCGTGATGGGTTTTTCGACCAGCACATGGGCACCGGCATTGAGAAAATCGCGGGCGACCTCAAAGTGGAGGCACGTCGGTACCACAATACTGACCGCATCAACCTTGCCCAGAAGGGCTCGGTAATCCGTCAGGGGAGCCGTACCAAGCTTTAAGGCAACCGCTTCAGCCGCCTCGGCATTGGCATCGACCACGGCCACCAAATCACAGGTCTCGATGGCGGCATATTTTTCAGCATGAAATTTTCCAAGGTAACCGGTTCCGATTACCGCGCAGGCAAGCTTGTTCAATGCCCTCTCCTCCCGCTGTCCTTGATTGCCATGCTCACTCCGCGCCGCGGCGATCCGCCTCGATAAACCCGAGAATACCGCCACGACGGGAGGGTGTATCGAGCCAGGTCCGAAGGTAGTCGAGTTCGGGTGTGTCGGGCAGGCCCTCAAGACTTTCTTTGGCCCGTAAACGCCTATATGCCATCGACACTGCCTTGAGACGCTCGCCATCAATTCCGGCACGGCGCAGCCCGACCAGATTCAATCGGTAGTGTTTGCCAGGCCGCCCGCCGATCATGACGAACGGCAGCGCATCCTTGTTAATCCCTGCCAGCCCCTGAAGGATCGCAAAACTGCCGATCCTGCAGAACTGGTGAACCATTACCCCGCCGCCGAAGAAAACCCGATCGCCGACCTGCGCATGCCCTCCCAGGGTCGCGCCACTGGCAAGGATGTTTCCATCCCCCATCTGCCCGTCATGACCCACATGGGTATGGTTCATGAAATAGTTCTGACTGCCGATCCGGGTCGCCTCTCCCGCTTTGGTGGCCCGACTGATGGTGACGCCCTCCCGAAACACGTTGTCATCACCGATTTCAAGACGGGTGTCTGACTGGGGGTCAAAGGCCAGATCCTGGGGAAGCCCTCCCAGTACCGCGGTCGGGTGCACGTGATTACGGGCCCCCATATAGACATGAGGTCGAAGGATGGCATGCGCATCAATCTGGCAGCCCTCGCCGATCCGACCGGGGCCTTCGATCAGGGCATAAGGCCCGATCCGAACCTGGGGTCCGATTTCAACGTCAGCAGCAACAATGGCGGTAGGATGAATCATCTTTATTGGATCAGGGTTCCGGTCAGGGTGGATCAACCTCTGGGATGGCAGCGGGCGTGAAGGTCCTTGAGGCGCTCTTTGGCAATATGAGTATAAATCTGTGTACTGGACAAGTCGCTATGTCCGAGCAGCATTTGTACCACCCGAAGATCGGCACCATGGTTCAGAAGGTGCGTGGCAAAGGCATGACGCAGGGTATGCGGCGAGAGTGGCTTTTTGATGCCGGCCTGGGCAGCATAGCGCTTGATCAGATACCAAAAGGCCTGCCGCGTCATTGCAGCGCCACGCGCGGTCACAAAAAAGTCCTCGCTCTGGTGAACACCGAGGAGCGCGGGGCGACTCTCCCGGATATACCGCGCCATCCATTCCTCTGCCCACTCCCCCAACGGAACCAGTCGCTCCTTGCTGCCCTTGCCAAGGACCCGGACCACACCCTGGCGCTGGTTGATCGAAGACCACGACAAGGAGACCAGTTCGCTGACGCGGAGCCCGGTCGCATACAGCACTTCCAGCATGGCCCGATCCCGAAGCCCAAGGGGCGATTCAATATCCGGGGCCTCCAACAGCGCCTCGACATCCGTCTCGGTCAGGGTATCAGGCAACGGCCGCCCGATTCTTGGAGGCACAATGCGAAGCGTTGGATCCTCGCCAATCAGACTCTCGCGCACCAGAAAACGAAAGAATTTGCGAAGGCTGGAAACCAGCCGTGCCATGCTTCTCGCGCTGGCCCCACCTTTGAGCCGATACGCCAGATACGCTTCAATGGTCGCCCGATCGAGCGTTAGGGGTGTCAGGCCCTGTAGGCCTGCAAATGCCAGGAACTGCGTGAGATCACTGGCATAGGCGCTGCGGGTATTTTGGCTGAGCCCTTCCTCAAGCCAGAGCGCATCCAGAAACCGGTTCAGTTCCTCAGGCGCAGCGCTCACGCATCCTCCCTAAGGATCGCTCCTTCATGCGCGAGCAGCCAGCGCTTGATATCCACCCTCTCTCCCCGAGCCTGACCACAAAAGCCGCCAAGGCCATGGGCAGCGACGACCCGGTGACAGGGAATCACGAGCGGCAGGCGATTGGCGCGAAGCGCACCCGCCAGCGCTCTCGGCCCGGTCCCCAACTGCTGCGCCAACTGTCCATAGGTCACAACAGATCCCGCGGGAATGGTTTGAAGCGCTGCATGAACGCGGCGTTGAAAGGGTGTGCCAGCACCAGGTCCGATGGGAGGAGGTGGCGTGGCGGGCGCCTTGAGGTAAGCCAGGATCCAGGCGACCCACTCACAAAGGCCAGGATCGGCTTCCTGGAGGGATATCGGGCGCTGCTGTTGAGGACCCGGCTCAAGCACAACCGATTCAAGGAAGCCATGGCGTGCTTTGAGATAAATGCCGCCAAATGGCGCGTCAATGCGCACACCAGCCCCCTTGCCTTCAAGTTCCATCGGCCACTCAGACACCTTTAATGAATAAGGGCAGCCTAAAAGCTGCCCTTATTCACCGTTCCAATGCCTGCGGCACTCGCCGCAGTGCGATTAGATTTTTTCCTTGATGCGGGCCGCCTTACCGGTCCGATCACGCAGGTAATACAGCTTTGCCCGGCGCACGTCACCACGGCGCTTGACCAGAATTTCCTGAACCTGAGGGCTATAGGTCTGGAAGACACGCTCAACACCTTCACCGTGAGAGATCTTCCGGACGGTGAATGCGGAGTGGTAGCCACGGTTGCGCTTGGCAATCACCACGCCTTCATAAGCCTGCAGACGCTCGCGGTTTCCTTCCTTGACGCGGACCTGAACCACAACGGTATCGCCCGGACCGAAATTGGGGATGGTCTTGCCGCTCATCCACTCGGTTTCAAGTTGCTGAATTATGTTTGACATCGGTTTTCTCGTTAAATCAAATTCTTGGTTGTTGCCCGCTGCTGTTCCAGCTCGTCCAACAACATCTGCTGCTCGCGATCAAGCAGAGCCTTTTCCAACAAATCAGGCCGTCTCAAGCGCGTCCTGTCCAGGGACTGCTTTAACCGCCATTGCCTGATGGCCGCATGGTTACCGGACTGAAGAACCTCAGGGATCTCACGCCCGTCGACCACATCCGGTCGGGTGTAATGCGGGCAGTCCAGCAACCCCTCCATGTGGGAATCCTGAGCCGCGGATTCGGCATGCCCCAAAACGCCCGGGAGCAACCGCACCACCGCATCAAAGAGCACCAGTGCCGGCAACTCACCGCCACTGAGCACATAGTCTCCGATGGACCATTCCTCGTCGATTTCCGCCTCAATCAGGCGTTCATCAATACCTTCATATCGGCCTGCCACCACGATCAATCGGGGGCATGCACTGAATCGATTAACCGCCGCCTGGTCCAAAAGGCGTCCCTGCGGGCTCATGTAGAGCGTCAGGGCCGGCACTTCAGAGTCTGCCCGAGCGGCCTGGATTGCATCCCGGAGCGGCTCAAATTTCATGACCATGCCCGGACCACCCCCGTAGGGTCTGTCATCAACGGTCCGGTAACGGTCCCGGGCATAGGCCCTTGGATCCCAGACCTTGAGGTCTACCAGGCCACGCTCAACGGCCCTTCCGGTCACGCCCTCGGCCGTGGCGCCCCTCACGAGCTCTGGAAACAAGGTCACGACGTCAAAGCGCATGATTCTTGGTCAGAAGTCCGGATCCCAGTCCACCACCATCCGGCCTTGATCCAGGTCGACCTCCTTGACATAGTCACCGAGCACGAACGGAATCAACCGGTCTCGATCACCCCGAACATCGAGGACATCGTTGGCGCCCGTTTCCATCAGGCTCCGCACCTGTCCAAGCTTAAGCCCGGTCGGGGTATATACCACCAATCCAACCAGGTCGGCCCAATAATAGGTCCCCTCCCTAGCGCGAGGAAACGCCGCACGCGGAACCTCGATCATCAATCCTTTCAAGGCCAAGGCCTCGTCACGATTGGTAACGCCTTCCAGCCTTGCAACCACTTCCCGGCCTTGGGGCCGACCCTCGAGGACTTCAACCGGCTCAGACCGGTCGAGGCCTTTGAGCACCCAGGGGGCGTATTTCAGGATGTTTTTCGGTGGGTCGGTATGTGACCTCACCTTGACCCACCCAAGGACCCCGAACGGGCCGGCAATCTGGCCGACCGTGACCATGCGGTCGCGCATGCAGCACCCGGAGGGGGGTCAATCCCGCTTAGGCCGCCTTGGCGCCCTTCTGGAATTCCTTCAGAAGCGCGGCAACGCGATCGCTGGTCTGGGCCCCATGACCCACCCAGAAGTTGATGCGCTCTTCATTCAGTGACAAACGGTCGGCTTTACCCGAAGCAATCGGATTGAAATAACCCAAACGCTCGATGTAGCGGCCATCACGCTTGTTACGGCTGTCGGTGACGACGACGTGATAGAAGGGGCGCTTCTTTGCACCGCCGCGAGACAGACGAATCGTGACCATGAGGACTCCTCAAAAAAATCAATTACGGCCTAGCCGAAAAATCCAAGCATTATAGCGAGGATATCCGGCAATTCAAATAGAGAGTGGCGCACCGAAAGCGACACGCATGAAAAAGACCCCGTTAAGGGGCCTTGGAAAGGAACCCTGAGGTTCCGGGACAACGGTTAGGGGTTGTCCAATATGGCGGAGAGAGAGGGATTCGAACCCTCGATAGAGTTATTAGCCCTATACTCCCTTAGCAGGGGAGCGCCTTCAGCCTCTCGGCCATCTCTCCTAAACTCTGAGCCTAAAAGTGGGTCAGGGCATCTTTAATCGGCGTCAGCGGGATCACTGCCCTCGCCATCGCCCTCCTGCCTGATTCGCTCGTAGATCTCCTCCCGGTGCACCGTCACATTCTTCGGGGCATTCACGCCGACCCGAACCTGGTTGCCTTTCACACCGAGAACCGTGACCGTGACTTCATCGCCAATAATCAGAGTCTCGCCGACCCTACGAGTCAATATCAGCATACAACCGTCCTTCTTATAGATCTTACGTCTGATTCGGAAAATAGCCGCGAGCGTTCGCGAATCTTCCATGATCTACGTAACCGGCGCCGAACGAGGTGCGGGATTGTAGCACCTTTCAATGGGGCAAAACTGATTTTTTCGCAGTCTTTCTCTAACCCAGGTCAAATGCCTCGTGCAATGAGCGAACCGCAAGCTCCAGATACTTCTCCTGAATCACGACCGAGATCTTGATTTCCGAGGTTGAAATCATCTGAATATTGATGCCTTCACGTGCCAGAACCTCAAACATCTTTGCCGCGATTCCGGCATGCGATCGCATCCCCACTCCAACGATGGAGACCTTGACAATGGCATCATCACCCGAAGTTTCTCGTGCACCAAGCGCAGCGCAGGTCGTCTCAAGCAAACGGCGGGCCTTGGTGAATTCCGAACGGTTGACCGTAAACGTGAAATTGGTGGTTCCGTCCTCGGCCACATTCTGGACAATCATGTCGACTTCAACATTGGCTTCGGCAATCGGGCCAAGAATGGCCGATGCGATGCCCGGTCGATCCGGGACACCGAGAATCGTGAGCTTGGCTTCATCGCGATTGAACGCGATCCCTGAAATCAGGGGCTTTTCCATAGTGTCATCCTCGTAACTGATCAGCGTCCCCGCCCCACCTTTGAAACTCGAAAGGACTCTGAGGGGTACGTTGTACTTTCCTGCAAATTCAACAGAACGGATTTGCAGCACCTTGGATCCGAGGCTGGCCATTTCCAGCATTTCCTCAAAGGTAATGCGATCCAGACGCCGCGCCTTTGGCTCAACGCGCGGGTCAGTGGTGTAAACCCCATCCACATCGGTATAGATCAGGCATTCATCGGCCTTTAGCGCGGCAGCAAGTGCAACCGCAGTGGTATCGGATCCGCCCCGGCCGAGGGTCGTGATATCACCCTTGGCGGTTACTCCCTGAAAGCCGGCGACCACCACCACGCGCCCGGCCTCAAGATCAGTGCGCATCCGCTGCGTGTCAATGTCCATGATGCGCGCTTTGGTATGCGCCTCATCCGTCTGGATCGGCACCTGGAATCCGGTGTAGGAGACGGCTGGACAACTGCGCTGCTTGAGCGCCATGGCCAGAAGACCGATGGTGACCTGCTCCCCGGTCGAGATAATGACATCCATTTCCCGGGGGTCTGGCTGATCCTGAACCTCGCGGGCCAGGGCCACCAGACGATTGGTTTCGCCGCTCATGGCCGATACCACAACAACGATCTGGTCTCCGCGCGAGCGAGCTTCTATGACCGTCTCTGCGACATGCTGAATGCGTTCGACGCTACCGACCGAGGTGCCGCCGTACTTATGAATAAAAAGCGCCATGTTCGTCCTCGATATGTCTTAGCCAAGGACGCCCTGAATCCACTCAGGGACTGCCGCAAGGGCCGCATCGAGCTGAGAGGGATCGTTGCCACCTGCCTGCGCCAGATCGGGTCGCCCACCGCCTTTGCCCCCGACCTTGCCCGCCACAAAATTGACCAGATCGCCGGCCTTGACCTTGGCGGTCTGGTCCTTGGAGACTCCCGCGATCAAGGACACCTTGCCATCCATCACACTCGCCAAGACGACGGCCGAGCTGCCCAGCTTGTCCCGCAACTGATCCACCAGATCGCGCAAGACCTTGGCATCGGCCTCATCAATGCGGGCCGCCAACACCTTAAGAGGTCCCACTGTCTGTGCTTTTTGCGCGAGGTCGCCACCCGAGGCACTGGCCATCTTGCCCTTGAGCCGTTCCAGTTCCTTTTCAACCGACCGGCTGCGCTCGATCAGTTGATCCAGCTTTTCCTCGAGGGCATCGCGCCCGGTCTTGATTTTTTCAGCCAGCGAACCAATCAGCCGCTCGGAGGCGCGCACCCATTCAATGGCCGCTTCACCCGTGACTGCCTCGATGCGACGGACGCCTGATGCCACGCCGCCCTCGCTGACGATCTTAAAAAGACCGATATCGCCGGCTCGCTCGGCATGGGTTCCGCCACACAGCTCGGTGGAAAAATCCCCGATCCGCAACACACGGACCTGATCACCGTATTTTTCGCCAAACAAGGCCATGGCACCCACCTTGAGTGCGTCATCCTTGGCCATGACATCGGCCCTGACCTCGCGGTTATCCCGCACCTGCTGATTCACCGTTTGCTCGATTGCCTCCAGCTGGGCCGCCGTCAGAGGTTCAAAATGGGAGAAATCAAAACGCAGCCGCTGGGCGTTCACCTGCGAGCCTTTCTGCATTACATGGTCACCAAGATGCTGACGGAGGGCCGCATGCAGAAGGTGCGTCGCCGAGTGATTCAGGGCAGTCGCATGCCGTGAGTCAGCGTCAACCTCAGCCCATGCGGGCTGCATCGCCATGATCTCACCCTCCACGACCTTACCGACATGAAGGATGACATCCGTTCCCTGCTTCTGCGTATCGAGGACTTCAAAACGGCCACCGGACTGGCGAATCATTCCCCGGTCCCCGGCTTGCCCCCCCGATTCTCCATAGAAGGGGGTCTTTGCCAGCACCAGAGTGCCGGCATCACCAACGCTGAGCTGACGCACTTCCTGACCATCTCGATGGAGCGCGAGGACTGGGCTTTCCCCGCTCAGTTCGGAATAGCCCGTGAATTCCACCGGGTGTTCGACATGGATGTCATGGGAATAATCCACGGCAAAATGCCCCTGCGCCCTGGCCCGCTCCCGCTGCGCTGCCATGGCCTTCTCAAAGCCCTCAAGATCAGGCACCAGGCCATGCTCGCGCGCCACATCGGCCGTCAAATCGACTGGAAATCCATAGGTATCGTAAAGCTGAAATACCACCTCGCCGGGGATGGTGCCATCCTTGACCTTGGCCATCTGCGCCTCGAGGATTCGCATACCAAGCTCGAGGGTTTCTGCAAAACGCTCTTCTTCTTTCTTGAGAACCTGCTCAACCCGGGAGCGTGCAACCGCCAATTCCGGGTATGCCTGCCCCATGCCTTCGCACAGGGGCGCCACCAGACGGTAGAAGAAAATGTCACGGATGCCGAGCTTATAACCATGGCGAATGGCACGCCGCGCGATGCGCCGCAAGACATAGCCCCGACCTTCATTGGAGGGCAGTACGCCATCGGCAATCAGAAAGGAACAGGAACGAATATGATCAGCCAGCACGCGGAGCGAACTGCTGTCGATGTCCTTCAAACCCGCGAGGTGTGCCGCTGCCTCAACCAGTGGCCGGAACAAATCCGTGTCGTAATTGCTGTGAACACCCTGGACCACGGCAGCGATTCGCTCAAGGCCCATGCCGGTATCGACCGAGGGCTTGGGCAACGGGGTCAGCGTGCCATCGGCAGAGCGGTCATACTGCATAAACACCAGATTCCAGATCTCAATATAGCGATCGCCATCTTCATCCGGTGAGCCGGGCGGACCGCCCGCGATATGTTCGCCGTGATCATAAAAAATCTCGGTGCAGGGACCACAAGGTCCGGTATCCCCCATGCTCCAGAAATTGTCCTTGCTGCCAATTCGCGACAGGCGATTGGGATCGATACCCACCCGCTCTATCCAAATACGCTCCGCCTCAGGATCCTTGTCGTATACCGTCACCCACAGGCGATCTGCCGGGATTTTGAGGACCCCAGTCAGAAAGGACCAGGCGAATTCAATGGCCTCCGTTTTGAAATAATCGCCAAAGCTGAAGTTGCCGAGCATTTCGAAAAAGGTATGGTGCCGGGCCGTGTAGCCGACATTCTCCAGGTCGTTATGCTTGCCACCGGCGCGTACGCAACGCTGCGAGGAGGCCGCCCGCACATAGGGCCTCTCTTCACGTCCGAGAAAGACATCCTTGAACTGGACCATGCCGGCATTGGTAAACAAAAGCGTCTGGTCATTGGCCGGAACTAATGGGCTTGAGGCAACGGGCTTATGGCCCCGCTCCTCAAAATAGCTCAGAAACAAACTCCTCAGTTCCCCACTGGTCATGCTTCAGCCTCAGACATCTTGCCGTTCCTAAAAATGATCATTTCCCGCGTCATTCTGCCTCAACCGGCGAAACAAACGCCCAATGGCTTCACCTTCAAAGCCCCTTCGCAAGAGGTAACGCCAACGCGCGGCGCGCTCTCTCTCATCGATGGGTGCCGTCGCACCGAACTTCCTGAGATAGGTCTTTTCAAGAAGCAAGGCCCAATCTACGCCGCCCAGATTTTCAAGGGCCGCATCAGCGACCCTTTTGTGTTTCAATTCAGCCCGAATTCGCCGCTCGCCATAGCCCTGACGCACCCGGTTGGTGCTCAAGGCTTCTGCATATCGGCGGTCGCTCTGGTAACCCTCGGCACAGAACCAGTCCGTGACCTCATGGACTTCCCGTTCGGGGAAGCCCCGCAGGATCAACCACTGGCGCAGCTCCTCAAGCCCATAATCACGACGCGCCAGCTGCCGCATGCAGGCGGCCTTGATGGCGTTACGAACCGCGTCGGTCTCGGTCAGAAGGGATCCTCGGCAGCCAGAGGCACCTCGGCGGCACGCGCGGAGGCTGGCGCCGTCAGGAGTTTCTCCCGGAGCTGCGCCTCCAGCCGCTGAGAAGCCTCAGGGTGTTCATGGAGATAGGTCTTGGCATTGTCCTTGCCCTGACCGATGCGGTCCCCACCATAGCTGTACCAGGAACCTGCCTTCTGAATCAGGTCATGCGCGACGCCGAGGTCCACCAATTCACCCTCGCGAGAGACGCCTTCTCCATAGATAATCTCGAACTCGGCGTTGCGAAACGGCGGTGCGACCTTGTTTTTCACCACCTTGACCCGGGTTTCATTGCCGATCACTTCATCACCCGACTTGATCGCACCGAGCCGGCGGATATCGAGACGGACGGACGCATAAAACTTGAGTGCATTGCCACCCGTCGTGGTTTCAGGGCTGCCAAACATGACGCCAATCTTCATACGAATCTGGTTGATGAAGATCACCAGCGTGTTGGAACGCTTGATATTGGCAGTCAGTTTGCGCAGCGCCTGTGACATCAAGCGCGCCTGCAGACCGACATGAGAATCCCCCATTTCGCCTTCGATTTCCGCCTTGGGTGTCAACGCCGCAACCGAGTCGACCACGACCACATCGACACCACCGGAACGCACCAGCATGTCAGCAATTTCCAGTGCCTGCTCGCCAGTATCCGGTTGCGAGACCAAAAGTTCATCGAGGTTGACGCCGATCTTCTCGGCATAGATTGGATCAAGCGCGTGCTCAGCATCAATGAAAGCCGCGACCCCACCCAACTTCTGGGCCTGGGCAATCACTTCCAACGTCAGCGTGGTCTTGCCGGATGACTCCGGGCCATAAATTTCAACGATCCGACCGCGGGGCAGTCCGCCACAGCCCAGCGCAATGTCCAGCGCCAGCGAACCGGTCGGAATCACCTCAAGATCACGGTTGGCTGGCGCATCGCCCATGCGCATGACCGAACCTTTGCCGAATTGCTTTTCGATTTGCGAAAGCGCTGCATTCAGGGCTTTCTGCTTGTTTTCATCCATCGCAACTGTCGCTGACATTTTCGTATCCTAATTGATAATTATCTCATACCGCCAAGGGCGGGCGATAGCACCGTCCTTGCGATACAGCCAAAGCGTCGACGCTACAGCGCCGCTGGCGCTCACCCCAGTCCTGAATCAGTCACGCACGGACTCTGGGCATGGGCGGATGTTAGCACAAGCTAAATTTGCATTCGAAAAAGCTGGCGCTCTTCACAACATGGCGCTTATCCCCTTCAGCGCCCGGGCGACCGCCTGCGCCCGGATCCCTGCTCGGTCTCCCTGAAACTGAAAACAACCCACCACCGGCTGCTGAGCGCGCCGCTGCCAGGCCAGCCAGACCTGTCCCACCGGCTTCTCCCCGGAACCCCCACCCGGCCCGGCAATGCCGCTGACCGCGACGGCAAGATCCGCCCGCGATCGCTCCAGTGCCCCAAAAGCCATGGCCGTAACGACCTCGCCGCTCACTGCACCAAATGCGTCAATCAGCGCCGGATCCACCCCCAGCAGCGTCGACTTGGAGGCATTGCTATAGGTCACAAAGCCACAATCGAACCAGGCCGAGCTTCCGGCAATCGCGGTCATGCAGGTGGCAATCCACCCGCCCGTGCAGGATTCCGCCGTCACCAGGCAAAGTCCCAAGGCCTCCAGATGCGTGCCGGTCTCTCGTGCCATTTCTTCAAGATCTTCAATCACAAATACCCCCGTTGAAGTCAATGCCAGTCAGGCCGTGCCGCCGCAAGGACCGTGAAGGCATAGAACTGGAGACGCTTTCGATCCTTTAAAATCAAACCATGAGCGCACCCGACACGACCCTCTCGCAACACACACCTTTGATGCAGCAATATCTTCGCATCAAAGCGGACCATCCCGACCGTCTTTTGTTCTTCAGAATGGGCGATTTCTATGAGCTCTTTTACGAAGATGCGCAAAAGGCCGCCCGCCTGTTGGACATCACGCTGACCGCGCGGGGTGAATCTGCTGGCGCGCCGATCCCGATGGCCGGGCTCCCCTACCATGCCGCAGAGGGCTACTTGGCGCGGCTCATTCGACACGGTCAGTCGATTGCCATCTGTGAGCAAGTGGGAGAGCCCTCAGGCGGCAAAGGCCTGGTCGAACGAAAGGTGGTTCGGATCCTTACCCCGGGAACGGTGACAGAGGAGGCCTTGCTGGAGGATCGACGGGATGTCTTGTTGGTCGCGCTCTCACACCAGAAAAAGGGCTTTGGCCTTGCCGCTCTCGACATCTCGGGCGGCCGCTTTTCGGTCCAGGACCTTCGCAGCGAAGAGGCGGTCCAGAGCGAACTCGAGCGTCTGAATCCTGCCGAAATCCTGATCAGTGAAGACTGGCATCTGCCCCAGCTGCTGGATGGCCGGTTGGGGGTCAGCCGGCGGCCGGCGTGGCACTTCGATCCAGAGAGCGCACGTCACCTGCTGCTACGCCAGTTTGCGGTAGGTAGCCTTGACGCCTATGGCTGCGAGAATCGGCCGGCACCTGTCGCCGCGGCCGGTGCCTTGCTTCAGTATGTCAAGGACATGCAGCAGTCGGCACTGCCACATATTCAGGGCATGCGACTGGAAAGCCGGGACGATGTCATCGTCCTCGATGCGGCAACCCGCCGCAATCTTGAACTGGATTTTCATCCCTCGGGGCGCCTCGAACTAACGCTTTTCGGCGTGCTTGATCATACCGTTACCGCCATGGGCGGGCGACTTCTCAGGCGCTGGCTTCACCAGCCGCTCAGAGACCCGCAAACGCTCGAGGCACGCTATGACACGATCGACCAGATTCGAGATGCGCGCATCGATGCGCCAGTCCGTGCCCTTTTGCGAAAAATCGGTGATGTCGAACGCATCGTCTCCCGCATCGCATTGGGCAACGCGCGCCCCAGGGACCTCACGACATTGAGGGCAGCGCTTGAAAGTCTTCCTGAAATCAACGCCCACATGGCCCCCATCGAAGGCCGGCTTGCGAAAAATCTTAGAAACAACATCGCCCCCCGACCTGAGGTCCTGTCCCTCATCCAAAAGGCAATTGTCGATGATCCCCCCACCTTGATTCGCGAGGGGGGGGTCATTGCTCAAGGCTATCATCCAGAACTCGACGCGCTGCGGCTGCTGAGCCAAAACCATGATCAATTTCTGATCGAGCTTGAAGCCCGTGAACGAGAAGCCAGCGGTCTTCCCGGCCTCAAGATCGGATTCAACAGGGTCCAGGGTTTTTACCTTGAACTTTCCCGCTCGTTGGCCGAGCAAGTGCCCCCCCATTTCATTCGAAGACAAACGCTTAAAGGCGTCGAACGCTATATCACCCCTGAGTTGAAAGCATTCGAAGACAAGGTCCTGAGCGCTCGGGAGCGGGCACTTGCCTTTGAAAAAACCCTGTTCGATGCCTTGCTCGCTCAGCTGAGCATGGAGCTTCAGCCGCTAAAGGCACTGGCTGAAGGGCTCGCCGAAATCGATGTCCTGACCAATCTCGCAGAACGTGCCGGGCAGTTAGGTTTCGTGCGGCCGCAATTGACCCCGACGCCGGGTCTCTCGATTCGGGGTGGGCGTCATCCGGTAGTCGAAAGCGTCCTTAGAGAACCCTTTGTTGCCAATGACCTCGAACTTGGCCCCGAGCGACGCATGCTGGTCATTACAGGCCCCAACATGGGGGGCAAGTCGACCTACATGCGTCAGGCCGCCATCATTGTCCTGATGGCGCACATCGGCAGCCACGTCCCGGCCGATGCCGCACGCATCGGCCCGATTGATCGGATCTTTACCCGCATCGGTGCCTCTGATGATCTGGCCAGCGGACGATCCACGTTCATGGTCGAAATGACCGAAACCGCCAATATCCTGCATCATGCGGGCCCGCTGAGTCTGGTTCTCATGGATGAAGTCGGGCGGGGCACCAGCACCTTCGATGGACTCTCTCTGGCCTTCGCAGCGGCCGAGCACCTCGCAGAAAAGGCGCAATCCTTTACCCTGTTTGCTACCCATTATTTCGAATTGATCACCTTGGCTCAGACCTGTGCCGGCGTCGCCAACGTCCATCTGGATGCGGCAGAACACAGCCAGGGCGTGGTGTTCCTGCATGCAGTCAAGGAGGGGCCCGCCAATCAGAGTTACGGGCTTCAGGTCGCGGCACTGGCGGGCGTACCGCCCGCCGTGGTCAAGCGGGCCCGTGAGCGCCTGATCCAGCTGGAAGAGAGAGCCGTTCGCGAACGACCGAGCACCCGCAAGGGCGTGCAACTGGATCTCTTTGCATCGCTTGAGGTCCATCCGGCATTGGAGCTACTTGAGAACACCGACCCCAACACGCTCTCGCCCCGCGAAGCGCTGGATCTCTTATTCAGGCTGAAGGACTTGAAACCCTAGGAGGACACCGCACGCCCCCTTCGTGGGGGCGCGGGCATGGGACGCCGAATTCTGGCGGATCAGTTCTTGTCGCTACCTTGGGCGGCTTTTTCCTTGACGCCCTCAGGAAGGGTCTCCGGCTGCTCCTCGAGCGTTTTCAGTAGCTCTTGAGCCGGGACATAACCGGGCAGAATCAAGCCTTTCTCGGTCACGATCATGGGCGTTCCATTGGCGCCCATGGCGGTTGCCAATGCCATATGCTCGTCAATCGGATTTTTACAGGTTTTCCGAGCCAGGCTTTCCCCTGATTTTGCCCGCGTCAGGGCAGCATTGCGATCCTTTGCACACCAGACCGTGACCGCCTTGTAGTAAGAATCCGTATCCTTGCCGGCGCGCGGGAAGAAGAGGTAACGAACCTCGATGCCCTCACGCAGGTAGCTGTCGATTTCCGAATGCAGTTTCCGGCAATAGCCACAATCGATGTCGGTGAAGACATAGACCAGATGCTTGGCGATCTTCGGCTTGAAAACAATCATGTTGTCGATGCCGATCTTGTCCAGCGCCTTCAAGCGCGCACCTGACAAGCGCTTTTCAGAAAGATCTTCGCGTGTTGCAAGATCAATCATCGAGCCATGGATCAGGTACTGGCCGTTTTCCGAGACGTAAAACATCCGGGCACCCACAATGACCTCATAGAGACCCTTGATCGGGGACTCATTAATGGCGTCGGGCTTGATGCTCGGCAAAGTCTTTTTAAGGGCTGCCTCGATGGCATGCGAGTCGGCGTGCGCTGCGCCTGAAATGAGCATCAGGCTCGCGAGTACCATCTTTAAAAAAGCAGTCATAGGAACTCCAAAGGTTAGGGAGAGGGCGCCAACAATCGGCCGATATCCAGATAGAAGCCGAGCAACATGAGGGAGATCAGGATGGCCATGCCGACCTGTTGAAAGAGCATCTGGGTTTTTTCAGAAAGCGGCCTGCCCATGAGGGCCTCCAGCCCAAAAAAGACCAGATGCCCCCCGTCGAGGACGGGGATCGGCAAGAGATTCAGAACGCCAAGACTGATACTGACCAGCGCGAGGAAGTGCATGAAATGACCAAATCCGAGACTCGCCGACTGACCTGCATACTGAGCAATACTGATCGGTCCGCTGAGGTTGTCGACCGCCGCCCGCCCAACCAGCATCTTGCCGGCCATTTTCACCGTCGCCAGCGAGTAATCATAGGTGCGCTCTGAGGCTGCCCTCAGCGCCTCCACGGGCCCCAGTCGGTAATGCACGATCATGGCCTGACTTAAGGCCTCAGGAATGTGGACAATGGCCCCGACCCGACCATACGCACCCTCCTTGGATTCCACCCGTGAAGGGGTCACGCTGATCGTGAGGCGCGCACCATCACGCTCGATGCGATTGATCACTGCCTGCTCGGGGTGGGACCTGACCCACTCCACCCACTGTTTCCAGTGCGCAACCGGCTTGCCATCCATGGTCAGCAGCCGATCGCCTGCCCGAAGGCCCGCCTTTTCGGCAGGACTGCCTGGCTCAACACGCTCCAGCACAGGCTCAATCGGGGGATCGTAAGGAGTCAGACCCAGACGCTTGAAGAGCGCGTCCGGTTTCTCGGCTGCCGCAGCCACCAAGGCGATTTGAAGGTTTCTATGGACCCCCTCTTTTGAGGTAACCTCGACCTGAATGGGTGCCTCGTCCAGTGCGCGCTCCATGATGTGGCCAACAGCCATTGACCACGTCGGTGTCTTGCGCCCCTCCACAGCGAGGATCTCATCACCCGGCTTGAAACCGGCCTGCGCCGCGACACTGGCTGGATCCAGATCACCCACTAACGGCCGGGTACCGGTCTCTCCCAAAAAAAGCGATCCCCAGTAAATCAGAATGGCCAGCAGGAAGTTGGCCACGGGTCCTGCAGCGACGATCGCTGCCCGGGAAAGGACCGGTTGGCGGTTGAAGGCAAATTTGAGATCGGCATTGGCGACCGGCGCCTCACGCTCATCCACCATGCGAACATAGCCACCGAGCGGCAGGATTGACAGCGTAAACTCCGTGTCATCCGGGGACTTCTGGCGACGCCAGATGACACGGCCAAACCCCAGCGAAAATCGGAGCACCTTGACGCCCAGCTTGCGGGCCACCCAGAAGTGGCCGTACTCGTGGACTGCGATGAGGATGACGAGTGCGACGAAGAAAAAGAAAACAGTATGGGCAATGGATGTCATTCAGGCATTCAGGGATGAGACGTTAACCGGCTAACTTTTGAATGTAGGTCCGCGCCACTTCTCTGGCCTTGCGATCGGCCTCCAAAACCTCAGGAATGTCTTTGGCGTGGGTAACTGCAATCTGGTCCATGCAGTGACGAATCACGTCCGGGATGGCCGTGAAACGAATCCCCCCGTTTAAGAAGCAATCCACCGCAATTTCATTGGCCGCATTCAAAATGGCCGGCATGGTTTCTCCTGCTTCAACTGCCTCGTAGGCACGCTTAAGACACGGGAAACGGTCAAAGTCTGGCGCTTCAAAATCAAGTCGTTTGACCGAGAAAAGGTCCAAGGGTTCGGCGCCGGAGTCAAATCGTTCAGGCCATGCCATCGCGTGTGCGATCGGGATTCGCATGTCAGGGTTACCCATCTGCGCCAGCACGGTCCCATCCACATAATCGACCATTGAATGGATGACACTCTGCGGATGAACGACGACCTGCACTTTGGAAGGGGGTGCATTAAACAAAAGGCACGCCTCGATCAATTCAAGACCCTTGTTCATCATGGTCGCTGAATCAACCGAAATTTTGCGACCCATGACCCAATTCGGGTGCGCTACCGCTTCATCCGGGGTGACATGGTGAAGGGACGCCAGATCCTTCCTGAGGAAAGGCCCTCCAGAGGCCGTCAACAGAATACGACGAACTTCGGGTGCATCCCGACCGGCATGATAATTGGCCGGCATACATTGAAAAATGGCGTTGTGCTCACTATCGATGGGCAACAAATCCGCACCTGATTCGGCGACGGCGGCCATGAACAGGGGCCCTGACATGACCAGCGCCTCCTTGTTGGCCAAAAGGACCGTCTTGCCGGCTCTTGCTGCCGCAAGGGTTGGCAGCAAACCGGCCGCACCGACGATGGCGGCCATGACAGAATCGACTTCATCCAGCACGCTGACCGTCTCAAGGGCTGATGCCCCGGACAGAACCTCCGTGCGGGTATTGCCTGCCGCTCGGAGTCCCGATCGCAACTCGGTCGCGGCGACCTCATCAATCATCACCGCAAAGGCCGGCTTGAACCTTAGACACTGTTCAAGCATGCGCTCTACGTTGCGCTGCGCCGTTAATGCGATGACCCGATACCGATCCGGATGTCGCCCTGCGACATCCAGTGTGCTGACACCAATCGATCCGGTCGAACCGAGAACGCAAAGACCTTTCATGCCTAATTGACCCGCGGGTTGGTTTTTTGGGTTGACTTGGGTTTCAAGGGGGCTACCGGCTTTTTCACCGGCGCTGCGGGGGCGGGTGCCGCCGGTTCCGCAGGGGCCGCCTCTTCGGCGGATTCACCAGGCACTTCCATCGGCCCATCAAAGTGATGGTCGCTTGGCATGGTTTCAAGCGATGGCATATTCTCTTCCCCCAAGACCAACTCCGGCGCCTGCGCCGGGCCGATCTGCAAGAAAATCGGGATCAGCAGAGAGCCTGCATAAAAAACCGCAACACCGGAGAGCAGGCTGTCGATCCGATCAAGGACTCCCCCATGGCCAGGCAGAAGTCCACCACTGTCCTTGACGCCTCTGACTCGCTTCGCCAGGCTTTCGACCAGATCCCCACAAATCGAAAAAGCCACGGTCATGACCGAAAGAAAGACAAAATCCACCTTGCTCATGGTTTCAAGATCAGCGACAAACCCCACGACGATGGCAAAGCCGACGGCGGCAAACAGGGCCCCGTAAACGCCTTCGACCGTCTTGCCGGGGCTGATAGCCGGGACCAGTTTGGTGAAACCCCAGTTCTTGCCGGTGAAGTAGGCCGCAATGTCTGCCAACCAGATCAGTAGCAGCAGGTAGAGCACCTGAAACGATGAAAAATTGAGTCGCAACCAGACCATGAGCGCCCAACCACTGAACAGGATGAAGAGACCCGCACCAAGACGCGCCGCCCAGGGATAGGGGTAAGGGACCAGTTTTTCCGGAAACCGTCGAAACGCCAATCCCCACAGCGCCCACCAAACTACCGCAGTTCCATAGAACCAGATCGGGAGTTCCCCCGGCGCCCAATAAAGGGCAAAAACACGCGCCAGAACCATAAGACTCAAAAGCCCTGCCAGAAACAGCACGCGACCCTTGGCTTCAAGCGCACAAAGCCCACCCCATTCCCAGGCGGCTAGAAGGATGAAAAATCCCCAAAGTGCAGCAAAGCCGTCCGCAGGCAGCCACCACACGGCGGCGATGATCAAGGGCGCGAGGATACTTGCGGTAATGATGCGGTTTCTTAACATGGTGTGATCCGTCGGGAACGTGAAAGGGACCTCTTAAGGGGTCTTGATTCGGTCAATTTGGTCGCCGGTGTAGCCAAAGCGTCGCTGGCGACTGGCGAAACTGTGAAGCGCCTCTTCGAAGGCCTTCTCATCAAAGTCGGGCCACAGGAGCGGGGTAAAGTAGAGCTCGGTGTAGGCCAACTGCCAGAGCAGAAAGTTGCTGATGCGCTGCTCACCACCGGTGCGGATGAAAAGATCGGGCTCGGGGAGATCAGCGAGCACCATCGCCGACTCCAGCACTTCGGGGGTGATGGCAGCAGGCGCCAACGTCCCGCTTTGCACCTGTTCAGCCAATTTTCGTGCGGCCTGAGTTATATCCCAACGTCCGCCGTAATTTGCGGCGATGACCAGTTGCAGCCGGGTGTTCGCCGCCGTCATGGCTTCGGCCTCGGCGATTTTTTCACGAAGCACCGGGGCGAACGCCTCACGATCGCCAATGATCCGAAGGCGCACGCCATTTCGATGCAGCTTTTGGGTCTCGCGCTCGAGACTGGCCATAAATAGCTCCATCAACAGGGAGACTTCCTGAACCGGGCGCCGCCAGTTCTCGCTGCTGAAAGCAAACAGAGTGAGCACTTCAATGCCACGTTCGATGCACTTCTCGACCGTCTTGCGCACCGAGGTGACGCCGGCCTTGTGACCTGCCGGCCGCGGCAAATATCGGGATTTAGCCCAGCGACCGTTGCCATCCATGATGATGGCCACGTGACGTGGCAACCCCGGATCGGAACGCTCGAGGAGAGGGTCAGTCATGCGAATCCGCGCTCGGCCTCATGATCCGTGACAAGGTCAAACCCGGCTCAGATGGCCAGAAGATCCTTTTCCTTTTGCTCGAGCAGGGCATCGACTTCCTTGACGTACTGATCGGTCAACTTCTGGACCTGTTCCACACTCTTTCGCTCGGCATCCTCGGAAATCAACTTGTCCTTGACCGCATTCTTGAGGTCTGTGTTGGCATCTCGACGGATGTTGCGCACCGCTACACGGGAGTTCTCGGCTTCATGACGCGCCACTTTGACCAAGTCCTTGCGGCGTTCCTCGGTCAGGGGTGGCATGGGTACACGGATCACGGTCCCGGCGGTATTGGGATTGAGTCCCAGATCAGAGGTCATGATCGCTTTCTCGATTGCCTGGACCATGGTCCGCTCCCAGGGAGAGACGGCAAGCGTCCTTGCGTCCTCGATGGTGACGTTGGCAACTTGGCTCAGGGGCACATCGTTTCCGTAATAAGACACGGTGATGTGATCGAGAAGGCTTGGATGGGCCCGACCCGTTCGAATCTTGGCTAACTCCAACTTGAGCGCATCAACACTCTTGCCCATCCGCTCGGCGGTTCGCTTCTGGATATCTTCGATCATGGTTTTTTCCCCGTTTCAATCAAGGAGCCAATGTCCTCTCCCCTGACCAGACGCATGACGGCACCCGGCTCAAAGACATTCATGACTCGCAAAGGCATGTTGTGATCGCGACACAGGACCAGTGCGGTCGCGTCCATCACGCTCAATCGCTGATCGAGCGCCTCATCATAGGTCAGTCGCTTATAAAACGAAGCGGCGGGGTTTTTCACAGGATCATCGCTGTAAACCCCATCCACCTTGGTGGCCTTGATCAGCAGATCAGCCCCAATTTCAATGGCCCGCAGGCTTGCTGCGGTATCGGTCGTAAAAAACGGATTGCCCGTTCCCGCCGCGAAAATGGTGACGCGGCCTTTTTCCAGATGGCGAATCGCACGCCTTCTGATGTAGTCCTCACAAACCTGATTGATTTTCAGCGCCGACATGACCCGTACCGGGCGGCCCTGATGTTCAATCGCATCTTGCATGGCCAGGGCATTGAGCACGGTGGCCAGCATGCCCATGTAGTCCCCCGTGGCCCGCTCAAGACCCTGCCCTGCCGTCTGGGCACCGCGGATGATGTTCCCACCCCCGATGACCAAACCGACCTGCACGCCAAATGCACAGAGTTCGGCAATCTCCTGAGCCAGCCGACCGATCACGGCCCCATCGATCCCGGCGCCACGATCCCCCATGAGGGCCTCGCCACTCAGTTTGAGCAAGATGCGGGTGTATGTTGGGGCAGTCATGAATCCTCCTCGGAGCGGTGGCTAACAGGTGAACTCAAGCCGTCCGGGGGAGGGCGTAGACCCGTGCCCCGGACCCGGCTCAAAAGGTTATCAAGAAGCCCGAACCTGGGCCATGACTTCCTCGGCGAAATTGCTTTCGACTTTCTCGATGCCCTCACCGACTTCTAGGCGGACAAAACGGGCCACTTTTGCGCCCTTGTCCGCCAGAAGCTTGGCGACGGTCTGGTCGGGATCCTTGACGAACGGCTGACCGACCAGCGTGATCTCACCCAGGAACTTCTTGATGCGACCCTCGACCATCTTTTCAACGACGTTCGCCGGCTTTCCTGAAGCTTCGGCTTGCGCGCTGAAAATGGCCTTTTCCTTTTCGATCAGTTCCGGGTCAACCCCTGACTCATCGACGCAATTCGGCTTGCTGGCTGCGACATGCATGGCAATGTCCTTGCCGAGTTCTGCATCGCCGCCGTCGAGTTCGACGAGAACGCCGATTCGGCTGCCATGCAGGTAGTTTGCGACCAGACCGGCAGGCGCACTGAAGCGCTCAAAGCGACGAACGGCAATGTTCTCACCGATCTTTGCAATCATGGCACGGCGGGTCTCTTCAATGCTTTCGCCGGTTGCCGGATTCTTGCTCTCCAGCAAGCCCTCGAGGGTGGTTGCCTCCGAATCCAGAGCCACTTGTGCGACCAGATTGGCAAAATTGATGAAGTCATCGCCTTTGGCGACGAAATCCGTTTCGCTGTTGACCTCGACGATGGCGGCACGCTTGCCATCGGCACTTGCCTTGCAGCAGACGCATCCCTCTGCGGCCGTGCGACCGGACTTCTTGTCGGCTTTGGCCAGACCCGCCTTACGCATCAGCTCAACCGCTGCTTCAAGGTCACCGTTCGTCTCGGTCAGCGCCTTCTTGCATTCCATCATTCCAGAACCCGTGCGCTCACGCAGTTCCTTCACCATTCCAGCCGTAATGTTCGACATGAACCTAATCCTCTTAAATCAAAAATTCAGAAAACGATCCCGTACCGGCAGACGTTCTGCCTAGAAAAACGCCCCCAATGGGTGGAGGCGTCTTCCCCGTTTCCCTGCCTTTGCGGCAGGGCCGGTTGATGCAAGAACCCGAGGGTTACTCGGCTGCTTCGGCGGCTGCCGGAACGGCATCCATTTCAACAAACTCATCCTCACCACCAGGCATTGAGAGGCTGTTCGCCTTGCCCTGGAGGATCGAGGTCGCTGCGGTTTGAACATAAAGCTGTACCGCACGAATCGAGTCATCATTACCCGGGATAATGAAATCAATACCGGTCGGATTGTTGTTGGTATCAACGATGCCTACCACCGGGATACCCAGCTTGTGCGCTTCGCTGATGGCGTTATGCTCGTAACCGACATCCAGCACGAACAGCACGTCAGGCAGGCGATCCATGTCGCGGATACCGCCCATGCTGTTTACCAGCTTGTCGAGCTCGCGCATCATGCCAAGACCTTCTTTCTTGCTGAAGCGCTGAAGGCGTCCATCATCACGCATGGCTTCCAACTCTTTCATCCGCGCAACGGACTGCTTGATGGTCTTGAAGTTGGTCAGCATGCCGCCGAGCCAGCGATGATTAACAAAAGGCATGCCACAGCGGAGCGCCTCATCCTGGACCACCGAGCGCGTGGTGCGCTTGGTACCGACAAAGAGGATTTTGCCCCGCTTGGCCGCTACCTGTTCCAGGTAAGCCATGGCGTCCTTGAAAAGCGGAAGTGTCTTTTCAAGGTTGATAATGTGAATATTGCTGCGGGCACCGTAGATAAACGGCGCCATCTTGGGATTCCAATAACGCGTCTGGTGACCGAAGTGGACCCCGGCCTCAAGCATTTGACGCATTGTCACGTTCGACATTTATAACTCCTAGAGATGGTTTGGGTTAGGCCTCCACGCACCCCGAACTGCGACCCGTGGACGGTGGTCGAACCGTCAGGAGCACCCTGCAGAACGTGTCGGTACGTGTGTGTAGTTGCTAAAAAAAGCAGGCCTTTATACCATGAACGGCTTGCTCCAGCAAACCATGTCCACCGCCTCGGACCGGGCTCGTGGTTTCCTTCGGTAAACCCTTTCAACTTTAAAAACAACGACCTGCACCCCCATGAGCGCCTCGATCAAAACCGCCCAAGAAATCGATTTGATGCGGGAAGCCGGACGCCTGGCAGCCGAAGTGCTGGAGATGATCGCCCCCTATGTCGTGCCTGGCGTGACGACCGAGGAAATCGACCGCATCTGCCATAAGTACATGGTCAATGAGCAGAAAGTCATTCCCGCCCCCCTCAATTACAAAGGGTTTCCAAAATCGATTTGTACCTCGGTGAACCATACGGTCTGTCACGGCATTCCCGGTCCTAAGCTGCTCAAAAGCGGTGACATCGTCAATGTTGACATCACCGTGATCAAGGACGGCTTTCACGGCGATACCAGCCAGATGTTTCTGGTCGGCGAAGTACCACTTAAGGCCAGCAGGCTCTGCAAGGTGTGCCAGGAGGCGCTCTATCGGGGAATCGACTGCGTTCGCCCGGGTGCCCGTCTTGGCGACATTGGCCACGCCATCCAGCAGTACGCAGAGGGGCACGGCTACAGCGTAGTTGAGGAGTTCTGCGGACATGGAATCGGTCGCAAATTTCATGAAGACCCCCAGGTTCTCCACTACGGCAAGGCCAACACCGGCCCCGTCCTGGAACCAGGAATGACCTTTACCATCGAACCCATGATTAACCTTGGCAAGCGGCATGTGAAAATCCTGCCCGATGGCTGGACCGCCGTAACCAAGGACCGCAGTCTGTCGGCGCAATGGGAACATACCATCCTGGTCACCGAGACCGGCCATGAAATACTGACGCTGAGGAGCGAGGAAGCGAAACAGCTTGAACACCGCAATTCTCAGGAACTGGGTTGAGAACGGCCGGCACGCCCCCGGAGATCTTCACCAAGTTTTCAGCGACTGCATCAAGGCGTACCAGAGTGCACTTGAAGACGCCTTTCATAACGGCACGCCTGCGGCGACGCTGATCCGTCAACGCGCAGACTTCACCGATGAGGTGCTGTCGATCGCCTGGGGGCAGTTCCTGCCGCCAACGCCTGAGTCCTGCAGCCTGATCGCCGTTGGCGGCTATGGACGACGGGAGCTTCATCCCTACTCTGACATCGATATCCTGATCCTCATCGAGCCCGGCGCCAAAAATGATGCAGCAAGTGATGCAGCGGTCTCAGCCTTCCTGAGTTTTCTCTGGGACATCGGCCTCAAACCGGCCCAGAGCGTCAGAACCATCAGCGAATGCGTCGAACAAGCCGGCGCGGATCAAACCGTCATGACCAACCTCCTCGAGAGCCGGCTCGTCCTTGGCTCCGAGCGCCTCTTTGAGCAACTGGCTCGCGAGACGGCACCGGATCATCTCTGGCCCTCGGCGGACTTTTTCCGAGCCAAACTGGAGGAACAAGCCGCCCGCTACGCGAAATACCATGACACGGCCTATAACCTCGAACCCAACATCAAGGAAGGGCCCGGTGGATTGAGAGACATCCAGAACATCAACTGGATCATCAAGCGCCACTACAACAGCCGCGTTCTGGATCTGGTCGAACTCGGCTGGCTTACCGAGGACGAGCACGCCGAACTCATCAAATCCCGGGACTTTCTCTGGGAAATCCGTTTTTGCCTGCACGTTATGACCGGCCGCTGCGAAGATCGGCTGCTGTTTGAATACCAGAAGGATCTCGCCCGCAGGTTTGGCGTTCAGGATGAGAGCATCAACAAGGCGGTTGAGCAGTTCATGCAGCTTTACTATCGGACCGTCATGGGCCTTGAACGCCTGAACGAACTGCTGTTGCAACTGTTTCAGGAAGTGGCACTACGAAGCCATCTGGCAGCCGATATTGAGCCCATCGACGAGCACTTTCAGGCCGTCAATCAGTTCGCCGAGGTCCGCCGTCCCGAAGTGTTCCGGGAAAACCCGCTGATCCTGTTCAAGATATTCCTCTTGCTGCAGACCTCACCCTCACTCAAGGGCATCCGCGCATCAACCATTCGTCTGATTCGACAGCACCTCTATCTCATCGATGACACGTTCCGGAATGATGCCAGAGCGTGCGAGCTGTTCATGCAGATTCTGAGGCAGCCGATCGGCGTTACGCACCAGCTTCGAAGAATGAACCGCTACGGCGTCCTGGCGGCCTACATTCCAGCCTTCAGCCGGGTCGTAGGTCGCATGCAATACGATCTCTTCCATGTCTATACCGTGGATGAACATACCCTGTTCGTCGTCAGGAACTTAAGGCGGTTCGCGTTGGAAGCCCACCGGCAGGATCACCCACTCATCCACGAGGTTTTCTGCCTCATCGAGAAACCCGAACTCCTCTACCTAGGGGCTTTGATGCATGACATTGCCAAAGGCAGTGGCGGCGATCATTCCCAGATCGGTGCCGGAATTGCCCGGGACTTCTGCCTCAAGCACGGACTCAGCACCCGCGAAAGTAATTTGGTTGCCTGGATGGTGCAAAACCACTTGCTGATGTCATTGACTGCACAGCGTAAGGACATCAATGACCCGGAGGAGATCCACGCCTTTGCAACAGCGGTCGCCGACCAAACCGCGCTGGATCACCTGTATCTCCTGACGGTGGCCGATATTCGTGCGACCAATCCGAATCTCTGGAACTCCTGGAAGGATGCCTTGCTGAGAGAACTCTACCTGCAAACCCGCTGGGTATTCCGCCGCGGACTCCAAAAACCGCTGGAACTGGCAGAAAAGGTGGATGCCGTTAAACGGGAGAGTCACTCCCTGCTGCGCGCCCTTGGGATCAGTGAAGCGCTGATCCAGAAAACCTGGAGCCGGGTGTTCAGTGATGAATATTTTCTGCGCTACCACCCGGAGGAAGTCGCGTGGCACACCATCGCACTGACGCACGCCACCACCCAGGATCTGCCTCTGGTCCTGCTCAGACCGGTTAGCCATAGAGGCAGTGCCGAGGTTTTCATATATGCACAGCCGCATGACTTTATCTTCGCGCATGCAACAGCGGTTCTGGATCAACTCAACCTGACCATTTTTGACGCACGCATCATCACCTGCACCGAGGATCACGTCCTTCAGAGTTACCATGTGCTTGAGCAATCCGGTGACCCGATCCGGGACCCGACGCGACAGATTCAGATTTGCAACAAGCTCAGGGAGTGCCTTTCAGGCCAGTCGCAGGCGCCCTTTAAGGTTCAGCGCCGTGAATCCCGGCAGATCAAACATTTCCCCGTCCCCACCCAACTCTATTTTCATGAGGACGGACATCAGCGCCACACGATTCTCGAACTGATTGCAACCGACAGACCCGGCTTGCTGTCAAAGCTGGGTCGGGCCTTCTCGCTTTGTGACATCCGCTTGGCCAATGCCCGTATATCAACCATAGGCAGCCGGGCCGAAGACATCTTCTACCTGACCGATCATGATGACCAGCCGCTCACCGATCCCGCCCAGATCCAAACCCTCAAGGAGACGATCCTTGGGCTTGTCGGCACCTCCTAGATTCCTCGGGAAGTGCCTTGGTGCGGCTTTTCTGCTATAAGTCGGGCTGGTTTGAACCATCGACCCGCCTCCCCTTCATCCCCCCCAACGTTACGAATTGAACATGTTCAGCAAAGGAATGGAAATTGCCGGATTTGACGATGAATTGGCCGCAGCGATCCGTGCCGAAGTTCAACGCCAAGAGGATCATATCGAGCTGATTGCATCGGAAAACTATGCCAGCCCGCGCGTTCTTGAAGCCCAAGGAACGGTCCTGACCAATAAATACGCCGAGGGTTACCCCGGCAAGCGCTACTACGGCGGCTGTGAAAATGTCGACACGGTGGAGGTGCTTGCCATCGAACGCGCCAAAGCCGTATTTGGCTGCCCTTATGCCAACGTTCAGCCGCACTCCGGATCTCAGGCTAATGCCGCTGCCTACATGGCCCTCCTGAATCCGGGAGATACCGTGCTCGGCATGAGTCTCGCGCATGGTGGACATCTGACCCATGGCGCCAAAGTCAATTTTTCGGGCAAACTCTACAATGCGGTGCAGTATGGCCTTGATACCAATACCGGGCTTATCGACTATGAGCAGGTTGAAATGCTCGCACGGGAGCACCGCCCCAAAATGATCGTTGCTGGCTTTTCTGCCTATAGCCGCATCGTAGACTGGGACCGTTTTCGCCGAATTGCCGATGAAATCGGGGCCTACCTTCTGGTCGACATGGCCCATGTGGCGGGATTGGTGGCAGCCGGAACCTACCCGAGCCCTGTCCAGATCGCGGATGTGACCACCACCACGACCCACAAGACCCTCAGGGGTCCCCGTGGCGGCCTGATCCTGACTCGTGGCAATGAGGAAATCGAGAAGAAACTGAATTCGCTGGTTTTTCCCGGGATTCAGGGGGGGCCGCTGATGCATGTGATCGCTGCCAAGGCCGTTGCGCTGAAAGAGGCCATGCAACCGGAATTCCGCAGCTATCAGGAAAAGGTCGTGACCAACGCCCGCGCAATGGCAGACCGGTTCATGGCGCGTGGCCTCAAGATTGTCTCAGGTGGTACCGACAACCATCTGATGCTGGTTGATCTGATTGCCCGGGGCGTCACGGGCAAGGCCGTTGATGCGGCTCTTGGGCGTGCGCACATTACCGTTAACAAAAATGCCGTGCCGAATGATCCACAGTCACCCTTTGTGACCAGCGGCATTCGAATCGGTACACCGGCTGTAACCACCCGTGGATTCACGGCAGAGGACTGCATCCGGCTGGCTGACTGGATCTGTGATGTCATCGATGACCTTGAGAACGAGAGTGTGATTGAGCGCGTCCGGGGTGATGTCGCGCAGATCTGCCGCTTGTATCCGGTCTACCCCGACTGATTCTGGGATCCACGCCATGAGATGCCCCTTCTGTGGAGCCTTGGACACCCGCGTCATTGACTCAAGACTGTCTCAGGAAGGGGATCAGGTCAGAAGGCGACGGGAGTGCACCGAGTGCAGAGAGCGTTTCACCACGTTTGAAACCGCAGAACTCACCATGCCGCGGGTCGTCAAAACCAACGGGAATCGCGAACCCTTCCGTGAAGACAAGCTGCGTGCAGGCATTCTAAGGGCATTGGAAAAACGACCGGTCGGCAGCGATCAGATTGAATCGGCGATTAACCGGATCAAGAAAAAACTCCTCTCCACGGGCGAGCGGGAAATCGCCTCGCGTCAGATTGGCGAGAGCGTGATGCGCGAACTCGCGCGCATGGATCATGTGGCCTACATTCGCTTTGCCTCTGTTTACAGGAGCTTTCAGGATGTCAACGAGTTCCGCGAGGTCATTGAACACCTCGAACTGGAGCCGGGGCCGGAGTCGAGCCCCTGACCCACTTGCCGCGCTTTCCTGGATGCTCCAAAAGATAACGTGACCGAAAATCTGGAGAATTTCTCTCCGCTGGATCATCGCTTCATGATCCGGGCCATCGAACTCGCAAGCCGGGGGCTATTCACGACGGATCCAAACCCGCGCGTGGGCTGCGTGTTGGTCAAAGAGGGGCAAATCGTCGGCGAGGGATGGCATCAACGGGCCGGCGGTCCCCACGCCGAGGTGCATGCCCTGATGATGGCAGGCCCCAAGGCTCAGGGATCGACGGCCTATGTCACTTTGGAGCCCTGCTGTCATCATGGCAAAACGCCGCCATGTTCTGTGGCGCTGATCGAAGCCGGGATCCAGCGTGTGGTCGCCGCCATGAAAGATCCTAACCCGGCCGTGGCCGGCAAGGGCCTTGATGCCCTTCGGCAAGCGGGGATTGACGCGCGATCCGGCCTCCTGGGCCGGGATGCCGAGCGGCTGAATCCGGGCTTTCTTCATCGGATGCGCCATGGAAAACCCTGGGTTCGCAGCAAATTGGCCATGAGCCTTGATGGCCGAACCGCCATGGCATCGGGAGAAAGCCGCTGGATCACCGGTCCTGAATCCAGACAGGATGTGCATCGCCTGCGCGCCAGAAGTTCGGCGATAATGACTGGGATTGGAACGGTCCTTGCCGATGATCCCCGTCTCAATGCCCGTCTCGAGGGAGCGGAGGATATCCGCCAACCTGATCGGATCATTCTCGACTCCAACTTGCGTGCTCAAGCGCCTCTGGCAATGAGCGCAACACCCGGCCGTTGCATCATTCTTACCTGTGAGGGCGCACCTGAACGGCGCGATCTGCACGGCATGGAAATCATTCGCCTGCCCCGAGCACCCGACGGCCGTCTGGACCTCGCGGAGGTCATGGAATGGCTTGGATGCGAGGCCTACAACGAGATTCTGGTCGAAGCCGGCCCCACCCTCAACGGTCAGTTGCTGGCGGGACATTGGGTGCATGAATGGATGATTTACATGGCGCCCGTGGTCCTTGGAGATCAAGGCCGGGGACTTTTTTCTCTGGAGGGCATGACGCGGATGAGCCAGCGGGTCGAGGTGGAACTCCATCCGCCGCGCAACATCGGTCGTGATCTTCTGCTTTCCTTCACAGATCCGGGCGCGCAGTAAGCCGCACCCCTCAGATCAACGCTACTTTTCACCATTGCACTATGTTCACTGGCATCATTCAGTCCATCGGCCACATTGCCCGGATGGAATCC